>CAZDDI010000049.1:0-15476 GCA_964504195.1 uncultured Anaerolineales bacterium
AAAAGAAAACGCCAAGCCGCCAGGACGCCAGGACGCAAAGAAAGAAAAAAACCTTGCGTCTTTGCGCCTTTGCGTCCTTGCGTTAAAGGAACTACTATGAACCTTGATGCCGAAGAAGCCCTCGAAAATCGCACGCTCCAGCTCTTTGCCGAGCTCGGCTGGCAGACGGCCAACGCTTTCTACGAAGCCTTCACGCCGGAGAAAGCCACCGTCAAACGCCCCTATCTGGGCCGCCGCGATGAGGCCGACGTGCTCTTGCCCGACCGCGTGCTGGCGGCGCTTGCCCGCCTCAATCCCGACCTGCCGCCCGCCGCGCTCCCGGCCGCGCTCGAGACGCTGGCCCAGGGGCGCAGCGCCATGCAGCCCGTGGAGGCTAACCGCGCCGTCTACCAGCTCCTCAAAGACGGCATCCCCGTCACCTATCGCGACGCCGCCGGCGCCGAGCACACGGCCAAAGCCCAGGTCATAGATTGGCGCACGCCCGCCGCCAATGAGTGCCTCATGGTGCAACAACTCTGGGTGCAGAGCACGCACGCCCGCCGCCGCGCCGACCTCATCGGCTTCATCAACGGCATCCCGCTCTTCTTTGGCGAACTCAAAGCCCACCATCGCCAGCTCAGCGACGCCTACACTGTCAACCTGTGCGACTACAAGACCGCCATCCCGCACCTCTTCTGGTACACCGGGCTGGTCGTCCTCTCCAACGGCAGCCAGGCCGTACTGGGCAACTTCGCCGCCCCGTTCAAACATTTCGGCACCTGGAAAAAGGTCAACGCTGAAAATGAGCAGGGGATAATCCGGCTCGAAACGCTGGCTCGCGCCACCCTCACCCCCGCGCGCCTGCTCGATCTGGTGGAAAACTACACCCTCTACCACAGAGGCGAAACCGGGCTGGAAAAAATCACCGCCAAGAACCACCAATACCTCGGCGTCGAAGCCCTCCTCCGTGCCGTGGAGCGCGGTCAAGAAAACGCGGGCAAACTGGGGGTCTTCTGGCACACGCAGGGGAGCGGCAAGAGCTTCTCTATGATTCTCTTCGCCCAAAAACTCCTGCGCACACACGGCGGCCATTGGACCTTTCTCATCGTCACCGACCGCCAGGAGCTCGACACGCAAATCTACCAGAACTTCTCCCGTTGCGATATTGTCACCGAAGAAGAAAAGCGCATCCGCGCCCACAGCGGCGCACATCTCCAACAACTCCTGCGCGAAGATCACCGCTACCTCTTCACCCTCATCCACAAATTCCACACCCGCGACGGCGAGCCGTACCCCCTGCTTTCGGAGCGGGATGATATCATCGTCATCAGCGACGAAGCCCACCGCAGCCAATACGCCGAACTCGCCATGAACCTGCGGCGGGCCTTACCCCGCGCGGCCTTCATCGGCTTCACCGGCACCCCGCTCATGGCTGATGAGATCGAGCTGACCCGCGCAGTCTTCGGCGACTACGTCAGCATCTACAACTTCCGCCAGTCGGTGGAGGATAAGGCGACCGTCCCCCTCTACTACGAGAACCGCGTGCCCGAAGTGCAGCTCACCAACGCCGCGCTCAACGCGGATATGGCCACCATCCTGGAGCAGGCCGATGTAGATGATGCGAGCGAGGCGCAACTGGCGCGGCGCTTCGCCACCGCCTACCAGATCATCACCCGCGATGACCGGCTCGACAAGATCGCCGCCGACATCGTCGAGCACTTCATCCACCAGGGCCATCAGGGCAAGGCGCTGGTCATTTCGATTGATAAACTCACCACGGTCAAAATGTACGCCAAAGTGCAGGCTCACTGGCAGCACACGCTCGCCGTGCTGCGGGAACAGCTCCCCCAGGCCCGGCCAGAACAACAAGCAGCCCTGGCCGCCCGCATCGCCTTCATGGAGAGCACCGATATGGCCGTCGTCATCTCCCCCGCCCACAACGAAACCGCCTTCTTCCGCCAGCACGGGCTGGAGATTCGCCCCCACCGCGAGCGGCTGCTCAAAGAAGAATTGGATGATAAATTCAAATCCGCCACCGACCCGCTGCGGCTCGTCTTCGTCTGCGCCATGTGGCGCACGGGCTTCGACGCCCCGCCCTGCTCCACGCTCTACCTCGACCGGCCCATGCGCGACCACACCCTCATGCAAACCATCGCCCGCGCCAACCGCGTCTTCGGCGACAAGCACAACGGCCTCATCGTGGATTACATCGGCATCTTCCACGAATTGCAGGCGGCGCTGGCGATTTACGCCACCGGCGCGGCGAGCGGCGATTACCCCATCCAGGATAAGGCCGCGCTGGTAGCAGACCTGCGGGACGCGCTGGCCGAAGTAACCGCCTTCTGCGCCGCGCGCGGCGTGGATTTGGACGCCCTGGCAGAGCAAGTGGATGTATTCGAACACATCGCCCGCATGGATGCGGCAGTCGCAGCCCTGGTAGAAGCAGCGGAACCGTCCGCGCTCAATGATGCCATCGAAGCCCTGGTGGTCAACGACGCCCTGCTCACCCGCTTCCTGAATCTCGCGGGGCGGGTCGCCCGGCTCTATCGCGCCATCCTGCCCGACGTCTGCGCGGCGGAATTCACCGCCCGGCAACGCCTGCTCGATCTGTTGGCGCGCAAACTTCGCGGCCTCCTGCCCACGGCAACCAGCGCGCCCGACATCGGCGCCGAAGTCACCCAGCTGCTGGATAGCTCCATCGCAGCGCGGCGCTACGTCATCCACGAATCATCCGCGCCCTACGACCTGAGCCAGATTGATTTCGACGCGCTACGCGAGCGCTTCGCCGAAGGGCGCAGGCACACAGAGGCGGCCCAGCTGCGCGGCGCGCTCCACGCCCAACTCACACGGCTGGTGCAGCGCAACCCCACCCGCCTGGATTATCAGCGGACATTCGAGGCCCTCATCACAGCCTACAACGAGAACGCTTACAACGTCGAGACCTTCTACGCGCAATTGCTCGTGCTGGCGCAAGAACTGCGGCGCGAAGCACAACGCCACGTCCGCGAAAGCCTCAGCGAGGCCGAGCTTACCGTCTACGATATCCTCACCCGGCCCGATCTGGCGCTCACCCCGAAGGAAACGCGCCAGGTCAAGCAAGTCGCGCGCGACCTGCTCCAGACGCTAGAGCGCGAGAAGCTCGTGCTGGATTGGCGCAAGCGGCAGCAGGATCGCGCCGCGGTGCGGATGACCATCGAAGAGCTGCTCTACCAGGGCTTACCGGAGCGGTTCACGCCGGAGCTCTGCGAGCAGAAGCGCGACGACCTGTATCAACACATCTACGAGCAGTACGCCGACGCCGACCACAACATCTACGCGACGGGGTAGCCATCAACGCCGGGCGGCGAAAGGTAGCGCGAGCTGTCAGCGCATGGATGCGCCGTTCGCAGCCCCGCGAAGCAGACGCTTCGCGTTACGCTGGTTTTGATTCGCCATTCGCAATTCGCAATTTTCAGAGGTATCATGGATACATCATACTTACATCAGGAAATTCAGGAACAGCCCACGGTATTACAAACAGTCCTGGCACAAGAAATGGCGGCGGTGCAAGCACTGGCTGCCAGACTCCAACAGCGCGCGCCCCGCTACATAGTGCTGGCGGCACGGGGAAGCTCCGATAACGCGGCCCGTTACGGGCAGTACCTCTTCGGTGCCTACAACGGGATCACAGCCGCCCTGGCGACGCCATCACTCTTCACGCTTTACCAACGCCCGCCCACGTTAGAAGACGCTTTGATTATTGGTATTTCGCAATCGGGGCAGTCGCCGGATATCGTTTCGGTGCTTGTCGAGGGGCAACATCAGGGGGCGCTCACAGTGGCGATTACTAACGTCGCAGACTCACCGCTGGCGCAAGTGGGGCAATACACACTCAGTTTACACACCGGCCCAGAACGCAGCGTCGCCGCGACGAAAACCTACACCAGCTCACTCATGGTACTGGCTATGCTCAGCGCGGCCTGGGCTGGCGATGCCGAACGCCTGGCAGCATTACAGCAAGTGCCGATTTGGGCCGCAACAGTGCTTGAAGAATTCCCCCGCATCCGGCACATCGCAGAACGCTATCGCTACATGGAAGCCTGCGTGGTCATGGGCCGGGGCTTCAACTACGCTACAGCCTTCGAGATCGCGCTCAAGCTAAAGGAACTCACCTACATCATGGCGGAGCCATATTCCTCGGCGGATTTCCAGCACGGGCCAGTAGCAATTGTAGAGCAAGGATTCCCTGTGCTGGCCGTATTACCGGAAGGCGCAACTGCACCCGATATGCTCGCGTTCCTTACGAGCTTACAAGCGCGCGCGCCGGAGCTGCTGATGATTTCCCCGCTGCGGGAGGCGCTGACGCTGGCCCAAACACCCCTGCCCCTCCCGCCGGACATCCCCGAATGGCTCTCACCGCTTGTGACCGTGCTGCCCGGCCAGCTGTTCGCGCTAGGACTGACGCTGGCGAAGGGCTACGATCCAGACCATCCTCGCGGTTTACGGAAAGTCACCCTTACCCATTGAAGGTACAGATAACGCAACGGCGCGCCCATCCGCGCGTTGGGGGTGCCGTGTGAAGAGCCATCACGTTTCACGCTTCACGGCCACCGCTGCCGCAACAGCCTGATCCGCCCGCAAGGCGATGCAATTGACGCCTTGCACCACCCCCTCTTTCGGGGGAACCTCGCTGGCGGCAAACCGGATGATTTTGCTGAGCTGCGAGATCACAAACACATCATCGTCCTCAGCTGCCGGGATCGCCGCAACGAACGTCTCGGTCTTGAGCGCAATTTTGCCCCCGCCCCCCGGCATTTTGTTGACCGCAAACCCGCTCATCAAGCGCACCGTACCTTTACCCTCATCGCCCAACAAAAAGAGACCGCTCGTCTCTGTGACACCGGCAACCGCTGCCACACTATCGCCACGCTCCAGACGGATGCCCAACGAACCGGACACCTCATGGATGCGCTGCTCCGGGAAGCGAATCGCCATCCCGCGCCGCGTCGCCACGAACACATCGCCATCGCCGGTAGTCCAACTCGCGCCCACCAGCGGGCCGCCCTGCTTGACCTCGTGGAAGACCATGCCGGGAATCATGCGCGGCCCTAGGAAGCTGGCGCGCACGCGATGCACCCAGCCGCGCTCGGCAGCCAACACCACATACGCCCCACCCTGATCAGGCAGCGCCGCCACGACGCGCTCGCCGGAGCGCAGCGGCAGCCACTCACTGAGCGGCTGGCCCTTCGCCCGCACCGGCGATTCGAGCAACTCCCCTACCGGCAGCCGGAAGGCGCGCCCCTCGCTGGTGAACAGCAGCGCGTCTTGCGCCTCGTGCAGCACAGCCAGCAGCACGGGCGCGTCGCTATCGGGCGCGTCCAGATCAAAAACGCCCATCCCGCCACGCCGCTGACGCCCGTAAAGATGGCGCGGTGTCCGTTTGACCAGTCCCCCGGCACTGAACGTCAGCACGCTAAAGGGCGTGGGCGGCTCGTGATAGGCAGCTTCGGGGTCTTCCTCCACAGCTGGCCGCGCCGCGCGCGTCCCGCCGCGCCCGCGCTCCAGCTCCACTTCCAACGCCTCGATGTAGGCAACAACGTCCGCATCCACACCGGTCAAATCAGGTCGTTCCATAATGATTGCTCCTGGTAAATTTGCGAATGGCGATGGGGAACGATTTAGTGCTCCCGTCTACCGTCTGCTGTCTACCGCCTACCCCAAATGCTGCTTGAAAAAATCCACAATCGCGTTGTAGACCCACACCTTGTTCTCATACTTGAGCACGTCGTGGCCCTCGTTCTCCATGATGAGGATTTCAATGTCTTTCCCCTGCGCCTTGAGCTGCTCGACCAGATCCACCGATTCCGCAGCCACCACGCGGGGATCGTTGCGCCCCTGGATGACCAACATGGGGCAGGCCAGGTTGTGCAGATGGGTGCTGGGCGAGCGTTCCGTGAGAAAGTCCCGATCCTTTTCGGGATGGCCCAGCACGATATGGAAATAGGTCTTCCACGTTTCCGGCATCCGCTCCAGGAAGGTGAAGAGACTGTACGGCCCGAACATATCCACCGCCGCCTTCCACAAGTCGGGGTGCAGCCCGGCCTGCATCAACGTCATGTAGCCGCCGTAGGAGCGGCCCATCACGCCGGCGCGTTCCATGTCCAGGCGCGGGTCGGCGCGCAGTTGCTCGAACGCCGCCACATGATCCAGGCGATCCTGGCCGCCCCAGTCCCGATCCACGCGCTTCATGTAGTCCATGCCATAGCCGGAGCTGCCGCGCACGTTCGGCACGAACACGGCAAAACCGTTGAGCGTGAAGAACTGAATCAGCGGCATGGAGAACCAGGTGAAATCGGGCTTTTCCTGGCTCTGCGGCCCGCCGTGGATGTAGAAGATCACCGGGCGCTGGCCCGTGTAGCCGAGCTCCGGCGCGGGCAGGTAGAGCCGCGCCGAGATGCGCAACCCGTCATGGCTGATGAAGGCCGCATCCTCGCCGGAGGAGAGCAGGTGTTGGGGGATACCCAGAATCCGCTGGTGAGTCTGGCGCGTCACCCGGTCGCCTTCGATCACATACAGTTGCGCGGGCGAGGTGGCCGTAGAGAAGGCCAGCGCGACGTTGCCGGTGGCTTCTTCGCAGTAGAAGGATTGCACCACACCCTGCGCCAGCTCGCCCGTACCTACCACCACGCGAGTGATGGTGAACCGCAGCGTCGCCGGGTCGAACAAGCCCTCGTACACCCACGAGACGCCATCAATGTTGTACTTGAGCGTGTAATGCGCGTGTGTGTGATGCGCCTCAAGCCCCACCAGCTCGCCCACCCCATTGTGCTTGATGCCCTCCACCACCACCGGTTGCAAGGCTGCCGGGTCATCCAACGGCAGATAAGCCAGCCCGTAACCATCATCGAACAACGACGTGATGAGCAGCAGTCCTTGCTCTTGCGCATCGAAGGTCACGCCTGCAAAGCCCGTGAGTGGCACAACCTGCCCCGGCTCACGCTGTTCGATGGGCGTGCCGTAGAGCAGCCGCCGCTGGCCGGTAGCCTGCTCCCACAGGTACAGGATAACATCGCCCGCACTGTAACCATCGCCCAGAATGATGCGGCTGTAATCCCGCGTCGTGGCGGCAAAGAATGTTCCGTAGTAGCTCGTCGCCAGATGCGTGAGCTCCAGCGGCTCCAGGCGCACGAGGTAAGCATCCTGGTCGGGCACGGTGCGCCCATCCAAGTTGAAGGCGGCGATGTTCTGTTCCAAGTCAACATGGGTCATAGCCACCTGTTTACCGGTAAATTGTTCACTGAAGAGCGGTTCTGGGATGCCGCCAGCGATAGGGATCACGCAGGGCTGGTAGTTCTCGTCGCCGTCGTTATCCAGCATCACGATGATGTTGCCCCAAGCGGGGAACACGCAGAAGGGCGCGCCGCCCATCAGCGCCGGGTTTTGGAGCGCGATGTTGGGCGGCAACAGCGGCTCCGGCACGCTGCCGTCCTTGTCCATCGCGTACAGGCTCAAGCGACCGGACATATCGCTGATGAAGAACACCCGCTCGCCCACCAGCTGCGGGCTGAGGAACACTCGCGCAGAAAGCAGGGACTCGATTTTGAAGGGACTGGTCATGGTTGCTCCTTTGGAATGGCGAATGGCGAATCTCAAAACTCGTCGCGGAGCGCCAGCTCCGCTCTGAGCATTCCAGTTGTTTTCACCCTCATTATGGCACACTTTGCGATTTTGGAAATTACCACCGCATCCCACAAGTGGCAAGAAAAAGCCCCCGCGCCATCACTTATCGTGAGAGCGCGGGGGCTGCTGATACTACCGAACCACCCTAATACGCCGAATTGGAATGTGAAATCTCCAGCCCGTTGACCTGCATCAGCGCGGGGACGATGATGGCCTGGGGATTGCGCGCGCCGTAGCTCATGGACGTGTTGGCGGCGACTTGCGCTTGCGACAGCCAGGCTACTTTGTCGCCGAAGAACTCTAGCAGGCTCTGCGTCAGCCGCACGTTGTAAGGCACAACCACAGAGCCGTCTTTCTTGAGCAGCAGCGCGCCAAAGCGCGAGCTGGCGGTAATCAGCCCCTTGGAAGGGTTGACGATGTTCATGTAGTGCAGGTAAGGGATGTAGAGCACGTCGTTCTCGCGCGGTTGCGCCACCAGCGCTTCCAGCGTGCTGGCAGCCATGTCGCCACCCTGCATCACGACGCTTTTGTGTGGCACGGTATGCCCGGTGGGTTGCGCCTCGAACTCATCGGCTTCATCCTGCCACCACACGAAGCCCTTGAAAATGCCCTCCGCCACAATGGAGAACGGTTCACGTACCATGCCCATCATATCACGCTGGAACGGGAAGGTCTCGCGGCGGGTGGGGTCGTCGGTCAGCGTGACCTTGGGCGAGAAGACCCGCTGCCCCACCTGCTCCTCAGTGAGGAACGAGTACCCACGCTTCATCAGGCCGCCGTTGTAGCCGATGTAGCCCATCATTCCTAGCAGCTCGGCGATGGCCGCCGGGCCAAAGACGATGTCGTAGGTCCCCAACGGAAGCTGCTGCGGCGTATCGTGCTGGTAGTGCTCTACCAGGAACGCCAGCTCGCGCTGCAAGGCGTCGGGGTTCAGATCGCCCACCTGTTGCGCGGATTGCTCGGCAATCACTTCCCACTTGAGCGCGGTGTGCGAGAGCACGATGGTGATCTGCGCATCCGAAGTCTTGAAATACTGCGTGTGCTCCGAGCGGGTATTGATTTGCGCAATGACATTCTCACCGCAGGAGAAGATCCCGGAGAGCTGCTGCGCGTCCGTCTCCAGGCCCGCGACCGCCCGGTTGAAGAAGACCAGGCGCTCCTCATTGCTGAGCGTCGCCAGCGCGGGATCGTAGGCGCTCTCGTCGCTAAAGGACTCGGTATAGGTCGGCACGGTGGGCTGATAGTTCAAGGGCTGTGCGTGCTCCACCATCTCGGCGGCGATGTCCACCCCTTGCTGCATTTCCTCAAGCTTATCCAGCGCCGTGATCAGGCTGTAGCTGGCGCGCTGCCGGCCCTTGTACGCCGTGATCTCCAGACGGATGAGGTGCTCGTTGGTGTTGAGCGAGATGGCCGAGTTGGCAAAACGCATCAGGTAACTATCTTCTTCGTGATAGAGGAATGTGGCTTCAACACCTTTCGCCAGCGCGTAGGCGCGCAACTCTCGCAGGGTGTGCAAAATTTGATCCTTCACGGCTACTCTCCTATTTTCACATTGTCGAAGCGGCAGACCGGCACGCCATGGCCCAGCTGCATGATTTGATTGGGCTGACCCTTACCACAGTTCGGCGTGTATTGGACTTCCCAGGTAGACTCATCGCCCACTGCCGATAGGGAATTGTAGAACGGCACGGTCTCACCCTGATACGTCGCATTCTTGACCACATGCTTGACCTGTCCATCCTCCACTAGCCAGCCGATATCGGTGGCGAAGTGGAACTGCTCGCGGTTCGAGCCGATAGACCAGCTCTTGTCGCCATCCAGGATGATGCCGCGCTCGGTGTTGCGGACGATGTCATCCAGCGTGCCATCGTCGCCGGGGTCAATGTTGATATTGGTCATGCGCTCGATGGGGACGCGATAGAAGGCCGTCGCGCGGTTCGCCCCACCGCTGCCGTCGAAGATGCGCTTGCCGGCGCGGGCATTGGCCTCTTCGACCATCTGCCGCCCCGTGATCGCACCCACCAGCAAGCCCTTATCAATCAGCAGGTTGTTCTGGGCGGGGATGCCATCATCATCATAGCCGAAGCTGCCGGGGCTGTTGGGAATGGTGGCATCGGCGCGGGCCGTGAGCTTCTCCGAGCCATAGCGCAACGTGCCGAAATCGCTCAGACGGACGAACGACCCGCCCGCGTAGGCCAGCTCGTAGCCCAGGATGCGATCCAGCTCCAGCGCGTGCCCGATGGTCTCATGCGTCTGCAAGAACATGATGCCGGGCAGTAGAATGACCGAGCGCACGTCCTTGGGGCAGGGATCAGCCACCAGCACCTCGTTCATCTCCCGCACGATGCGCTCGGCGTTGGCGTTGAAAACTTCCATATCGAGCGTCTCCCAACCGCGCGTGCCGCCCATGCGCGCCGGGTTGAACTTGCGCGAGTGCATTTCACCCTGCGCGTCCAGGCCCGTCACTTCAATCGTCGGGAAGACCTCGGTAATGATTTTCTCGATCTCGCTGCCCTCCGAATCCAGGAAGACAATCTGCTTGCGCATAAAGGTCAATGCGCAAACGCGCTGAAAGACGCCCGGCTGATTGAGCTTCGCATCCATCGCCTGCATAAAAGCGACCTTTTCGGCCAGCGGTACAGTAAACGGATTAATCTCATTAGGGCTTGCGAAGGTCGCCTGAATGGCGTCCTTTTCCGCCAGGCGGATGGGGAAGGTGACGCGCTCGGCGGCGATGCGGGCGTTATCCAGGGCCTTATCGAACAGCGCGGTGAGGTTGCTGGTGTCCGAAGCCGCCGAGAAGCCCCACGCGCCCTTGTAAAGCACGCGGACGCCCACACCGCTCTCGCGAGCGGCGGAGGCTTCCTTGAGGTTGCCGTTCCACATCAGCAGGTCGTTAGTTTCCTCGACGGGGTACCAACGCGCATCCACATAATGCGCGCCAGCAGCCCGAAGGCGAGCGATATGCTCTTGTAACTGTTTTCGCATCAGAGTCTCCTTTTTTACAGAGTGTTTAGAGATAGCAGAAGATTATTAGTATCCCTAATTATCGCACATTTTGCGATTTTGAAAATCACCGTAATACCAGCGGCAGGTAGATTTGGCGGGGGTTGACCAGCAGCACAGCACCCGCAGTATCATCCACCTGGAACAACGCCGCCGCGCTGGTCAACAGCGAGCCGGAGGCCGCTGTAACGGTAACGGCATAGCGCAACAGCACCGGCTCTCCTGCTGCGGGCGTTCCCTGCCAGGTAATCAGGTTAGGCGCGACAAAGACCAGCGCGGGGCTGAGCAGCGCTTTGAGCGTGACGCTCAGCGGCAACGTATCTAGCACGGCCACGGGCTGCCCGTTGCCTGTCACCCGCAAGGTGTACGTCACCACATCCCCCGGCTGCGGCGCGAGTGGCGCGGCCTGCTTGGAAACCATCACAGCCCCACTCGGCTGCGCGCCACCTCCGCGCAACACCAGCGGCAGATACAGCGCGCGCGCATCCACGATGAGCGTGTGTGTGGTCGCCGCGAGCTGGCGCAAGATGCGCACCTCGTTGTGGAGGATGGCAGGCGTCTCCTGCGTCACCGTCACAGCGTAGCGCAACGTGACCACCTCACCCAGGCCCGGCTGCCCACTCCACGTCAACCGCTGGGGTGGGATGAAGTCTAGCCCGGCGCTTAGCGCAAACGGCGCGCTCAGGCCCTCCGGCAGCATATCCACGAGCGTCAGCGGTGCGCCGTTCCCCTGCACTTGCAGCGTGTACATCACTACATCGCCAAATGCGGCCAATGAAGGCTGCACCGTCTTATCTACTGCCGCGTAAGGATCGCCCCAGCGCACTTCCAGCGTGGGACGGGCCTGCCGGTTGAATTCCTCTTCGTGGGACGACCAGAAATATTTCCCGCTATGATAGGCCGCGTCTGACTCATAGAAGACCAGATCCAACGGCTGCCCGGTGGCGTAAGCCTCGGCGGCTGCGGCACTCACATCCCATGTCCACGGTTTGCCGGGTTGTCCCAGGTAGACAGTCGTGGGATCTACCCACGTCGCACCGGCGAAGCGCCCGGCTGGCGGGGCGTTGTTCCAGGTGAGCGAGGCCTCGTTCCAGTCACCAGCCACAGTATATGCCTGGATGAGCGAGCGTTGCGCGGGCGGCGGCCAGCCCGCGCCCGCGCCGCCAAACTGGTGCAGTGTGACCGTCGCGCCCAGAATGACCCGGTGCGGCGGAATCTGGTCAAGCGGAAAGCGGACGTAATACTTGGAGAAGCACGGCCAATCGGAAATATCGCTCTGGTTTTGGATATTGAAACGATTGAGCTGGCCGTAGTAGCGATAGTTGCGCTCGCCCCATGTGCTCCAGAACGTGCTCCAGTCTCCAGGCCGCCCGCAAGTGGCAAATCCACCCACCGGCGCATCCGGCACAGTCGCGCCGTTCAATCCCTGGCGGATCAGCGTGCGGGATTCCGTGAGCGCGGGCGGAGGTGTGTAGGGCGCTGGCAAGCCGAAAGTCAGCGCGCCCCAGCTCTGCGGCTGAGCAGGCTGCAACGTTGCCGGCCAGGTCTGTGTGGAGAGGGGCGTCCCGGCAGCATCGTCGCGGTCGTGAACTGCAAGCGCCAATCCCCAGGTAGCCCCATGTGGCGGCCCGCTCAGTCCCAGGCTACTGAAGGGGATATTGTAGGTCATCGTCCAGCCACGATCATCAGTGTTATTGTTGGGCTGGTTGCCGCGCCAGCCAGAAGTCGCGGTGAACGTGAATGGCGTCAGTGTCCAGCCGCCCCCATCACCGCGATAGCTGGCCTGATAGTTGGCGCGCGGTTCCCAGTAATTCAGTTGCGCATCGAAGCGATACGCCTGAGTTGTGGGCGTTGCGCCCTGCGGCCCGCCCAGGTAAAGGTAGAGCGATACCGCATCCCAGGCCGTAAGATTGGCGGGGGAGGGGTTGGTATCGTACCACAGCCGCCGATCAATCACCGCCAGGTTGATATACAGCCCAGTCGTGGAGTAGCCAATCCGCACATCGGCGTAGTTCTCCGTAGGCGTGATACGCCCGAACCAGAAGATCGCCGTCTCGGAATAACGCACGCCGTTGGGAAAGTACGGCGCGTGGACTTGCCAAAGCGGCGAAGTAACGATTGCCTGGGCCGGTTGCGGCCCAGGCACAATCAGCCCACTCACAATAATGAGCAGTAGCCACAGTTTAGAGTTCCATACAATTTTCATTATAACCTCCTCCTGAAAATCGCAAATCAAAATAAGCTACGCGGAGCGTCTGCTCCGCGTAGCTGCGAAAGGCCCATCTATGCGCTGACAGTTCGCGCTACATTTTTATCCTACCATTAGTGAACCCTCGGTTAATGAGAAATCCTTGAAAAATAGTGATACTTCTCAGACCTGTCAGGTTTTGACAGGTCTCTCTGGTAAATCACCGGTTAATCAGACCTGTCAGGTTTTTGAAACCTGACAGGTCTCTCTCTTGAAAAAATAATGGCTATATAAATAATCTTTATCTTATTAAATTATACCACAGAAAAGAGGTATTCTCAAGCGTCTTCTCAACTTGTCAAGTGACCGCTTCACAGGCGCACAGTCACGAGCCAGCCTGCTAACAGGCTGACTTGCTAAGTTTATACTCTGTCACAACCGCGTGTGCGTTAGGACACCGGCGTCAACCGGGCCACCCGTGGCCGCCCAGACTGCCGCGCATCCATCCTGATAGACGTAATTGCGCGCCCGAGGCGCTACGTCTGACTGCGGACCCGTTCGCGGCGGGCGGCCGGACTACATCAGGCTTAAAGTACGACGCTGCTCGTCAAGGGGACTGGCGAACCGTCCCGGGTGCGGGACTACCAGAGCATCCGGCTACGCGCCCACGCGGGAGTGGCGGAGTGGATTAGGGGCTCGCGTGCGGGCGGCGGCGCTTGCGGGCTGGTGCGGCGGCGGCACGTTGCGCAAAGGCTTCCGTTTCCGCCGCTGGGCCGGGCCGGTAAGCGCGGCGTTCCTGCAACAGCGTGAAGCAGAGCCGATTGGCTTTGTGCGCGGCATGGATGACGGCCCGCGCAAAGGAGAGGCCGCGCTCCCGGGCCGTCAGCAAGGTCAAGCCAATCGGCGGACAGTGTTGGCCGGTATGCAGGCCGATGAGAAAGAGCGTGTCACGGAAAGTGGGCGAACCGCGTTTGGTGATGCTGCCCAACCGGCGGCGGTCGCCGGAATCATCCACCACCAGATCGAAGCCCGCGAAGGCCCAGACGTGCCCGGCGGAGGGAAAGCGCGTGATGCTGCCCACGGCGGTGAGATAGCGGGCGGCGAGGAGTGGGCTGACGCCCGGGATGGTATCCAAAAAGGCCGCGTCGGTCTGAGCCGCTAGATCCGTAATCGCCGTTTCCGTCTCGCTAAGCCGCGTGCGGAGCGCGTCATAGGCCTGGTAATCAGCCTGTAAGCGCGCGGCGAGCAGTTCCGCTAAGTCCGGCGGGGGTAACGGGGCCTGGCGGAGCAGCTGCAAAATGCGTTCGGCGGTCCGCGGGCCGCCCCGTCCCACATGCTGGCGCAGGAAGGCGATGAGTTGCGCGGGACTCCAGGCCAACACCGTGTAGGGATTGGGGGCGTGCAAGAAGAGGGCGGCCACGCGCTCCCGGTCGAGCCCGTGCGTGGCGACCAACGGCGTGGGTGGGGGCAGGTCGGGATGGGCTTGCTGGAATTTGGCGACATCCACCAGCGCGCCGGGCCACAAGCGATCAATCTGCGGGTGGAGTTGGCGACCCAGGTGGCGGAGGTGCTGCTGTTGTTGTTCCCACATGCGCACCAACTGCTGCAAGTGGGCGGTGATGGGATCAGGGAAGTAGGCGGGATAGCCCAACCCATCTGCCAAACAGGCGGCAATCGCGTGGACAGCCAGGGGATCTGTGCTGCGGGGGCGGATGGACTGCTGTTCGCGGCGGCGTTTGCTGAGCAAGGGATTCAGCCAGTGATAGGTGACGGGACAGGCGAGGGCGGCGGGCGGGGTCAAATACGCAGCGCGGATCTGCCAGGCCCACGGCTCGTGATACACCCCGGTCGGCTCGTTGCCGATAAGGGCCTGGCGAAAGCGGCCGCTGGCGAGCAACGGATCCACCACCGCACGGAACTCGGCAAAGCCGGGGAGATGGCTGCGGAGCTCGCGCGGGGCGACGATTTCCGTCAGCTGCCCATCGTAACAGCCCAGGCAATGGACATTCTTGCCGATGTCCAACGCCACAATCAAGGTGTCTGCGGTACGGTACGTTTCGTGCATGAGTAACACTCCTTTGGGATAGGGATAGGAGGATTATCCTCCAAATGCTACTCATGTTTATATCAGGGGGTAGAGATACGAGAGAAGACAAATTATTTTGAGGACCATTTTTGTAACTACTCAGGCTCAAACTATATTTGTCATTGCGCCATTCGCAGACCATAAATCAGATTGCGCCGTTCGGAGACGAACGGCGCAATGACTAGGCTAAGTAATTACTTTTCTGGCAGTACCGCAACACTAACCCGGTAGAATGCTCAAGCACGCCTATTGCCGACTTTGACAGGGCGACTTTGGCGCGATTGCCGTCCAAGGCAATGCTATAGGGCAACCGGAAGAGGCTTCGGCAAGCTCAGCCACCGGGCTTCTCCGGTGACTGAGCCTGTCGAAGGCCTCTGCGTGCGGCAAAGGCAGTACCGCAAACCTAACCCTATAGTATGCTCAAGCCACGCCTATTGCCGACTTTGACAGGGCGACTTTGGCGCGATTGCCGTCCAAGGCAATGCCATAGGGCAACCGGAAGAGGCTTCGGCAAGCTCAGCCACCGGGCTTCGGCAAGCTCAGCCACCGGGCTTCGGC
>CAZDDI010000049.1:15576-34929 GCA_964504195.1 uncultured Anaerolineales bacterium
CCGGGCTTCGGCAAGCTCAGCCACCGGGCTTCGGCAAGCTCAGCCACCGGGCTTCGGCAAGCTCAGCCACCGGGCTTCTCCGGTGACTGAGCCTGTCGAAGGCCTCTGCGTGCGGCAAAGGCAGTACCGCAAACCTAACCCTATAGTATGCTCAAGCCACGCCTATTGCCGGCTTTGACAGGGCGACTTTGGCGCGATTGCTTTTTTAGCATTCCAGAAGCACGATAAATCGTGCGCTACCAACAGATGCGTGATCTACTAAGGACTGATCTGGTAATCCATACGCGGGGCTTACGGAGAGGTGTACAAATACTGGTAGCGCGCGTGGTGCTCGGTAATGCGCTCGATGTAGGTGCGCGTCTCCGTGAAGGCGATGAGCTCCACGAACAGATCGTTCTCTTCCCCAGCGGCGGCCCACCAGCGGGCGGCGTTGCCCGGCCCGCCGTTGTAGCCAGCCATCGCCGGATAGATTGCGCCAGCGAAGCGGTTGCGCTGCTGCGCCAAATACCACACGCCATAGCGCACGCTCACTTGCGGGCGATACAGGTCGCGGGTCTCGTAATCCGGCGGCCACTGCAAAGCAGCGTAAATCTCTTGACCGGTGGGCGGAATCACCTGCATCAAACCATGCGCTGCCGCGAATGAGGTCGCCGCACCTTCGAAGAGACTCTCCTGCCGCAACAGCGCGTACAGTTGCAGTGCATCGAAAGCAAATTCCTCCGCCTCCAGCTCGACCAGATCGGCATAATAGGTAGGGTAGATCAGGCACCCAATGAAGCGGGGGGCAGCAGGGATGTCATTGGCAGGCGATAGCTGCCACACGGTAGCCGCCGCGATAATCGAGGAGCGATACAGGCCGATGTCGCGGTAGAATAATGCCAACCGGTATTGCGTCAGGGCGTCCCCGACGGTCGCTTCGCGCAACGCCTCCAGCGCCGTACGCCCCTCATCAAAGCGTCCAGCCTCCAGCAGCCAGACACCATTTTGCAGGCGCGTATCGTTGCGCAAAGCGAGGGGGAGCTCGCCCAGCGTGTTATTTTCCACACCTAACCATTGCGCCAACCAGGCTTCGGCTTGCGCTTGTTCGGCCGGAGACCCGCACGGGAGCGGCATCCCACCACCCGCCAGCGGCTCGCGGCCCGCCAACAAATCGGCGGCGCGGAGTCCGTAGTAGCTCCACGCCCCGTTAGCGATGGTCGCTTGGAGCCAGGTAGCCGCCAGAGGTTCATCGCCTGCTTCCAATGCGAGCTTGCCCAACCAGAAGCGGGCCGCTTGCGCACGCGCAGACGCAGCGTAAGCACTCAACAAGCGTTGCCAGGTAGCTTGCGCCTCATCCGGCATCCCGGCGCGGTAGTAATCCAGCCCGGCACGGAAAAGCACGTCGGGGGCGGCACTATCGGTGGGATAGCGAGCGACCATGTCCGCGTGGACCTCAGCGGCTTCGGCGAACCGTTCGGCGCGCTCCAGCAGCTCGGCGATTTTGCGCAGCGCCTCAGCGGCACGAGGATGCGTGGGCAGCGTGTCCGGCAGAGTGCGGTAAGCACTAATCGCCTCTTCCGTGCGCCCCAACGCAGCCAGCGTTTCGCCCCGGCGGAACCAGGCCGTGCCCCAGTAGGCGTCGTCAGGATGGGTTTCAATCAACGTGACAAACTCCCCCAACGCCAGCTCCAGGCTGCCTGCCCGCAGATAAGACATACCCGCGTAGTAGTGCGGCTCGCCGGTGTGATCGGGGTTGTCGCGGATGACGCGCAAGAACGCCTGTACCGCCGGGCTATAGGCCCGGGCATTGAAATTGACCATCCCCCGCTGGAAATCATCCACCGGCTGTCCGGCCTCCACTAAAGCCACCAACGCCTGATGTGCGCTGGCTTCGGTGGGATAGGTCGCCACGATGGTCTGCATCCGCCGATAAGCCTGGGCGGTATCGCCCGCCAGCAGCGCGGTCTGCGCCGCCTGGTAGCTGATACGCGCCCGGTAAGCGTCAATACGAGCGACCGCCAAGATGGCATCATACTCGGCAATCGAGGCGGTGTAATCACCCAACGCCGTGTAAGTTAATCCGCGCTTCTCACGCACGAAGACCTGCTGGCTCAGGTCGCGGGGAGCGTTCAAGACCTGTTGGTAGGCATCGAGCGCGGCGGGGTAGTCGCCAGCAGCGCGGTGCGCATCGCCAATCCACTCATAGAGGTAGGTAGTGAGCGTGGGGGCGCGCGCCAGCAGCGCGTTGAAGTGCGCGACAGCCTCTTCCGGTGCGTTAGCCAGGAGCAGCGCGTGCCCCAGCGTGATGCGCGCGGGGATGGCTTCGGGCGCGTCGGGGAAATCGGTGACGTAAGTGCGCAGCAGAGCAAGCGCCGCTTCTGTATCGCCGGCAGCCAGGCGCGTGTGCGCCATTCCCAGCCAGGCAGTGATGGCGTCTTCCTGCGACATCGCCGAGATCAGCGACAACTGCTCGTAGAGTGTGGTCGCCGCGTCCCAATCGCCGATGGCGTAGGCGCGCTGCGCCTGGAGCAGCAGCTCCGAGGGTGGCGGAGTGGGCGTGGGCGTCGGTGTGGGGGTCATGGTAGGGGTGGGCGATGGCGTAAGGGTGGCGGTGGGCGAAGGGAGCACGGTAGGGGTAGCAGTGGCTGACGGCGGCAAGAGCGTCTCGACACCGGGAGCGCTACACGCTGCAAGCAGCAGCAGCGACAGGAGCCATAGGGTTTTAATTTTCATAGTTCTTTCTTAAAAACGTAATTTCTTACGTTTTACGTTTCACGCATCACGTCAACGCGGCAAGTTGCGGAAGATGCGCCGGGGGCGGAAGAGCCGCGCCCATAGCACCTTGAGTCCCAGCCGCACGCCCTCGAAGAAACCAGCGGGGCGCGTTTCGGGCGCAGCTTGCGGCACAACCAGGGTGAGCAGTTCAGGATAGTACACCGCCACAGGAATCTCACCCATGTCATCATAGGTCTCCATGCGCTGCTCGGATGAGACATGGGGCAAGCCGCCGCTCAATTGATCGAAGGCAGCCGTGAGTAGCAGGTACTCGTGAACAGCAACCGAGTTCTTGAGGAGCCGATGCACCAGGATGACCGGCTCACCGGCCAGCTCCGTGAAGTTACGCACCTGTTTGATGACGACTTCGCCATAATGCGCCATCGCCTTGAGCTGTAAGTCGTGGATATGACGGCAGGCATCGCAAGGACAGCCGCCTTCACCAGCTGTGATGAGTCCCTGCTGACGCTCTTTGAACGCCGTGAAGAACCCTTGCGCTTGGGTCACAATATCGCGAGCGGCCTGCGCTTCCTCGCCGGGCGGCAGCTCGGCGTAGAGCAAGGCCGCATCGCCTTCAAGCTTATTGAGCTGCAAAGGATACTCGGCCTGATCAATCACCGCATCCAGCAGTTCCGTGATGATTTGCTCGGCGTGCAGCACGCTGGCCTGGTGCATCCGCATGAACTGCGTGTACCCGCTGATGTCTACCAGCATAAGCGCAACGTTTTTGATTTCCATACAGCCCCTGTTTCATCTACAAATGGCGGCGTAGATTATGACATCATTATAGCCAAAACCCCAAGTAAGGCAATAAGAACGGGTATAGGACAAATTATTGGAGATTTTCCCCCTATCCCCGGGCCCCCTTTCCCCCGCAAGCGGGGGAAAGGGGGGATGTTTTTGAAGGTGTTTTGGACGGCGGCGAAGTCGCCGTCCAAAACACCTGTTATTTATCCCCCCTCCCCGCGCCGCATAGCGGCGTGGGGAGAGGGCCAGGGGGAGGGGTAAAATTCTCAACATGAGACAGCCGACAAGTCTGGGAGGTATTTTTCAGATAAGAATCGTTCTTTATCCAATAATTTGTCGTATACCCAATAAGAGCGGTATGGGATAAATTATTAGCGAGGTAACGGTTCAAGTCAAAACTTTATTTGTCATTGCGAGCCGCGTCTGCGCGGCATCCGTTCGTCTCTGAACGGCGCAATCTCGTTCATGGTTAAGATTGCTTCGCCGCAGACGGCTCGCAATGACAAGACGGTAGTTACTTGACGAGTTTGTTTTCGGCTGTGGTCTGGATTAGGAGCCTGACCACAGTTCCAACAACTGCCGCCGCGCACGCCAGCGGGCCAGAGGCAAAGGTGGAATTGCACGGCTAGCCAGGAACAGGTGCAAGGCAGGCGGGGGATAATCAAGCAAGCGCGTGACCAGCACGTGAACCGGCGCGGCTTCGAGGATATGGTAGTCGTCAAGGATCACGGCGAAATCGCCAGGAACCGCCAGCAGGCTATTGACCAGATCAACGAGTGTAGTCTCAGGGGCGCTTGCGACAGGGCACAGCCGCTGAAGAGCATTGCAAAGATCGAAGAGAAACCGCTCCGGCGCATTGTGCATCGGCGTAAGCGTGAGCCAGGCCGTGGGCCACACGCTAGTGCGCTGCCATTGGCGCAAACGCGCGGTTTTGCCCGCCGCAGGGGGCGCAATAAGCAAAGTCAGGCGCACGCGCATTCCCAAATCCAGTTGGGTGAGAATAGCATCAGGCAAAACGGGCGCGGGCATCTACACGGCCGCCAATAGTGAAACCGAGAGAGGGTGTTGTGCCGCTCCCCCGGTTTGGCTCAAACTCAGCCCAGAAAACCCCCTATCACATAAGGTAGCAGGACC
Source organism: uncultured Anaerolineales bacterium (assembly GCA_964504195.1). Classification (GTDB taxonomy): domain Bacteria; phylum Chloroflexota; class Anaerolineae; order B4-G1; family SLSP01; genus CAZDDI01. The sequence continues at coordinate 20,212 of CAZDDI010000049.1, forward strand.
AACAAGGCCATCAAAGGATGCCCGCGCCGGCTCTGGTTGCGACTATCCCAGTTGAAGAGATAAATCGCCAGCCCAAAAGCCACCAGTGTGCTGACGCCCAGAACGCCTACCGAAACCCACGGATCAAGAACCAGTGTTGAAGGCTCATGGCCGTAAGCCAACCCCAGGATCGCTTGCATGGCATGCGAGGTGGGCAACAGTGCAGCGACAGGCTGTACTGAGGACGGCAAAATGTCGAGGGGCATCATCAAGCCCCCCAGCAACATGGAAGGCAGAAAGATGAGTTGCGACCAGAGCACACTGGCCCGGCTATCATGGGAAACCACCCCGATAAGCGCCGCCAATGCGCCGAAGTTGACTGCCGAGAGCGCCACCAGCAGCACCATCGCCAACCAATTGTCCGGCGCAACGCCCTTGAAGAGCGGCCCGGAGGTGAGCATGATGATCACGGCGGCGCTGAAACAGTGAAATACCGTCGTCAGGGTGGGCATCGCCAGAATGGCGGTCGCCGGTACGCCGTTGATTTTGAAACTGCGGTACACACCCGCCTCGCGCGATTCAATCAACGGCGTGGGCAGGCCCAAGATGGTACCTGCCATCACCGCAAAGATCGCCAGTGCCGGGGTCATGGTGTCGCGGAAGAACGGGTTGATTTCCGCCATTACCAGGCCCATCATGGCGAAGAAACCCAAGGGGAACAGGTAATTAATAAACAGCTGCATGGGATTGCGCAAGCCGGTCTTAAGTTCGTAAGCAAAATGATTCATTAACGCTGTCATGGTGATAACCTCCTTACAATTGTCTTAGGGTCTGTAAGAGAATAGTTTCCCGCTACAACCGCCCCCGGGACGGGGGCTGAGAGCAAAAAAAACGGGAAGTTATATTTTTACAAACCCTTAGTGGGCCGTGAGTTCCAGGAACCGCTCTTCGAGTGTGGGCCGCTCGACCCGCAGGTCAATGAGCCGATCGCCCTTCTCGTTGATGGCGCTGAGCGCGGCGGTAACGGTGGCACCGGGATCGGCGCTGAAGTAGATGATGTAATCGTCTTTAACCAGGCGTTGCTGGACGGCGGGCAAGTCGGCGCTGTTGGTCTGAAGCAAGGCTTTTTCGGTGCGCACCGAGACCTTGGTGAGACCCGCGCCAGCCGCGGTGAGGGCCTTGGGTGTATCCGTGGCGACGATGCGCCCCTGGAGCAGAATAGCGACCCGGTCGGCCAGCTTCTCAGCTTCTGCCATGTCATGGGTCGCCAGGATGATGGTAGCCCCTTCGGCTTGCAACTCACGCATTAGCGTGTGAAGTTCAGCACGGGAGCCTACATCTAGCCCGGCGGTAGGTTCATCGAGAAACAGCACCGGCGGTTGGTGCGCAATAGCCAGCGCCAACGCCAATCGCCGCTGCTGCCCGGTGGAGAGGGTGTGATATTGGGCGTTACGCTTCTCATGCAACCCCAGACGTTCCAATAGATCATAGCGCGGGGCCACACCGTGATAGGCGCAGAAAAACTTCATCGCCTCAGCAACCTGCATATTGGCAGGCAGGCCGGAGGTTTGCAATTGAACGCCGATAAGCCGGCCCAATTTGCCCGGCTCCCGGCTCGGATCCACCCCCAGCAGATCGAGCGTGCCGCCATCAGGCTGCCGGATGCCTTCAAGACATTCCAGGGTGCTGGTTTTACCGGCACCGTTCGGGCCTAATAGCCCGAAAATCTCTCCGCGATGCACAACAAAGTTGATGTCATCCACGGCAACAGTGTCGCCGTAAATCTTACGAAAATCTTTCACGATGATAACTTGTTCAGTCATAAATCAGTACCTCCTATGAGCTCATCAACTCCCTCAAGTATACCAGGGTTTGCCATTGAAGTCATCACACTAAGGGGGGATTGCAGGGGGTGATTTCTCTACGGGGCTACCGGGAGAGCACACGCGCGTCACCCGATGGGGTGAGCGGTTTCCGAAGCTCGGACACTTCGTGTGAACTACAGTAAGCCCAGGCGGCGAGCGCAAGCGACGGCTTCGGTGCGATTCCGCGCGCCCAACTTAGCGTTGATATTCTTGGCGTGGGTTTTGACCGTATTGAGAGACACTACCAACTGTACGGCAATTTCGGGATTGGTGCAGCCGGTAGCTATGAGCCGCAACACCTCCAACTCACGCCCGCTGAGCAGTTCGATCAACGGCTGGGGAACAGCAGTCGCCGTTGCATACCCGGCGCTATCAAAATAAGCGCGCAAATCTTGTACATAAGCTTGCAAGCGCGCATCAGGCGAATGCCAGGCCTTCAGCAACGCCGCCATCGGCTGTCCCCAATCGAGAAACGTGCGTAGGTAGCCTTCAGGTTCGGCCAGGGCTAAGGCACGCCCTAACACCACGAGGGCGTCCGGCTCGCGGCCTAGAGCGTGCAACGCGACGGTTTCTAGCATTAAGCTCTCGATGACACGCCCCCATCGCGCGCCATGCTCGGCATGGGCTAAGACCTGCTCGACCAATACCAGCGCTACCTGGGGTTCGCCCAAAGCCAGCCGCACACGCGCCAGAAACAGCATTTCCGGCTCGGTGAAGTAGTTCAGCGCGGCCGCTGCGGCGAAGGGGGACTGCGCGGCCCAAGCACGCGCCGCGTTGCGGTCGCCTTCCAACGCATCTAACAACGCCCGCTGTGCCACAAGGATGGGAAGCCCCCAATGTTCTGGGACTTGTCGAATAACAGCTTCCATCTCATCTAGCAAAGAGGCGCGCCGGGCGTGCTCACCACGAGCAGCTGCGATACGCATCTGCCCCAGGTAGCCGGGAATCAGCGCCTCCGGGTTATTCCAGCGTCGGGCCAGCTCGATACCGCGCTTGAGGTAGACTTCGGCTTGCTCCAGCTGATTGCGCTCGCAGAGGACATTGCCCAGTCCGACATAAGCCAGGCCAAAGAGAGGCGAGTTCGTCGCCGGGCCTTGTTCGGCTTCGCGCAACGCCGTCTCATAAGTGCCTAGCGCCTCCCGCAAGCGGCCCTGCACCAGATAGAGTTGCGCAAGATGGCTGGAAGCCATCGGAATCAAATGCAGATTGCGCGCTTGCAGGCTGAGTTGCAAGGTCTCGGCATAGGCAGCAACCGCGCCAGCGACATTGCCACTAAATTCATAGGCCAAAGCCTGATTGAAGATCAAGACGTTTAGCAACGATGCGCGGTCATTGAATGCCCCCTGCGTCACATCTACGGTGAGGAGCATCCGAGCCTGCGCACACAATTCCAGAACAGAGGCCAGCTCGAAATGGTTGAATGCGAGGGATGAGCGCAAACAGAGCACCTCAGCAAGAATCCCGCGCGTCTCTGGTGAAAAGTGTTCAGGAGCCGCTACAACCTCCTGCGCCGTCACATTGAGATGCTGCTCGACGGCATCCAGGTGGGCCGCGATAGCTTCAGGTTGCGCAGTCGCCAGCAGCGCCCAGGCCGCGACGAGATTGAGCTGTGGATCATCCCGGACGACGGATTCAGGCAGCTTGCCGAGCCAGGTAAGCAAGGTGTGCAGCTCGCTGCGGTAGAACATCAGCTCCGCGCTCTGGCTGATGAGCGAGGCGGCCTGCGGCATGTCTTGCGCCGCCAGGGCATGTTCGACAGCCGCGCTCAGCAATCCATGCTGCGCGTACCAGTGAGCAGCCCGCTGGTGCAGAGTTGCGACCATCTCCGAGCCGAGCATCTGTTCCAGACGAATACGCAGAAATTCCGCAAAGAGGTGATGATAACGATACCAACGCCGCTCATCATCGAGCGGCGTGATGAAAAGATTGGCGGTTTCCAAGGCTTCCAGTTGCGCTTGCCCAGAACAGGGCGGCGGGTCGTTGTGCGACGCCAGCACCGCATCGCACAACGGCCCACATAGAGCATCGAGAATCGCCGTGCGCAGCAGAAAATCCTGGAGCGGCTCCGGGAGGTGCTCCAAGACTTCCTGAGCCAGATAATCGAAGAGATAGCGATGCCCTCCGCCAAAAGCCCGCAGCGATGCAGCGATATCGGGCGCATCTTGCATGGAAAGGGCGGCCAATTGCAGCGCGGCAACCCACCCTTCAGTGAGCGTTTCCAGCAGATGGATGTCTTGAGGAGACAAGTTGAGGCCCGCAATGTGCCGAACAAAGTCCCCCGTCTCATCCAGCGTGAAGCGCAAATCCTCCGGGCGCAATTCAGTGATGCGGCGACGGACGCGCCAGGTGGGCAACGGCAAGGGCGGATCGCTGCGGCTGGCGAGGACGAGGTGGGCATTAGGCGGCAAATGGGTGATGAAAAACACCAGCGTCTCGTGGATAACAGGGTGCTCGATGACGTGATAATCATCGAGCACCAGAACAAACTCATTGGTCAGCGACGCTGTCGTGAGGCTATTGAGCAGCTCGGTGATGAGCGGCTCCAAAGGCGGGGGATTGGCACTCCGCAGTAGCGCCAACGCAGTCACGCCGATGTGCAGATCGAGGGTTTGTAACGCCCCGATAACATAGGCCCAGAAGCGATGCGGGTCATTATCCTGCGCGTCGAGCGAAAGCCAGGCGCAGGGAAAGTCACCACGACTCAAGGCCATGCTAAGTGTTGTGGTCTTCCCGAAACCTGCTGGGGCTGTAAGCAGAAGCAAGGGGCGGCGCAGCGCCGCTATGATACGCGCCATAAGTTCGGGGCGCTCAATGAGTTCCGGGGGATTACGCGGTACGAACAATTTGGTGCGTAACAAGTCCGGTGGATCGAGCACGCTATCGGTTGTGTGCGAATGGCGCATGGCATCCCCTATGTGATTAATGGCAATCGCGCAAAAGTCCCCTGTCCAAGCCGGCAATAGGCGGGTTTTGAGCATCCTACAGGGTTAGTGTTGCGGTACGGCCTTGGACGAGCGCAGAGGCCTTCGACAGGCTCAGGCACCGGAGAAACCCGGTGGCTGAGCCTGCCGCAGCCTCTCCCGGTAGCCCTCCGACATTGCCTGTGACGGCAATCGCGCCAAAGTCACCCTGTCCAAGCCGTCAATATGCGTGGTTTGAGCATCCTACAGGGTTAGTGTGCGGTACTGCCTTTGACGAGCGCAGAGGCCTTTGACGAGCGCAGAGCCTTCGACAGGCTCAGGCACCGGAGAAACCCGGTGGCTGAGCCTGCCGCAGCCTCTCCCGGTAGCCCTACGGCATTGCCTGTGACGGCAATCGCACAACAGTCACCCTGTCACAGCCGGCAATAGGCGGGTTTTGAGCATCCTACAGGGTTAGTGTGATGAGGTACGGCCTTGGACGAGCGCAGAGCCTTCGACAGGCTCAGGCACCGGAAGCAGCCCGGTGGCTGAGCCTGCCGAAGCCCGGTGGCTGAGCCTGCCGAAGCCTCTCCCGATTGCCCTACGGCATTGCCTGTGACGGCAATCGCGCAAAAGTCACCCTGTCCAAGCCGACAATAGGCATGGCTTTGAGCATCCTACAGGGTTAGGTTTGCGGTACTGCGATTAAGCCCTGGGACAGCTTTAACGGCCCATGGTATGCCGCAGATACGCTTCCATAAATTGATCGAGGCTGCCATCCAGCACGGCCTGGACATTGCCGGTTTCATAATCAGTGCGGTGATCCTTGACCATCTGATAGGGGTGTTGCACATAGGAACGAATCTGGTTGCCCCATCCGGCATCCACATGGTCGCCCTTTAGAGTCGCGATTTCCTGCTGATGCTTTTCCTCTTCCAGTTGTATCAAGCGCGCTTTAAGCACCCGCAGCGCGTTTTCACGGTTCTGCGTTTGCGAGCGTTCATTTTGGCAGGAGACAATGATCCCGGTAGGAATGTGGTGAATCCGCACAGCAGTTTCGTTCTTCTGCACATGTTGTCCGCCCGCTGACGCCGCGCGGTAAATGTCAATTTCCAGGTCTTTGGGGTCTATGACAACTTTAACCGTATCAGCGATGTCGGGCCAGACCTCCACCAGCACGAAAGAAGTGTGGCGGCGATGCGCGGAATCGAAAGGCGAAAGGCGCACCAGCCGGTGAACACCCCGCTCGGATTTAAGATAGCCGTAGGCGAACTTCCCGGAAACACTGATTGTGACAGTTTTGATGCCCGCGCTCTCACCGTCCAGCGAGTCGAGTATCTCGGCTTTGAACGAACGTTGCTCACACCAGCGCAAGAACATACGCTGCAACATTGCGGCCCAGTCCTGCGCATCGGTGCCGCCCGCGCCGGAGTGGATCGCCAGAATGGCGTTACCCCGGTCATAAGGCCCGCCCAACAACAGCCGGAATTCTTCCTGATCCAGTAAGGCCATCAAGTGCTCGCCTTCCGCTTCCAGATCCGGCAAGAGTGCAACGTCCCCTAACGCCAACAGTTCTTGTGTATCGCTGATTTGTCTGGTAAAGTCCTTCCAATAGGCGACTTCTTCCTGTAAATCCGAGAGCCGCTGCATTGTTGCGCGCCCCTGTTCAGGATCGTCCCACAGGGTCGGGTCTGCCGCCGCTTGTTCTAGTTCAAGCGCTTCTTGCTCTTTAGCAGGTAAGTCAAAGCCGCCTCCGAATGGCTTCCACGCGGGAAGCCAGATTTTCCAACCGGGCACTTAAATCTGTCATAATTCCTCCTGGCAGGCCTGTAAATCAGGCGAGTGTCAAATCTCAAATCTCAAATCGCAAATCGCAATTTTGCTACCGTACACTTGTAGATTTTTTGCCACGAATTCACTCGAATTAACACGAAAACAATAAGAAATTCGTAAAATTCGTGCTAATTCGTGGCTAAAACTGAATGCGCTTGGAAAATGTACGGTAGACAAATCGCAATTAGCAAATTAGACTGATAACGCAACGCCCGGCATTAGAAAGATACACGCGAGCCATCTCACTAACATTATTAGCCGAGCAACCCGGAAACGAAAGCTTCCCTATCGAATACCGCAAAGTCTTCGCGGGCCTCGCCGGTGCCGATGAAACGCACGGGCAGGCCCAGCTGATGTCCAATCGCCAGCACCATGCCGCCCTTCGCGCTGCTATCCAGCTTAGCGAGGATGATCCCCGTCACCTTGACGGCCTTCAAGAAGTGCTGCGCTTGCATCAGCCCGTTCTGGCCGGTAGTAGTATCCAACACCAGCAACGTCTCGTGCGGCGCCCAAGCCACGCGCTTGGCAATGACCCGACGCACCTTTTCCAACTCCGCCATCAGGTTGTGCTGCGTGTGCAAGCGCCCGGCGGTATCCACGATCAGCGTATCAGCCTTGCGCGACTCGGCGACCTGGATCGCGTCATAGACGACCGCGCCAGGATCGCCCCCCTCCGGCCCGGTGACGACGTGTACCCCTGCGCGTTGCCCCCAAATCGCCAGTTGGTCTATCGCTGCGGCGCGGAACGTATCCCCAGCAGCCAATACGACACGCCGCCCCTGCTGCTGCAATTGCGTTGCCAGCTTCCCGATGCTGGTGGTCTTGCCTGAGCCATTAACGCCCACGATGAGGATAACTGCCAGCGGCCAATCGAGCTGCAACGGGGCCGCCTCCGGCAGCATCTCCAGCATGGCCTCGCGCAACAATTGCTGTGCATCTTTGCTCTTGTACAGCCCCTCCTCGCGAACGCGCTCGCGGACGCGCGCCACGAGCGCAGTGGTCGTTTCCACCCCCACATCCCCCTGGATGAGCAAAGCTTCAAGATCATCCCAGGTCTCATCGGTGATTTCGCCCGTTCCCAACAAATTGGCGATTTGTCCAAAGACTGTGTTACGGGTCTTACGCAGACCTTCGAAAATACCCTTCATTACACTCCTACCCTTGTATACCAACCTCTGAGTATAACTAACCCAAGTTACTACTTGTTCGCCAGAACTTTTATAGGACACGGATTCGCACAGATTTTACGGATGACTCTACTGGAAAAAGGTTGAGAAATCGGATTTTTAGCAGCGTAGCACCCATATCTAGTGAATTTGAATGCAAAAAAACACTACATACAGTGTCTGTTTTCTGAAAAATCCGATTTCTACGAGTTATTTCAGGGGACTCACGGATAAGAAGCCAGAAAAAAAATCCGTGTGATCCGTAAAATCCGTGTCCTAAATCTCAGAATCAACCCAAGTGGCAACTTGAGGTAGACACTAAAGCATGATTATATCCGTGGTTCAAAGCGCGTCAAGAGCACACACATCCACACACTAAACCGCGCCCCACGGAAAACCATGGGGCGCGGAGAATGCCATTGTAACGTAGAATCTATTCTACCAGCCGCAAGAAGATGCGATTGTAGAGCTCATCAAAGATGGGATCGAGCTGCTCCGGGCGCGGGGCGTGGCGGTGGATACCACCGGTCAGCTCTGCGATGTACTGCATCAGCTCGATGTCTGCGCCTTCACCCAGGGTGATAGAGTAGATGACGATCCCATTGTTGCGAGCCAGCCGCGCATAGTAAACCACGCAATCCTTAGAACGATCTGTAGTACTATTGCCGGTATTGTTGGGCCAGAAATCCTGTGCATAACAAGGATTGGGATTCGACGATGGGGCAGAACAAGAGCGGTCTAGGGTTCCATTAGGCAGGGGCGCACATTGGTTAGCCTCACCATCAGTCATAAAGACCATGATGTGTGCGGCACCGGGACGCCCATAATGCCCCGATTGATTACTCAATACATCAATCCCCAATCCGATACCATGCGCGATATTAGTAGAACCGCCAGCATTACTGGCACGCACCTGGTTGGTCACGCGGGCTGCAATGACAGACTCGTTACAGTTATCCGTGCCCAGCCGGCGCACACATTCCAATTCACTGCGAATCTGTGCATCGGTACTATAGGTCACAAACCCCACCTGGTCATAGCGCGGATCGAAGCGCTCGATGAAGCGCGCTGTGGCCTCTTTCGCGCCCCGGACAGGCTGCTCGTCATCGTAGATATCGTGCAGGTATCGCTTGTGAATATCCAAATCGGGATAGTCGGCAAATTGGGGCACAAGACAATGCGGCGGGCCATTCGGAGCGGGGTTAGGATAACCACCGAACCGCTCATCACAGGGATTGCAAGCCATATCGGTGCGGTTATTATCAATATTGGCGGTATTTCCTAACACCTGCGCATTGAAGTTACTATTGGCATTCACGGCTGCTGCCGGTGTACGGGAGTCGGTAGTGATGATGATGCGGTCAAGAGCGAAACCAACACCACCCGCCCACAGATTGAGCTCATAAGTCTGGCCGGCATTGAAATACTGACTACCTAACTGTACCCAACGCCAATCGCTCCTTCGAGCAGCATTATAGAGCAACCCATTGCGTACCTCGAAACTGGTATTAGCATCACTTCTCACGCTGGCAATGGGGGTACGATTTACCCCCCACATCAGATTCCCTTGCCCACCATCACGGCCCTGACCGCGCGCCCAGACATACCAGGTGCCGTTATTAGGTACGGTGAAGTCGTAATCCACGCGCGGGGTAGTAAAGGGGCCACCCACGCTATAAATCCAGGTGTCCCGCAAACACATCTCCCCATTGTTCAAATCTGCCCAGGTACAGTTAGATCCCATGCCATCCGAGCCGACATGGTTGCGATAAGGGAAATGCGCAATATAGCCGCCGCGCGCGTCGCGTCCTAGTGCGCCCTCACCACCACTAGTGTTGCGCATGTACGCAGGCAACTGCGTTGTGTTCAAGGTCGTACCGCCGTTACGCTGTATAACCCAGTAAGTCTTACCAACGCTGTACTCAGCACGATCAACCGCTACGTTGCTGCGACTATATTCTTCAGCTTCGACGATAATGTATTTTTGACCGCCATAGGTAAGGAAAGTTCCCGTGCCCGAGCAATGCGTGGGAAGGCCATATTGGTTGGAACCCCACGGCAACGGCCAACGACTACCGCCGCCCGAATCCGGCGTCCAACAACCATAGCAGAGCGTATCAAACTCCATTGAGCCAGACACATCAAAGACCAACGCCACATCCAGGTTATTGACATTTTCACCTACTGCACGCCCGCTGACAAAAACATTGTCGAAACCCAACACCCGCATAAAGAACAGACCTACTTTAGCGGTTACTTCGACTTCGATACGGTTAGCGGTGTTATCAACATAGGTGTTATCGCGATAGGGAACTGTATTAATACGAATGATCCGCTCGGCATCGTCTGCAGAAGGGCCAGAGATAAATTCCCCGTCATAGCCCAGGTTGATCTCGACACGGGTGTCCGGATCAGTACAATTGTAAACCAGCTGATTGCCACTGTATTGCGCTGTCAGGCCACAGGGGTAATTGTTCTCCTGCAAGTATTGTAAAGCCCGGACATGCGCTGCACCTTCGAGTGGTAAATCGGCTGCCGAGGCCAGGGCAGCGGCATCCGCGGCACGCCGCACGCGCATCCGCTCGACATACGACAGCCCTAAATCCACAGCCAACCCGACCAGCCCGATAAGGGCAATGATCGCAAAGGCGACGATAATCAAGCTTTGTGACTCCTCACGACGTAACTTCAGGATGCTCTTCATAACATATACCTCTCTTTACCCTATACCTAATGACCTAACAGTGACTTCTTGTAAACCAGATACGTCACCCGTAAGCACGAACTATAGCAGCCGCGCTCATTCAACACGTCCGTCTTGCATCACTCGCATCGTCGAAGAATAGTAAATTGTAAATGGATCGTCAATAACAGGCAGTAGTTTGGTCAACGAAGCATGCGCAAAGAAAGTCTCCACAATGATATAAACTTCATGTGAAGTGATATCGTAATCCTCAGCAATCTTGTAGGCATTGATCTGCGCGGCCACATCACGCCGGACATCCAAATACGCCATGAGATCACTGCCACTCATCTGCGCAATCCGACCATCGGTTTCTTCAATTGCGCGTACCACTGGGCTGCCCGCCCCATGCACTACAAGCGTCCCGCTAACGTAAGTGCTGATTTCAATGTTCGCACCAACATCATAAGGAATGCTGATGCGCGTAACAATGACACCAAAGTTGGAGGAGGTCCCCGTCGTGCGTAAATTGGGTTCGGTTACACCGGGCGCCACTTCGCGCAGGCCCCCGGAGGAGATAACACGTGCTACTACCGAATTATCGGTAAAGCGCCCCCGGGAGGCCAGGCGCACACCTTCACGGTTAGCCCCAGCTACGTTCATATAATTGTAAAGCAAAAAACCGATTTCTGCCGTGACCAATATGAAGGCCAACAGCAAAGGCAAAACCAGCACAAATTCCATCAGGCTTTGACCCTTTTCGGATCGCTGTAACTTCAAGCGTTTCATGGACTACCTCCTACATTGCGTTGTAAAAACTCCCCCGTGTCCGCACGGAGCTCCCAAAATGTGAGGGCTGCGCTTTGCGCCTGCGTAACAGTAATTTGCCAGGTAGGAATTCCCTCAACATTCACCCCCAGGCGCAAGTGTAAAGATTCTGTGCGCACTTGTCCCCAAACCGTCTGTCCGCCGTTCTGCCACCACCGGTTCAAGACTGTCGGGCTATCGGTCTGCCAGGCCTGTGCGGAGAGGGGGGGTTGCGCATAGAGCGCCGCCGTCTCCCGCAACACGCGCACTTCGCTACCTTGCACCAATACCAGCGCGATGCGCTTCTTCCCCGGCGAGTAAACCTGACAATTCCACCCCTCTTCAGTCTGATTATTGCGCCGGAGGGTAACGGCACAACTCACAATCCCCGCATCAGGCTGCCACGCAACGCTCCAGGCCTGTATCAAGTCACGTGCCTGGCGCACGGTCACGCCACCAGCAACCAGGGGGAGGCCCGGAGCCGGCTGACGGGCCACTTCACCCTGTAAAGTAACGAGCAAAAATACTACGGCCAGAACACTGAGTACCAACAGCGCAAGAAGAAATAGCCGTCTTTGTTTGGTCATATTCTGGGCCTTCTCAGTGACGATGATTTCGTAACACTAGGGGAAGGTAAACCTGATTAGCAGACCGCAATAGCCCAGAAGTAGCCTTCCGCGTATCCAGATTACCACAGGCTGCGCCCGCCCCCTGATGCGATTCCAGACGATAAAGCCCGGATACCCCACTCGGCACACCGAAAGTTGTGGTGGTAGGTGCATCTTGAGTCGGTACCGTGACGCCATCTTTGACTTTTTGGCTTATCGGTGCAGCCCCAGTTATCGGGCACCACCACAGCGTGTAAACACCGGCTTCATGATACTTAAGCGTCGCCTGAAGCACCTGTCCGGGAAATGGTTTGTTGGCACTAACCGTAATCCAGGGGACACCCGGAGGAGGCTCGTCGCCCACAGTAAATGTGGATGAACGCGCAACATAAGCATCGTGACAGCCCGTCGCGCCTTCATCCACGTGAGACTCCAGATAATAGGTTCCGGCGGTGGTCCCCCATGGTACCTCTAGTACCAAATTGGAGCGCGACCAAGTCATAACATTCATGCTCAAACTATCCGCGATCCGCAATGGATCTTCGTCGCCTTGCGAACAGAGCCAAACCGCATATTGCAGCGGATAACCAGCATAGGCTTCATTGGAATAGGGATGCAACCTTAACGTCGTCGTCATCAAATCGCCAGAGATAGCCCACGAAGGGCCGATTTCCAATGCGGGAATGTTGTTATCTGTCCAGGTATGCGTGAACACAACCGCCGGCTCGTCAGCATCCCACACCCCATTGGCTTCAATATCCAACCAAGCATCCACCATCACAGTACCAGCCAGGTTCGTATATAATGTAACCTCAGCCCAACCATCCGGATCGGTGACACGTTGCGTCGTAGTCCCGTCCACACCGTTAAGGTTAAAACTACCGTCACCCTCACGCACACTGAAGTGCAACTGCGCTCCACCAATCCCCTGCCCAGACAGGTCTCGCACCTGCGCGCGCAACAGCTGCGCACGTTCATTCGGTAAAACATGTATATCCGTGTAAGTATCGGCTACCACTTGTTCACCACCGGTGCGTCGCCCACCATAATAATCATAGTAAATTTGGGAACGCGAATACTGCTGTCCGCCGACCTGCTGCATCCAGGCGCGCATGTAGATAAAGTGAAAACCATTCGCATCCATTGCAGGACCGGGCAATACAATGGCCGGTGCGATGCGGACATCCCCACCTGCGCCCACCTGCCAGGTAGTGGTCGGAACCCAGCTGTAATACTGATCAGTCCGAGATACTACATACGTGGTGGTGAGGGCATACCCACTATCAATTTTTACTTGCCAGGTCAAGCGTGGCAGACCCTGATGATCCAAGGCCACGACGGGGCGCGTGTGCGAGGCATACTCACTCACCACACTCTGCGCATCACTACCAGCATAATGCTTGAGGGACATGTTAATCATAGTCACCGGTATCTCTGTACCGACCTCTTTCGGCTGAACCCAGCTGAGACCGTTGTCATTGGAGCGGACATAGAGCAAGTAAAACTTCTCGCAGGGGAAGTTGATATTAACATCCGCGCAGACATTCCAAACAAGCAAAACCGTCCCGTCGCGGGCCGCGAGCGCCGGCAAGGGATACGTTGTCTCATCCAACGAAGCATCCGGATAGAGAAAAGTGCGCTGCGTGCCAAATTCGCCAGTATCCTCATTGTAATAACGATACTGCACATCACCGCGACTACGATTACCATCGTTGCGGTGCCGTTCCCATGCAATATGGATACGCCCCCCTGAGGCGGCGGCCACGGGACGGTAAAAGCCACCAATCTTCGTGCCGGTGGCAACAATAACAGGAGCCGTCCAGCTCCCTCCATTGAGGCGTGTGGAAAGGATATCGCCATCCGTCAGTGCATGTGTACCTTGCGCATAGATAATGTGCGGGCGAGATTGCGTATCCAGCACAATACGCGCATCCGAAATACGCTTGCCCGATGCACCCTCTTGGTAAACCGCATCACTTCCTGATGTGCAGGCGCCGGTGAGTAGATTACAAGTGTAATAACGGAGAGCACTGTTAGCGGTGACTGCGTCACAGGGAGACCAGTAGCTCACAGCCAGATGCGCGGTGGTGCCATCAAGCGCCACATCAGTGTGAATGGCACACGCATCGCTGGGTAAGGACAATGTCTGGGGCATGCTCCAGTTAGTTTGGGCAGCCCCTTCATTCCCCCAACGCAACAATGCTTGCCCGCGCGAAATGCAGCCTTGGTTAAACATATTCCCCTTGATCCATGCCGTCGCCAGCCATTGCCCATCCGCACTAATAGCCGCGCGTGGCTCAAAGTCACATACATCGCTGCTGGCAGAGAGACGCATTGGGCTAAGCGGAAACGCTGCCCAAACCGTTACCACAAACCACAACAACGCCGCGCTCAAAGCCACCAGCGCCGCTACACGCACCCTCACGCTCCAATACCGAGATGTCATCTTTATTCGCGATCCTTTCGCCATGTAGAGTTACACTGTGTGGCGTGATTACTGGAACAATGTCATCAAGTTTACCCTACAGACCGGGCAGATTTGAAAGACTTAATGCTAGGCCAAGCGCTTGTTCACCGGCAAAACACTGCGAAACCTGCCAGGTCTTAACAATACCATTAATTGCTGAAATATCACTACAAGTTCCCGCTCATCATGAACAAGCTTGTAAGGCTCTTCCTCCTCTCCCCCAGCAGAGGAAAGGAGAAAGATTTCTTACAAAGAGTTAAGAATAAACGCAATACTGCAAAAGCAGCCCTGTAATACGCTCAACCTGTAGCGCAGGATTATGAATTTTAAGAAATTAATCCGTAAATAAGGTTTCTGTGTCAAGTTGGTCGTTCTAAAAATAAAATGATACCCCCTATCCCCCTGCCCCC
>CAZDDI010000050.1:0-34680 GCA_964504195.1 uncultured Anaerolineales bacterium
AGAAGCCCGGTGGCTGAGCCTGCCGAAGCCTCTCCCGGTTGCCCTACGGCATTGTCTTAGACGGCAGTCGCGCAAAAGTCACCCTGTCACAGCCGTCAATATGCGTTTTTTGAGCATACTACAGGGTTAGTTTTACGGTACGGCGAATAAAGAGTGATTGTAGCATCAAGCCTCTCAAACCTGCCCGGTCTCGACCAGCCTGACCAACGATGAGATTTCCGAATAAGTACGCAATCCTGTTGTTAATACAAAAATTATTTATCACTGGGGGAAACAATCAATGGAGAAACGCTATCGTGTTTTACGATTTGTGGCAACACTGTGGAAAATTCTGGCCTGGGTAATCCTGCTAGTGGGGATGTTGGCCTCTATTGCTACCCTGGCCGGTGTGCTGATGGGCGGCGCGCAGTTGCGCTCATACTTCGACTCCGGCATTGTGCCATTCAGCCCGGTAGTGGGAGGCATTATTGCCTTTGTGGGTGGAGTCCTATTTAGCGTGTTCAACTTCCTGGCTATTTACGCGCTCGGCGAATTCCTGCACTTGCTCGTCGGCTTGGAAGAGAATACCCGTGCGACAGCCGCTATGCTCCAGCAGCTACGCCCCGCAACCCCGCCATCGGGCTATCCGCGTGCTTACGCGCAACCGACGGCGCCTTCCACACCCCCGCCACAGGGAAACAATTACAGCTAAGCTCAATACGGTTCAGTTAAGCCCGGTGGCAACCGAGTTTTGCGATTAAAACCGCTGTAAAGAGGCATTTGGGGGTGGGTGGGCTGTGCCCACCCACCCCCAAATGCCCTTAACTGAACTGTATTACAGCTAAGCTATCACGCCAATCACGGCTGCGCGACATTTACTTCCGTCACCCATAATCCATCGCGGCCATCGGATGTTGTAAGACGTGCACCATCCGGCGCATACAAGCCGGCTAGAAGCGTGTATACACCAGCGGGCACGTGAGCGGGCAGATGCAAAACATGCTCATCCAGCACAACTTCACCGGGCAGCCAACCTGTGGTAGGGCGATGCCATTGCGCCGGCTCACCGTCCGACTGGGCCAGTAACTCCCCAGCAGGTGAAAGCAGATGCAGGAAGACGCGATAGCTTATTTCCGTCTCTGCCTCGGAGCGCCAGACCAATGTCACATGGAGATCCGCTGGGGCGGAAACTACGGTTACAGGTTGTATATCAGCGCCCAATAATCTAATTACTTCACCAAGTAGCTCATCAACCGGCAAGGGCAATACCGGAGCCTCCCAAAGGCGTGTTGGCGAGGTCACACGCAACACGCCGAGCGGCAACGCACTTGTCACGCCCGAACGCACCTGCCAGGTATGTTCCCCATCCGGCGTATACACCGGCAAGCGCAGCACCACTTCCATGCGCAGCCGATCGCCAACCTGCCAGTGCGTGAGCGGATAGCTACGCGCTACAGGCAACATGTCCTCATAAAGTATGTCTCCCTGCTCCGCTGCCAGGCTAAGCGCCACCCAGCCCTCATCCGCCACCGCTTGCGGTTGCTCCACTTGCCAAAGCAGCGTGAGCCGCACTATATCGCCTGGCGCAGCGCTGCGCCGATCAATGCGGCTACCCAACAATCGCAGGCCCGTCCAGGGCTGAGACTGCGGGGCAAGCATCAGACCAGTTTCCAACGGAAGCGCCCCCCGTCCAGGCTGCGAGACACGCAACGCCCCAATGGAATGCGCCGCCACGGTCTGGCCGATATCACGACGAACCAACGCCACGCGGAACGTGTATTCGCCAGGTGGCGCACCATCCACCAAGCGCAAGAGACGGGAATCCATAACATAACCATCCACAGGCCACAAATCAGTACCTGGCGCAAAGCGCCAATCACGCGGGCGTACCAGCTCACCGCTGCTCCACGGGAACCCATCAGCAGCGACGATATGAAGGGCCACGTCGTACACCACACCCAGCGGGCGTTGCGGTTGCCAATAGAGCGTCACCGCGACCTCGTCAGCAGCAGTAATTTGCGCAGCGGATTGCTCGTAACCCAGCAGCCGCACTTCACCAACGAAGTCGAGCAACAACGGATGCTGCGCACCTCGCAACCCGGTAGATTCCAGTGTAGCGCAGCGCAGCGGGGTTTCGACGCGCGCGAAGAAGGCTCCGGTCGCCAACACCAGCCCGGAAAGCAGCAGGAGCCACCGCTGCGGGAAGGCAGGCAGCGTCTGCGGCACGCGCGTCGGCCAACGCCAGACACCCATGGCTACCAGCACCAACAACGCCAGCACACTCATTGCAACACCTAGCATACGCGGCGGCGTCGAGCCGAAGTGGATGCGCAACGTGTGTACCCCGGCGGGAATCTCAAACTCCAGTAGCCCGCTAGTTTCAGCAGGGCGCGTGGGCAACGGTTGACCGTCAAGCGTGACCCGCCAGCCAGGAAAGTAGAACTGGCGATAGGTCAGCCAGGCCGGGCCATCCACTTGTATACGATAGGTAGCATCCAGCACTGAGCCGCGCAGCCTCTCAACCTGTATGCCCGGCGGCGCAACCAGCCGGTCGGGTGATAGGCCCACGGCCAGCTGTTGACGAAGTTCCACGTCGTCAGGAATCTCTTCCACCCACCGAGGCAGAAATTCACCTAATGTGGTGGTACCGATGAAGAACGGCGGCTGCTCAAAAGCCATGAGATGGCCCAGCGTAGGCGACTCAGGGACAGGCTCACGGGGCATGAAGAGCCAGGGAACGGCGGACATGGTCAACAACAGCGTGAGCAGCGCCAGGAGTGGCAACCCGCGCCGATTACGATCGAGGTTAGCGCAGGTCGCGGCGAGCAACAGCGCGCCCGCCAGCGACGCCGGGCCGAGAAAACGCCAGGGGTACAAGGTCTGGCGTAACAACGGTAAGGTATCCCAGACCGGGCGGGCCGCCGGAGTGATGAGCGCAGTACAGAGCAACAAAACTGCGCCCCAGAGCGCCATTTCGCGGCGTGTGTTAAGCGAAAGCCCCCGCCAGCGCCATACGAAGAGCAACACCGCCAAGAGCAACGCTACCTGTGGCAACGCGCGCACCACCGGCGGGTTGACCAGGGCCGGGTCGGCAGGGAGGTGCGGCCAAGCCAGCAGCTCCCCCAGCGACATGAAGTTCTCCTCGTAGCTGTAACCTAAGCTGATGCTAAAGTCCGTGCGTGTAAACTGCACTTCGGCCAGGGTAGGGAGCCAGAAAAAGGTCGTCAATAATATACCTAGCGCCAGGCCAGCGACTGGCTGCCACAAGCACCGCCAACCTGTCTGCCTGCCCATCCACAGCAGCAGCAGGCCGATAGGCAGCAGAAATTGAAAGGTAATGGGAAAGTGACTGAGAAAGGCGGCCGCAAAAGCGACAGCAACCAACGCTATCCAGCGTCCTCCGTGTAGAACAGAACGGCGCAATGCAAACAGCAAGAGAGGCAACATCATCAGCGCCTGGTTTTCCGGCAGGCCCCCGCGCACGTGCGCATCATAGAGCAAGTATGGACTATAGACGTAGGCCAGCGCCCCTATCCAACCGGGGACCGGCCCGAACAAATCGCGAGCTAAGAGATATGTAAACCAGAACGTCAATACACAATGCGTCACCACTGCGGCACGATAGGCAGTGGCCAGTGGTAACCCAATCAAGTGAAACATCCCGACCAGATAATGGGAAAGGGCAGGGAAGAAGTTGAAAACGGGGTAGCCGAAGCCATGCACCAGGTCTGGCGACCAACGCGGCCAAAGTTCTCCCGCGCGCACGAGACGATCGAGCGCGAGCGTACGGTACAAGTGAGGAAGCGCATCATTGGTACGTGGAAGTCCCGCACCAGCGACGTAAGGCCAGGCTGCGGGCAGCGCAGCGATAGCAAGTAGCAACCAGGGCAAGGCCGCCCAGGCCCAGCGCGCAGGCCGGATGGATATAATGGGCGAATCGGTCATAACCTCTCCGGTATAGTGACTTGGTGAGCGTTCCTACATTATACCATTACAGGTAAAACAACACGGCGCGGGATACCCCGCGCCGTGTTACATGCAACTGTCTTTAAGCTACCCTACTGCGTAGGCGTGGCCTTTTCCCAGGCAGGCGAAAAGCGCGTTACTTTTTCTTCCAGCTGTTGTGTGAGCCAGACATTATACTGCTCAGTGCGACTCTGACTTAGCATACTTTCATCAAGCGGGTGGTTTTCCTCACGCCCGGTGATGTACAACACATAAAAGTTACCATCAAGAGCTTGTGCCGGAGCAGTAGCCTGGTTCAGAGGGGTGTTGAAAGCTAGCTGCTCTAACTCAGCGCCCAATTGCTCGGCAATAACACCTTCCGCTAACCAAGGAACTTCCCCCGCATTGACCGAAGGGTCTTCGATGGCCTGCGCCTGCAACTCCGAAATGATGGCGGCGATGTCTTCCCCAGCATTAACGCGGGCTTGCAATAGCAGCGCAACTTCTTCCGTTTCAGCAACTAGAAAAGATAACTCGACATGCGGCGCGGTTGTGACCAAGTCTTGTCCGAGAAGCAGCTTTAGTTCTTCACGCAATAGTTCCGCTTCAATCATCGCTTCGAAGTCAACTTGCTTGAACTGCGTTACCCGCTGAATACCCTCCAGGAAATCGGCGTACCCAGTGGCATAATCTGTTGGAATGCTGTTCGCCGTTTCATCAAGCGTTGTGGTCTCTGTTAGCGTAGACGCTGCCTGTAGGTAGCCCTGCGCCAACAATGTTTGCCGAATGGTCTCTTCCATCTGAGCAGGCGTAATGACTATGCCGCGCGCCGCTGCTTCCTGACGCACCAATTCTTCTTCCGCCATTTTATCCAACACGTCACTACCAAACAAGACCGCCAGTTCGGGTCTCAACTGGTTTTGTAGATTGGCGATTTCGGATTCAAACTGTTGCGTAAATGAAGCAGCGTTTTCCGGGTCCATCTGGCTAAACTGCGTGATATAGTTGTTGTATGTGTTAATCGTTGCACGCACTAGTGCTCGTTCATATTTCACCCGACGTTGGTATTGGCCTGCCGGAATATTGGTGGTACCTACCTGCATTACAGGTTGGCGCTCATCAATGATCAGCTGCTTAACCAGCCCATAGCCGAGGACCAAAACGATAATTACGCCTAGAGCGACTGCGCCCCAAATCATTTTGCGTTCCAGAAGCATTTCCTGGGCGCGGCGCGCAGATTGCCGGCGAGTAGGGGACTTTTCCGGCTGTACTTTCTTGTGCGACATGCTTTATCCTCCCATAAATACAGGGCATAGGAGATTTCCTATGCCCTGTGCAGATTGTGGGCGAACTTAAATCTCCATCCCCTGTTCAGTGACGAAGGGAAGGAGCGCCATATGCCGAGCGCGTTTCACGGCGACGGTAATCATGCGTTGGTGCTTGGCGCACATGTTTGTTTGGCGACGGGGACGAATCTTACCCCGATCACTCACGAAGCGATGCATTACGTCCATTTGTTTGTAATCAATGCTGTTGATGCTCTCGCTGCAATAGTAACACACTTTGCGGCGCGGGTTGAACCTTCGCCGATTGCGAAATCCGTTGCTCACTGTATTGCTCTCCTTACTGCTTTAGAACGGTGTTGTTTCAGTTAGATCTTCGCCCGGCTCTGCCTCTAAAGGCTCTTCATCTAAAACGCCATCCGGGCTTAAGAAAATCAGCTCTTGCGCCACCAGCTCGGTGCGATGATGCCGCTGACCTTCAGGGGATTCCCAGGAGCGGGTTTGCAACCGCCCCTCAACATAAACCTGGTCGCCCTTGCGCAACCGCTTCTTGCACAGCTCTGCCAATCCACCCCAAGCCACGACATGAAACCATTCCGTCTCTTCCTGTCGCTCCCCATCGCTATTGGTCCAACCACGCGATGTTGCCACACTGAACGAGACTACGGCGCGCCCGCTAGCAGTAAACCGCATTTCCGGGTCACGCCCCAGGCGTCCGATAATCAAGACTTTGTTGAGACCTCGCGCCATAGTATATCCTTCTCGCAAACCCTGGGTGATTTAGTACAGGCTACACGATGCTACACCAAACAACTGGCAGTCTAGCGCAATCAGCAATTTTTCACTTGGGCTTTAACCTGGTTTAGTCGTCATCCTCCATATCGTCGTCGTCGTCATAATCGTCGTCGTCATCATTGTTGTTGGGGATGAATTTCCTGGGGGCAGCAGGCTGCTGCTCAAGCGTCGGAACTTCATCCAAACGCAGAATCAGTTCACGTAGCACGCCTTCAACCAACAACAGGTTACGTTCGAAGGGCTTGACGCTCTCTGCATCCATCGAAAAATGCACAAGATAGTAATAGCCTTCACGCTGCTTGCGAATAGCATACGCTAAACGGCGCAGTCCCCAAGGCTCAAACCGAAGGATTTCTGCTTGTCCTTCTGTCAAATAACCGCGTACACGGTTCAATAGCGCCTCGCGCTCCTCTTCGTTGAGCGCTGGGCTTACGATAAACAACAGCTCATAATCTCGCTTAGCCAAAACGGGTATACCTCCTATCCATGGAATTTGCTCCTGCTCGGGGGCAGGAACGGAAGGCCGTTGGCCGTAACTAGCGAATCCTACCACAAAACTGAGATTTAGCAACCACCATACTGCCCTATTTCAAGCCCCGGCAGATTTCAAAAAATCTACCGGGGCTTAGCGTATATATTGAGGCTGAGTAAGCCTATAAGCCGGATTCTGTCTGGAATGATCATCTATCTGCGAACGCAGTTACCTACGCCCTCTAGCGACCTACCCGGAAATTGCTCCTGACGGAGAGGGAACGGGTCGCTCCCCGGCCTTGCGGCCTGCCTTCCTGCTTGGTCTTGCTCCAAACGGGGGTTGCCTGGCCGTGCCAGTTACCCGACACGCCGGTGGTCTCTTACACCACCTTTTCACCCTTACCTCTAGCCGTAGCCGAGGCGGTCTGTTTCTGTGGCCCTGTCCGCGGGTCGCCCCACCCGGGTGTTACCCGGCGTCCTACCCTGTGGAGTCCGGACTTTCCTCGCTTCACGCATGGCGAAACGCGATCACCCAGCCTACTCAACCTCACTACATATATATACCACACTCCAAAGGCTACGTCAATGCCGTGCCGATAACCGGGTATAGGACAAATTATTGGAGATTTTCCCCCTTTCCCGCGCAAGCGGGGGAAAGGGGGGGTGTTTTCGCCCCCTCCCCGCGCCGCCTAGCGGCGCGGGGAGGGGGCCAGGGGGAGAGGCAAAATTCTCAACATGAAACAGCCGACAAGTCTGGGAGGTATTTTTCAGATAAGAATCGTTCTTTATCCAATAATTTGTCGTATACCTCCGATAACCCGATGCCGCAACCGAATGAGCGAATGTTATTGAAAGGTAACTACTCAGCCTCGTCATTGCGAGCCGCGTCTGCGCGGCAGCCGTTCGTCTCCGAACGGCGCAATCCCGTTCATGGTTGAGATTGCTTCGCCGCAGCGTGACTCATGGCAACTATTCGCCCCGATTACCGTGGACGAAGATTCTTGCGGGGGAACGGGCGCGGTTTCACCGGCTCGCCGAATATATCATCCAGACATTGATGCGCATCTTTTTCCGCCCGGCGAAAAAGACGGATGTGATTGTCCCGCGCGTAGGTTGTCATCAAGCCCACCGGCAACGGACTATCCGGTGAGACAAACCGTATCCACTTAAGATGTGGATACGCCCCCAATCGCTGCTCCACCCGAAGCAGCTCGTAATCTTTCCACGCGATCTCCCCCAACATCATATCGAGCGCTGGCTCGAAGGCCGCCCACAAACGTTGTGGAATCGCTAGCAGCTCATCATTGAGCGAGGGCAGCTGGGGCGCGTGCCAGGTGCGCACAGGCCGCCCCGGCCACGGGGCCATCATCACCACGACAATCTCCGTTGCGCCCAGCTCCAACGCCTTGCGAAACGGGGTGTTGACCAGCGTGCCACCATCCAGATAGGTGGTGCCTTTGATTACTGTTGGCTCATACCATAAAGGAATGCTGCAACTGGCTTGCACGGATTCGGCACTGATACCTCCACCCCGGTTGTTGAAATAAACCAGTTGGCGCAAGTCAGCGTCCACCGCCGTGATCCACACATCATAAGGCGATTCCGCACCGTTGAGCACTTCCGGGATCACCCAGGGACGGCCTAACCAGGGGGCCAGCGTACCCTTGAGCGTGCCGAGTAAGGGCGTAGTATCAAAAACATGCCGTCCACCGCGTACCAGATTATCGAGGTAGACATCGGCAGCTTGCATTTTCTGGACGTGTCCGGTTTCCAGCTCCAACCAGCGATCGCGCAGAGCCGTCACAGGGAGGCCCGAACCCAACGCAGCGCCGTTCACTGCGCCAATGGATGTGCCAACGATGATATCTGGTCGCCACCCCACATCTTCCAAATAAGCAAGTGCGCCGATATGATACGCACCACGCCCGCCGCCGCCGGAAAGCACCAATGCGCGTTTCTCTACGGTCTCTGTGGACATCACGAGCTCCTTTCACTGCTGTGCGAAACCTGCCAGGTCTTAACTTAATGACCTTACATTTTCACTATAGCACCAAATCCCTCGCGCAACAATGCCAATAACCCAAAATAACCCAAATTATCCCAAATAAAATTTGGGTTATCTGTTTTTTTGTAAAGGTGCTACGCTGATGAAGGTGTTTTGCAGGTACGCATCACTTCGTACTCTCTACCCGCTTCCATAGCGCCGCCAACGGGCGGCGGAGCAGGCGCACGTTGATGAAAACCAGTGCCCACAGATGCGCGCGCGCGGCAAAGAGCACCAACGTCCACAGCCGCTCACGCCACGTGTGGGGATACGCTAATGCCAGGCCCGGGCCATCGCGCAATTCCCGGCCGGCTGAGCGCATTTGATACGGTGAACAGCGTACATAGTCCTGCGCGTAACCACCCGCCGAGCGCACCTTTTGTCGCAACCAATCGCGATAAGTGGTGGGGTACTTGACCTGCACGCGGGCCTCCGGCGCATAGGCGATGCGATAACCCTGTTCGGCGATGCGATGCGAAATCACGGCATCCTCGGCGAGCGCGTCTTCGGGAATGGGCGGAAGCAACGCGCGCCGGGCGGCGAACAGATAGCCCGAGCAAAGCAAAAACTGCCCTGCCAGCGCCCGCGCCGCGCGTACCGCGTGCGCGCTATCCGTGAGCAGGTGCGACCAATACCCCAAGCAGGTGTCACGTGGGCTGCTGCTGACGGGACGCCCCGTAACGGCCCCTACTTGCGGATCCGCAAAAGGCGCGAGCAGCGACACGAGCGCGTTCACCCCCACCTCCACATCTCCATCGCTGAAGACGACGAACTCCCCGCGCGCTGCCGCTAACCCCAGGTTGAGCGCGGCAGGCTTGCCCCGCTGCGGGTCAGCAATGTGGCGCAAACCGGGGCAGCGAGGCGCATAGGCCAGCGCCACCGCCGCCGTCTCCGCATCTGGGCACACGACAAGCAGCTCGGCTCTGGCGGGCAACTGCGGCAAGAGCACTTCAATAGCTCGGCCAATCGTGGCGGCCTCACGGTAAGCGGTGATAACTACTGTCAGCGAGCAGGGGACTTCGTTCATCGCCTCCTTTGCAAATGACGAATTGTGAATGGCGAATGGCGAATCAAAACCAGCGTAACGCGGAGCGTCTGCTTCACGCGCGCGCGAACGGCGCGTAACGTTTGTTGGCGGGCATGGTTTTGTTGTAGTCTGCTTCACGCGCGCGCGAACGGCGCAGCTATGCGCTGACAGTTCGCGCTACAGGGTTCATCCCTCCAACAATCTTCGCATCACAGCAGCAACCTGTTGCGCGGCGCGCTCCCACGCGAACCGGTGCAGGTTTGTCTCTCCGCGCGCGACGAGCTCACGCCGCAGGGCGGCATCGGTCAACACTTGCCGCAATCCAGCGGCGATGGCCTCCGTATCGAGCGGATTCACCAGCAGCGCGCCATCGCCCGCTGCCTCCGGCAGGCTAGAGGTGTTACTTGTGAGCACCGGCACGCCGCACGCCTGCGCCTCCAGCACGGGAAAGCCGAACCCCTCGTAGAGCGAAGGGAACGCGAAGACACGCGCACCAGACAGCAGCGCGGCCTTATCCGCCTGCGCCACATAGCCGGGGAAATGCACCCGCGCTTCTAGCCCGGCTGCACGCACCTGCTCCCGCAGCGGCGCTTCCATCCAGCCGGATGGCCCAACCAACGCCAGGTGCAACGCCGGGAAATCCCCTATCAACTGCCCAAAAGCTGCCACGAGCCGCGCCAGGTTCTTGCGCGGCTGAATACGCCCTAAAAAGAGCACGTAGTTCGGGGGCAGCCCGTAGCGCGCGCGGACGGCAGCCTGTTGCACCGGATCACGCACCGGGGCAAGATCGGATTCATAGCCGGGGTAGACGATGGTGATTTTTTCCGCCGGCGTGCGGTACTCGTGGCAGAGCGCGTCGCGGGTGGCCTGCGAATCTGCCAGGATATGGGTGGCCGCCGCCGCGTTCCAGCGTGTGCCAAGCTCCAGGTAGAGCCGCTGGCGCAGCGGATGTGCGGCGGGAAAGTAGCAGTAGCCCAAATCGTGGATGGTAACGAGGGTGCGACGGGGACGCACCAGCGGCAGGACGTGCGCTGGCACGAAGAGCAGGTCAGGCGGCTCGCGGAGGAGCTCCCACGAAAGGCGCACATGCGTCCACAGGCGCGGGAAGGGAATCAGGCGTAGCTCCGCGCCGGGGAAAGCGCCCTCCGGCGGCGGCTCGCGGAAGTACAAGCGCGCGCGCAGCCCCGCCAGCTCCGGCAGCAACGCGCGGATGAGATGATACGAGTAGCCCTCCGTGCCGGTGGGGACGGCGCTTACCGCCCGGCTGGCATCTATCCCGACCAGCGGCGCGCTCATGGCGGTTACAGCATCACAATCGTCAACGGCACGGGCACGAGCAGCAGGATGAAGAGGACGACCATGCCCCAGCCCACCGCGCGTCGGGTGGGATCCAGCGGCGTCACATCATCCAGCGGGGCCGGGTGGCGCGTCCCCATCCAGTTGACCAGAAACCCTAGCAGCACCCACGTCCATCCGGCGGTGCTGATCTGTGTGGGAGTGGTGGGTAAGCCCAGGTAAAGCGTGAGCAGTTGCGGGCCATAGGGTAGATACTCGGCCAGCAGCAGCAGCCCGCCCCATCCGAACATCACCCACTTCATCATGCGCGCTAACAGCCATGCCTTGCGGCCCCACAGCGCGTAGGCGACATGACCGCCGTCCAGTTGGCCGACTGGAAACAGATTGAGAGCCGTCACCATCAGCCCGGCCCACGCCGCAAAGGCGACGGGGTGCAACATGATGTCCAATCCACCGGACGGCAACACCTGCCCAGCGCGCAGATACTTGAGTGCGGAGTAGAGCAGCGAATTACCTTCCAGCATCAGAGGTTCGCCCACTGGCAATATATCTACGGTCGAGAGCGCCAGCCCTAGTACGAGCAGCGGGATACCAATGACCAGCCCGCCCAGCGGGCCGGCCGCCCCGATGTCGAAGAGCGCCTTGCGACTGCGCATCGGGGCGCGCTGCACGATGACCGCGCCCATCGTGCCGAGGATACTCAGCGGCATGGGGATAAAGTACGGCAGGCTAACCGGCGAACCATACCGCCGCGCCACAAAGTAATGGCTCAGCTCGTGGAAGGTGAGAATCCCCAGCAGCGTCCCGGCGAAGGGCAGCCCGCGCCAGAGGGCGTCGAAGCCCAACTCGAGCGGATCAGCGCCGTGGTAGAGCGCGCCGGTAAACACGACCACCAGGAGGGTGATCAGAAACAACACCAGATTGATCCACGGATTACCGGTTTTGCCCTTCACGATACCCGGAACAGCCTGGATAACGTGCAAGTCCTCTTGACGGGTAAGCAGCGGTGTATAGTCCAACGCAGCCAAGCGCCGTTCCAACTCTTCGAAAAGCGCGCCAGAATCTGCCGCGCGCAATTGCCCGGAAAACTGTACCGCCGGCTGCAAATCATTGGTAAGCAATAGCACTTCTTCAATCAGCATGACTTCTTCAACAATAGCGCGCAGTTGTTGCAACAACTGCGCTTGTGCATCGGGTTCATATACAATAGGTGGCATAAGATACCTCAATGGTAATTAAGTATTTAATCGTAACTGCTCAGCCAAGACGTGGGATGCACTTGTTTTACAGGCAAGACCGTGAGTTTTGTGCTTCCCGCCGCCATTTCAGGCGCAAAAGTGCGTCCCACCTGAGTAGTTACTGTAAAACATGATGTGTGACCAGTGTATTCTTCACGTTTCACGCATTACATTTTCTAACCACGCTTCCAGATCAGCCAGGGCACGGGTGGCATAGGCTTCGCCCCGCGCGCGTTTGCCGCGCACGGCAGTTTCGAGCGGGGGCAATATGCCAAAATTGGCCTTCATCGGCTGAAAACCCTGCGGTTCGGCGTGGGTGATGTAGTGCAACAGTGCGCCACTCATGGTAGTGGGCGGTAACGTGAGCAGCGATTCGCCCAGCGCCAGCCGCGCCGCGTTGACCCCGGCCAGCCACCCGCCCGCGATATTGCCCGCGTAGCCCTCCAACCCGGCGAGCTGCCCCGCGAAGAACAGCTCCGGGCGCACCTGGAGCTGTAACGTGGGCAACAAAAGCGCCGGCGCGTTAAGGAAGGTATTACGGTGCATCGCACCATATCGCACGAAGCGCGCTTTCGCCAGGCCGGGGATGAGGCGCAGCACACGATCCTGATCACCGTATTTGAGATTAGTCTGAAAACCTACCAAATTGTAAAGCGATCCAGCGGCATTATCTTGCCGTAGCTGCACCACAGCGTGGGGACGTTTGCCCGTGCGCGGATCACGCAGCCCCACTGGGCGCAGCGGGCCAAATGCCAGCGCATCAGAGCCGCGCGCGGCCAACACCTCTACCGGCAAGCACGCCTCGAAGAAGTGCGGATCGGTCTGCTCGAAGTCGCGCAACGGGGCGCGCTCCGCCTCAAGCAACGCCGTCACGAAACGCGCATACTCCTCGCGGTTCATGGGGCAGTTGATGTAGTCACCCTCTTCCTCATCGCCCTTGCCATAGCGCGAGGCACGAAAAGCGATGGCGAAGTTGACCGAGTCCAGTTCAACAATAGGAGCAATAGCATCGTAGAAGTAAAGTGCATCACTACCCGTGAGGTGAACGATAGTCTGGGCCAGCGCCGGGGATGTGAGCGGCCCGCTGGCGATGACCACCGGGCCGGTATCAGGCAACGTTGTGACCTCTTCGCGGTAGAGTGTAATGCGTGGGTGGGCGGTGATACGCCGCGTGACCTCAGCGGCGAACCCGTCGCGGTCAACGGCAAGCGCGCTGCCGGCGGGCACGCGCTGCGCATCAGCAACAGCGATGGTCAACGCGCCGAGCCGGCGTAGCTCGGCCTTGAGCAGCCCAGAAGCCCGCCCAGGCAGGTCAGAGCCGAGCGAGTTTGAGCAAACAAGCTCGGCCAGGTGAGCGGTCTGGTGCGCGGGTGTGGCGGTGTGCGGGCGCATCTCGTACAGGTGGACTTGCAAACCGCGCTCCGCTGCTTGCCAGGCGGCTTCGCTCCCGGCCAGCCCACCACCGATAACAGTGAGTGTGTGTATCATAGTGTCGCTCGAATTGGTTTAGAATCTATCCAAAAATTCACGAAGGCGGTGGTGGGGTTCGGCAGGCTCACCCACCGCCTGTCGAACCCCACCACCGGCGGAATTTTCGGACAGGTTCTTAAGAAAATGTGATGCGTCAATATCTTTTGATTGCACTTCACACAGCACGTTTCACGAACGCTTTGCTTCCGATCGAGAGCGCAATTCCACAAACACAGGCCCGGAGCAGCTAGGATCCGGGCCTGCGCAGGGCAAAATACGCGACGTCATCCTGCCGCGTGACATAACGGCCCATCAGGCATCTTCTTTACGCACATCGGGCGGTACGGAGAAAATTTCGCCGGCGCGGGGATCGCTCTTGAGCAGCTGCTCAGCTTCCTCGGTCCACTCAATGGGAACCATCACCCGCACCTGACCACCCCCGTCCACGCCAATGCCGAGATTAGGAGTTGCTGATTCGTAACTGAGCAGCACCGAGATACCGGCACTCTCCAATGCGCCGCGAACGACCATCGCGCGTAACATACCCTGAGCTACATAAACGGTTGCCAAGCCGATAGTTTGTTCCTCGTGGTTCATTGTTGCGCCCTCCTTGTTTGTAATTGGGTATCTATAGTGTGCAACAAAATCGCTTATTTGTCAAACCGTTTCATTGCTGGTATAATTTGGATGTTTCATGTGTCAATAACGAAAAGACTTTTTACTACGGAAGACACAGAGATTTTCGAGATTCAGCAAGCAAAATAAAAACCTTGCTTAACTTTGATAAAAACTCTACGATTTTTCCGTACTTCCCGGGGTAAAACTTATTTTTCGCTGCAGTTTGCTGTGAAAGGGTAAATTTGTGAGTGATGTAGGAAAAAATCAATACTGGGAACAATTCTCGATTGTCCCCACCGATTTAGAACATTTGGCGAATTTCCTGATGGAAAGCGAGACCCCGCGCACAATTCCGCACCTAGCGCAGGAATTAATTACGCATCGCTACCAGCATTTATGTGATCTTGCGGAAGCCACGTTGTCGCAAGGGCGCATTTATCGCCCTTGCGAGACCTATGCCCTGGAAGAAAAAGTTATCTTCCCGCATTTAGGCAATCTATTAGGTGAAGTATGTTCCGTGCGCGCCGGACACAATCCAGAATATACTGATTTTAGTGTGATGCAGGTTAAGTTCGAGAGTGGAGCAGAACGCGAGTTTGTTACGAATCTAAGCGTCTCGCATCCACTGGACGAGGCCGTCTACGCCCCCGTCGGTGATCTCACCCCGGAGCTGCTCTGGGAACAGTATGGCAACATGGTACAAATGGCATTACACCAAGCGTTGCAAACGAACGCGCAATTCGTCACGATGGGCGAACAATGGTTCTTGCGCGAGCTGCTACTAGAGATTTCGCTGGTGCAGCTAAACATCGCCGAGGCATTGCTGGATATGGCACAGGGCGGCCCGCTGCCGACGACAGCACTGCTTGAAGAGTTGGAAATGCCGGCCGAGATCTCCCCCCCCCTGCAAATTTTCTCACTAGAACATGCTTTAGAGCGCGACGGGCGCTTCGACGAAGTCGGGCCGGCCGGACAGGCATTGTGGTATTTGCAGCGTATGGAGCCCAAAAGCGTGTTGGAAATTCCCGAACGCCTGCGTTACATTCCGCTGCCCTACAACCGGAGCGCGATTGACACAGACGCACTGGCATTAGAGCAACAGGTAGCCGATGAATGGACCGAATCCGCCTTCGATGGCACGCTAGATGAAGGTTTAGCAGTCATATTATTTTACCCACACTGGCGCAGCGGGACCCTACCACTCAATGCGCGGCTAGCACAGCTCTTCCCCACCGCGCGGCTGACGGATCGTGTACGCTTTTCTTTCATGGATAAAGACACGGGCAAGACCTTCCCCGGTTGGGTGGTACGTAGTGGACGCTATGT
The DNA here is from genome assembly GCA_964504195.1 of uncultured Anaerolineales bacterium. Lineage (GTDB taxonomy): Bacteria > Chloroflexota > Anaerolineae > B4-G1 > SLSP01 > CAZDDI01. The sequence goes on from CAZDDI010000050.1 coordinate 15,493, forward strand.
ATACGGGTTGCAGGAATGGTACGCCGAAAACCAGGTAGGTGTTGGCGCATACATTGACTTACAAGCCAGTCAGGAAGCGGGCGTCATTGAAATCCACGCGCGTCACATTCGTTCACGGCGCGGTGAGTGGCTACGCACGGTCACCGCGCGTGATAATCGCCTCCACTTCGAGGTGACACGCGCACCGGTAGCCTGTGAATATGACGAACTGGCAGCGATCATCGTACCTGACCCGCAAGTCGTGGATACACTTGCACAGGATTTACGTCGTATCCCGCTGGAGAATCTGGTTGAACAAATTTTCAGCGGCCTATCGGGTCTCAGCCTACAACGCGCCGTCCACGCAGTCACGCTGTATAGTGTATTGAATCTGTTACGGCGTGTGCCGCCCCTGCCAATGTTGGCGGCGCTGGCTATGGATCAACGCTACAATGCGTTGGGAGACAATTACTGGGCCTATCGAGGAGATGATTGATGGCAACACTTCCGCCTAATCCAGCCTTGGCACAATTCATCAAGCCAACTCTGGATACGCCGTTTCACATTGATTTTGAGTGGTGGCGCAAACAAGGCCTGGATTTCAATGTGGAATTACTGGCCCACCTATGCCCCGAACATCGTGCAGCTTACGCCGGGCAGCGCGTGGGAGAGAAAATTGATTGGATAGATTGGAAAACAGGCGAGGTAAAACAGGTAGATGGGTTGCACTACGTCATCACAACACATTGCAGCAAGCAACCGGGCTACCTTACGCAAGCCTCTACATTACTTGCGGCACTCTTCCGTGTCTTTTTGAGCAACGGCAATCAACCGCTCACTTGTCGCCAGCTCAGCACGCTGGTAGGGCATCTGCCGGAGCAAGTGTTGGGCGTGCTTGCCGGGCGCGTGGTGAAAAAGGGCCTCCGTCCAGTACTAGAACGCTGATGGTTTTAGGCCCCCGTAGCGCAATTGGACAGCGCGGCGGACTTCTAATCCGTAGGTTGTGAGTTCGAGTCTCACCGGGGGTGCAGTAACGCAAAACGGCGGCTTATGAGCCGCCGTTTTGTGTTGCTTTATTGGGCAACGCGAGTGTTGCCGGTGGTTTGAGCGGCAACGCTACATGGAACCGGCTGCCGGGGCAGCCTTCCTCATCATGGCCGGGGCTTTCCACCCAAATCTGCCCCCCATGCGCTTCTACGATACCTTTGGCTATGGTCAACCCCAACCCCGGCCCGCCGCCCTTGAATTTTGTCTTCCCCGATGAGTGCAACGCCACCTGCCCGGTCTGGTAGAACTTCTCGAAAATCAAATCGTGATGCTGTGGATCAATGCCGATACCCGTATCCGTGATAATAATCTCCACGCCAGCAGTCGCTACATCCCGGTAGCCCGCCGCGAAAGTAGTCCCCGCAACACTGATATGTCCGCCGTCCGGCGTGTACTTGATTGCATTGATGAGCAGTTGATAGAATACCTTGACCAGCTCGTCACGATCACCTTGGAGAAGCGGGAGCTCCTCCAAAGGTTCAATCACCAGCGTCAGCCGCCGCTCTGCTAACGCTTCACGTAAGGGCGCCACGGCAGCTTTGATGCTGCTGCTCAGCGCCAACGTATCTGCGTAAATCTCCAATGTGCGGTTGTCAATCCGCGCCATGTCCACCATCGTATCAATGATTTCCTTAAGGCGCGTACCGCTTTTGAGGATATTATCTAACATGGGCCGATGCATGGCATGATCCTTAAGATCAGGTGACTTTATCAACAGTTGCGCGAAGCCCAACAACACCGTGAGGGGGGTCCGCAATTCGTGCGAAGCGACCGCGATGAAATCGGTCTTGGTATGATCAATGCGTTCGAGTTGCGCATAAGCATTAGCAAGTTCAGAGTACAGCCGCGCATTATTGAGCGCAATAGCCGTCTGTCCGGCGAATGAAAGAGCCAACGTGGTTTCATCTTCCGTGTAAGCGGTAGGCGTCTCGCGCGTGAGCGAGAACATCCCAATGATTGCTTGCGCTTCGTCAATGAGCGGCACCCCCATCCAGGCACGCGCTTCGGGCAACCCCTTCACCTGTTGGAAATCGGGCCGCCCACGCACATCGGTGATAATCAACGGCTTTTTGAGCTCGCGGAGCTGATCAAAAATATCACCGCGCGTAATGGGAAAACTGATCTTTGTAGGCGCGCTGCCCACGGGGAAACCAAACGCCGCGACGATTTCTATCGACTCTTCCTGGCACAACATCACCGAACCTCTATCGAACGGGACAATCTGCACCAGATTACCCAAAATTAAGTCGAGCACTTCCTGCAAGTTGAGCGTGCGCGAAAGTGCATAACTCACCTCGTAGAGCATTTCTGTCAGCATCCGGCGCGAATACTCGCTTTGGTACAGCAGCGCGTTGTTAATGGCAATGGCGACCTGATCGGCCAAGGATTTGAATACCTGTGTATCAACTTCGGAAAAAGCGTTGAGGCGTTCACTCTGAATATCCAATATACCCAGCAGCTCCCCGCCGATTTCCAACGGCAACACCAATTCGGCGCGGGTATCGGGAACAAGAACGCTCTTGACATAGCGCGTATCCAGTTGCACATCATTAACACAGACCACTTCGTGATGGCTGGCCGCCTGCCCGATAAGACCCTGATCAATACGTAATTTGAAATTCTGCTCGGCGAGCGCGCTCCCCGATTTGCCACTGCCGGCGCGGGAAACCATGTAAGATTTAGATTCATCCACCAGGAAAATGCCAACGTAATAATACCGAAACCGCTCCTGAATCAGATCGGTAACATGATTGAGCAGTACATCCAAATCCAACAGGGCGTTAACATTTTGACTAACTTCGGTAAGTGTGGCGAGATGAAGCGTCTGATGCTCAAGTTCATAGGTACGTTGGGTGTTTTGCTCGAGCAAGCGCTCGTGGCGAAATAGTGCTTGCCGACGGGTGAAGTGAATAATAAAGCTGAGCGCTGTGGCGGCACCCAGCGCAATGACATATTCCAGCCATAGGGTGGGATCAGCGGCCCGGAGCAATAACAAGCCCCAACCGCCCAGGGTAAGCACAATCACAGCGATCAACCAGGGAGTGGCGAGCAAAATATAGCCGACGCCAATCAGCAAAATGATTAGGTTGGTAGTATGTTGCGGTAAACCGGTAAAGAAAATGTCGCTGAAACGGTGGATAAGCATTCCGCAAGTCAGCGCCATACTTATCGGATGTGCGTAACGGGCCGGGAGCCGTTGGCGGCGCAGAAGCAATGCCAGTATCAGGAAAGCAACTACATTTGTTACTGCTATTACAGCAAGCCATCCACTATACGGCATACCTTCGCGCAAATGACTTAGCGTGTAGAATGTATAAAGCCCCGCCAGCACCAGGCTGACGGGGAACAGGCTTTGTAGGACTTCGGCGTTGAGGGTGCGCTCAAAATCCACCGTGCCCGGCTGTGGCGACGGTGACGCGGCTGCTGTGGGGGGAGACTGTACTTGCATACGTGGCTGCGCTTCTTATTACAATGATCCTGCTTTAATCATACTCCGGGTGGGGTAGAATGCAAATCCGCCTCGGGATAATCCGCACGCATCCGATGCAGCCCCCACCAGCCCAGTACCCCAAACACAATCACGATAGCTTCGATAGCCCAAATTTTCCCCAGGCTTTGCAGCCCAGTCAACTGCCCCCAGGCCGCGACGGTATCAATGGCTGTTTTGTAGATGAAGGCCAACCAGAACCAGCGCGGTTGCTTTTTCGCTACTGCGTAGAAAAGCAAAACATTTGAGCATACATGCAGCAATACTGTGAACAACCGCTCAACAATGGGGGCGATGCTGTAAAGTAGATTGTTAGCTTTCGCCAGCTCATGGAGCGCCTCTAAGGGAAGTGTATGTGGTGCCATCAGGGCCAAGAGCACGGGGATTAACGCGCCGCCGCCTAGCAGCAGCGCCTCCACTGCCCCGAAGCCAATACCGAAAGCCAAGGCTGGTCCCCACGGGACACGCCCCAGGCGGGTATAGCGCAACAGGAACCAGGTGAGCGCCACCTCGAAGACTCCCGTCAATGCACCGACGTAAAGGTAGAATAGCGGCCCAGCGAACGTCTCCGGCAGTGCCCCGTAAAGCACGGTATAGACCGGTGTGTTGATAGGGATAGCCCAGGCGAACTTGAGCGCAACCGTGATAACCCAAGCAAGCGCGCCCAGCGCCAAGTAGCGCGCCCCCAGGCGTCGCCACAGCGCATAACCGAAATAAGTGCAAGCGACCAGAATCATGCCCAAGCCCGGCAACAACGTCAACAGGGTGAGTTGCGGAATCTCGATGGGCTGCGGTTGCCACACAAGATTGTATTGCACTTCAAGCGGAGCATCCCACACCAGACCCATCTGGTATGTCCCTGCCGAAGGCGTGAGCGTGGTGTTGATGGCGAATGGCCCAGGCGTGCTGATACTATCTGCAAAGACTACATCCCCATCAACGGCGCGCAGCTGTAACTGCACACTGCCCGCGATCAATATGCCGCGAAAGTCCACCCCCACCGGGTCGCCGGTCTGGACAACCGCCACGTGAAAAGGCAGCTCCTCGCCCGATTCATCCGTGTCGAGCGTAGCCCCAGTGATACTCGCACCAACGAACGGTGCCGGTTCAGATTGGGAAACATTACAGCCCGCCAGCAACAGCACGAAAAGCAGAAGCAAGCAAGCAATGCGTGATAATTTCATAGTGAATCCCCCTATAGACTGCATACCATGCAATGTCATTAAGTTTAGGGCCTAGAGCTGGCAGATTTCAAGGCCTTAAGCCTACAAAACATCGTTATTCACCGGTAAAATGCCACCCCACCCAATTTGGGTAAAACCTGCCCAATCTTAACTTAATGACATTGAGTACAATTATAATCCAATCTTGCGACACGTCACTTGACACTTAGGGCTATCGCATTTTACCATGTGTGGCAAAAATGCGGCCTCTCAAGGCCGGAGATAAAAGGAGATTTTTATGGCGGGGCAACAAACATTGTAAGGGGGATGAGTTCTCTAAATGCGATGGGTGTGTTTCATTTCAGTTATGGAACGAGGCTGGCACGGTCGGAGACCGGGCAGAGCAAGCTGGGGCCGGTCTCCGACCGTGCCCCTCTAACTCAGATGAAACACACCCAAATACGATAGCTCTGACTTGACACCCCGAAGGGTTTGAGTAGTATAGATGATTAGGGTGCATTGCCCCGCTGCGCGCAGCACCATCACACTTAAATTAAGGAGGTACAAAACAAAAAGGCTATTCGGAGGCTGTGATGGGGCACATTCCCCCTCAATAGTGCCACGTCACACGATTGCTTCGCTCTGCAAAAATAGTTCGCATCAGTAAGGAGGATACATCTTATGAAACGCATCAGTTTGACTCTGTTAAGTCTATTGATTGTAACGACGTTGTTGTTGACTGCCTGTGGCCCTAAACCCACCGATGCCCCCATAATCATTGACACCGGGCGGCCTACCGTTGAAGCTCCTCCGGGCAGCGCGCTGGCGAAAATCCGTGAGGCGGGTGTCCTCATTGTGGGCACCTCTGCCGATTACCCACCCTTCGAGTTCATCAACGCAAGCAACGACTTCGATGGCTTTGACATAGCCCTCATCCGCGAAATCGGTACGCGCATGGGCGTGCGTGTCGAAATCAAAGATATGGCTTTCGATGGGCTGATTGCAGCCCTGCGCGCCGGGCAAATTGACGCCATCGTCGCGGCGATGTCAGCCACCCCCGACCGCGCCCAGCAAGTAACCTTCAGCATGAACTACTACGTCGGCACCGATGCGATTCTGGTAGCGACCGGCTCCGGGTTGACCTTCACGGACGCCAAGGAAATCGCCGGTTATCGCGTGGGCGTGCAGACCGGTACGATCCACGAACAATGGGTCGAGGAAGAGCTGATAGCAACCGGCTTACTTCAGGCTGCCAATTTCACACGCTACGAGCGCGCCGATCAGGCAGTCCTCGATCTCAAGAACGGCCGCATTGACGTAGTGGCGATGGATTTCTTTGCTGCGAACGCCTATCTGGCCCAAGGCGGTATCGAGCTGGCGTTGGAGCAGAACCTCGCCGGTGAGAACATGGCGGTTGCGCTCCCGCTGGGGGCAACCGAATTGCAAACCGAGATCGACCTCATCATCCAGGAACTGCAAGAAGAAGGCTTCATCACGCGCCTCGGCGAACAATATCTAGCCGGCGGCTTGGAGTAAACATCCTTGAGGGGCAACGCGTTTGCGTTGCCCCTCATCCCGCACGCCATCGAAAGGAGCACAGATTATGGAGAAACTCCAGGATATTCTCAACAGTATCCCCTACTTCGTGCAAGGCGCCGCTCTCACACTGTTTGTAGCCTTCGTGGCGTTGCTCGTGGGGCTGCTGATTGGGTTGCCGCTGGCGCTGTTGCGCGTGTACGGCAGCAAACTGCTAGCGCGCGCCGCGACCTGGTATAGTGTCGTTTTGCGGGGTTTGCCCTCATTAGTGGTCTTATTCATTATCTTTTACGGCATCCCACCGCTGTTGGGCATCACTTTACCGGCGCTGTTGGCCGGCTGTATTGCTCTAGGAGTGTGCAGTAGCGCCTATCAGATGGAACTACTACGCGGCGCGATTCTCTCCGTAGGGCCTGGGCAAATGATGGCGGCGCGCGCGATGGGCATGAGCCACGCGCAAGCAGTCATCCACATCATCCTGCCGCAGGCCCTGCGGGCTGTCATCCCTTCCTGGTCCAACGAAGCCGCTGTGGTGCTCAAGGACTCTTCGCTGGTGTATGTGGTAGGCCTGGCCGAGCTCTTGCGTCGCTCGCAGCAGGTCGCCGCACGCACGCACCAGTTTTTCATCGTCTACTTGATCTGCGGCGTGATGTATTTCGTGATGACGTTCAGCGTCAATCGCGGCCTGGATCGCCTGGAAACCGTCCTCCGTTTACCCACCCCGCTGGAAGAACACTAAAAGGAGTTCCGAATGAGCAAACACATCGTCACAGTCGAAGACCTGCACAAGACTTATGGGACGAACCAGGTATTGAAAGGCGTGTCGCTCACCGTAGACGAAAGAGAAGTTTTGGTCATCATCGGGCCGAGCGGCACCGGCAAAAGCACCCTGCTGCGCTGTATCAACCTGCTCTCGCGCCCCGATAAAGGCCATATCTGGGTGGATGGCGAAGAGATCACTGCGCCGCACGCCAACGTCAACCACATCCGCGCGCGCGTCGGGATGGTGTTCCAGGATTTCAACTTGTTCAGCCACCTCACTGCGCTGCAAAATGTTACGATTGCCTTAACCAAGGTCAAAAAGATGTCCAAACCACAGGCGCATGAGCTAGGAATGTTCGAACTGGAACGGGTAGGACTAGTCGAAAAGGCCGATCATTACCCCGCGCAGCTCTCCGGCGGCCAAAAGCAGCGCGTGGCGATTGCCCGCGCGTTGGGGATGGAGCCGCGCGTCATGCTCTTCGATGAACCTACATCCGCCCTCGACCCGGAGCTGATTGGCGAGGTCCTAGAGGTAATGAAGAAGTTGGCACGGGAAGGCATGACAATGCTGGTGGTGACACACGAGATGGGTTTTGCCCGCGAAGTGTCTACGCGCATGATTTTCATGGAAGGCGGCGTCATCGCCGAACAAGGCCCAACGAAGCAACTCTTCTCAAATCCACAACAACAGCGCACCCGTGAATTCCTTGGCAAAATTACCGAACTCCACGCAGAGCACGCAGGAGAGTAAGCCATGGAAGGCATACGTACTTTTTGGAACATGATTTGGCCTGGCCTGGGTCAAGGCCTGCTAGTGACCTTACAAGTCAGCGCGGTGTCGCTGGCGCTTGGCTCGCTGCTGGGCCTGCCCGCTGCGCTGATGCGCGTCTATGGCCCAAAGTGGATGCGCTGGATTGCAATAGTCTACATTGAAGGAATGCGCGGCACGCCATTGCTGGTGCAGCTCTTCATCATCTTCTACGGGTTGCCGGATGTAGCGAACTGGGTTCACGCGCTGGGGGTTCCCCTAAGCACCGCCCGGCAGATATTCGTGTTAGAGCGCATGACGGCGGCCTATCTAGCGCTAGGACTGAACAGCGGCGCATATCAGGCAGAATACTTCCGAGGTGCAATTCAATCCATCCACGGCGGACAGATCATGGCCGCCCGCGCCCTGGGTATGTCGCGGATGCAGTCCATCCTGCATATCGTTTTGCCGCAGGCATTGCGGCTGGCCCTCCCAGCCTGGTCGAACGAAGTCGCTTATATGGTCAAATATAGCTCTGTCGTTTTCATCATCGCCGTGCCTGACCTACTGGCACGGGCTGGATTCATCATCAGCCGCCACTTCAATCCAATGGAAATGTATCTCACGGTGGGCGCGATTTACCTGACACTAGTATTGGGTTTTTCCACTTTGATGACACGGGTGGAGAAACGGTTGGAAATCCCTGGGCTACAGATGGAAGTAGAGCGCACTTGAGGAACCGGGCACCGCTGCGCTACTTGCATTTATGGGTAACAATAGTATAAATCTGGTACCCGGTTAGTTTTTATAAACAACGTATCAAGTACGCAAAGGGTTCTCCGGCCCAATTACCGGGGAGATGGAAACGCCCAACAACAGTCACAAGTCGTCCATTGTCAATGCCGCAACCCTAAAGGAGGTTCAGCCATGAAGAAAAATTCCCTGTCCGCAAAGAGTAGCGGTGGACCGAAGAAACCTACATCTAATATTAAACCATCTGCACCTAGACCGGCCTCCAAGCCCGCACCACCACCCCGCCCGGCCCCGGTGTCCAAACCGGCCCCCCCGCCCAGCCGCCCAGCGCCTGCCAAGCCAGCGACACCCAGTCGCCCGGCCCCAGTGTCCAAACCAGCTCCGCCCGCATCCAACATCAAATCTTCTGTCACGTCACAGCCGCCCACGCGCGGAGCGCAACAACCAGCAGGCCCGGCAAAAGCTTCGGTAGCCAAGACTGGCGCGCTCAGCCCAGAGCAGCAATCCAAGTTCGACTCAGCGCAAAGCCAGTGGCACACGATCTCCAACAAGCTGTCTTTTACGGATGTGCAACGGCGCATCCAGGACACGGGCGCAAAAGTCACCAGTTTCGACAGTCAGATTGCCGATTTACGCAAACGCGGTTATAAATTCGGCCAGAGCTGGGAGGCGCGCGCCCAAACGCTTCAGGAGCAGTGGCCGCAGCAACAATACCAGGCCCAGACCATCTTGCACCAACAGCAAAATCAGCTATTGAGCTCCGGGCAACAGATCGAGGGTATGTTTGCGCAAGCGGCGATGAACGCCGCGGTACTGATGTCCCTAGAGGCCGGCATGAACGCCTTGCAAGCGCGCCTCAGCAGTACCGAAAGCCAGGTGGAAAGTGTATACGGGCAGACCGCACACGAAGCCCGGCTGCTGGAGAAGGAGATTGCACAAGCACGCTTTTTGCTGGATGCACTGGATACCGCTTCATTCCCGCTCCAGATTGGCGAAGTCGGCGTAGCTGTTTGTAAGGCCAAGTGGGTGAGTGATCGTGACCAACCGCGTGGGCGGCTGTTCCTCACCACCAATCGCATCATCTTCGAGCAACACGAAGAGATCGCCACCAAAAAAGTGCTCTTCATCACCACCCAGAAGCAACTGGTGCAGAAACTCCTTTGGGAAGCTCCCGTAGGCGCGGTAGACGACATGACCGCCGAGGACATCCGCCGCTTCATGGCCCGCAACACGGAGAACCTCACGCTACACTTCAACGTCCGCACTCGCGAACTGCCAGAAGATGTAACGCTTGACTTGGAAGATGCCGACAATCACACCTGGATTGGTCTCATCCGGCGGGTGAAAGAGGGGCGCATTGATGCGGAGGTGGTGGGAACGGAGGCTGGCGCAGTATTACCGGAGCCTAAAGTCATCCCCACCAAATGCTCTAGTTGTGGTGCGCAACTCCCGGAAGTGTTCCGAGGAATGCGCACGGTCAGCTGCGATTATTGCGGCTCGACCACAGCCATCGAATACTGAAATTTGCCCGCGGCGTTGCTACCCACTCTGTAAATCTGTATTTCGAGATGCCAGTGCGCTTTTTTTTGACCACAGACGACGGACAACCGACCGCTGTCTGTGGTTTATGCTGACTTAAATTAAAGTATGGACCTGCTACCTATCATCGAACGCTACCTACTGCATCATCGCCTGACGCAGCCTAACGCCACCCTGGTAGTAGGCGTCTCAGGCGGGGCGGATTCGGTAACTTTGTTACATCTGTTGCACCGGCTGGCAAAGGCATACCACTGGCGGTTGCACGTCGCACACCTGCACCACGGGCTGCGCGGTGCGGATGCGGATGCGGATGCCGAGTTCGTCGCGGCCCTGGCAAAGCGCTGGGGATTACCCTGCACCGTGGAGCACGTTGCACTGCCAGACAGCTCCACCAGGGAGCAGCTCTCACTCGAAGAAGCAGCCCGACGCGCACGCTACGCCTTCTTGGCCCGCGTCGCCGGCCAAGTGGGCGCAACGACCCTTGCCGTAGGTCACAACGCCGACGATCAGGCTGAGACAGTGTTGATGCACTTGTTGCGCGGAACCGGGCTGGCAGGCTTGCGTGGCATGTTACCCTGCACCCCACTGGATACATACTGGCTCACGCCCCAACCCACAGAATCCACATCCCCACTGTATCTCATCCGCCCACTACTGAACACCCCACGTGCAAGCATCGAGGCCTACTGTGCAGCGCAGGACCTGGAAACGCGCTTTGACCGCTCCAATCTCGATACGACTTTCTTCCGCAACCGGCTACGCTACGAGACACTGCCATACTTACGCGAGCTCAACCCGCGCATTGACCATCGCCTGCAACATCTGGCTGAAGTGGTACAGGCCGATTACGACCTGCTCGAAGTGACGCTGACGGCAGCCTGGGATACATTAGCCATACAGGAAGGCCCGGAGGCAATAGTCTTCGACTTGGACAAGTGGCGGTTGCAACCGCTCGCTGTGCAACGAGGGTTGCTCCGACGCGCGGCGTACCGGCTGCGCCCAGCTGTGCGCGATGTAGATTTCGTTCATATCGCACAGGCAGTGCATATAGGCGCAGCGGGAACCACCGGAGCGCAGGCCACTCTGCCTGGGGGACTGCGGTTTACAGTGGACTACAGGGTGTTGCGCTTGACCACTGAAGACAGCGCCGCACTACCCACCGAGCAGCCCTGGCTGCCGCCCCAAACCAGGCTGCCGATACAGCTGCCCGGCGTGACCGCGCTACCCGGTGCGTGGCGGCTGAGAGCGGAATTACCCCAAACCTGGGACTTGAATACCATACGTGCCAACGCTGATCCCTGGCAAGCATGGCTGGCACTACCGGAACAAACAGGCACGCTTACGCTCCGCACGCGGCGGATAGGAGATCGCTTCCAGCCGCATGGATTAGGAGGCACAGAAGTCCGCTTGAGCGATTTCTTCATCAGCGCCAAAGTCCCGCTGGCCTGGCGCGATCACCTGCCCTTGCTCACCTGCGATGATCGTATTCTCTGGATAGCCGGATGGCGACTCAACCAGACGGCCCTGGTTCGCCCGGACACCACGCGTGTGGTATACTTACGGTTTGAGTGTGGTGAGTAAGGGGTAGAAACTTCTTCGTTCCCCAGCACCCTTTACCTCCTATCCCTGTTTTCAGGAGACCAGATGGCAAAAAAACTCATTCTCGTTGCGGGCAACATCGGAGCCGGCAAAACCTCGCTGGCCGAACGGCTCGCCGAGCGGTTGGGCTGGCATGTCGCCTACGAATCGGTAGACGACAACCCTTATCTAGCCGATTTCTATAGCAATATGCACGCCTGGAGCTTTCACCTCCAGGTATTCTTCCTGGGCCATCGTGCCGAGCAACATCAACGCATGGCCGAGCTCCCCATATCTGCAGTCATTGATCGCAGTATCTACGAGGACGCCTACATCTTTGCTCGCGCGCTCTATGAGATGCACAACATGACCGAGCGCGACTATCAAGCCTACCACCGACTTTACAAGCTCGTCATTGCATCACTGCCACGTCCCGACCTGCTGATTTACGTCCAGGCCAGTGTGCCCACCCTGCTCGCGCACATCCAGGCACGCGGACGTGAAATCGAGCAAAATATCTCCAGTGACTATCTCGCACTGTTAGAGCGGTTTTATGAGGATTGGCTGGCACATTTTGACCTCTGTCCAGTATTAACTGTGCCCGGCGACAATCTGAACTTTGTGTGTTATCCACGGCATCTGGAAATTATCGCCGAGCGCGTGCAAGATAAACTGGCGGGTAAAGAAGCTGTGGAATTCCCTAACATCGAGGAAATCAATGCCGGCTGATTACGGAGAACCGCTGAGCGAGCGCGAAATCGAGATCGTGCAGTGGGTAGCGGAAGGGCTTTCCAACCGCGAAATCGCGCAGCAGGCCTTCGTCAGCCCGAACACAGTCAAAGTACACCTGCGTAACATCTTCACCAAGACGGGCGTAGCTTCGCGCACGGAGCTGACGATGCTGGCGGTACGCGAGGGCTGGGTAACTGTGCCCAGCGCAACCGATGAAGCCCTCCCGGTGACACCCGCTGAACCAGCTAGCGTGCCGGAGATGGCCCTGCCCGCAGAAATCATATCCACGTCCCCCAGCATAGCACGGCCAACCTGGTCACGCGCGCGCTGGGTAACACTAGTTTTAGGAATCCTTGGCGCATTGTGGATCCTCTGGTTGCCGGGACAAAGCGCGCAAGGAAACGGCCCGCTCGCAGAAGAAGGCGCATTGGTAGACCTGCCGGCCCAGATTGCTTCGCCCGCACTCAACGATGCAGCTTGGCTCGAACAAACGCCGTTGCCGCAACGGCGCGCGCGCCTGGGGCTGGCGGCCTACGCGGGGCAACTCTACGCGGTAGGCGGCCTCAGCGCCGAAGGGCCAAGCGCGCAGCTCGATATTTACGACATCCAGGCGCAAACGTGGCGCAGCGGACCGCCACGCCCGCTGGCCTTGGCGAACGTGGCCGCAATCGCATTGCCATCTGGCAATATTCTAGTTCCCGGCGGCTGTGATGCAGAAGGCCAACCGGTAGCCGATGTTCATAGCTACGATTCACAGCGCGAGGTATGGATCACGCTGGCCCCACTCCCTGAACCATTGTGCGCCTATGGCCTAACACGCCAGGGCGCCGATGCATATCTATTCGGCGGCTGGAACGGCAGCCAGTACCGCGCCGTCGCCTATAGGTACGATTCCGTCACTGACCAGTGGGCAGATATACCGGCCCCCTTGCAAGCACGCGCCTTTGGCGGCGCAGCCACGCTAGGCACGCGCATATATTATGTCGGCGGTTATGATGGAGCAGAGCAAGCAATCTGTGAAGTTTTTGATACTGTCGAGGGCCATTGGGAGCGCTGCGCCCCCATGCTTGTGCGGCGAGGCGGATTGGGCCTGGTCGCTATTGGGGGACAGATTTACGCGATTGGAGGCGGTTGGAGTGGCTATCTAGGGTTCAATGAGCACTATCGCCCGGAAACGGATACCTGGAGCGTGTTCGAGACACCGCTGGTAGGTGAGTGGCGCAATTTGGGCTTGGTGATCTGGGAAACTTCAATCTATGCCGTAGGCGGCTGGAACGGCGATTATCTCAATCGTACCTATATGCGAGAGATTTTGCCGTTCCGGGTTTTTGTGCCGATTACGTTGCCGTGATGTGTGAAGATTGCTCTGGTCACGCCTCACCTTTCACAGCCAGCGCTTTTTCCATGAACGCCAACGTGTACGCGGCGATGTCATCCAGTTCGCAATCGAGCAAGACGGTGTGGGGCGAACGCTCCATCCAGTGCATTTCTTTGAGCGTGGCGCTCACGCCATCGTAGACGGCTTGCCCGCTGTGCGGCGCGATGGCCTTATCCAACCGCCCCTGCACCACCAGCGTGGGCTGCTGGATGCGAGCGAGCCGCCGCCGCACCTGATTCCGCAACAGCGTGAGCTGCCCGGCCGCCTTGACCGGGTTTTCCACATACCCCTGCCACTGATCCTCCGAATCAAGCTGTTCCTTCATAAAAAACGGGCGGAACGGTACCATGAGCGGCCCAATGACCGGTGCCCACGCTACCACCCACCCTTCAATCTCCAAGGCGGGCGAATAAGCCAGCACCCCCGCAACTTCGGGATGCTCGCTCGCCAGGTAAAGCGCCAACACCGCGCCCATGGACTCACCCCCGATGAAGACCTGCTCGCAGCGCGCCTGTAAATCCTGATAGGCGCGCTCCAGTGTGGCAACCCAATCGCGCCAATGAACGCGGTTCATCTCCGCCGGGGTGGTGCCGTGACCGGGCAGCAGCGGCCCGGAGACCGTGTAGCCTTTCTCATGCAGGATGCGCCCTAGCAGGCGCACCTCGGCAGTGGTGGCACTGAAGCCATGCGAGAGCAGCACCCCAATCGGGCCGCCCTCCCAGAAGAAGGTGTCGCCCTCCAGATGGGGGTTGTGTAAGGCTGGATTTTGCATGTATGCCTCCTCACAAAATGGCGAATGGCGAATCTCAAAATTTAACTCGCGTTCGGGCGAGGCAATCAGGTTCGTCAAACTCGGCTAAGCCCTTTGCCCAGCCAACGGCTCCGTCCATGTTGGATTTGACAGGGATTGTCTCGCCCTAACGGCAAGCATAAGCCGCCGCGCAAGCGCTATCGCTACAACCGCGTGTTAGGCAGCACATAATCAGAGAAGCCACCTATCCTGAGAATTTCCTCCACAGTCAGCAATCTTCCGCCCACTTTGGCTATTACACGATCTCGGCGGGGATTCTGAACAAGCAAAGAACAGCATACAGGACAACCTGGACAGCATAGTGTAGGTACCACCAATTTTAGGTACCTTTCATCACAGAGACTCAACCAGGCCCTATCAACAAACCCCTTGTCTTCAACCCGCCTGATGACTTGGCTCAAATCCTCTACTATACGCCAGCCTGAACTATGGTCAAATGGCGCAGGATACCAACGTGCATTGTAAACCACTTTGGCAACATCCCTTGCCAAAGCCAAAACTTGCTTAGGTAGTGATTCTGTTGTCTGGTGATATAAATTGTTTACTGCATCAACGATTAGACGTGCTTCTCGCCAGCGTCCCGCTTTGCCCTCGCCCCACTTGTTGGCCTCTCCTGCAAAGTCAATAACCATTTCAACTTCGGCTGACGGAAAAACATATCCGCAGGACACTTCCAATATCCTCATACCCCAAACGGAACGGAACTCCCTCGGAATACGCTCAAAAATAAGAACACCTGTCTCCAGCAGATGATTTGCTTCCCAGTGCTCTTTGGCTTTCCGGACAATCCAACCGCTTAGCCCAACTTCATGCCTAAACATAATGTAATGTCTGTCGCCCGAACTTTGGCTCAGTCAATCACCGCGAAAACGGCACTTTCCAGCTGCCCTCACCGCTGACGCGAATATCGCGGCGGGTGAAGAGCAGCCAGGCCAGCGCAGCGAGCAATACCGTCGCCCCCAGCAATACCGCGAAGGGCAGTATGTTCAGCCCATCGAGTGCGCTCCCGCCCTGGTAATACTTGAGCGGTAAGACCGCATCGAGGGGTTTGAGCAGCTCGTTGATACGCGCCAGGGAAGTAATCAGGTAGTTGGCAACCAGCAGCCCTCCTGCGACGCTGGCGGCGACCGTGCGTGAAGGCAACAGCAGGCTCAACAATAGCGCGATGGCCCCAAACAGCAGCAGCACAGCCAAGAGCGAGAGATGCGGCAAGGCAAGCGCCAGCACGCTCACATCCCAATCCACCAGCGGCAGTCCGGCGACAAAACCCAGCCAGGTACACGCCAGAATCGCCACCGTTGCCGCCGCAAAGGCGAGAAAGCGTCCCCAGAAGATCGCAGAGCGGCTCACCGGATAGGCCAACAGCAGATCGAGCCGGCCTTTCTCCTCATCGGTTGCCAGCAAGCCCGACCCTATCAGTACGGCAAAAATGCCGGCAATGACCGGGACATAGGAGAAGAGCGCAAAATCCAGGTAGCCTGCTGGCGAGAGGAAATCCAATCCGCCGCCGAAAAAGGCCAGCATGACCTCGCCATAAGCATTGAAGAGCGCCACGACCTCTGCTTGCTGCTCAATCATAGGGTTGTAAATCGCCATCAGATACACGGTAATCAGCCCAAAGGAGATACCCCAGCCGAGAATCTGGCTGCGCAGGCGCTTGAGAGTATATGCAAAAATTGCTAACATGGTTATCTCCTCACCTACGCCGCATAATAGGCCAGAAAGACTTCTTCCAACGAAGGCCGTTCGGTCTCAAATTCGACCACCGGGAACTGCGCAACGGCTTTGATGAGCGCGTCCATCTCGCCTTCGACCTGCAACACCAGCGATACCCCATCGCTTGCGGAGAGGATGGTAACGCCGGGGATGGCGGCCAGGGCGGCTGTGGCTAGCGGTTCACGCAGGCGCAAGCGCACGCGACGCAACGCCCGATGCACCAGTGTTTGCGTCTCCGCCACCTCCACCAGCGCGCCTTGCCGGATGATGCCTACCCGGTCGGCAATCTCCTGCACTTCGCTGAGGATATGCGATGAGAAGAAGATGGTCGCGCCCTGTTGCCGGGCTTCCTGCACCAGCCGGAGTGTTTCCTGTTGCAGCAGCGGATCGAGGCCGGCAGTGGGTTCATCGAGCAGCAGCAATTCGGGCTGGTGCATGAGAGCCTGAACGACGCCGACCTTTTGTTTGTTGCCCTTCGAGAGGTTCTTGATGGGGCGTTTGAGGTCGAGCTCGAGGCGGGCCGCCAGGCGGCGAACGTACTCCCAATCCAGGCGATTGCCGCGCAGGGCGGCGAAGTAGCGCAGCTGTTGCTCGGCGTTGAGGTTGTCTTCCAACGCCAGCTCGCCGGGCAGATAGCCCGCGCGCGCATGAACGGCGACAGGATCGGCTTGCGGATCGAAGCCCAGCACACGAAGGGTGCCGCTGTCGGGCCGGATCATATCGAGCAAGCAGCGGATGGTGGTGGTTTTCCCCGCGCCGTTCGGGCCGAGGAAGCCGAAAATCTCACCGCGTTGCACTTCTAGATCGAGCCCGCGCAGAGCGAGTACGCGCCCGTAGGATTTAGTTAGCCCGTGAATGGTGATAGCGAGATCAATAGACATGATTGCTCCAAGAAAAATTCATAGGCGCGACACACTTCTGCGAAACATGTGTCGCGCCTGAGGATTAACCCATCGCAGTGAGGTACTGCTCCACCGTTGCGGCGACGGCAACATCGGCAGTGATGCCCACCCAGCCATCGCCGGGCATGACCAGATTGACGACGACGATGTTCGCGCCGTTGAAGATGGCACTGCGCGATTCTTTGAGGTCCACGCCACCCGCCGCTGAGATGAACACGTCATACTTGCTGCGGATCCGGTTGATGTGACGGTACTGGATGACTTTGCCGCGCGTGGATTCCTCATCGCGCCCGCGATGAAGCACCACCACGTCCGGGGGCTTGTGCAATAGCCGCACCACTGCGAGCGGGTCTGGCACGCCGATCATATCAATCATCGAGAGCATCCCCAGGCGATCACAATGCGCGATGAACAGATCGAGCGTTTCGGTAGGAGAGCTGCCTAGCGCAGTGGCCGCAGTGGCGCCCGCCGCGCGCGCGAGCGTGACCTCGCCCAGTGCACCATCGGACGTTTTGAGATCGGCGACAATCTCACCACGCCACAAGCTGCGCATCAGCCGGATCCCGGCCATGCCCTCACGCTTGATGAAGGGTGTCCCGGCTTCGATAAAGACCCGCTCATTGGCGCGCAACGTGGGCAACACGCGCTGCACCAGCCCCAGGTCGTAGTTAAAGGCGAGTTGTAGATAGCGGACGTTGTTATCGAGTCTCACCGTCGCCTACTTTTCAGTGGTGAATTTGCCGAGCACCTGACCGATATCGGATGGGACGAAGAGGATAATTTTCTCCGAAGGGTCAGAGGCGATGTCGCGGATGGTCTGGAGCGTGCGCAAGTGCAGCGCAGCGGGGTTCCGCGAGAGCATTTCCGCCGCCTGCTGGAGGTTCTCGGAAGCGGTCAGCTCGCCCTGCGAGGCGATAATCATGGCGCGGCGTTCGCGTTCGGCTTCAGCCTGCTTCGCCATCGCGCGCTTCATCTCGGAAGGCAGTTCCACTTCCTGAATTTTGATGGATTCCACATCCACACCCCAGCCGCTTGTCTCCATGTCCACAATTTCGCGGATGCTATCGGCGATCTTCTCGCGCTCGGTGAGTACAAAATCCATCTCCGCGTTGCCGATGACATCGCGCAGCGCGGCCTGCGTGTACTGGCGCACGGCAAAGACGTGATCCTCAATTTTGATGATGACGGCTTCGGGGTCAACGACCTTGAAGTAGACCACCGCATTGACCAGCATGGGGATATTATCGCGGGTCATCACTTCCTGGCGGGGGATGTCCGCCGTCTTGATGCGCATATCCACCTTGCGCATGGATTGCACGATGGGGATGACAAACGTGAGACCCGGCTCGCGCGTGCCGGCATACTTGCCGAGCTGGAAGACTACGCCGCGTTCGTATTGGTAAATGGTTTTGACGGCGCTGAGGGCCAAGATGACCAGTAGCACAACGGCAGGCAACACAGCACAACTCAGGAAGGCGATAATTGACTCAGCCATGGGGGGGACTCCTTTCAGATGCTAGTTGGATCGCGCGGACACAGCCGCTTACGAGTATTATACTGCAAAAGAGAGGGAAGGGAATACGCATTTGACATTTCCCCTACCTGTGATATAAACAACCCTATAAGGCTGTGATCGGGAAAAGTAGGCGTCAAGGCGCGGTACAGAGAGCCGGAGGCAGGTGTGAATCCGGTACCAACGCAGACGGTGAATGGCCCCGGGAGCCGCCCGCCGAAAGGCCAGTCGCCACTGGCTGAGTAGTCCGGGACGGAGACGCCACCGTTATCAGGGCGCAGGGCATCGCCGCGAGGCCGTGTCCGCAAGAGTGAGGCTGGCTAGAGGGAACGCGCTTTCACCGGCGCGTTTTTTTTGTACCTCGTACCGGCAGCCTAACCGGGGTGGCACCACGGGCAATACGCTCGTCCCTGCTGAGGGATGGGCGTTTTTTGTTGTCTGGTTGCTGGATGCTGGTTGCTGGAAATTATTTCTTGAACGATGATTCATTTGTCAAGTCCTGAAATACGTTTACAGAACGTAAGTTCTATCGCCTTATTAACT
>CAZDDI010000051.1:0-34622 GCA_964504195.1 uncultured Anaerolineales bacterium
TCTCAATTTGTAAATTTTTAAAGAGTGATTCTTGCAAATGGTTTTATTTCCGGTTCATTTTCTTAATTTTCATTATCCTGTGTCTGCAATGCAGGATAAATCCTGCGCTACAGGTTGAGCGTATTACAGGGTTACTTTCGCGGTATTGCATAAATACTTTGTAACAGTAACTTACTTGCAGATTGTGATTACTCAGCAGTCGTCCATCAGCCATCGTCCTTCCCCTTCCGCCGCCAAAGAAACACGACTAGGCCAACGGCTGTGACGAAAATAATGAAGCCGATGGCGAGTTCTGATTCACCAAGAACGGTCCCGGTCAAACTCTCACCCCCGGCGGGCAAGAACACGGCGGCCAGCAACGCAATGAAGAGAAATGCAGCAGCGCTCCAGACCAGGCGAAGATTGGAGCGCCCGAACCAGCGTTGAAACCAGGAAGGGCGTTGTGCATGGTAACGATCCCAGGCCAGCCGTGTCTGCCGCAGCACCCGGTGACGCAACGTATCCGGTGGCGGCGCAGGGGCCAAAGCCTGCGCTACAAGGCGCTCCAAAGATTCTTCATCGAGATAGGCATACTTTTGCATAATAACCCTTTAAAACAGCATGATGTTAACTCAAATTGCCACCTATACTTGTAGTGACGCCTTTAGGTGTTCTAGTGTTGTAAGAAGCAGCTGAAGCCGCCACTACCAGTCCATTTTGCTCCTTGAATAGCCAATTCAATGACAGGGCTGAGTAGTTATCCTTCAACCTTCATTCTTTCTCCCAACGCTGCCAACGCGCGCCGGTAACGAGATTTAGCTGCCTCCAGATTGATGTGTAGCGTTCCAGCGATCTCCTCAAACGACAGCGCTTCGGAAAAGCGCAAAAGTAGCACATCCTGATAATGATCGGGGAGTTCCCGCAACGCCAAGCGTACAGCGGCCTGCTCTTCCCAACCTTCAGGGCCAGGGGGATCTTCTCCTACAATTTCCAGTGAGGTGACAGGCTGCCGGCCGCGCTGCCGATAGTAATCGGCGACCTTGTGCCGCGTGATGCCCGTAATCCAGGTGCGGAACGATGCGCGTTGTTGATAACGTGGGATCGCCTGCACTACCGCCAGGAAAACTTCCTGTGTGACATCCTCCACAGCCTCCGGCGGAAGCAAAGCACGCAAACGATTATAAACAGCAGGAAGAGAACGGTCACACAGCACTTCGAATGCCAAGCGATCCCCCGCTTTGGCTCGCTGGGCTAAGACTTCATCCGGCACAGTTTCTAAGGGTTGGTTCATTACTATAGTCGTTGCAAACAGGATAAAAGGGTTGTGAGAAACGATGTTACTTTGCTCACTATACCACGAGATGTATGGATTG
Source organism: uncultured Anaerolineales bacterium (assembly GCA_964504195.1). Classification (GTDB taxonomy): domain Bacteria; phylum Chloroflexota; class Anaerolineae; order B4-G1; family SLSP01; genus CAZDDI01. The sequence goes on from CAZDDI010000051.1 coordinate 1,353, forward strand.
TAAAAAAGCAACGGGCTTTTATCCTGATGTCATTAAGTTAAGACCTGGCAGGTTTCGCACAAATTGGGGTGGGCAGTATTTTATCGGTGAATAACGACGTTTTGTAGGCTTAAGGCCTTGAAACCTGCCAGGTCTATGCCCTAAACTTAATGACATGTGTGTGTGTCATTTCAGTTATGGAACGAAGAGGGGCACGGTCGGAAACCGGCCAGAGCAAGCTGGAGCCAGTCTCCGACCGTGCCCCTCTTAACTCAGATGAAACACACCCTAATGACATTGGCTTTTATCCTGGTTCAAGTTGCTATCTGTTCATCAGAATGTTTATGGAACACGATGTTGTTAAGTTAAGGTTTGCTGGCCGTCCCCAAATGGTTCGCGAATACACGAATGATTGCAAGACAAGGTGAATTCGTGTCACTTGTCCCGCACAGACGGGATTCGTGACCGAATTTGAGGACGGCAAGCGCGCTAAGTGTTCTTAACTGTAGAATCTATCCGAAAATTTACAGAGGCGGTGGTTGAGCCTGTCGAAACCAGCCTAGCACACGATTTTAGAGCAACGGAAAGTTACACAGAGCCACACAGAGAAATCACAGATATGCACAGAATATCTCAGAATTACCTAACGCCAGGAAAAACTCTGTGTCTCTCCGTGTCGCCTCTGTGTAACTCTATGCCATGTTAGATACTCCCAGCAGAGCGACTTTTGCGCTACTGCCAAAAAACACCCGGGGAGACATGGTCTCCCCGGGTTATAAATCTGGATCAAGCAATTACGGACAAACGGTGCTTTGATAGGTGCTGCTAGGCGCAGAGGGTAGGATCCCTTGCGATAGCCCCACCGTAACATGACTCAGTCCGCGATTGGTGTTATTCGTCACCCGGAAGGTCAAGGCCAGCGTGCCATCCCCGCGATCCTGCGCGCCCATGAACTGGAAGGTGAAATCCCCTGAAGGCAATTGGACGGCGGCACAGGCCGTAGCAACATCGTATTGGCAACCGCCTAGCGTCACGATTTCCTGCGTCGTGCCGGCTTTGGCTTCCATCTGGATGTTGGCCATAGCAACGGCTTCAGCAGCGGTAACGACGAAACTGAATTCGTCATAGCCACCGTTCTTGACCTCTGTACCAGAAGTGTAATTGTACTTAATCCCATAGAACGGGTTATTGGTCATATTCTCGACGCTGTAGTTGTTGGTGCGCGGGTTGGTGCACGCGCCGGGCGGCGGGGGCGGCGGCGGGGCGCTGCCGAAGTTGTTCTGGCAGCCATTGGCGAAGCGGATGTACCCCGTCAATCCGCTAACATCATCAGTGATATTATTAGCAAACTGGAAAACAATCCGTTTGGTGTTATTACCAGGTAAATTCTCACCGCTCAGGGTTAGTTCCGCGGGGCCATTGGCATCAACATTGTACCAGTTACCACCAAACACCTCGACGCGCGTCAGTTGCCCCCACTCCGCCGGCCAGCTTTCTACACGGAGTAAAACTGCCGTAGTCGCTTCGCTATGGTTATTCTGAATGGCGATCCGCGCCCGCTTCCGCGCGCTCTTTTCTTGCGCAGTTACCGAGTAGTTCAAACACACACCCGCATCAGACCCGGGGTCTTCCGGTTCGGGCAGCGGCGGCGTGCTCGCCCCGCAGGCGCTATCCACGAATGCGGTCTTGAGCGCCGCTTCGAGCTGGTCAGCATCGTTGGCGGCGTAGAAGTCACCGCCGCCGACCTGCGCGATGTAGCGCAGAATCTGGTCGTTGAAGATGCCTTCCTGCTCGGCCTGGATAGCGACGGTATAGACCGGCACTGTGGGCAGCGCGGCGCGCAGCGCCTCGATAGCGACCATAGCATCCGCCAACGGTTCGCCCGCTTTTTGATGGTAAACATTGAAGTACGCGCCGCTATTGCGCACCTGCGCGCCTGTCCGAGGTGTCCAATCCTGGTTGAAGACATTGACCTGCTGCACTTTGTAGTCATTGAAGCCGAACTGCTCCAAATCTACCGTAGGCACACCATCGGAGAGTAGGATGACGATGGTCTGGTGCGCGGGATCGAGCGCGCCGGGCAAATACCCCGCGGCTGTTTGCAGCGCAAGGGCGGTAGGCGTGCTGCCAGAAGCGCTAAGTCCCAACACGGTGGCATCGAAGGCATCCACATCCGCCGTAAAACCAGAGACAGTCTGCACGCTCGGCGAGTAGAGCGGCGGGTTGCCAGAACCCTGTCCCGCACCGTTGAAAGTAATCAAGCCAACCCGGCTACCATTGTTGAGCGCGCGCACCCAGGCGTTCAGCCGCAGCATAGCGTTCTGCGCCGCAACCAGTTTGGTGCCCTCGCCCGCGTAAAGTTGATCCATACTCCCCGAAATGTCGAGAATGTAGAGCAGATCCACCGGCGCGGCGGCGCAGGGCGTCGGCTCGGGCAGCGGGGTGGGTTCGGGCGTCGGCTCAGGCGTCGGCTCAGGCGTCACCTCGGGGGTCGGCTCAGGCGTGACCTCAGGGGTCGGATCTGGGCAGACCGGGCAGACCGGGCACTCTTCCGGCGGCTGGTCGGTGATGTCGTAGTTGATGCGAAACCAGACAACATTATGTAGATCAAGACCTTCAACGAGCAGCTTGTACGTACCTGGAACAATGGTATCCACTAACAAATCGGGATTAGTCTCCGGATCGGTGCTGACGATAAACTGCTCCCATTCTTCCGTACCTGAAGGGTTATCATTGGTGAAAACCGGATCATTGTTCGGCCCGATGATGTGGTAAATCACAGCCGGCGAGCGACGATATACTGGATTAGCAAAATCGTCAGCCGGGTTGCCTTTTCCCTGGGCACCTTCGGGTCGGGTAATTTCCGGGTTGGCAAACCAAGGAATCCCTTCAGTATTAGGATCTACTGTATCTGCATCAGGATGCCCGGAAGCTGGGCCACGATCAAAGTCACCATCCCAGAAGCTAATGGTTCTAGCCCCCGGCGGCACATCGAAATAGAATTCCCAGGTACCATTATAAGTAGATGGACCAAGATTTTGGATATCACCAGCAAATTCTGGGTACAAAATACTGATGTCCCCCATTGTAGCCAACATCCCCACAATCGCAAAGTTGGAATCCACCAGATCCGCGCGCCCACTGCTGATGATAGCATTCTTGGTGCGCAGCTTGAACGCGCTAATACCAGAACCGGCAGCATCGCGGGATGCCACCAACCGATAATGGTAGGCATTCCCATTGGCTTCCAAGGCAGCCGGGTGATTGTTGACCGTAGCATTGAACCAGGCGTTGTTGGGCATAGCATCGGTGTTACCCCGCCACTGGGCGACCACGACTTCGGTGCTGGGATCTTCTGGCGCGCCGTCCCTTTCCGGATCGGCATACAGGGTATAGATAACTTCGGTGGTGGTGTTGTCCCAATTGCCATCCTGCGCATTGAGATTACCGGCATTGTCTAGTCCAGAATCGCCATCGAAGATGCCTATTTCAAATGAGGATTGCGTTTTGGAAGAGGTAAACCAAAAGATGCTATCAGCCCCGCCAAACGAAGCCATGCCTTCCCCCGGCATAGCGATAAACTTCCCATCAGTCTCTTCACAGGTAGGCATACAACTGTACATACCTTGACCAGGGCCGGCAGTGCCGAAGAGCGGCCCTAGACCGTCTAAAACGCCAAACTGCGCCAGCAGCGACACCAAGAGCGCCAGGGAAAGCACGCCGACGAGCGCATCTTTGACCCCCTTGCCGTTATACCAACGCTTGAGTTTCCTGAACATGATAGATCTCCTTTCTGATAACAAATCTTGATGAGCGATTTATGAAAACAGGGTGCTGATACGTTGTTCTACGTTTGCTTTCATGCGCCTCCTTATGGTACTTGTCTTCTGTCACTATAGTCGTTGAAGATACAGAAAAAGGGTCGAAAGCAATCTGCGACTCGCATTCAGGACTCTCCTGAAAAAAGGGTTAAGAAATCGGATTTTTAGCAGTGAAGCGCCCATTTAGTGGTTTGGCTCTAAAAAATCCGATTTCTGCGGGTTGTTTCAGTAGTACCCTTCAGTGGCTGCCGAAATGCTAACAGGGGATCGCTAGATCCCCGTTCCGGACTGGATCTGGCGATCCGGACTGAGCAAACTGTGAGCTACTGAATCTCAGTAGCTCATGGATCTACTTGTAGTGACCGCTTTAGCGGTTTCTCCCAACGGCTGCAGCCGTTACTACGAGCCTACATCGTGCTCTATTGCGTCTCAATAGCTCACAGGTTCTGGATATTAATGGTAACCCAAATTGCTACCCGTTCACCAATATCTTTATAGGACACGGATTTGCACAGATTTTACGGATCAGAATCAAAAATAAATCCGTTTAACCCGTGAAATCCGTGTCCTCAATCTCTGAATCAGCCCAGGTAGCAACTTGGGTTAATGGTAATGGGCTTGCCTGCCGTCCACGAATCCAATCACGAATACACGAATTTGCCCTGTCTGGAGTTTATTTGTGTATGCGTGGTCTTATTCGTGGACGGCCCGCAACCAAGACCTATGATCTACTGAGTCTAGCGACCGACCACACTGCCTGGTTGATCTGACACCTGTTATAACCAAAAGACCTGCCAGGTTTTTGAAACCTGGCAGGTCTAGCCGCCTTATCTGTAGGGCGAATTGACAATCCGCCTTACCTGAGTTCAGGCTATCACATGCCGGGTAATACACCACCGCCGCAACCGGTTCCAGAGTGTAACGCGCGGGATGCGTAAGGCATAGAACAGCCAGTTGCGCAGTCGCCCCCAGGGGCTTTCCAGCGAGATGCTACGCGCACGCCGCTCTACCGCGCTCACTTTGCCGATGATGTGGGCCGCCGCGACCCAATCCCCGCGGGCCTGATGATCCGAGCAGATATAAAAGGTCGGCGGCTGGCTTCTAGGCGCGATCCGCACAACGCGATGGATGAGCGGGCGGCCATGCACGGTATACAACACCACATCGCCCAGGTGAATATCGGCGGAGGTCACGCGCCGGATATGAATGACATCGCGATCCTTGATGGCCGGGTGCATACTGAAGCCGCAAACAGTCACGCGGATACTGTGACTTTCCAGCAACAGTATCCGCGTGAGCTCGGCCCATGTTTCATTGGGGCACAACATACTATCCATAGTGCGTTCATCGTTAACCAAGGGTTCACCAGCGGTTGGATGAAAATCTCATACCAAGAGACCTGTCAGGTTTCAAAAACCTGACAGGTCTGAAAAGAAGCCCCTATTCTCAAGGGAATTACCCATTAACCTGCGGTTCAGCAGCGATTGGGTGAAAATCTCACCCCACGAAAGACCTGACAGGTTTCAAAAACCTGTCAGGTCTAAATTCGCCGACCTCAAAGCGCGAGGGTCTCCGCAACAAAGCGCTCATCACTGGCGCGGCCCACAAAGCCGACCTGCGCTTGCAACGCGGTCTGGGCCAGCACATCCAACACGCTCTGCATCGCCAGCGGGTCATATACCGGCAACAAGGCGGCCTTCACCAGCAAAGACGTAGCGTGCGGCTTGGTCACCGGGGCGCGCGTATCCGGCAGCGCTTGTTGCAAGAAATAGATACTTTTGACCGGCGCACCAACAGGGCTGCACAACCGGGGTGCGGGATGCCAGGGCACCCCGAAGGCCCAGACGCGCCCATCCAGCACACGCACAGCCAGGCGATCTTCATCTAAGACCGGATAACCCAACGCCTGGCACTGGTGCGCCCAGTGGCTCTTGCCCTGGCCCGATTGCCCCACGAACAGCACCGCCTCGCCATCTACCATGACCGCAGCAGCGTGAAGCAACGCCCCCTGGTGTTGCGCAAACAGCGCGGCCAAAAACGCGAACTTGAGACCGCCGAAGATGTCCTGGGTGGGTTGTCCCCGGCCAATCCACAAATCAGCCGAGTTTGTCTGCGGCGACCACAGCAACAAGCGCTCCCAGTCGCCAGCACTGGGCAACGGCGTGATAAAGCCCCAGCCATCATCATACCACGGAAACGCTGCCCAAATTGTCTTCGAGACAAACTGGAATGGCAGGTCGCTGATGGTAAACGCCGGCGTCCCTGTACAAACTCGCACATAACAATCGGCAAACGCTGCGGCGTTGCCCACAAAAGGGCGGTAAGACTCTGGCAATACCCAGCTGCCCACAGTATCTCCCCCAAACGTAATACTAAGCCGGGCAACGCATAACGTCTCGGTAAATTGCAAGACTAAACCTCTTTGAATCTACTGAGCAAAGTATCCAATGCCTACCAGCAATGATGGTTAAAAATTTTAGGCGGCACCAAAACAGGCACTAAGCACGCCTGACTGACATGCCAATGACATATACACCAGACTTCCTGACCCTTCGAAACAGGCAGCCAACACATTTTCCTGCGGGATCAGCTGTACTTTAAGAACCACGGGCTTTTGGTAAACTTCCTTTTGCTCAGCCATTTGCTTACACTCCTTGGATTGGTGTTAAGTAGAAGAATTTGGCGTCCCCAGGCGGCGCGACTAACAACTATGGCAAGGCTCTATCCAAAACTCTCAAGAACCTCATGTAAATTTTCGCAATACTGCAAAAGTAACCCTGTACTACGCTCAAAATGTAGCGCAGGATTCATCCTGCATTGATGGACACAGGATAAATCCTGTGCTACGCTGATTGATAATTGAGAGGGCAATTTTTACTCTATTACAAATTTTCAGATTATACTTCAATCCCAATCTAACACACCCTGGCGCGGTTCGCCTCCAAGCCCAGGGTAAGTTTCATCCTACCCGATTGATAGTAACTTGATGCGTTTGCTGGCGCAACTTTGCCAGTTCACATTGAAACGGCTCTATCGCTTCCGGGTCGCCGGTATGTAAATACGCCCACCCGGGACAATTCTGGCACAGAACGCGAAGATCGCAATGATTACATGTATGGTTGTTAACTACAGGAATATCGCGCACCTGCGGCAAGAAATTGTGGGTAGCGTCTTCCAACGAACCTTTAAGCAGATCATAACGCAACCACCGCACCATCATACAAGGGTAAAGCCCACCAAAAGCATCCAGGTGAAACGTCTTCAATCCTGAGCCACAAGTAAACAGCTTATCTATGCTGATGATGCCCCAGGGCTGCCCACAAAACTCGTGTAATTTTTGCACACGCTGCTCGTCACGACACTCCATCGCCACCGCCTGTTCTGGAGTCAACCGGTATTCATTGGGACTCGCATCTCGATCCAGGCGCGGATAGATATTGAAGTCATAACGGAACTTTGTCCCCCATTGCGCGGCCATCGCCTGCATAAGCGGTAGCTCATGGGCATTGAGCGTCAATACCATCGTCTTCAAATTCAATTCAATGCCCCGCGCCAACAGCAATTCGATGCCCCGGATACAGCGTTGGTAGGAACCGGGAATGCCGGTAATCTCCTCGTAAGTTTCCTGGGTAGCGCCGTAGAGCGTAATTTCCGCTTCCCATGGCGGGTAGCGCGCCAGCAGATCGGCGATGTCGGGCGTCACCAGCGTGCCATTGGTAAACAGCGTGACATGAAAGCCTTTCTTGCGAGCATACACATAAAATTCCGGGAAATCAGGCCGCAGTAACGGCTCACCCCCGGTCACCAAGAGCCAAATTACACCAGCGTGCTCCATCTGGTCTAAAATACCCTGCCACTGCGTGAGCGATAGTTCTCGCTCACGGATGGCCGCAGCGCCCGCAGGTTGGTTGATGTAGCAATGCACGCACTTGAAATTACACCGCTCGGTGAATTCCAGGGAAGCGGTAAAGCGGAGGGCTTGGACACCCTCACGCTGCGCTATCTTGCGAACCCAATCTCCCGCAGAAACCGTTGGAATTGTAACCTCAGCGCCCACGTTAAGACTCCACCGGGACAATCGCGTTGATAGAGACCAGCTGCTCCAGATACTCTACCAGGTCTGCTTGCGCGGCTTCCGGCGTAACAGCATACCGTTCGGTTATCTGCGCCAACATCTGGTAGCCATCGCACACGCCATCTACCAGTTCCCAGATAAAGGCACCAATCCCGCCCAGCTCGTAAATCGCATCCAAATCAGTCACATCATGCTGGATAGGTACCAGGATGTATTCATCCGCGATTTTTCTGAATACCATGTTCGGATTTTTATGAAAGCATTGGGCCAAAATATCCATCTATAGTTTCTCCCCCACCAGTATTTAACCCTTTGAGAAAAACGAATCAAAAGCATCATAACATAAGATGCTCAAAAAGTATACTTCCAAAAGTACAGGAAAAGTACAGTCTCAGTAGAGCACGGATCTGCGGTGTAGGCCGTCCACGAATAGGGCCACGAATACACAAATAAACGCTCGTTAGGATAAATTCGTGTATTCGTGCTCAGATTCGTGGACGGCAGGCAAGCCCATTACCCCCAATTCATCAAATCTGTGATCTACTGAGTCTGAGGGAGTATCCCAGAACCAAGCTATTCCAAGCGAATAATCCTTCCACTCGCTCCCGCTGGATTTAGCAATCCGGCGGTTTACCGGCACGTGGCAGGCACAATTTGTAGTACCGGATTTATCCTGTACTCTCAACGCAGGATAAATCCTACGCTACGTGCAGCTGAGCTATAATAACAGGATGGATTTTTTGGTGCTTATCTGCAAAATCTGTGCAAATCGGCGTTCTATAAACTTGTAACGAACCGGTAGCAGGTGCTTACACTCTCATTATAACTCCAAGTCGTAATTAGTGTCAAGGGGATGTGTACACAATTCTCGCCCAAGCAAGCGCATTAGATAGCAGCCAGGTAAACGACGTGGGCTAATCTGGTATAGCGCGTGCATATACGGCACAGGGGGAAAGAGATTGTGCCACAGGAAGTGCAACCGCTGCTGCCAGCCGGGAATTTGCTCCCAATCTGCCCACAATCTAAGCCAGCGATTACGGCGGGAGGCTGTATGCGCTTCAAATACGCGCTGCTCTGCGCATGTAGGGCTGAGCAAATCCACCAGCGCAAAAACCGGCACAGGGATCGGCAGATGCAACCCGCGCAACAGCGCAAACACCTTTTGGACAGGTTGCACCAGACCATAACATTGCGCTGCATCCAAAAAAGCGGGCCAATCTAGCACCGCCTGGTACTGCCTTAGCACTTCAGCAATATCATGGAGCCAGATCAATTGCACCTGGCTGCCTTCAAGGGCATGGTGCAGGTACAGATGCCCGCACAGATGGAGCAATTGCGCCTCCGGCCCTAAGCTATGAACGGCATTGCCTTCGATCTGTAAGGGCAGCACCGTCTCCCATAGCCAGGCATTGGAGAGCGTGTAGATATAGTAGGGGATGACAAAAAGGTGCCAGTGGAGTTCAATAACGAAATCGAACGCGCTGGTGCGGCGAGCCATGACCTCGTTGCGATAGGCACGCGGGGGGATAAGTGTGAACCCGACGTCGCGCAGCACACGCAACGCCGCCGGGACATCCGCCTCCCGCACGAGCAGATCCACATCGCACATGGGGCGCACAGCAGGGTTAGCGTATACGATATGCGCCAACGCCGCGCCTTTGAGCACGATGACGGGGATGCCGGCGGCGGTCAGGTGTTGCAACACCACGCCCAACTCACGAAACAACAACACGTTGCGGCGCGCGTTCTGGTAGTAGGCCATCCGTAATGGCTGTTCCGCCTCGGCGGAGAGCCAGCCCTGGTCGCGAATTACGCTATACACCAGCGGCGCGACCCCCTCGGCCTGCGCTGCCGCCGCGACCGCCGCTCCATCGAAATCCGGCTGCGCAGCGGCAGTACGGACCTCATCCAGTACAGCTGCTTCCCAGCGCGAGCGCAAACACGCCCGCACAACCATCGCCGCGTCCATGTTACGCGCTACTGACTTGTCGGATCGCCGAGGGGCGTCTTGGCAGCCGTATTCATCCGCAATAGCAACGGCAAACCTAGTAGCAAAACCGGCGCAAGCAGAGCCAATGAACCTAACAGAGCCAAACCAGTCAACATCAGCAGTGTCCCCGCCAGAGTCGGCAGCGCCCCTACCATCATTGGCCCGGCCCCGCCCAGCATGATGACCACGCTGAAGTTCCACAAGCCGTGAAACAGAATCGCCGCCAGATGGCTCACAGGTAAAGCCCAGTAGCGCCGTTGCCAGAACAAACTCCACCCCAAGCCGATCAACCCGCTAACGAGCGCGTGCATGGCAGTAGCCAACACCCGGCTACCGATCCCACTCATCCACGGCAGCGCCTCACCAATGCCCATACCACCATTGCCAATGCCTTCTACCATGGCAAAGCCCAGACCACACAAGGCTCCCCAGAGAAATCCCTGCACCGGACTAGGGCGATTGCGCCAGCTCAGCACACTGATTACCAAAGTTTTTGCCACTTCTTCGATGATGGGGGTCACCACAGCAATCGTCAGGGCCAGCACTGCCAGTACCACCGGTGATCCAAGCCAAGGTGCCAGCATTTCCATGCTCACCGCACCGGCGGGTAATTCTTGCCACAGCTCCACCTCCGTCACCAGTCGCATGATTTCTTCTTGACCACCTGGAAAAAGCATGGCTGAAATTGCCACAACGAAAATGCTGGCAACCAATCCCACTACCTCCACCGGCAACGCGATGAGCGTGCTGAGCGCCCCGCCACTCAGAGTCAAAGCCACCTCGCGCCCGGTCACAGCATGATCCTTGCCGCTCAGCCAGATCAACATGAGCAATAGCCCCAAGGCCGGTAGAACAATCACTGCCATTTGGATAGGCGCAAACCACAGCGTTGTCGCTAGCGCGTCATGGGCCACGCCGCCCAAAATTAGCAATCCGAGCGTCAGCAATACCAACAAGATCAACCAGCCCCAGTGCGGGAACAGCACCCGCGCCGGGTGCTGACGCACGGCACGCCAGGAGGCCGCGAGCAGGGTCAGGCTCAAGCCGCTATTGACCAGAAAAATACCCAAAAAGACCAAGGTATCAGCGCTTGTCATACCCATCGAGGGAATTAGCGGAAGCACACCCATGAGCAATACGCCCAACAGACTGATAAGCAACCAGCCGCCGCTTACCAATGCCACAGTCACCCACAGCCAACGATAGTTTTTACTCATGCACATGCCTCCTACATCAGCAAGCGGGATGCGTGAAACACATTTGCTGCCTCATGTTCCACGCATCCCGTTTCACAAACTCCGTCCTAACTTCCCTGAAAGAGCAACCTGCACCAGTGAGCAAGCAGGGACACAACTTAATCCTCAATGTCATTAAGGATCTGTAAAAGAATAGTTTCCCGCTACAACCGCCCCCGTCCCGAGGGCGGAGAGCAAAAAAAACGGGAAGTTATATTTTTACAAGCCCTACGTTAAGACCTGGCAGGTTCCGCACCAATTGGGTTGGGTAATATTTTTCCGGTGAATAACGCTCTCTTGTAGACGCAAGACCTGGAAACCTGCCAGGTCTTGCCCTAAACTTAATGACATTGCCTCAATCCTGCACAACCACACCCAACAGCAGATCGGGCGTCCCGGCGGCCGGATCGGAAGGCGTGTAATTCGTCAACGCCAGCGCCACATCCAGACCCTCAACCACCTGCCCGATCAGCGGAAACTGCCCATCAAGCTGCGCGGCATCAGCGCCCAGAGTAATGAAGAACTGCCCGTTTGCCAGCATCCCCACCAGTCCAGGCCGATCGAACAGATTCTGTTCTTCGCCGGTGCAGTAGTAGCCCGGATAACCGACCCCGGTTGTGGAAGGGTCGCCGCCTAGCGCGACAAAGTCACTCTGCACGAAGAAAAATGGTGAGCCATCGTACCACCCCTCACGCGCCAGGAAGAGGAAATTGTTGACGTGGGTAGGGGCCGCTTGCGGGAACAGTTCCACCAGGATATCACCCTTGCTTGTCTCGAAGGTCACCTGATAGCTGCCCGCTGCATCCACGACCATCGCCGGTGGCTCAGCCCACTGCCGCATACCCAGAATCCCCATGAAGCTCTCCAACCCATTGTAAGACAAGCCCATCTGCTCGGAGGGATAGGGGACATTATTGAAGATAAAGGAGGGCGTGCCAGTAAGCTGCAACGCGCGCGATTCCAGCGCTTGCGCCTGGATTTTTTCGAGATAAATGTGCTCATCCATCTCTTGATTGAATTGGGCTTCATCTAGTCCAAGTTCTACGGCATAATCGCTCATCAATTGCCGGGCTTGTTCCATCGTGACCGAGCTAATACCCCATTCAGCCTGGCGCGCAAATAGCAAATCGTGCATTTCCCAAAACTTACCCTGTGTGCCAGCCGCTTCGACAGCTTCAGCGGTCAATACCGCTTTGTCATGGAAGTCCAACGGAAAATGGCGGTATACCAAAGAGATGTTAGGGTTTTCTTCGACAAAATACTCCACAATCATAGCCATCCCAGCGCAACCAGGACATTGAAAATCAGAGTACTCGTAGATGATGACCTCAGCGGTTGCCGGATCAGCACCCTTGAAATAGTCAGTCTCATCTGCCGGGCGGACATCCACCGCCGGCATCGGCACTGCCTCACATAAACCGGCAGCTTCAGGGGTAGCAATAGTCAGGGGCGTAGTCGGCCCGCTGGTTGTGACCGGCGCAGGCGTAGATGTAGGTGTAACGGTAGGCAGCGGCGCTTCCGTCGGGGTGGGACTGCACGCACTCATCACAAGTAGCATCAACAACAAAACTGCGATCATCCAGGTTCTTTTTCCCATTCTAAACGGCTCCTTTTGCCAGAATTTAGTAGACATTATACCACTATATTTTCGGTTTTTGATTTTGGATTACTAAGAATCTAGGGCTATCGCATTTAAGGCTCAAAGCCCCGTCTCGGGGCGGCTTTGACGCAAATAAATCGCTTGTAAAGCGGTATTTCACACTGAAACCGCCCCCGGGACGGGGGGCTTGGAGCATGGGGGGGGCTAAATGCAATTGCCCTGGCTAAGAACCTATCCGAAAATTCCGCCGGTGGTGGGGTTCGGCAGGCTCACCCACCGCCTGCCGAGACCCGGCGCTGGTTTCGATAGGCTCAACTGTATTAAACATCAACCGCATTGCCTAACACCGTCTGCCACACTTGCCGCGCACCGGCCTGCAGCAGCGCGGCGCGCACCGCTGCGCCGGTTTCTGACGTAACCAGTGCAATGATGTTGCCCCCGCCACCTGCACCAGTCAGCTTGACGCCCAGTGCGCCGGCGGCACGCGCCACAGCCACCAACCGATCCAGAGGTGGCAGCGAGACGCCGATAGTTTGCAGCAGCGTATGGTTCTCATCCAATAACGCCCCCAACGCCGCCCCACCCTGCCCGGCCGCCAACAACGCGCGAACACGCTCCACCAGCATCCCGATCCGCTCGAACGCGGCATCGTAGATGGCGGGGGCGACGGCGCGCCGGGCCGCTACGCCCGCGACTACGTCGCGCGTCACACCGGGGATGCCACTATCGGCGATGAGCAGTGTGAGCGTAGTGCGTAGCCTCAGCAGCTCCGGTGGCTGCCCCTTGATGAAGTAGACCGGTTGCTCGTAGGCAATCACGGTGTTATCAATGCCACTAGGCGCGCCATGATGCAGCTTCTCGACCTCGTAGGCGAGCGCGCTCGCGGCAGCTGCATCGAGCGGGTGGCCGAGATAGGCCGCCAGTGCGCGCGCCGCCGCAACAGAGACCGCCGCGCCGCTGCCCAGCCCGGCAGCGATGGGCAAATCGGAGCGCACCGTGAGGGTGGCAGCGGGAGCAGGCATATGTATGTATGCCAGCGTGAGACGCGCAATGGCCGCCAGGGGATGGTCGAGCGGCGCAGCCTGCAAGGCGACAACTTCGCCCAGATCGGCGGCGCAGAGGCGCAACTCTTCCGCCGCCGGTGCGATCGCGGCATGGGCGCGCAAACCGCTCACGGGTACGGCCAGCGCGGGTTGCCCATAGACGACGCTATGCTCGCCGCAGAGGATGACCTTGCCGGGCGCGGAGCGTGTAATGCTGGAAGAAATTGTGTTCAAAATACGGCAGCCCTTATAAAAGCGAACGACAGACCACAATATGCAGCGTGAGGCTGCGGGTAGGGTCTGTCGTTCGTGTTGAGATGGGATAATATCGCAACCAGAAACGTCAGGGCTTCTGGCGATGATGCGAGCGAATTGCTTAAGCGGCTATAGGTTGCGAGCGCGCCTGGGCATAAGCCTGACCGTAGAAGTGCCCCATCACCGCCTGAGCATAGACCATCGTGACGATGATGCCGATACCGCAGGCAATCGAGCCAATCAGCACTGCCGCAAATAGGGCAAGGCCAGCGCCAATCAGTGCGATGACGTAGGCCAGCGGTGCGGCACGTACCAGCCCGAAAACTTCCTTGAAGCGCAAGCCCGCGCCCAGCGAGCCGCCTTCAACCATCATGTGAACCTCGGCGGCAGGAACGAGCAAGCTGATAAGAATACCCGCAACGAACATCAACAACCCGGAGCACAAGGAGGTAATCATTAAGACCATCCCTAGCGTGTCTGGGTGCAACTCCATCGCTGTGCCCAGCACAGGTACGATGACTATCGGCAAGGCGAAGATGAATAACGGGAGGCCGTACACCAGCCCTAGCACCATTGCCTGTACGCCGTTTATAATGTGGACACCAAAGTCCATTTCCGGCAATACCAGGGGATCTTCGCCATAGAACGCACGCCGGGCAATGTCCAACATCCACCCCAACAGATAGAACTGTCCCACCACGGGAATCAAACCAATTGCAGCAGTAATCAAGACCTTGGTGATCCACTCAGGATCTTCAAACACAAATGTAAAGGCTTTACCAAAATTCATCGCTGTCCTCCTGCAAAATTAAGCCATAGTTTCGGTGAAGCGTACGCCTCACTATGTTTAGTGTAGCACAGAAAGGCAAAAAGACGAATATAGCCAGAATTTGTGGAATTGCTGCGCCTCTTCCAGCTTGTCAAGCGTCTCTTTGGTGGTATACCAACAGAACACGGAGGTGAAACTATGCGCAACTTATGGGAATGGTGGCTACCCGTAGTGAATAATCCACTGACACGCGGGCGCGCGGGGCTGGTTGTGGCGACGTGTGCCGGAATTGTAGGCGCACAAGGTCTTCTCATCCTTACCTGGAGTGCCACCGGCGATCTCGAAGGGGAAACGGCCTTGATTGCGCTGCTGTTGACATTGCTATGGGGCAGTATCGCGCTACTAGCGCGCGCTGGGCGCGTGAAACTTGCCGCGTGGCTACTGGTGGGATTGCTATTCCTGTTGATCACGGCGGACGTGGCCGGGTACGGCCTGGGATCGCCAGCCGCAGCCGCTTACTTCTTGCCGGTGCTGCTGGCGCTGTGCGCATTGGGATTCGGCGCGGGGTTAGCTGTAGCGTGCGCCTCCGCAGCCATGGTCTGGCTCATCGCCGCCGCTCTGGCGGCGGGTTGGTACGAGGCGCTCACGCCCTTCGAGATCTCGCACCTCACCTTCAACGCACCCACATTGACCGTGTTGTTGGCCCTCGGCACACTCATCGTAGGCCTGTGGACGCGCTACCTGACCCATAACGTGAATCGAGATGCGTAGAATTAGGCCTTTGTTGATTGTCAGTGGGGACAAGGTGCGGTAAAATGAGAGTGAACGCCCATCGAGCAATGTGCTGCATCAACTATGTCTATGAGGTTTTCTATGCCCCAATACATCCTGCTCCTTCCCGAAACCAGCCACGGTCAGTTCCACGTGATTGATGCCGACGCTTTCCCTGACCCATCGGAGGTGTGGACCGAAGAAACCTGCGCGAACCGCATCGCTGTCACCGATGGATTTGTGGGCATTGGCGTCCTGCAAGACAACCCTGAAGTCGAAGTAACGCTCAGCGTCGGTCAACCCTGCACCGCAGAAGAGGTAGCCGCCTGGGATCACGTCGTCGCGGGCAGTCTGGAAATTCGCTCTGGGCGGCTAGAAGTGTCTCCGTGTATCCCCATGTCGGATGACGAGGTGCATACCATCCCGCTCGAGCCTGGCAGCTATCGCCTGTGCGTTTTGTGCGACTGGTTCGATACCGCGCAACAAGATGCCAGCAGCCAACGACGCGAGCGCTACAAGATTTTCCTCTGGCCGGCTCCCTACCAACCCGTCGAGATTATCAAGCGCCGGTGCTGGGACAGCGTCAAGCGCGGCTGGGGCGCGGTGGAGATTTTTGATTTTTGATTTTAGATTTTGGACTCGCTGATTTGCTGATTCGCAATTTTCTCTCCTGGAGGTTTTCATGCAACAAGTAACGTATGCTGGTTGGGAACATTGTTATCGTTTGGCTAACGACCAGATCGAAGCCATCGTCACCGCCGATGTAGGCCCGCGCATCATACGCTTTGGCTTCATCGGCGAAGGCAATGAGTTTGGCGAATACACAGCCTGGCTCGGCAAAACAGGCGGCACGGATTGGCGCAATTATGGTGGACATCGCCTGTGGCACGCGCCGGAGGTCAACCCGCGCACCACAGCCCCCGACAATGATCCCGTTATAGTGGAAGAGCATGGGACATGGGCACGGTTTATCCAACCAGTAGAACCCAGCACGGGCATTCAAAAGGAAATGGATATCCGCATTGCGCCGCAAGCTGCGCGGATCGAGGTGCTACATCGCTTGCGCAATCACAACCTGTGGGCAGTAGAACTGGCACCCTGGGCGCTCTCGGTGATGGCAACAGGCGGCGTTGCGGTCATCCCCCTACCAGCACGTGGCTCACACACCGAAAAGCTGCTCCCCCAGAGCACCCTCGCGCTCTGGGCCTACACCGATATGGCTGATCCACGCTGGACGTGGGGGACGCGCTACGTTCTCCTACGACAAGATTCACAAGCGCACACACCGCAGAAGGCCGGGTTTGCCGTCCCGGATGGCTGGGCAGCCTACGCTCGCGCGGGCCATCTGTTCGTAATCACGTTCGCGCACACGCCACAGGCAACTTATCCCGACATGGGCAGCAACGTGGAAACTTTCACCGATGCTCAGATGTTGGAGATAGAAACACTCGGCCCATTGACCCGGTTGGAACCCGGCGCAACAGTCGAGCATGTAGAGCAGTGGCATCTATTCCGCAATACGCCGGTGCCGCAAACCGATAGCGACGTGGTCACGCACATTTTGCCGCATGTACAAGTAGCGTTAAGCGCGCGCAGTTGAGCTGGATGATGCACATTCACCTGGCTCACCCACCCGCCACGGACGATCTGGCCTACCTGCGTTCACAACTTAATGACATTGACCTGGAGACTATCAAAGATACCCGCTACGCCATGCTGCTGCCTTTGACAGCCTCAGGCAGCAGCATGGCGTAAATCCTATTGGCACGGATTTTACGGATAAGAGCCATAAAAAATCCTCTAATCCGTAAAATCCGTGTCCTAAATCTCTGAAGTAACCCCGGTGACAACTTGAGTTGAATAATTTCCCCCAGCAGATATGAGACTATTCCTGCAACAGCGTTTCCTCTGCCGGTAGCGCGGGGTGTTCATCAGCTTGCTCCGCGAACCGTTGCCTAAGACTATCGAGTGTAGTGAGTATCTGATCGGGCATAAACAGTGAATTCTCAGTGTTGCGAATCATCTGAATGAAGCTGAGAATTACAAACCGTTCTGGGTTTTCCACATTTTGCTTTTTGAGCTGTTTTAGTACGTGGATGGTACGGCGCAGCATCCGCTCACGAACTTCAATGCGCGCATGCTCCTCCATCTCAATACGGCGGGCTTTGGCCTCAGTCAACGCCTCTTGCACCTCCCGGTCGCGCTCAGCCTCCCAGACACCGCGCCACTCTGTGAGAATCTGGTCTTGGAAGGTAATATCCCCCAACGAGACCTCGTCTATCGTCACCCCAAAGTTCACACCCGCCCCTTTGAGATTTTCCTCTAGTTTTTTACGAACTTCCTCACGGGTGGCATTCTCCAACAATTGATTGAGTGCATAAGTTGCCAAAATCGCACGCAATGAACCTTCGGTAGCTGAGATAATCACCCGCTTGGGCCACGTCATCAAGCGATCCGGCTCAGTACGATGCGCGTCCCGAATCCACTTACAAGTGACCGCCTTGAACACATCCGCTTCTGTCCGCGTAATCCGGAACTTGATATCGGCCTCATAGGTGATCCGCAGCCCATCATAAGTGATAGCATCTACCGGGAAGACCCAGCGATGAGGCAGTAAATCCACCATATCCCACACTTTCTCGAAGGGTTCCAGTTTCACCATGGTCGGACCGAGGGCTACGCGGGTGAGCTTGCCGGCGCGCTCTAGCACCACAGCACTATCATTGTAGACGATGATCCCGCCCGGCCCACCGATTTTCTTGACCGTCTCGTCGCTATAGGCAATCTCTCCAGCTGTAACCCGCAACAAAGGCTTAAACCCGGAGCGTCCAAAAATCTGCCAACCGATAAATTCATTGGCACTGTCCGGCGAGACACCATAGAACGCGCTGATAAACCGCACAGCAGCCAAGCGTGCAATCCATAGCACAGCCCCCATCATGGCCAATGAACCGATTATACCGAACCGGAACAGCTCCCCAAATGTGCGTTGCGGCCAGATATTGAACAGGCTCGCAAGGAGCGCCACCAGTAGGTTCCACACCAACATCAGCACAATCACCAAAGCCCACTTGGTGAGGGTCTTGACTTGATATTCAGTGTATTGTTTGGCATTGAACATAGTCAGCTCCTCCTAAATGCTACGCCGCCGGGTGAGGCGTTTGAGGTAATAATCCACGTTGGTTTTACCCAAATGGTTTTCGCCTTCTGCCTCTTCTTCTGAAGTCTTGTCTACCTGCGCGCCGATAGCTTCGATGAGCTTGTAAGCCAACACCTCTTGACTGATTTGGTCAGCAGTATCGAAGATGCGAGTAAGCTTGTAGAGCATTTCTAGCTCCATGCTACGCCAAACTTCCTCGATCTGCTTGGCCGCCTCAGCTTCGGCCTCCCCGCGCGCAAATTCCTTCTCGCGTTCCCACTGCACTTCCCAATTACGGATGCGTTGATCAAAGATTTTGTCTTCAACTATGATATTGCTGATTCCACCACCGACGAGTTCGATACCCAACGGAACTATCGCCGCATTGAGCTTATTTTTGAACTTATTGGCAATGTCCACACGCGGATTACCGGGAGCGTGCAATTGGTTGCACTCATACCCAGCGATGACCTCTTTCATGAGTGGTGGCGCAACCGTGAGGATAACTTCTTCCCAAGGCGTGCGTTTGAGGTTCTCGATAGCCTGCCCCTCCTCCCGCCGCCATTCATGATCTACTACAGCATAATCGAACACGGCTTTTAGTACAGCGTCTTTATCGTAAGGATAAGATTCCCCCAACGTTTCCTTCTTACCACCAGTAGCGATACGATGTGGCATGAAGGTAAAAATACTAGTCTCAATGCCATCCTTGGTCTCAGATTTGATGGTGGTGCAGCGTAACTGTGGGCGCAAATCCACAGCGGCGTAAATCTGCTGGAATATTTTAGTAAAACTCAACCCCGGCGCGGGTATCTCGAAGGTAAACCCATCCGTTACCACACTCAGCTGATCGCTGGTAGTGAGGATAATGCCCGGCCCAGCCAAAAACATCCCGAAAGGGTTTCCCGACACGCGCGGAGCAGGCACCCGTTGATCCTGGTTGGATTGGTTTTTCCAGTCGTCAATGATGTAGTAGGGGTAATTAGTACCTAGATTAAAGGTAAGCAAACTCCGAAATACTTCCAACTGTTGTTCTTTTTCAGCAGGTAAAATGTAGCCTGAGAGGTGATACAATGCGATCCAGAAAAGGAACACAATAGGGATACTAATCAATAACAACCCGATTTGCCCCGCAATCTGATACCCAAACCACCAAATCGCAGCGTATCCGAACCAGAGCAAGACCAGTGTAGGCAGCCCTCGCGCCTGGCAGCGCAACCCCTTTGTGAAAAACCAAAGACCAAGGCTGCCCACCAACACAACACCTGCCAACGCACCCAGATTGCTGATTCTGGGCAAGGCATAATACATCCCCGGCAGACAGCTGAAAAACACACAAATGATGCCTGCAAAAGTACTGAAAATCGTCATAACAATCACGCCGATGCCACGATTCAGAAAGTACCCTAACGCCGCCACCAGCGGGTAAGCCAGCAGCGCCGCTTCGATAATTACCACAGCCGTAGCAATATATTCCGACCCCAACGCGATATAAGGGGGCGACAGATGATAGAGCGGCAAATATCCCGCACGATAAAGAGCATGCGCCACAAAGAGCGTCACCGCCCCAGCAATCAGAGTTGCCAGCCCCATAATCAAGGGGCCGCCAAGCGGAATTTGGGGGACTGTAGTGGTTGCCGGACTCTCCGTGGGAGACGCCATGAGCCGATCGAGGAAAAAACCTAATAACATCGCCAACAAGCAGGACAGGGCTAGTAAAAAGATCAGGAATATGAGCATAGTACCCCCTCGCTTTGTGTGAAACGCACATCAAGAGCACTGTTACACTATCATTGTAACGGGTTTTAGGGAAATAAGCAACTTTTCAAGAATGCGAGAGCAGGCATTCAAAAATTTAGAACACGGATTTTACGAATTAGACATTTTTTCGGTTGTTATTCGTAAAATCCGTATCCTACAAAACCTCTGACAAACAGATAGCAGCTCGAGTTACTTGCCCGCACACTAACCCGAACAGCGATTGGTAAATGTATCTTCCCCTTGTTCCGCCAGGGTCTCCTCTGCCGCGAGCGCCGTCGCAGCTTCCCCACCCAACCCCTTGTAATAGTGATAGTGTTCCTGATATGCCGAGCTGAAGTTGGCGATGAAATCCGGCAGAGTATGGTGCGGTTTGCGCGGAGTAAAACCCCCTTGTGCGATGGCCCACTGGTAGCTGCCTGTATCCACCCGATACGCGGTCAGTGTGCCGCTCAAGCCATGCTCCGCTATCCAGGCCTCAGCCTGCGCGCGTGTGCTGAAAACCCCGCTCGGAAAAGGGTTACGATTGCCATTGAAGACCCAGACCTGTGCTAGCACCGGGCCACGCCCCTACCCCAGCAACGCATGTGCTTTTTGCAACCACTCCACGATTTCAATATGTTGCGGACACTGTTCTTCACATTGGCGACATTGTACACACAGATCGGCGCGTTCTTTAGCATCCATCCAGTTGTTGTAGCTGTTACGCGCGCCCGCCACATCCTCGTACATAATACCTTCGTTGTAAGTGGTGAAAATGCGCGGGATCGCCACTCCCTGCGGGCAGGGCAGGCAATACTCACAGGCGGTGCAGGGAATCGGGATCAGAGACTGATACGCGACACGCACCTGCTCTACGAGCGCCAGCTCTGGGGACGTGAGGCTGCCGATGCCGGAGCGCGCGGCGCTGGCGAGGTTCTCCTCCACATGCTGCATCGTGCTCATGCCGCTGAGAAGGAGTGAGACTTCCGGCTGATTCCACAGCCATTGCAGCGCCCAATCGGCAGGCGTGCGCTGGATGGGAGCCTGCGCCCACAGCGCAACTACCGGCGGCGGGGGTGGGTTCTTGGCGAGCCGCCCACCGCGCAACGGCTCCATGATGACGACGGCCAACCCGCGCTCGGCGGCATAACGCAGGCCCTTCACGCCGGCCTGGTAGTCCACATCCATGTAGTTGTACTGAATCTGGCAAAACGCGAACCCATCATACTCGTCTACGATCTGCTTGAAGACCGCGAACTCGTCATGGAACGAGAAGCCCAGATGCCCGATGCGCCCATCGGCGATGGCCCGCTCAGCCCACTCGCGCACCCCCAAATCGCGCAGTTTTTCCCAGCTTTTCTTATGCAATGCGTGAAGCAGGTAAAAATCAATCATGCCGGTTTGCAACCGTTCCAGCTGCTGATCCAGGTACTTATCGAAATCAGCGGCGCTCTCGATGAGCCACGAGGGCATCTTCGTCGCCAGCTTGACCCGCTCACGGTAGCCAGCGGCGAGCGCCTCAGCCAGGAAGGGTTCACTCGCGCCCTTGTGATAGGGCCACGCCGTATCCACATAGTTCACGCCCTGATCAATGGCGTGGCGGATCATCTGCGTCGCCAGCGGCGCATCAATCTGTCCAGCATCATCATTGAGAATCGGCAGGCGCATCGCACCGAAGCCCAACGCCGAGGGTTGCCAATCCAATTTGCCAAAAGTTCGGTATTGCATAAGGTTACTCCTGTGATTTAGAAGGATCTAAGATAATTGTACTATGCAATGCGCTAAGGAGCAACACGCCTATCTCGCCAGGACTATCGCATTTGAGGCTCGAAGCCCCGTCTCAGAGCGACTGGGGCGCGTATAACCGCTAGTGAATCAGTATTTCACCCAATGTCATTAAATTAAGGGCCTAGACCTGGCAGGTTTTAAGGCCTTAAGCCTGCAAAATGTCGTTATTCGCCGGTAAAATACTACCCCACCCAATTGGAGCGAAACCTGCCAGGTCTTAACTTAATGACATTGGTATTTCACCCTACGCCGGCGGTCGGCCTGCCAAGACCCGGCGGTGGTTTCGACAGGCGCAACCACCGCTGTGACAAAAAAAAGCGTGAAACACGCTCCGGCGCGTTTCACGCTTCGAGATACCCTGACAGTCTCACCCAAACCGCCCGGTAATGTAATCCTCAGTGCGCTTTTCCTGCGGCGCGATGAAGATCTCCCGGCCTGGCCCTTGCTCCACCAGTTCGCCCTGCAAGAAGAATGCGCCCCAATCGGCCACACGCGCGGCTTGCTGCACACTATGCGGCACGATTAGGATGGTGTAATGCTCCTTGAGCAGCTGCAACGAGCTTTCGACTTTGGCCGTAGAAATGGGATCCAACCCCGACGTAGGCTCGTCGAGCATGATGACCTCCGGCTGCAAGGCGAGCGTGCGTGCCAGACAGAGCCGCTGTTGCTGCCCGCCGGAGAGCGCGTGGGCTGGATCATGCAGCCGGTCGCGCACTTCTTCCCAGAGCGCAGCCTGGTTCAAGCACCGCTCCGCCGTTTCATCCAATACACTCTGCTTACGGATACCGGCCAACTCCATGCTATAGGTAATGTTCCTGTAGATGCTCATCGGCAGCACAACGGGACGCGCAAACACCATGCCTACCCGCCGCCGCAGGGCGATAACCGGATAACCCGGCGCGTAAATATCCTCGTCATCCAACAGGATGTGGCCGGTTTGCAGGTCCACATCCACCAAATCATTGAGCCGATTGAGCGCACGCAGCAGCGAGCTCTTGCCGGCTCCGCCCGGGCCAAACAGCACATTGATTTGGCACTCGTAAATGGGGAGTGTAATGTGGCGCAGGCTTTCGACGCCGTCAGAGTAGCGCAGGCTGAAGTCTTCGATACGGATTTTGACCGGCAAGCTCATAACACGCCCCTCTTACCAGAACCGTTGACTACGGTAGCGTCGCCGGATGAGCGTGGCAACCACATTCATCGAAAGCACAAAGATCAGTAGCACCAGCGCCGTCCCGTACTGGATGCGCACCGGCATCCCCGGTACCTGCGTGCTGATGACGAAGAGATGATACGGCAGCGCCATCGTCTGGTCGAACATGGATTGCGGCAGGCGCGGCAGGAAGAAGGCCGCGACGGTGAAGAGGATCGGCGCCGTCTCGCCGGCGGCGCGCTCCAGGCCCAGGATGATGCCGGTGATGATGCCGGGCAACGCCTGCGGCAACACTACCCGCTGAATCGTCTGCCAACGGGTACCACCCAGGCTAATGCTGACCACGCGGAACGATTGCGGCACCGCGCGCAACGACTCTTCCGCCGTGCTGATGATGATGGGCAGCGTCATAATGCCCAACGTGAGCGAACCGGCCAGAATCGAAGTACCGAATTGCAGGAAGATGACAAACAGGCCCAGTCCGAAAAGCCCGAAGACCACCGAGGGGATTCCGGCCAGGTTGATGATGGCGATGCGGATGGCACGGGTAAGCGTATTATCGCCCGCGTACTCCGAGAGGTAGATAGCTGCGCCCACGCCAATCGGTACGGCCACCACTGCCGTCCCCAGCGTGAGCCAGAGCGTGCCCACGATGGCCGGCCAGATGCCGCCGGCCTTCATCCCATCGCGCGGCATCGCCGTAAGAAATTCCCAGCTGATGGCACTGACGCCTTCAATGACAATGTAGACCACAATCGCCAAAATGGGCAGCACCACCAATAGCGCCGCCAGCGTGATGACAGTAAAAGCAATGCGTTGCGTCAGTTGCCGCGATATCACGAGAGCACCCTTTCTGCGCGCTTAACCTGGCGGAAGACGACCGCTGCCGCCGCCATGTTGACAATAAACGTAATCACAAACAGGGTCAACCCGACCGCGAAGAGTACGAAGTAGTGTTGGCTACCCTGCGCCACCTCACCCATCTCGGCCGCAATGGTGGCTGTCATGGTGCGGACGGGCAGGAAGAGATCGCGGGGCGTCAACGCCAGGCGCGGCGCGTTGCCCGTTACCATCATCACCGTCATCGTCTCGCCGATGGCACGCCCCACCCCCAACATCAATGCGGTCAGCACGCCGGTGCGCGCCGCCGGCACCACGATTTTCCAAATTACCTGCCAGCGCGTCATCCCCAACGCCAGTCCCGCGTCACGGTAGGTCGCCGGCACGGCATCGAGGGCATCTTCCGCCACACTGACAATGGTGGGCAGCGCCATCCATGCCAGCAACAGCGCCCCCGTGAAGGCCGTCAGACCAGTGGGAATATCGAGCGCTACACGAATGAGCGGCGAGAGGGCTACCATCCCGATGAAACCGATGACCACCGAGGGAATACCCGCCAACACCTCAATAAAGGGCTTGAGGATATCCCGCACCCAGGAAGGCGCGATTTCACCGACAAAAATGGCGGTCATCAAGCCCAGGGGGAGCGCGAAAATGGCCGCACCAACGGTGACAATGAGCGACCCCAGCACCAGCGGCAGCAAACCGTAGTAACCTTCAATGGGATACCAACGGGTTACCAACAGGGAAGTGAGCGGTACAGTCGTAAAGGCCGGAGCGCCTTCGCGGATGAGGAAAAAGAAAATCAGCGCCACCAGTACAATCGCCGAGATTCCGGCAATCTGAATAGCGCGTTCGATCAAGAATTCAAGCCACGCTTGTGACTTTGAATGTGAGGGGGCAACGTTCATGGGGCCTCCGCCTGATACGGCACAAAACCCAGATCAAGCACAATCTTTTGGGCCTCTGGCCCCATCAACCAGGCCAAATACACAGCCACCGGCCCTTCAGGTACGCCCGCTGCGTAAATGAACATATCACGCGAAATGGGATAATCTCCGCTCGTCACCAGCTCCACTGAGGCCGGCCAGAACGGCCCGGCGGCATCCAGGCCCACCGCCACGATCTTCATGTCCCCCGTCACATAACCTAGCCCATCATAACCGATGGCGTTAGGATTGAGGCGCACTTCCGCTCCGATCCCTTCGGAAGACGGCAACAGCAATGTGTCGGGGGAGAACAAGGTCCGGTTGTGGGGATCGTTCATCCGCACAACCGCTTCGAGGAAATAGACGTGGGTGCCGGAGTTGGTCTCGCGGGACAGCCGCACAATGGGGCGATCCTCACCGCCCACCTCGCGCCAATTGGTGATTTTGCCACTGTAGATATCGGAAATCTGCTGGAGGGTGAGCTGATCTACCGGGTTGCTAGGATGCACAATGATAGCGATAGCATCGTGGGCGATGATGTATTCTTGTGGATCAATGCCGTTAGCGCGCGCCGAAGCGATCTCTTCATCCTTGATACGCCGCGAAGCATTGGCAAGATGCACATTATTGTTGATTAAGGCGGCGATGCCCGTGCCTGAACCGCCGCCGGTAACGGCGATACGCGCTTCCGGGTACAAGGCCTGGTAGCGTTCGGCCCAGGCCAGCGCCAGGTTGACCATCGTATCAGAGCCTTTGTTCTGAATGGTCATCACCGGTTCCTGACCCGCGCCAGAACCATCGCCCGCGCGGCGACAGCTCGCAAGCGAAAGGCTGACAAGGGCTAACAACGCGAACAATGATAGACGTAACCGCTTTCTCACAAAGCGAATTATACCCGGTTCAGGGAGAAATTCAAACGCGGCGTCAGAGCTATCGCATTTGGGTTAAGCGAGGCGTGGTCGGAGACTATTCCCCGCACGCTCTGGTCGGTCTCCGACCACGCCAGTCTGCGTTCCATAACTAAAATGAAACACTGCCATCACATTTAAGGCAATACTGCAAAAGTAACCCTGTACTACGCTCAAAATGTAGCGCAGGATTCATCCTGCATTGGCGGGCACAGGATAATCCTGTGCTACGCTGATTGATAATTGACAGGGTGATTTTTGCGCTATTGCCATTTAAGACCGTACCGCAAAACTAACCCTGTAGTAGGCTCAAAACACGCATATTGACAGCTTTGACAGGGCGACTTTTGCGCGATTGCCGTCCAAAGCAATGCCGGAGGCAACCGGGAGAGGCTTCGGCAGGCTCAGCCACCGGGCTGCTCCGGTGCCTGAGCCTGTCGAAGGCCTCTGCGCTCGGCAAAGGCCGTACCGCAAAACTAACCCTGTAGTAGGCTCAAAACACGCATATTGACAGCTTTGACAGGGCGACTTTTGCGCTATTGCCATTTAAGGCTCAAAGCCCCGTCTCGGGCCGGCTTGGGCGCGCATAAACCGCTGGTAAATCGGGGACACCCGGGACGGGGGCAACTCCTGGCGACCTCGGACGGGACGCGCTACCTGCACGGACTGGGGCTGGCGGCGGTGCGGCACGCGGGGGCGTGGTACTATCCGCATACCGATGCGCTAGGCAGCCTCCGCCGATGGAGCGACGCGAGCGGGCAGGTGGTGGGCGCGCGGGAGTACGATCCGTTTGGCGCGATCACGCAGCAGCAGGGCGTGATCCCCGCCCCGCTGGGCTTCGCGGGCGAGTGGCACGATAGCGCAACGGGATTACAATATCTGCGCGCACGCTGGTACCAACCGGCGACGGGGCGGTTCACGTCCAACGCCGTAGGCGTTGGCGGTAGACCCGTTCCCCGGCGTGCTCCCCCTCCCGGCGACGCAGCACCCGTATCAGTACGCGCTCAACAACCCGCTGCGATATACGGATCCGAGCGGGGAGTCGGTGTTGTTGTCGGTGCTGATGGCGGTGGGCATCGGCGCGGTGATTGGCAGGGCGGTAGGCGGGATCGGGTACGCGCTCCAGCATCCCGACCAGTCGCTGGGCGAATATGCGCGCAATGCGGAGTTCCAGCGGGCGGTGGGCATCGGCGCGGCGAGTGGGGCCGTCGCCGGGCTGGTGGGGTGGGCGGTGCCTTCCCTGTTCCCCGCCGCGGGGAGTTTCTGGGGCGCGGTGGGCCTCGGCGCGCTGACCGGAGCGTTGACCAGTGGCGCCGGGCAGGTGGTTACCAATTTGCTGACGCCTTGCACACCCTGGAATCATAACCTCGGCTGGGCCATCCTCACTGGAGCGCTCGGTGGAGCGCTTGCCGGCGGCGTCGGGTATGGGATTCGGCAGTGGGCGGCATCTGCACGTCCGGTTAACAGTCGCGGTGTACCTTATCCCGATGTGGATGTCCCTGGCTACGGCAAAGTGCCGTTTCCAAAGGGGCCATACACGCCCAATAACACACAGATGAGGACTTCATTCCACTCATCTTACCGTCAACAGTTTAAATCTTGGTGGATTGGTCAGGGCAGACCTTGGCCTAATGCTTTAGTGAACATTCATCATATCAAGCCCCTACAATTTGGCGGTACAAATACTTTTGATAACCTTATCCCGTTGGAGAAACCAATTCATGATCTCTTCACCAATTGGTGGAGATATTTTCAACCATAGATAAGAGGTAACAACGATGTCTAAAGCGAGCAAAGCGTTTTTAAGAGAACTTCACACGTTAATAAATTACGATGTCAGTATCGCCATGGAGGCAATCACAGGCAGTAAACTAATCGAGCATAGCGACTCGGTGGGTCTAGTAGGACTAAGCGAAAAAGAGATTAGGGCACTAGGAAACATCCACTTAACACCCGAACAAGTATTGGCTCTTAAGAAAGCATTGATTGCAACGGGGCGTGGGATAGTCTTTGGTCTACTGTGTATTATTGACGGTGTGGCATACACCGAATCTGAAGACATTCCAGACTTGGCTCTCGTCAATCGAGCTACAGGCGAGAATCTGTCAGATCAATTCTTGCACGACGAGTTCTACGAAGTTGCTCCCGAATGATCGTAAATCAAAGCAAGGTATATTAACCTGCAAGAGACCTTTATCTCGCAAGCCTTGAGCCGAGGTGAGCGTCCTGAAGCCCATCAAAGGACGCTCACCCAGGCTTTTGGGAGTCATAATCCATGCGGTGGTAGGCGAGTGCTAAGGCCCGTTCGGCATACCGATGAATCGCCAGGGCGTGATCCCCACACCGCTAGGCTTCGCGGGCGAGTGGCACGATAGCGCAACGGGGTTACAATACCTGCGCGCACGCTGGTATCAACCAGCGACGGGGCGCTTCACGCAGGTAGACCCCTTCCCCGGCGTGCTCTCTCTCCCGGCGACGCAGCATCCGTATCAGTACGCACTCAACAATCCGCTGCGGTACACGGATCCGAGTGGGGAATTTGTGTTGCCTGCCGGGTTAGCTCTGGTTGTGGCCGCGGGCTTTCTCGCGGGTGTGCTCTACGATGCGGCGCAGCAATATCAAGAACACGGGTGGGCATGTTATAATCCGCTACAAGGGTTACTCGCCGGGCTGACTGGCGCGGCTATTGCTGGTACAACGGCGCTGACAGTTGTGTGGCTATTGTCTTTTGGAGGAATGGGAATTCAAGGACTGGGATTATTATTTGGACATGTAGGGT
Source organism: uncultured Anaerolineales bacterium (assembly GCA_964504195.1). Lineage (GTDB taxonomy): Bacteria > Chloroflexota > Anaerolineae > B4-G1 > SLSP01 > CAZDDI01. The sequence continues at coordinate 30,167 of CAZDDI010000051.1, forward strand.
TATTTAAGATAGGCACCAATGTGCTTATGATGGCAGCGCTGGTTTCCAATTGGCTATGGGTGGGTACGCCTATAATAGATAGCCATGGGATTCGGCAGTGGGGGATAGGAAGAGTTAAACCAGTTGCAGAACCGCTTCCCCCTGGTTGGAATGAGAAATGGGAACAAATGTACGGAGTAAGAGGTAATACTCCACATTGGTTCGACGAAGCTGGTGGAGAATGGCGTTGGCACGCGCCAGACCGATGGCATACAGTAAGCCACTGGGATTACAATCCATGGACGGAGTGGAATAGCAAATGGAAGAACATCTATCCAGGGAAATAGCAAATGACTGAAAAACGCGATAGTGACCAAAAAATTTTGATAAGCTTTGGCGAGGGGGCCTACGGGCCGTCCATAAGAATAGAATCTTGCTCAATAGAAGGTATTATGGAGATCAGGAATCTCTTTTTAGAGCTAGCTGCAGGAAGGGTGCGCGAAATCAGACTTCACGAAATTGGTTCTTTGAAGATTGAAGACATAAAGGAATTCTTTCTCAAATATGTGCCGGGGGAAAGAGCGCATAGGAAAACCTTAAAGCTTGCCCAAACTGCTTCAAAAGGTCTTATCTTCCATTGGGAAAGATCATCCGAGGGATGGATGGAGTGTGCTGAACTGCTTGAGGGAATACTTCAGGACCAAAGTCCTGGACATCAATATCTGACCGACGAGGCTATTGATGATGCTCTGGTAATAGTGAGTTTTATGGAGTTATAATCCCGATTTCAGAAAATAGTAGCGATTGAAATTGGTGAGTGCGGTTTTCTCTGCATGCATTACCTTTAGAATCAGCCTACGTAGAAAATCTCGCCCGTTTAACTCACTGTTTTAGCGGTAGAAACGCCCTCGAGGACTGTCGCTGTCTCGCTCACCTACGACCCGTATGGCGCGCTTATTCAGCAGCAGGGCGTGATCCCTTCCCCGTTGGGCTTCGCGGGCGAGTGGCATGATCGCGCTACGGGGTTACAATACCTACGCGCACGCTGGTATCAACCAGCGATGGGGCGCTTCACCCAGGTAGACCCGTTCCCCGGCGTGCTCGCCCTCCCGGCGACGCAGCATCCCTACCAGTACGCGCTCAACAATCCGCTGCGGTACACGGATCCGAGCGGGGAGTTTGTGTTGCCTGCCGGGTTAGCCCTGGTTGCCGCCGCCGGCTTTCTCGCGGGTGTGCTCTACGATGCGGCGCAACAATATCAAGAACACGGGTGGGCATGTTATAATCCCTGGCAAGGACTCCTGGCCGGGCTAACGGGAGCCGCTATTGCCGGCGCCACCGCGTTAACGGCGGTTTCGTTGCTGTATGTCGGTGGGTTTGCTTTACAAGGTTTGGGGGTATGGTTGAGTGGCACAAGCCTGGGACTGCCTATCTGGGCTGCGAGTGTCACCAAAGTAGGCTTGTGGGGCGGAACTTCGCTTACCGCGTTGGGGTTGAGTTCGGCTTCTGTGGCGCTCATGGCCTCAAGTTGGTTGTGGACTGGGCAAGTTTTTGGGACCCCTTTCTATTCGGGACCCAAAGGCGGTTACTACAATCAAAGAACAAACGATCTAAATTGGGGATTGGGCAGCCAAGAACGTAAAACTATCCAAGACCTATTGGCATCAGATGACTACCTTCGGCCTTCCTGGTTAATAGGAGCTGAGCCTGAACTAAGAGAGACAGCAAAATACATTTATGTGATAGACCTGAGTGGTACAATTTGGACCGCCAGAGCTGCCGGCGTCCATCATCCTGATTTGGTTAATGGTGGTAATGTAATGGGAGCGGGGGAATTGTATATCAATTCGCTAGGTAGAATTGTCAGAATTAATAATCAGTCAGGACACTATCAACCTCCTTCTCAAGAATTTTTTCGGTATATGCAACATTTGTTATCCAATCTCGGCATAGAATTTCCATAAACTATCAGGAGAAAAAATGAATGCCTTCCAAGTGTATTTAATGGTGAAGGAAACAGAAAGGGCCGTAATAGCAAAATCTTTAGAAAACTATTATGCTGTAATAGGCTTGGACATAGAACAATCAGAGAGAGATGTTACCGCTTTAATTACTTCGGGAGATATAGTTGTTGTGGATATAAGTTGTTCGTTATCTGAGCAATATATTAAAGTCATACGAAGTAAAACACTCCATGTTGGCATCTTAATTTTAGCACGGGAAAACAAAGATATTACAAAACTTAGCAATGAATTGTATGACGCTGTAATCTTTTTTCCGATTAGTCAGGAAGAACTTGTGGGCAACATAGAAAGATTGCGGGCGAGATTAGGTAACAGTTAGTTCTTCTTCGCTCTAAATCCCAAGGACAAGGGCTTAAGATACGGGAAGTTATATTCTTTTACAGCCCTTAAGCGGTTTATCCACTGATGGCGGCAGCCCTCAACGGCGAAACCACCCACTTCACCTGGGATCAGGCGCTGGAACTGCCGCAACTCCTGGCGACCTCGGACGGCACGCGCTACCTGCAAGGCTTGGGACTGGCGGCGGTGGAGCGTGACGGGCACTGGTACTATCCGCACACGGACGCGCTGGGCAGCCTCCGTTAGTGGAGCGATGCGAGCGGGCAGGTGGTGGGCGCGCGGGAGTACGATCCGTATGGCGCGATTATTCAACAGCAGGGCGTGATCCCCACCCCGTTGGGCTTCGCGGGCGAGTGGCACGATCGCGCTACGGGGTTACAATACTTACGCGCGCGCTGGTACCAACCGGCGACGGGGCGCTTCACCCAGGTAGACCCGTTCCCCGGCGTGTTGCCCCTCCCGGCGACGCAGCACCCGTACCAGTACGCGCTCAACAACCTGCTGCGGTACACGGATCCGAGCGGGGAATCGGTGCTGGTGGCGACGATAGCGTATGGAGTGTTGGGTGCTATTTACTGGAGTTTAGCGCCCGATGCGCGTCAAGGGTTTCACTGGTCGCATCTGATTGGATATCTAACGGGTTAGGAGAACATTCGTCAGGATTGGCATACCATAAGCAATCCTTGCCTGCCCTGGCAGCGTAGAGCTTTAGCTAGTGCTGATTTGGCGTTGAACATTGTGTTAGGCGTTACTATGTTTGTAGGCATCGGCAATGGTATTAAATCGGTATGGTCAGCGTGGCACATGCGTAACTTATCTATTCCGGGGCGATTGCGCTATCTGCGCGAGATCGCTAGAGGGTCAAGAGCTGTTGTGCGTCCAGGAAATAGTTTTTTCCGTCCTACAGGTCGGCGCTTTATCTGGCTTAATGGATCTGCTTTAGATGATCTGTTTCGATTGGCCGGTGGTTTTTCCATGAATTAACACATGTTCGACAAGAGTTTCATGGATTAGGTCGGATTACTCGCTGGCTTCTGCGTCTCTCAGAATTATCAGCTGGGCCGAGTGAAAAGAACTTGATTAGATTGGCGCTTTACTTGATTAATCCAGTCGAAGGCCAAGCCTTCGCTGCTGGAATAACTTGGTGGGAGAATGTAGGCCTTCTTGTAGGGCATTTTCTTTATTTTCGGCCTATTTTGTTCACGTTGAATAAAGCTGTGAATGGCTACTGATAAGATGTAGAGGGCTAAAGATTATGTGTCAGTGTTTGGGCTTTGAAATTGAGATAGGTTTCTTTTTATTGATCACTTCATGGTTGGTCTTTCTAATGGTGGGTGGACTTGCTAATACGGTAGGGAGAATTTTGTTTAGGGATTACTACAGGCGGCTAAAATCGTTGCAAGTTCATGAACTTTATGAAAGGCGGGATTTTGTGCTCATAGTTGTAGTATCGTCGTTCCTCACGATTGTGGTGACTATACTGTGTTGTAAATTTTAATCTCCAAGAAGCAAATTGTTGCTTCAAGGTCTTCTCATTCTTACTTAGAGGGAGACCGTCGCCTAACTATAATACTGTGCGTGATGGTCCAGCCGGCGACGGGTGGACGTGCGAGAGGTAACTTTTTCCTAGGGCAAGAGGTAAACAATGGCGTATTATCCAGATTTGTCACATTACTCTTATTTTAAAAATGACCTTGACGCACACTCTCTTAATATCGGCTGGTTGGATATAGCTTATCCATACACCGTTAAACCAACCCCGGCTATCTTTGCGGCAAAGCTGTGGAATTTTTGTCGTTTACCTGTGCAACAATCGCGCGGTTTTCATTCGTGTTATTTCTGCAAACAGCCTGATATAGGACACATTGAAATACGGGATGGAAAAGAATTGCATTTAGGCTCAGCGGAAATTCGGGTATTCGGTACGGATGGGAGTGTCTATGCTGCGCCAGATTTGATTTACCATTATGTAATTGCGCACAACTATCATCCCCCCGACGCGTTCATTCAAGCGGTATTGGAAGGCCCGCAACCTGGCACGTTAGATTATCTTACCCTGATTTTTCTACCGTACATTAACATCCACAAGGTCGGGTTCAAGCCGGAAAAAGACT
>CAZDDI010000052.1:0-33039 GCA_964504195.1 uncultured Anaerolineales bacterium
TTGGGCGGCGGCGAAGCCGCCGCCCAAAAACCCCGTTATTCTTCTCCCCCTCCCCACGTGGCGCAGCGGCGTGGGGAGGGGGCAAGGGGGTGGGGCAAAATTCTCAATTTGTAAATTTTTAAGAAGTGATTCTTGCAAATGGTTTTATTTCCGGTTTATTTTCTTAATTTTCATTAGGCGTTCCGGTGGCGTAAAAAGCGACTGAAGCCACTACTACCAGTCCATTTTGACCCTTGAATAGCCCCTTAGCTTAACGAAAGGGGGCATGGATTGGATACTCTTACTATACCAAAAGTTATGACTTTTAACAATACCCAAATGAAAATCCTGATCTGAATTGCGTACTCTGAAAAATGCTCTACAATGAGAATAAGAAATGTCCAACCGTGCTGCCAACTTTAACACAGGGCTTGTACTCCAGGCAGGGAACCTCCGGACATAGCGGAGTCATAATGGACGCATGTAAGGATCGCTTCCGGCAATTCATCGAGAACTTTCCCTTGCCCCTGGCGCTTGTCAACACCGCCGGAGAGATCGTGCTGCTCAACCCACAATTCATCGCCACCTTTGGTTATGTGCAACCTGAAGTGCCCACGCTCGAAATCTGGCTCCAACGCACCCACCACAACCCTATCGAACGCCAGCAAGCCTGGATCAGCTGGGAAAACACGCTTAATGCTAACACAACCGTCCCTAGCAAGACCCTGCAAATAACTTGCAAGGACGGAACCCATCGCAACGTCCTTTTTCATGTCTGCAATGCGTCCACCGCTGACCAGTGGGCGCTAGTATATGAAGATATGACAGTGGCCTTCCTAACCGAACACGCCCGTCGCGAGAGCGAAGCACGGTTACAAGCAATCCTGGATAACACAAACGCGCTCATCTACATCAAAGACCTGACCGGTCACTACCTGCTCATCAATCGCAAGTACGAAATGCTCCATGAAACCAGCCTCACCGAATTGCGCGGAAAAAGCGATTACGATATACACCCCGAAGACATCGCGGCACAGTTTCGCGCCAACGATCAGTTGGTCATAGCCAGCCAACGTGCGCTGGAATTTGAAGAACAAGTGCGCACAACTAACGGCAACCTGCACACCTATCTCTCTATGAAATTCCCGCTCTATAATGCCGATGGCGAGCTGTACGGCATTGGCGGTATCGGCACGGATATTTCCGAACGCAAACTGGCTGATGCAGAACGGGAACAGCTCCTGGTACATTTACAACACCGGACACGCCAGCTCCAAATTGCTGCCGAGGTCGCCAAATCAGCCATCACCATTCTCGATCCCGAACACCTATTGTGGCAGACCGTCAATCTAATTCAGGAACGCTTCGGTTTCTACTATGCGGGCATCTTCCTGGTGGACGCAAGCGGCGAATACGCAGTACTGAAGGCCGGGACAGGGGAAGCCGGTCAGCAAATGCTGGCCGCCGGACACCGCCTGGCAGTGGGCGGCGAATCTATGATCGGGTGGTGCATCGCCAACGCTACACCACGGATCGCACTAGATGTAGGAACAGAAGCAGTGCGCTTCAACAATCCCTTCCTGCCCAATACCCACTCCGAGATGGCGCTACCGCTAGCCGCACACGGGCAGATCATCGGTGCGCTAAGTGTACAAAGCGTAGCAGAGTCCGCCTTTACACAGGAAGACATCACCGTATTGCGAACCGTGGTAGATCAGGTAGCCATCGCCTTGCAAAATGCCCGTCTCTACGAATCTGCCCAGCACGAACTAGATGAGCGCATACGTGCGGAGGCTGAACGCGAACAACTATTAGCACACTTACAACGCCGCACAACGCAACTGCAAACCGCCGCGGAGGTAGCGAAATCAGCGATCACCATTTTGGATCCTGAGGCACTGATGCAGCAAACCGTCAGTTTAATTCAGGAACGATTCGCCTTCTACTATGTAGGCATCTTCCTGGTAGACGAGAGTCACGAGTATGCAGTGCTGAAAGCGGGCAGCGGCGAGGCCAGGCACCGAATGCTGGGCACGGGCCATCAACTAGGTGTAGGGGGCGAATCTATGATTGGCTGGAGCATCGCCAACAAGCAGGCGCGGATCGCGCTAGACGTGGGCGCGGAAACAGTATGTTTCAACAATCCCTTTTTTCCGGAAGCGCGTTCGGAAATGGCCCTGCCGCTGGTAACACATGGTACAGCCATCGGCGCACTGACGGTACAAAGCAAGCAGAGCAACGCCTTCTCCGAAGAGGATATCGCCGTTTTACAAGCGATGGTAGATCAGCTTACCACCGCACTAGAAAATGCGCACCTCTACAAAGCGGCACAAGAAGAGATCGCCCGCCGCAAACAGGCGGAAGAAGAAATCCGCCAACTGAACGAAGTCCTGGAACTACGCGTAGTCGAGCGCACCGCGCAGCTCGCCGCCGCCAACAAGGAGCTAGAAGCCTTTTCTTACTCCGTCTCACACGATTTGCGCAGTCCGCTACGCGCCATTGATGGGTTTAGTCAGGCATTGCTGGAAGATTACGAAGAAGTACTGGACGATTTCGGCAAAGATTATCTACAGCGGGTGCGCGCTGCTAGCCAGCGCATGGGGCAGCTCATTGACGATCTGTTGCAGCTCTCACGACTAACACGCGGCGATGTCCACCACGCCCCCTTTGATCTAAGCGCGGTAGCGGCGGAGATTGCCAGTGAGTTGCAAGAACAAGACCCACGACGCCAGGTTGAGGTGCTTATCGCCTCCCAACTGATCGTCACTGGGGATATACGCCTGCTGCGGGTAGTGCTGGAGAATTTGCTGCGTAATGCCTGGAAATTCACCAGCAAGGTAGCGCAGCCGCGGATTGAAGTAGGTATGACACACATAGAACAGCTGCCGACCTACTTCGTACGCGACAACGGCGCAGGCTTTGATATGGCGTATGCTAATAAACTCTTCGGTGCATTCCAACGCCTGCACAATCACGAAGAATTCGAAGGTACGGGCATCGGGTTAGCGACCGTACAGCGTATCATCCACCGGCATGGGGGGCAAGTGTGGGCGGAGAGCGCGGTAAATGCCGGCGCAACATTTTACTTTACGTTAAGTAACGAATAACAACACGAACGCTTGAGCTACTGCAGGTACAGTTATCTTTGATTTTTAGAAGAATTCTTCATTAACCGGCGGTCACCCGCGGTTGGATGAAAATGTAACGCGAACTGTCAGCGCATAGATGCGCCGTTCGTACGCGCGAAGCAGACGTACAGGCTGAAGCCTGTGCTACAGGGAGAGAATGCGCCGTTCGCGCGCGCGAAGCGTCTGCTTCGCACTACGCTGGTTTTCATTTGCTATTCGCCATTTTCGAGGGAGGTGAATATGTCTACAAAACGCACATTATTACTTGTGGAAGATAATCCAGACGATGAAGTGCTCACATTACGCGCCTTCAAAAAGAGTAATCTAGTCAACGAAGTCATCGTGACACGGGACGGGATTGAGGCGCTGGATTACCTCTTCGCCACCGGGGCTTATGCAGACCGTGATCCTACAGACTTACCAACGCTAGTGCTGTTGGATCTCAAACTACCTAAGATTGATGGGCTGGAAGTGCTGCGCCGCATCCGGGACAACCCTGGCACCCATTTGCTGTCCGTAGTCATCCTGACCTCTTCCGACGAAGACCAGGATATCATTGAAAGCTACAATCTGGGAGCCAACAGCTACATCCGTAAACCCGTCAACTTCAATGAATTCATCGAAGCGGTCAACCAGTTGGGACTATACTGGCTGGTATTGAATACCCCCCCCCAGCACAAACGATAAAGCGTATGACTACTCCATTGCGCGTGCTACTGGTCGAAGACTCGGAAGACGATGCCCTGCTCATCGAACGGGCACTGCGTCGGGGCGGCTATGACCTGACCTTGCAGCGGGTCGAGAACGCTGAGCAAATGCGCCAGGCGCTCACGGACGCCTCCTGGGACATTGTCATCACCGATTACGCTTTGCCGCGCTTTAGCGGCATGGAAGCACTACTGCTACTCAAGGTCACCGGTAACAACATCCCAATTATCATTGTCTCCGGTACTATCGGTGAAGAAGTGGCCGTCGCAGCAATGAAGGCCGGCGCTTATGATTATGTGATGAAGGACAAGTTGGCGCGGTTACTCCCGGCGGTAGAGCGCGAATTGCAAGACGCGCAAGTACGCCAGGCTCGGCAACAAGCAGAAGAACAACTACGCAAACTCTCCCGCGCCGTAGAACAGAACCCCATCGCTGTGATGATTACCGACACCGAGGGTGTCATCGAATACGTCAACCCGCGCTTCACCCAACAAACCGGCTACGAGGCTGCCGACATCCTCGGCAAGACTCCCGCGCTCCTCCAATCCGGTCAAACGCCGGCAGCAGTATATGCAGAACTGTGGCATGCACTTAAGGTGGGGCAGGAATGGAGCGGGGAGCTACATAACCGTAAGCAGGATGGTACATACTACTGGGTAGCGGCCTCGATTTCGCCCATCTACAACCAGGAGAATATCATCACGCATTACCTCGCGCTGGAAGAGGACATCACGGCACGCAAACAAGCCGAGGAGGAACAAAACCAGCGGTTGGAACGGATGGAACGGCAACACACCACCTTAATCCAGCTGGCAACGCATCCCGACCTGGCCGCCGGGCGACTGCCAGAGGCACTACGCGCTATCGCTACCGCGGCCGCCGAAACGCTACAAGTGAGCCGGGTCAATATCTGGCGTGCGACGGCCCAGCAAAACGAACTACGCTGCCTGGAAAGTGCCACCCCGGACGGCAAAGCCAATCCCTGCATGGGCCAAACCACTCTATTGGCAGATGGAGCCGAGCGACTTGCGGCGCTCCAATCCAAACAAATCCTCGCCATCACCGACACACCAACGGCTGAACATAGACTAACGAAAGAAAACCAAGAACATATTGCCGCACTTATCAAAGCGCCTATTCGCCTGCACGGGCAACTGGCAGGCGTGCTTACCTGCGAGCAATTAGACACCTGCCGCGCCTGGCAACCCGACGAGCTCACCTTCGCCAGTCAAATCAGCGATCTGACAGCGCAAGCGTTTCTCAATGCGGACCTTCGCCGGCGCGCTGACGAGCTAGCCGCCATCACCGGGGTCAGCAGCGAAATCACCTCTGTCACCAACCTTCAGGAAGTACTGGCCTCCATCGCCCGGCACGCCGCGCTCCTGTCGTTCTCCCACGCCAGCGGGGTCTTTGGCTTCCGCGAAGATGGCTCGCTCTACATCATCGCCGGATACGGTATCAGCGAAGAATTTCGGCAAGCTGTAGAGTCCCAGGGAGTGCCGTTGGGCCAGGGCGCTATCGGCCAGGCCACCGCCGAACGCCGCGCAGTGCAAATCCCCGACATCACACACCAACCGGATTACCCCTTCAGCTTACTGGCGCAAATGGAACAGATCAGCGCGGTGCTGGCCGTACCCATGTTGCGCGATAACACAGTGAGCGGCGGCATCGTCCTCTGGCATCGCGAACCACGCCATTATACCCCCCAGGAAGTCGCTTTCATCCAGGCCTTGGCACAACAATGCGTGAACGCGGTGGAAAACGCGCGGCTGTTCGAAGCCGAGGCCCGGCGACGGCGCGAGGCGGAAACCCTGCGCGCCGTCACGCAAGCCCTGAGCACCTCACTGGATTTGAACCGGGTGTTAGAGTTGATTTTAAGCGAACTTCAAAAAGTCGTTCCTTACGATAGCGGCTCGGTACAGCAACTCAGAGGGGATGTATTGGAAATCATTGGCGGACGGGGGTTCCCCAATCTCGAGCGGATTGTAGGGCTGACCTTCGATCTAACCAGTAATGACAATCCCAATCAACAAGTGATTCGCGAACGCCGGTTGTTGATTGTAGACGATGCTCCCAAGCAATACAAAAATTTCTGCCGGTCACCCCATGATGAATCCGGCACGCGCGCCTGGTTGGGGGCACCCCTGATTTTTGGAGATCGCTTGATTGGCATGCTCTCGCTCGACAAGCAGGAATCACATTTCTATACCGCAGAGCATGGACGGCTGGTGACGGCTTTTGCCACGCAGGCAGCGATCGCCATTGAGAACGCACGCCTCTTTACACAGGAGGAGCAACGCGCCACAGAACTGGCACACGCACTCGAACAACAGCAAGAACTGGATCGCCTAAAGGATCAGTTCATCCAAAATGTTTCTCACGAGCTGCGCACCCCGTTAGCGATTGCACGTGGCTACGCAGAGTTACTGCACGATCACGTGTTGGGCAATTTACAACCAGAACAAGAAGAACCAGTAGCCATCATCACACGCCGGATGCAAATGCTCACGCAGTTAGTAGAAGACATCAACGCGATTCTGGAAGTGGAAACACAAAAGCCTGTCCACGAAAAAGTGGATTTTGCAAGATTGGTCGCCGGTATGATTAACGACTTCCAGGTAACAGCCAAGCAAGCGGGCGTCACTCTCACAGCTACATGCTCCCCCGACCTACCCTCTTTGCTGGCCGAACCGACACAGATGCGCCGCTTATTGGACAATCTGGTGGGTAACGCACTCAAGTTCACACCTGAGGGGGGACAGATCAACGTACGCCTGACAAAGACGGACGTCCATCTTATCTTAGAAGTACAAGACACTGGCATTGGCATTCCCGCCGACAAGTTAGAGCGTATCTTCGAGCGTTTCTATCAAGTAGACGGTAGTATGAGCCGCCGCTATGGTGGCACAGGACTGGGGCTAGCACTGGTCAAGAGCATCGTGACAGCACACGGCGGCAACGTCAAAGTTATTAGTCAACGCGGTGTGGGCAGCACGTTTACGGTGAAATTGCCGTATAATGAAACCGGACAGTAACAGATAGCTCAATGTCATTAAGTTTAGGACATAGACTTGGCAGGTTTCCAGGCCTTGAGTCTACAAAACGTCGTTATGCACCGGTAAAATACTACCCCACCCAATTTGGGCGAAACCCGTATCTATTCACGACGCTCGGAAACGTTCCCCCCACGCCGGTTTTTGCGTGATAGCGCATTTCGGACAGCTGCGGGAGTACGTACCCCATTGACGGAGATAAAGCCATTGGCTAAATCATCGGCCATAACCGGAATAAACAATTGCAGGTTATGCTGATAAGTATCCGGCCAGGCAGCCTGGAGCTTTTCCCGTGCCTCTTCATTGATGTACACAGTTTTATCAGCCATAATCAGAAGCATCGCCACATGCCCGGCGTTTTCCGTCACCACGAATACAAAGTCATCATGATCTTTTTTAAGCCCCTTGTACCAGTGATCAATATGCTCTTTTAGCTCGTACTCGTAAAGCGCGTGAACCATTGCGCCGCCTTCGAGCAAGGCGCGGCGCAACAATTGAGCAATCTCATTATTCCTCATTCACAACCTCCCAAGGATGCTATTGGATATGCCAAGTTGACTGGAGCTGCACTTTCCGAAGTTTACACCAACTTACGGGAATTGTCACCCAACAAAAAAGGCGCAGGGAATCCCGGCGCCTGGCGAGAAAACCCGCCGATCTCAGCTTTCGATAGCAGTGAACTCTGCCAGCACGCTGCCATCAGCATCCATGAGACACAGCACATTGTCTTTCACCTGGAACGTGGCTGCGGCTTCCAGCGCTGCGAGATAGGCCATTTCTTGCTCCATCAGCTCCTCTGGATAACAGTACATCATGGTACTGAAGACCTCGCTCATGGAAATCTGCGCCCCATCCACTGTGTACGAACCTCCATAGGTATTGCAACTAGCATTTCCGCCCAGAGCATCATCCTCAAAGTACAACGTAACCTCAGTATCCGAAACCAGCGGCGCATCACCCAAGCGCGTCAACATCCATGAGGTGCCGTTCAACTCTACCGTTGAAACACTGGTTATCGCACAACCGGCAACCAACACCAATACCACCATCGCCATCAAAAGGTTTTTCATTTCGCTCTCCTTGCTATTATGATTTTCAATTCACACGGAATAAAGACGCGCGCCCTGGATTCTTTGTTCCCCTTGGCGTATCCCCGCGCTTTTATGTGCGCGGCTTTTGGGCTATAATTCAGAAAAGATGATAGGTGTCAGCTATACAGAAGAAACACATCAAATCGGTAAGCAATTAGCATGATCCAAAATCCAAAATCCAAAATCCAAAATCACATTCACCTGACCCTCGAAGAGCAAGCTTGGCTCAGGGGCGAGGATGGCCCTGCCACTCGCCGCGCGATGGAGATCATTGTTGCGCTGGCGCAGATTTACGGCGCGGAGCATTTAATCCCCGTCGCCAGTGTGCAGATTTCCGGTGTCTCCTATCGCAACATCGGCTCCGCTGGGCTGGATTTCCTCCGCCGGTGGGCTGATGAAGGCGCGCGCGTCCGCGTGCCTACCACGCTCAACCCCGCCGCGATGGATCTGGCAGCCTGGCGCGAGCAGGGCTTCGATCCCGCCTTTGCCGCGCAGCAGCAGGCCGTCATCGCCGCGTTCGCGCGGATGGGGGTGGGCGCGGGCGACCCTATCCCCACCTGCACGCCCTACCTCGTGGGCAATGTCCCCGCGCCGGGCGAACACATCGCCTGGGCCGAATCCTCCGCTGTGGCCTACGCCAACAGCGTGCTGGGCGCGCGCACCAACCGCGAGGGCGGCCCGGGCGCGATTGCTGCCGCGCTCGTAGGGCGCACGGGCGCGTATGGCTTACACCTCGAAGAGAACCGCCGCGCCACGTTGCTGGTGAAAGTAACCGCAGCACCCCACACCAGCAGCGACTACAGCGCATTGGGCGCAGTAGTGGGCAAAATCGCCGGGAAGCGCATCCCATTCTTTGGGGGGCTGCCGCTGGCGCGTAACGAGCCGCTATGGGAGGAAAAACTCAAGGCGCTGGGGGCCGCGCTCGCCGCGACCGGGGCGGTGGGGTTGTTCCATGTAGCGGGGGTGACGCCGGAGGCACTCACCGAGGATATGCTCGTGCCAGAGCATGAGACGCTGGTGGTGGATGACCTCGCGCCGGGCTATGCCCTGCTCAGCGACGCCGCCGCGCCCCCCGCGCTGGTGTGGATCGGTTGTCCGCACGCTTCACTGGCGGAAATCGCGCAGGTGGCGGAGCTGGTGCGCGGCAAACAGCTGCGCCTGCCGCTATGGATCACCTGCGCCCGCCCGGTGAAAGGAGCGGCGATAGCCCAGGGCCTTGCCGCCGAAATCGAAGCGGCGGGCGGACGGCTCTACGCCGATGCGTGCCTGGCAATCGCCCCTGTGCGCGATTTGGGCTTTGCCGCCGTGATGACTTCCTCCGCGAAAGGCGCGTATTACCTGCGCAACCTCGCGGGCGTGCAGACGCGCTTCGGGACGTTGGAGGCATGTGTGGGGATGGCGGTGCGGGGTGATATGCTATAATAACTCCAGTTGCTACTTGCTGAATGTTGACCACCGACGACGGACGACAGACCACGAAGAATGTTTGCACAAGAGTTATTGCAAGAGGATGGATGATGAAGTATCTTGATCAAATCTTACATGGCGATTGCGAGCAAGTATTGGCGCAATTGCCCGCTAACTGCGTGGATTTGATTTTCACCTCGCCGCCGTATGCAGATCAGCGAAAAAACACTTATGGCGGTGTTCGTCCTGATAACTATGTAGAATGGTTTCTGCCCAAAGCGCGCCAATTCTACCGTGTCCTTAAACCTACAGGAACTTTTGTGCTAAACATCAAAGAGCGCGTTGTCAACGGGGAACGGCATACTTACGTCATGGAGCTCATTCTGGCGATGCGCCGTGAAGGCTGGTTGTGGACAGAAGAGTTTATCTGGCACAAAAAGAACTCATATCCCGGCAAGTGGCCGAATCGGTTTAGAGATAATTGGGAACGCCTGATCCAGTTCAATAAGCAACGGCATTTCAATATGTATCAAGAAGCGGTTATGGTTCCGGTGGGCGATTGGGCCAAGACGCGATTGGCGAACTTGAGTGAAACCGACCGCATTAGAGACGAATCCGACGTGGGCAGCGGCTTTGGCAAAAACGTCTCCAACTGGGTGGGGCGTGACAAAGTCTACCCCAACAATGTCATCCACATGGCGACAGAATGCGCTAATCGCAATCACAGCGCGGCATTTCCGCTCGACCTCCCTAACTGGTTCATCAAGTTGTTTACCGAAGCAGGTGATACAGTCCTTGATCCCTTCATCGGCTCTGGCACCACCGCACTGGCTGCCGCAGAGATGGGGCGGCATTACATCGGCATTGACCTGAGTAACGATTATGTAGCTTTATCCCGTGGACGTATAGCTAGGGCACAAATCAAGCTACCGATAGTTGCTGAAACAGGCCCGGAATATGAGCTGGAAGAAATACATGAGGAAAACACGAAATGAGACCTTTAGACCTTGATCGCGTCTGTGAGTATGTCAATGAAAACATAGTGGATTTTCACCAGCGTCGTTTGAGATCTATTGAGACATTACAACTCAACAAACTGCTGCTTAAAAATCCCTATCTATTCAAAGCAAAAAATATCCTCACATCGCCTGATTTAATTGCTGGTTTGCTTGAAGCTTTTTTGTCCTCATCTGAGGAAAAACTCTTTGGCGATTTCCTGGAAGGTCTGGCGGTATTTATCGCTGAAATGACCTGTGATGGACATAAATCTACCGCTTCTGGGGTTGACCTGGAATTTTTCAACCAAGGCACACATTACGTAGTCTCAATCAAGTCAGGCCCTAATTGGGGCAACAGCTCACAACAAAACAAACTAGAACAAGATCTAAAAAACGCAGTAGCCCGTGTAAAACAAGCCAGACGTAGCGCCAATGTACAGGCTGTTTTAGGCATCTGCTATGGGAAAACTAAAACCGGCTACCTTCGCGGTTATCTAAAAATAGTTGGGCAAAATTTTTGGTATTTGATTAGCGAAAATTCTAATCTTTATACAGAAATCATTGAACCAATCGGCTATAGAGCCAAAGAACACAATGAGGCTTTTGAGAAAGAAAAAACGAGAACTGTTAATCGGCTAAACGGACAATTTATCTCGCGTTTTTGTGATTCCGATTATGAAATTGATTGGCCGCGACTTGTGGAATTTAACAGCGGCAACCTCGACCTGGACGAATTTCTTGCCAAACCGGATGCCGCATGAGCGAGCTACTTACACTACATGGCCGCATCATCAAATCCGGCGTTGCCGAGGGCGAGGCGCTGGTCTCATCTGAACCAATCGGGTTTCTAGGTGGCGTGGATGCGGCAACGGGCATCGTTACAGAGCAGGGCCATCCGCTGGAGGGGCAATGCGTGGCGGGGAAAGTGCTGGTGTTCCCCACCGGCAAGGGGAGCACGGTGGGATCGTATGTGCTGTATCAACTCGCGGCGAACGGGTTGGTCCCTGCCGCCATCCTCAACGCCGAAAGCGAGCCGATTGTGGCCGTGGGCGCGATTATCAGCGAGATTCCGATGGTGGATCAGCTGCCGTTAGAAAAAATCCACACCGGTGATTGGGTGCGGATTGAAGGGGCACAAGTCTGGGTCACTACTGCCACAGCGTGAGCGGCAGGTAAACCCGGCGGATGGGCGTGTCTATGACGCGCAGTGTAAGCGTGATGCGCTGCGCGTTGTTCAAAGTGTCCGGTGGATTCGTCACCGTCACCGTAACGGCCCCCGTCCACACGCCCGGCGTGGGCGAGCTCGGTGTGTTGGGCGTGATGATGAACAACGCGCCCGGCGTGTTCCCGCTCGCGGGCGTGACCGTGAACCAATTGCCTTGCGTGGTCAACGTCCAGGCGAGCGCGTCCGCAGTCGTGGTATTATGCGGGGTTACGCTCTGCTGCGGCGGCACGAACACGCCTTCGGGGATGCTGTACAAAAAGGTGGCTGATGCGGGAATGCCGCCCAACGTAGCCATAAAATCCTGTGTCAAATAAATAGTATCGCTGGAAGCAGTGCTGCTGCCCGTCTTGCGCTGCTCCACCGAGACCGTGTGCGTCCCGCGTGTCTTTGGCAAATACCACACTACATTTGTCTGGAACGGTTGCCAGGCCGTCCAGTCCCCGCTGTTATTGCGCAGGCGCATCTCAGTCCACGTCCCTGCCCCGTAGATGTACAGATTCACCCGGTAGTGGTCGGTGGTGGCCGCCTCGCGGTTGATGACGATGGGGTAGCGCGCACTTTTCGCGCCGAAGTTCTGCACCCAACGGGATGAAACGTATCCCACACCGATTTCTCGATAATTGGGATTGAGGATGTTAGCGCGATGCCCGCTGCTATTCATCAAACCTTGCATGACACTCTGGGGGGTACTGTATCCCCACGCGATATTCTCCGCCAAACCGCTCCAGCCGCTGCCGTAGTAGCCAATCACCCGATCCCATGTGCTACACACAAAAACCAAATTGCCGTTGACCCGATCGTAAGTATCGTGCTTGAAATAATTATCGTGGGTCATATCGTTAGCATGATAGCGCGCCGCATGGGTGAGCGTGTCCTCGCGCTTGAGCGGCGGCAATTGCCCATTGTTCCACCGCTCGGCATTGACCAGCTCGATCACCTGCTGCTCATAATCCGCATTGCTGGTGGGTGGATTGGCGATGCCGCCGCAGCCGGTGTAGCACGGCATCACGCTGGATGCGATAACAAACGCCGCCGTCCCGATTGTGGGCGGCGGCGGCGTTTGAGCGGCAACCTGGAACGGCAAATCGCTTGTGCTTGCTCCAACCATCACTAACAATACAATGAACCATGTGAACTTTCGCATACAGACCTCCCATTCGCCATTCGCTCATTCGCCATTCGTGCATTCGCTACACCATCAACGTCGCATCCCCAAACGAGAAGAACCGGTAGCGCTCGCGCACGGCCTCAGCGTAAGCCTTGCGGATGAGTTCGGGCGAGGTGAAGGCCATCACCAGCGCGAGCAAGGTGCTGTGCGGCAGGTGGAAGTTGGTAAGCATGGCATCTACCACGCGGAACTGGAACCCCGGCGTGATGTAGAGTTGCGTGAACCCCTCGAACGGCGCGAGCGGACGCCAGGGGCAGGCATTGTCCGACGTTTGCAGCAGGCCGTGACGCGCCGCCGTCTCTAGCACGCGCACGCTCGTCGTGCCGACGGCGATCACACGCCCGCCCATCACCTTCGTCCGATTGATCTGCGCGGTCACTTCCGGGCTGAGATACGCCCACTCGCTGTGGATGTGGTGCGCCTCCACCTCGGCTTCGGCGATGGGGCGGAAGGTATCCAGCCCCACATGCAGCGTGACGAAGGCCAGCCCCACGCCCTGCTCGCGCAAGGCCAGCAGCAGCTCCGGCGTGAAGTGCAGCCCGGCGGTGGGCGCGGCCGCGCTCCCCTCCCGGCGCGAGTAGACGGTCTGGTAGCGTTCCGGGTCAGCCAGCTGCTGATGGATGTACGGCGGCAGCGGCATCACGCCGAGCGCATCGAGGCGCGGCGCGAGCGGCGCGGAGAAGGCCAGCACCCGCTCGCCGCGCTCGCCGGTCTCGACCACCTCCGCTGCGATGTCGCTGAGCGCGTCCCCTTCGAGCAGCTGCAAGCGCGACCCCACCCGCGTCCGCGCGCCGCCCACCAGCGCGCGCCAGCGACCCTCGCCCAAATCGCGCAGCAGCAGCACTTCCACCCGCCCGCCGGTGGGCTTCTGCGCGAACAACCGCGCCGGAATTACCCGGCTCTCGTTGGCGACGAGCAAATCGCCTGGGCGCAAATAATCGCCGATGTCGCGGAAAATCCGGTGCTCCAGCGCGCCCGTCTGCCGGTGGATGACCAACAGCCGCGAGGCGTCGCGCGGCTCCACCGGCGTCTGCGCGATGAGCTCCTCCGGCAGGGTGTAATCCAGTTCGGCGGTCTTCATGCGGGCAACAACACCCGGCGGAGTTCCGGCGTGTACGCATCGAGCAGCTCCGGCGTGATGGCGTTGCCCCGCACAATCGTCGCGTACAAATCGGCGCTGGGGCGGTTGCGCCGCACCTGCGTCTCCGGGTCGAGCTCGATCAGCCCGAAGCGCGCCTCCCAGCCCTCTACCCACTCGAAGTTATCGGTGAGTGTCCAGTGATAGTAGCCCTTCACCGGGTAATTCCCCTGTAACACGCGCCACAACTGATGCAGGTGCAGCACCAGCGCGCGCGGGCGCTGGTCGTCGTCGGCATCGGGCAGGCCGTGCTCGGTGATGTAGATGGGCAGCTTCATGTTCGCCACGCGGGTCACGGCGCGGTACAAGCCATGCGGGTATAGCTCGCCAAACGGCCCGTCGAGCAGTTCCGCATCGTGCGCGTGCAGGTTGCGCCCGAACGCCGTATCGCGGGCGTTCGGGTCGAACTGCACCAAATCCCGCGAGTAGTAATTGATGCCGATCCAATCGAGCGTGTGGCGCAGCGCCCAGATCGGGCCAAACCCCACCGGCGGCGTCCACCAGCCGGTGCGGAGCGTGTCGAGCGTTGCGCGGTTGAAGGCCCAATCCTGCACACCCGCCGCCAGCTTATCCAGGGGGCGGCCCGCACGGTACGGGTCGAAGATGCGGTAATTGTGCGCCAAGCCCACCTGCGCGGCCGGTTGCAGGCGATGGATGGCGCGGTAAGCCTGCCCGTGCGCCAGGAGCAGGTTGCGCAACACGGCAAAGGTCAGTTTGAAATCTTGCTTGCCGGGCGGAAACGCCCCGTTGAGGTAGCCCATGTAGGTGTAGACGTTCGGCTCGTTGATGGTACACCACAGATTGGTGTACTCGCCCAGCGCCTTCACGGTTTTCTCCACATAGCGGACGAAAAGGGGGATGACCTCCGGGTTCTCCCAGCCGCCCATCTCGTGCAGCCAGAGCGGATCGGAGAAGTGGTGCAGCGTCACCATCGGCAGGATGCCGCGCGCCTGAAGCGCGGCGAGCATCTGCCGGTAGCGCTCCAGAGCTGCCGGGTCGAGAAACCCCTGTTTTGGCTCCACGCGGCTCCATTCGATCGAGAGCCGCAGCGTATTGAGGCCCATCGCCGCCGCGCGGTCGAAATCCGCCTCGGCGTGCTCCCACCAGTCACAGGCCAGCCCGGAGGTGTGGCCGTGCTTGATGCGGCCCTCTTGCTGCTCCCAGGCCCACCACTGGTTGTTGGTATTGTTCCCTTCGACCTGATGCGCCGCCGTAGCGACGCCCCAACGAAAATCCGGCGGAAAATGAAACGTTGCAGTTGGCATAGGGTGAATCCTTTATAAATTACCAGGTCTCGCGCCCAGCCGCAAAGATTTCTTAGCACCTTTGCGTTTGAGCGCGAGGCTGTAGATTTCCTGTGGGATGAGGGGTTGGATGGGTTTGGGTTTTGGCATAACGAATCTCTTTGTGTTTGTGGAAGTTTTTACCCAATATCTGCTATCAATCGTGCTAAATCATCATGTCTACGGAGGCCGCTTGCACACAGCAACTAGTCACAATTTTCTCTGTCTCACTCACGACAAACATAAGCACCACGCTGACTGCGTGGAAACCCCCTTTACCAGCAGGCACGCCCCAAAGATCGTTCCCTCTCCGCCTACACGCGCCAAAGGCACAGGCGGCTTGATGCAATGTTAGGCCGTGTTCCATTGACGCTTTTCCAAAGACCTTTCCACATAAGCCCAAATCACGAAAAGCGCGTAAATCGCCCATCCAAATAATATTCCAAGCAAGTTTCCCTTGAGGAGACAATGTATTGTTATACTAGGCAATAACGAACCGGTTGTGTGGCGCAGATATGCTAAGAATAGGGCAAGCAAAAGTATCTGTAATATGGGTGAGCCATTCTCTGGCAAGAAACTTTGTGTGTGCATCACAGTAAACGCTACACTCGATAGCATAATAGCCCAAAGATGTGGTTTCTTTTGAGTTTTGAAAAGTCTTAACGCAAGAACGTAGATAAACCCCCTGAAATACGCTTCTTCACCTACTCTTGCAAAGGCTTCAATCAGAGAATAGTGCCATTGATCAAACATCCGTATCTCTGGCTCTCTGACATACAACCACGCACCCAATAACAAAGAGATAACCATAACGAGTCCGACGCGCTTGTTTAACACAAACCCAAATTCGTTTACCTTCCAGCCAGCAAACTTATTGAAAACTATTACAGGTAGGTATAAAGATACCCAGCACAGCAAGGCAACAGTGGATAATTCTGTAACAACGCCTGGAGACCAGGTGAAATAATTGATAACTCCAAAGGCGACAAGTGAAAGTATCACATAGATGCTGCCATAAAAGTATATTTTTTCTTCACGAAAAGTCTCTTTGATAAATTGCATAAGTCATTTTCCTATGGGTCCAGAAGTGCTAAATAACAAAGCGGTACGGCCTAACAGCGTAAATTACACGCCATTTTTCCATTCGGAAGCGACATACTTCGGATGCACATCTTTTGGCGTTTCAAGCCATTCTAACAAGGATTCCCAATCGTCCTTTTCGCTCATAGTATTGCTTCGCCATTCATTGAGCTATCAAAATCCTCACTCATCCAGATTGCGCCCTCATGCAAGCCCGGCAAACGTGGCGACATTGAATCTGTCATCGGTACAAGCCGCGCGATATGCTGGCTACCTTCAGTGAGGATGACTTCTGTCCCTGTAGTTACCCAGCTCAATAATTCGGTGAAGCGTTTTTGCGCTTCATGGACATCAACGGTTCTGGTAAACATGGTTACACCTCCTAATCTTGATACCTGCGCCTTTGCCATGTTGGCTTGCGGCGGATTGTCAAATCCACTTTTTGCCTAGCTGTCGCCCATTCGTTTAAGCAGTCATTGTTGGCACAGCCAAAGGTTCTGGAGCAAACCTCAGTATACTTCGTCGTGAGAGCCGATATCAAGCAACACAATGACTTCTTCGCCAGCGTTTTGTTCCAGAACAAACACTATCCGACAATCATACCCGCATGAGCAAGCCCGTAACCCTGCAAGTGTTCCGCTTAATTTGTGTGTACCCAGGCCAGCCCCGAAAATATCTTGTTCCATTTGCCGCAAAGTGTCTGTAATCCGTTTTTGTAAGCGAGCATCATGCCGGGCGTATTTGCGAAAGGCGCGGCTAAATTTGGGTGTCAGAATTAAGCGTCGTTTCATTCTGTCTGACCCAAAGACTGTTCTAACTCAGCAATAACCGCTTGGGCAGATTGCGGTTGTAGTTGACCGTCCCGAAGCAATTGTAATGACGCTTGGGCGTCCTGCGCAATCTCCCGCCGACGCATTTCGATTTGCCACTTGTCAATTAAATCTCGGAGCATCGTTTGTTGCTCAAACGGAAGTTCTTTGACTGTATCCACAATTTGATCAAATACCATCGTCATTCTCGCACCTCCGCATCATGTGCTGCAACATACGAACATGGGCCTTCACCGCCCTACAGCCATCTCCACTTTCATTGTAACACAATCCCCACGAATTTGAACGCAAAACCGGGCAGGTCTGGTCAACCTGCCCGGTGGGTGTGGACTTGTTATGCCGCTACAGGACAGGCGGCGAAACCGATGAACCCTGGCCCGACGTGTGAGCCGATGACAGGGCCGGTCTCGTGGATGAACACATCGGCGCACTCGAAGCGCGCCTGCACGGCTGCGGACAGGGCTTGCGCATCTTCAGGGCATTGGATGTGGGTGATGCCAACATTCACCGGGCCATCGCCCACCCGCTTGTGCATCTCGTCCATCACCTGCTGGATACCGCGCTTGCGCGTGCGCGCCACGCTCAAGCTATCAATTTTCCCATCGTTGAGGTGGAGAATGGGCCGCAAATGCAGCATATTGCCCAGAAGCTTGGCCGCGCCATTGATGCGCCCACCTTTGGCGAGATAATCCAACGTCTCCACCAGGAAGATGCCCGCGTACTTTTCGCGCATCGTCTCGACCAACCGGACAGCATCCTCACGCGCGCCGCCCGCCTCCACCAACCGCGCTACCTGTTGCAACATCAACGCCAGGCCGCAGGTGGCGGAACGCGAATCAATCACGGTGATGCGGTCGGGCGCGACCTCGTTGGCAGCCATCTCCGCCACCAGCGAGGTACCGCTCAAACCGCTGGAGATATGGAGCGAGATGATCTCATCGCCATTCTTGAGAAGCTGCTGATAAAGCCGCATGAACTCCCCCGGCGAGGGTTGGCTGGTGCTGGGCGCAGTCTCCACCCGCGCCAAACGCTCGAAGAACGTCTCCGAAGAAACCTGATCCTCATCAATGGACTGGTCTCCAAAGGTGACTTTCAACGGCACCGTGTGAATAGGCCAGCGTTCCAAGAACGCAGACGGCAAATAGGCCGTGGTATCGGTGACCAAATGAATCATAATGATAACCTCCGCTGCTAAAAGAATGAATAAAAACCCCAGAATGAACTGGGGATAAGCAGAGCGGAGAGGTTGTGATGATACCTGCTATTGATGATGAAAGATGAAATCATCAAGAATGCCTGAAAAAGTATATAACCTCCCTGCTCAAGAATATAAAGCGATTATATATCATTTGCCAAACTAAGCAAAAGCGCGTTAAGGATGCGTACCTAATAGCACGCGGTTATCAGGCCAGGGCGTACCGGCAGCATCGGTTGCCGGTAATGGGACGCCGGACTCCCCATCATACCAGCCCACGCCCAGGCGGTACTCGCCGGATGGCGCAGGGAGCTTCACCGTCTCGCTCACCACCTCGCCGGTGGCCCACCAGCCGGTGGGATACGTCCACGCGCGGGGCATCGCGTCATCCTGCGCGAGGAACTCGCCAGACGGCGCGAGCAAGTGTACGAAGCGTTTGTAATCGCGGCTGGGCGCGGCTTGCGCCTGCCACCACAGCGTCAGCAGCAGTGCGTCACTGGTTTGGGCGATGTCATACCCTAGCAACCGCAGTTCCGCGCCGAAATCGGCCTGCTGCGGGAAAGGGGGCGCGGGCAGGGTGAAACTGCGCGGGCGCGGCGCGATGCTCAGCGCGCCCAGTTCGCAGGTTTGGAGGATGGCGTCCCCCGCGAGCAAGATCAGCCGCAGAGTGTACGGGCCAGCGGGCAGTAGCGGCGGGAACGGCAGCGTCACAGGCGCACGCACCCAGGCGAGCCGGGGCCAGTCAGTGGTGCGCGAGCCGGGCGCGAGCGGCCCTTCACGTAGCGCGACGGTGTTCCC
This sequence comes from uncultured Anaerolineales bacterium, assembly GCA_964504195.1. Taxonomy (GTDB): domain Bacteria; phylum Chloroflexota; class Anaerolineae; order B4-G1; family SLSP01; genus CAZDDI01. Next base: position 19,082 of record CAZDDI010000052.1, read on the forward strand.
GACGGCGTCCAGCGCTTCCCAGCGGGCGGTCAGGTCGCTGGTGGGCTGCTCGGTGACGTTCCACTCGGTGGCGAAATCGAGCGGTGCGCCTTCGGGATGCGCCTCCGGCAGCTGCAATCCCGTGAGCGATACGCCTCCAGCCTGGCAGAGCGTTTGCGTCTCAGGAGATTCGCGCAACGTCACGCCCGTGAGCGTGAGTGGCACATCGGCCTCGCCGCCGGGCTGCATCGTCGCCTCGAGGTACGTAATCACGCGCAGCGTGTACGCGCCGGGCGCGAGGCCCTCCGGTACAGGCAGCATGGGGTAATCCGTGACAAACTCGCCGGCCTGCCAGAGCGAGGTGGGCAGATAGCCATAGCCGGGCTGCATATCCACCTGGCTGAGTTGGCGGCCATCCGCATCGAGCAAACGCAGCGAGAGGCTCCAGTTGCGCGGCGTGCGGCGCGCTACCGACCAAACCAACTGCAAGCGCAGCGCGTCTGGCCCGGCGCGTAATGCCGTTGCACTGTGCAGCGTCAGCTCGCCGAGCTGGACCGCGACGGGCGCATCCAGACGGCGCGCGGGAGTCGCTTGCACCCGCACCGCGCCCACATAGAGCGCGCCGCGTCCCGTGCCCTGCGGGGTCTGCGGGTACAGTTCGCCATCAGCATCGTAGAAGCGCAATTCGAGCAGATACAGCCCGCGCGCGAGGTTCGGCGGCAGGGTCAGCGAATAGCCGGCTCCTCCCGTTGCTGGCACAGCAAACGATGTTTCAGCCAAACCGTAAGTCACCCCATGGCGCGGCTCCGCTGGTGAGACCAAGCGCAACGTCCCGGTCAGCGGCGTCGAGTTCGAGAGTTGCCAGCGCAGCCCCAGTCCAATCTGCTCGCCCGGCGCAGCCACGATGTCCAGCGCATTGCGCGACGCGCCGGACGTCACATAGACCTCTTCCAGCAGCAGCGGCCCAAAGCGCACCGGCTCGCGGTGCGGATACGGCGCGTGGATGAAATCGAAGGCGTGTAGCGAGGGGGTGAGGGGGTGAGAGAGTGAGGGGGTGAATAGCGATGGGAGAATCAATGCCATCGCGAGCAGCAACAAAAGCGCTAGTACAAGAGTAAGGGCGGTTTTTAAAAAATCAACCAGTCCTCTGCGCCTTTGCGCCTTCGCGCCTTTGCGTTGAAAAACAACCACACCCAGCGCAAGCACCGTCACCGCCGAAATCCACCCCGCCGCCGCGCGCAGAGGCGTATTCCGCAATCGCAGCGTGATCTCATGCTCGCCCGCCGCCAGGTCAACCGTCAACCGCCCGGAACCGGCGGCAGGATAGCCGGTCATGGGGTAGGCTTCAGCCGCGACGCCGTCCACCTCCGCCTGCCAGCCGGGCCACCAGTGCAGCGGGAACACGACGGGCGCGGCCCCATCCAGCGTCACGCGCCACACCTGGCGCTGCGGCGCGCGCGAAAGCAGCGTGGCCGTCAACGTCACGTCGCCATCAGCGATGGGCTGCGCCGCATCCACCCCATCCACCACCGCCTCGGAGATGTAGAGGCGCGGCTGCACATCACGGGGCAGATACTCGTAGCGGATCGTCGTCCCGATGTTGCCGGTGAACGCCTCGTAGAGCAGCAGATTGTCCCACGTCACATCTCCCGCGGTAATGAGCAACCGTTCAGGGCACAGCGCGCCCAGGGTGGCAATAGCTAACAGTAAACAAAACAATCCAACCACACTATTTGGGATTTTAGATTTTAGATTTTGGAATTTTAGATTTGAGATTTGCTGATTTGCTGATTTGCTGATTCGCTTTTCCGCCTTTTCGCTGACTCGCTGATTCGCTGACTCGCTCGCCAACGCCCCCGTCGCTATCGCCGTGAAGAGTGCCTGCACGGAGAGAAACCGCCAGGGGAATTGCGTCGTCGCCAGCAGCGGCAGATGTTCCCACAGCAGCGCGGAGAGTGGGGTAATCATGAGGGTGGAGAGGGCGAGGGAGAAAAAGATAAAAGCATATTGCGTACTACGTACTGCGTAATGCGCATTCTTTCGGTACGCAGCACGCAGTACGCAGTACAGCGCACCCAGCGCTGCCATCACCGCCTGCACCAGCCCCATCGCAAAGGGGCCGGCCTCGCCTACGGCGGACGCGATGTCGTAGTTGAAGAAGAACGTCGGCTGCACCAGATTCAGCCCGCGAAAGTGGTTGCTGTAATGGAAATACCCTGCCGTGAACTCCGGCCCCATCTGCCCATAGCCTGTCTCGCCGATGGCCGGCATCCAGAACCAGGCGGTGAGCAGGAAGGCGAGGAGAAATGGAGCCATAATGCGTAATGCGTAATGCGTAATGCGTAATGCGTGATGCGTGAAACGTGATGCGTGAAACGTGATGCGTGAAACGTGAAACGTGATGCGTGATTCGCTGACTCGCTGACTCGCCTTTTCGCCTTCTCGCTGATTCGCTGACTCGCCGATTCGCTGACTCGCCGCGTAGAGCAGCGCGAAGGGCGCGAAGATGAGGGCGGAGACGTTGTGGGTGAGGATGAGCGCGGCGTAGCTCAGCGCAGCCAGGGTGATGCGGCGCAGCGTGGGACGTTCGGCGACGCGGGTCAGCGTCCACAGGATGAGGGGATACCAGACAAAGGCCCAGAACTCCGAGAGGGAATCGCCACGCACATAGACATTGACCAGATGGAACGGCGCAAAGGTATACGCGGCGACCGCCAACAGCATCGCCCACCGGTTGCCATAGATGCGCCGCGCCCACAGCGCCATCGTAAGCGCGGCAAGCAGGAAGCCGAGCGTCTGCGTCGCCTGGATCGCCAGGATGGGCGAGAGTCCCAGCGCGGTCAGGCCGCCGCTGAGGTAGAAGGGCAGCGCGGCGTAGTGGTTGAAGAACGGATAGCCCAGGTCGTAGGCCGCGTGCGCCATCCAGCGCGGAGGGATATGCCCGTGGCGCAGCGCCTCCGCCATATCCAGCGTGCGCTGCAAGAGAAAGGGACTATCGCCGCCGCCGCGTGTATTCACCATCCCCGGCCCCCAGAGCGGGAAGGCGGCGAGGAGGGGCAACAAGAATAGTAAAACGTAAAACGCGGTGCGTGAAACGTGAAACGTGAAGCGTGAAGACTTGGGTGTTGACATCGGATTGATTTTTTGTTATACTATTTTTAGATTCGTTATACAAAACACAGGAGTAGGGTGATGCACACAGCTATAGTTTCCACAAAAGGTTCAGTAGTTATACCAAAAGAACTTCGGGAGACTGAAGGTTTGTATCCTGGAGCCAAAGTTGCTTTTGTGAAGTATGCAGGCTATATGCAGATTGTCCCCGTGCCAGATGATCCCATCGAAGCCTCGTATGGTTTCTTGCGCGACTATACCCCGCTCTATCCAGGTCCCTCGGTGCGGGAAGAACTTGTTGAAGAGCATCGACGAGAGATCGAGCAGGAACAGCAAAGCCTGGAACAAGCGGAGCCTATCTATGAAACCGTATGTGCTTGATGCCAACGCATTGCTCGCCTTATTCCTAGCAGAACCAGGAGCAGAGCGAGTTCAGCGGTGCTTAAGGCTAGGCATGAGCGGACAAGCGACGCTGCACATGTCATTCATCAACTATGGCGAATGTGTGTACAATGTCGAGCGTCGTTATGGGCTTGCTGCTGTCATGCGATTACAGATGTTCTTGGAAAATTACCCGATTACCTACTATGAAGCTGACCGAAAACGGGTTACAGCAGCTGCCCACATCAAAGCCCACCACCCGATGTCTTACGCCGACGCTTTCGCTGCCGCGCTTGCGCAAGAGTTGCACGCTACGCTCATCACTGGCAACCCGGAATTTCGCGCGGTGCAGCATCTCATCCGCATCGAATGGTTGAGCGAGAAAGCGAGTGAGCGAAAAGGCGAATAAGCGAGAAAGCGGCTCGTCTTCTCGCCTTATTGCTCCACAATGATTCCCACCTCAATCCACGCCCCTAGCGGCTCGCCATTGTCGCTGCGATAGAGGCCGATGCGGAGCGTATCGCGTGCCGGATCGGGCGTCACGCCGGGCAGGAAGTGCTCGTCGAGAATGAGATCATTCACTTGCCAGCGTGATGTGGGCAGATGGCCCTCGCCCGGCTGCATATCGTGCTGCGCGATGCGTTCCCCATCTCGCAGATAGTGGACGTAGACAGTGTAATCCGTCGCGAAGGGCACACGACAATCCCACCACAGGCGCAATGTGGCACCGCCAGACTCGACGCGCACCAGCGCGGCGCGCAACCATACCTCACCGTGCTCCCCGCCGAACTGGGCGACGGCCTCCGGCACGGGCGGGCGCAGATCGGCGTTAATGAACAATGCAGCAGTGAACGGCTCTGAGTCTTTATCGCCCTGCACCTGCGGGCCGTTGCGGACGCTCAGATACGCCGGGCGCGGGATGAGCAGGAACACGTTTGACGCCCAATCGCGGTAGGGCCACACGGCAAAAGTGGCGCCTTGCGCCAGCGTGGGCGGTGTCGTTGCCGGCAAGAACTGCACCCGCTCCTCCGGCACAAGGAAGGGCAACGCTTCCCACGAATCCCACAGGCCGCAATCTACAATCAGCGCGCGCCCGTTATCCGGGCCGTGCAGCATCCGCGCACCGTCCCAGCCCGCGCCTCGCGCCGCGTTGAGCGCGCCCGCCAAATCTACCACCCCACCCTCCAACCAATGGTACGCCAGCGGTGCGTGGGCGTAGGTAGAGAAATAATCGTGGGTGGTGAAAAACAACCCAATACACAATAATATGATTGACGTATTGCGTACTGCGTACTGCGTGATGCGTGAAACGTGATGCGTGAAACACGACTCGCCATTCACTATTCGCCATTCGCCATTCGCCATTCGCCATTCAATCCACGCCAGACCCAACGCCGGGAACAAAGCCGCAGTCGGGAGCACACCCACGCCGCGCAGGAAATGAGGTGCATCTTCCGCGAGCAGTGTCGGCAGAGCCATCACCCCTGTCCACAGCAGAATCACCACAAACGGTATCTCACGCCCCCTCTCCCCCTCCGCGCCTCCGCGCCTTTGCGTCTTTGCGTTGATCTCGCCCAACGCCACGCCCAGCCCGATTACGAACGCCAACCCTAGCGCCGGATCCCACACGGGCCGCCAGGCCAGATTGTGCCGCCAGATACGATCCCCCCGTATAAAGAACATCGCCACTGTGTTCCAGGTGTGCCGCGCCAGCGTACCCCAGAAATCACCGCCGTTGATCTCCGGGCTGAAAATCGTCACCTGCCCGGTACGCTGAAGAACGATCTCCGGGTGTTGCAGGGTGTAGATGCCCAACGGCAACAGCACAATCAACGCCGCAGCGCAGAAGAGCAGCGCGCCGCGCCAATGCGCCAGCGTCTCGCGGTGTCGAGTCAGCAGCGCGTAGAGAATTACCAGCCCCAACGCCACCGGCGTGAAGCGCGCCGCCATGTAGGTGTACCACATCCCGCCGTAGAGTGCGCCCGCTGCCAGCCAATATCGTTTGCGACCGGTTTTCACGCCGCGCACCGCCTGCGCCAGGAAGAGCGCGGTGAAGAGCGGCAGCAGCACCGCGCGGAAGCCCATCCGGCTCAGATGGACGTGCCACAGCGTCACCGCCAGCACCGCCAGCGCCCACCGCGCCACGTGGCGATTGAACAGCACGCGGGCCAGGTCGTAGGTCGCAGCGAGCGTGAGGAAGCCCACGAAGAACGCCGGCAAGCGCACCGCCAACGGCGAGCGCCCCAGCACACCCACCGAAGCGGCGATGAGGTAGAGGAACAGCGGCTCGCGCCCATTGTTCGCAGCGAAGTACAGAGGAAAGTGGCCTTGCAAGACCCGGAGCGCATCTAGTCCGTTGAAGGCTTCGTCGTGGTAGAGGCCAGGGGGAACATCGCCCCACGCTCCCAGGCGCAGCCCCACGCCGAGAAGCAGCAGGGCGAAGATGAGGAAGCGATGGCGGATTACTGGTTTCATACCAGCCTCCACTGCCGCAATCGGCGTTCAGTCTCGCGGATGACCGTCTCCAAATGCGGCAATTCGGGCATCTGTCCACGCAACCGCGGCTCCCAGAGCCGTTCGAGGGCCTTACGTTTACGCGCCAGTACGTCCTGCAACCCAGCCTGATCCAGTCCCTTGTGGGTCATTTTTTCGCTGAGCCGATAAGAAACCACCTCGACATCAGCCAGATTTTCTTCAAAGATGTAGTGAATATCATACAAATCGCGGGGTTCGGTGCGCCCCAACAGCGCGCACAGTTTTTCGGCCAGGATTTCTTCAGGCGAATATACGCACAGCGTTTCTGAGCGATTACGGCAATCACTATAGGGGGATTGTACTGGCGCTTCGACAAGGGGGAATATCACTTGCTCATCATGGGTGAAATCCACTTTGAAAAAGCGACTCTCAAGATTGCCCCGCAACGGGCCAATATAGTTGAGATACAGTGCTGGGTTCCCTGTGCTATGAACTTCCAGGCGGCGTACAGCAACGATGAGGTTGACTTCACGGCGGAGCCAGATGAATAATTTTTCAAATTCAGCTACCAAATCAGCGTTGGGGATTGCCGTGAGTACGGTAAAATCCAGGTCTTCAGAAAAACGATAATCCGGCGCATAGATTTTCTTGAGCGCGGTGCCGCCCTTGAAAGCCAGCCTATCGCGCAAAGGTAAATTGGCAAGCGCCAACAAAGCCCAGGTCAGCACATAATCGCTTTCGATGGTTTTGTCGCCTATGCTTGCTCGATGCGCAAAACGCGCTATTTCGCCTGGTGGTATCATGTTATGTTCTGATGATGCTTTGTAGAGATTCCGGTTCTATGTTGATACGCAAGCGCCAGCGTGAGAGATAGGGGCCTTCATCTGGCAATAGCACATCCAACAAGGCATACGCAGTTCCCCGCAGATTGAGAAGCACGGTAATCAGTTCCGGTGTGCCCAATTGATAGAGTTCTAGTAAATAACCCAGGCGTTGCGCCGCAGCGCGATGTTGCGCGCGCGCAACATATTCCGCTAATTTTTCCCACTTGATCTCATCGTGACGCATCCACAGCGCGACGGCAACCTGCCCTAACCCCGCGCACAAGTCAGTGCGCATCACCCCATTGAGCAGAGTTCTCTCAAGATCGCTTACCATGACTTGCTCGTAAGGCGTCACCCACAGCGGTTCGCACCCCCAGATATTCGCTGCTGGCGTGTAAATAAACCGATAGAGCACCCCCAAAATCTCACGCGCTTTCAGTCGCCGAGGTGTGCTGATCAACACTTCCGTTACCGGATGGCTAAGTAAATTGTGAATATCCATCGCGCTGGTGTGGGAGATATAATATGGCGCGTCGCCCAATAGCTCACGGGCAATCACATAGCGGCTGACCTGGGGGGCGAGCGCATCGCCAGACGACAAGGGTACGATCGCGTAGCGTCCAGCGCCTAAGCGCACCGCCCATCCTGAACGCACCAGCCGGCGCAACAATTCGCGCGTCGCTGCATCGGTATAGGGCGCGTTCGTATAGGCGCTCAGATAACGCTGCGCATCGGCTATTGAAAAAACCGAGCGATCATCTTCGGCCAAAGCCTTGAGCAATTGTGCGCTGACCGCGCCAAGTCGTTTACTAAGCATATTTTACGCTATCATTGATGTTGTATGTATCAGAAAACACGTTATGCGTGACATTTTAAACACAAAAGATAATAAGTCAATTTTGGAAATAGCCCCGCGCCAACGAGCAGCAGGGCAAGGATGAGGAGGCGGTGGCGGATCATTTGAGAGGCGCTCGCTCTCGCCATGCTCGATATTCTGCTAGATTGCGGTAAGGTACTGCTGAATCTATGGCTCTAGCCATATCCGCAGTGAGATAATTCATCCAGTAATCAGCAAAAACCGCCTCGCCGTATGTTGCGAAAGGCCCCTCTCCTGCAAGTAACATCGAAATTTCTTTTACCGAACCGATGTTTTTGGTGTTACCGCTGCCTGGGCTATCACTGGCAATACGCCATTTCTCTTGTAATAGGAACTCAAAGTTTTTGACTACCGAAACAATGGAAAGGAAATCATCCAGTGAGTAAACCCGTTTGTAATCAATGGATTCATCTGTGCGTGTATAAATGATACCTAGCACAAAATGCGCCGCGTAACTGCCATACGGGAAAGTTGTGTTCTTCGATGATTTGCGATCACGGAAATAACCAGTAAATGCGCCTAATGTAAAACCGCTCACACGGTTTGTATCAAGCCGATAAGTGCTTTTCAAGTCAACAGCTATTTTTGTCCCGTTTTCTGCAATCAGGCTGATATCAGGATAGTGATTTTGATGCTGGCAGAAAAGAAGTTCGTAGCCATGTTGCTGTGCGAAATCGAATAACATGGGAAACAACATGAGTTCGATGATTTTAGAAACCACTTTGGTATCGCCCGTAAGTGGGTAGATTTGACGATAGATGTCTATGAAACCTTTAACTGCCCATTCGCCTGTATCGGTTGAAAGAGCAGGAGCAAAAGCCTGAATTGTGTTAAGCAAGTCTGTGCGAAACAGTTGGTTGTCCCACTTGGTCATAATCACCTCACTCTGCAATGAACAGAATTTCCTCTGAATGATGATTCGTTGAAAGCACATACTTGTACGCGCCGTAGGTCTCTCGATGCACTTGCCGCTTGTAACGCTTCAGCAAGGTATACAACTCGTCTGGGGAAGGAATGCCATCGCTGCGATAGGAGACGACCAGGATGCTGTCTCGATAATGCTGAAATAGGACATCGAAAGCCTGGTAAATGGTGGCTTTATCCGTCCAGGGATTGGGTTGGCGCTTGAGCCGCTTGTGCTTGGAGCGCAAATCAAGGTGTTGCTCCCAGGTATCGTATAGAGTTAGCCCTTCGAGGAAATGGTAGAAATCCCGGTAATCCACACCGACGCCGCGCTGTGAGAGGTAGGGCGGGTCAATATAGACCAAATCGTACTCATTGGAGAGGGTCAACGCATCCGAGTTTAGGGCGCGATTGGGTTCCTCATTATCGAAAACCGCCTGATTGATTTCTTCGATGAATTCGCAGAACCAAGATTCAAATGAACGATCCCATGAAGCTTTGTTGCCGAAAGACCGCTCGACTTCTGCAAAACGGATATAGAGATTCTTGCGGTGAAACAGATTGTAAGGCCGTTTGACAATCGCTGCCTGCGCCAGCGCAAAGAAGGCCAGCGCGCGTTGGTAGGAATCATCGAGCGTGCGGATATTGGCGACGACAATATCGAGCCAGGCATTCTCTTCGTCGGTGAAATAGATGTCGTGAAAGGTGCGTTGGATAAAATTCGGATAATCCACGCCCGGCTGCGGGCACAAAATCCCATCCACATCTTCTGGCGTGAGGCGCACAAACGCGTTTTCAATCAACGCCAGGCCAATCTGGTAGTTGAAGCGCAAGATGTCATTATACGTCACCTGTTTACCGGCTTGCTTAAAGCGATAGGCTACCGCCCCCGTGCCGCCAAACGCATCCAGGCAGGTATGGAAGGAAAGACCCTGCAACTGCTCCCAAATCCAATCCACCAGTTTGGCTTTGCTCCCCTGATAGCGGGTGCTGGGGAATTTGGCGGTTGCAGATCCCGTGAGGAGCATAGGTTGATAGCCGTAGCTCATTCTATACGTCCTAACAGAACTGCATCACTGCCCGTCTTGCGCCTGCCGGTACACGCGCGCGAACTCTTCCATGTATTGCCGAGCCACGTCCGCGCTATGGATGATGAGCACGTTCTCGTCGTTGCGCCCGGCGGCGCTGGCGGTGAAGTTATACGAGCCGGTGATGACGATGGCTTCGTCTATGATGATGACCTTGTGGTGCATCATGTAAGGGTTGCCATCGCTCAAGATATCAATCCCGGCTTGTCGCAACGCATCGAAGTTTGCGCCAGTAGCGGTAATGTTGCGCTGTTCCATGACCCCGCTCACGGTTAGCCCGGCACGGTGCTTGTCCACCATGACGCGGGCGATGTCGTTATCGGTGAAGGCGAACGCCATGAAGTGGATGCTGCGCTCGGCCTCGCCTAGCAATTCGAGGAGACGCTGGGGGACGTTGTCCTCCGGCGCAAAGTAGTTTTCTACCAGCACGTCGCCCACTTCGACGCGCGGATTGGGCGTATTGCGCGGCGAGGTAGGACCGAATTGCTGGTGGATGAACATCTCCTCGAATTCGGCGGTGTAGTTTTTCGCCAGCGCCGGGGAGTTGAGGATGACGATATTGTTGTTGTTACGATGTGTCCCGTTATGGGTGAGATTCCATGAGCCGCTCCACACCTGCGCGCGATCAATGACGATGAATTTGTTGTGCATGAACGGCGTACCGCTATCCATCACCACCGGCACATCTGCCACGATGAGCTGTTGCAAGGCCGGGCGGTCGGCGTAGTCGCCATCCGTGACCAGCCGCACCGTGACCCCACGCCGCCGCGCCTGAAGCAGCGCATCGGCGACGGTTTGCAGCTCGAAGTCGTAGGCAGCGATGTCTATGCTGCGCTCGGCGCCGCGAATGGCCTCCACCAGCCAGGCATCCACGCCTTCGCCGCGCGTGCTGGCCGTATCGGGGTAACGCGGCGAGGTGAACACCACGCGCAACCCGCCGGACGGCTCATGCACCACCGCGCCGGAACGTGGGCCATCTTTCACCAAATCCAGTCCAAAAAATGACCCCGTTGCGCACAGGGTCAATAACAAGAAGATCCCCAATGCGATTTCTTGCCAGACGATTTTATGCCCTACGATTTTACGGCTCATCGCTATCCTCCTCTGCGGTATCCGCCGCGAGCATATCTGCTTCCAGCTCCGTCAACAACGTGTGCAACGTCGCCAGCGGATCGGACGCAGCTGCGCTGGCCTGTGCTATCCGACGCAATTGCCGGCGCAACGCGCGCACTTGCTCGAACAGACGCGCGTAAGCTTCCATATCATCCATAGCGGCGGTGTCCGTCACCCAGCGCTCAGTCCACGCGCCAGCCCAGGCGAGCAGTGCTTGCGCCTCAGCGTCCAGCAAATCGCTGGTGAGGCTCTCATCCTCCACGAAGGCTTCTTGGGCCAGCTGCAAGCGCCGGGCAAGCGGATCTTCTATAAGTTCTATTTCTTCCATAACCGTCACACCTTGTTGGCTTGCCAATGCTGCGCGAACGCTTCAAGCGCGGCAATCTGCGGCGGCGTGGGACGGATGAAGGGTCGCCGTGCTGTGATAACAGCCCACGCTTTAGCAGGACTCAGGCCAGTGGTAACTAAATAGGCTGCCCCCATCAGTGGCGCGCGGCCCACCCCGGCAGCGCAGTGGATGTAGACCCCGCGCCCGGCGGCGCGCTGCTCGGCGATGTATGCTGCCCCTCGCTCCAAGTCGGCGAAGGTGGGTGGAGTATCATCAGGCGTGGGCAGCCAGAGGTAATGCTCAGGCGTGGCCTCGTGTGCAGCATCGTCGGATTCTGCGCGCATATTGACCACCGCGCTAATGCCCCATTCCGCCATGTGCGCCAAACCCTGCGCACGTTGTTGCCCACCTACGAAGAACCCCGGCTGAATTTCACAAACCGTGCGTGGTGAAACACCGTGCCGACGGCGATACAGCTTGTCCCAGGCCCACAACGTGGTCGCGCGCACGCCCTGTTCGCGTAAGCGGCGATAGATAATGTAGATGAGTTTAGCGAAGGGATACGGGGTCAGGCGTTGGTGTGTGTCAAAAACATGGGGATCCATAAACATCTCCTTGTGTGGATGATGAGCCTCTCGTTACCCATCACCCATTTCCGCTACCTCGGCCCATTGCTCAAGCAGCGTGTTAAGTTGCGCCTGCACTTGATGATACTCGTTACCGAGTTTAGCAACGCGGGTCACGTCCTGCTGCCGCCCAGCAGCGTCGAGCGCAGCAGTGAGCTCCTGCAAGCGGGTTTCCAGAGCGTGAATGTGCGCTTCCAAGGCTTCCAGCTGCCGCTGTTGTTGCACCAAGGCTTTTTGACGTGCCCGTTCCTGCTGGCGCACATCTTCGCGCTGCTGCCGCTGCGTATCTTGCGTCTGTTGCGCCTGAGGGCTACCCTCGCGCCGCGCTTGATGCCAGCTCGCGTAGGCCGTGTAGCCCTCGAAAGTGTATAGCATCTCATCGGCGATAGCCCACACATGGGTTGCCAGTGCGCGGATCAGGTAGCGATCATGGCTCACCAGCAGGATCGTCCCGTTGAAAGTGCGCAACACCTCTTCCAGCACCTCCTGCGAGGCCAGATCGAGGTGATTGGTTGGCTCGTCGAGCAGCAGGAAATTCGCATGCTGCAAAGCCAGGATCGCTAACGCCACTCGCGCCCGCTCGCCGCCGGAGAGCACGCCCACCGGCTTGAAGACCTCCTCGCCGCGAAAGCCGTAACGGGCCAGGAACGAGCGTGTCTCTGCTACCGAGCCGATGCCCGCGTCCAGCAGCGTATCCAAAATGGAGGCTTCTGCGTCCAAATGCGCCTGCACTTGCGCGAAGTACCCCCGCCGCACCGCCGCCCCCACGCGCACATGCCCTTTCAGCGGCAACAGTTGCTCCAGAATGGTGCGCAGCAACGTCGTCTTGCCGGAACCGTTCGGCCCGACCAGCGCCACCCGCTGTCCACGGCGCAGTTCCACTTCTTCCATGCCCAACAGGGGTGTACCATCATAGCCCACTTTGACATCGTACAGCCCCAGCACTAGGTCGCCGCTACGGAGCGTAGTCTGCAAATTCAAGCGCATCCGCGTAGTCTCTTGGGGGCGCGCGAGCGTGGCCGACGCTTTCTCCCGCTCCAGGCGTTTGAGGCGACCTTTGGCCTGCGAGGTGCGCTGCCCGGCCATGTACCGCCGAATGTAATCTTCGGTTGCGGCGAAGTGCTCCTGTTGCGCCGCAAAAGCCGCTTGCTGCTGCGCACGCTGCTCCGCGCGCTGTTCCAAATAGGCCGTGTAGTTGCCACGATATAGCGTGAGCTGCCCAAATTCCAGCTCCCATACCCGCTCCACCACCGCATCGAGGAACGCCCGGTCATGCGCTACGATGATGACTGTGCCCTTCCAGCGTTGCAGCTGCTCTTCGAGCCACTCGATGCCTTCGAGATCAAGGTGGTTGGTCGGCTCATCCAATAGCAGCAAATCGGGCGCTTCGAGGAGCAGGCGGGCCAGCAGGGCGCGGGTCTTCTCCCCGCCGCTGAGATGGCTCACGGGCGCGTGGATTTCGCTCTCGGTGAAGCCCAGGCCGCCGAGCACCTGCTGGATACGGTGCTCGTAGGTGAAGCCTCCGGCCTGCTCGAAGCGCTCCAGTACCGGGCCGTATTGCTGCATGGCGGCATCCCGCTGCGCGACGTTATCCGCCGCCATCGCCTGCTCCAAAGCGCGGAGTTGCGTGGCCTGCGCGTGCAAATCGGCAAACACGGCCTCCATCGCTTGCCACAGCGTACCACTCTCGTTGAAATCGGGGTTTTGCGGGAGGTAGCCCAAGCGCATTTCGCGCGCCCGATAGACGCTGCCAGCGTCCGGCTCCTGCGTGCCCGCGAACAGGTCGAGCAAGGTGCTTTTGCCGCAGCCATTCGGCCCGACCAACGCGATGCGCTCGCCGTGATGGGCTGCTATCGTGAGGCCCGTGAACACTTCTTGTGCGCCGTAGTATTTGCTGAGTTTGTTGGTAGATAAAATAGCCATCAGCTTGATTATACCAGACTTCACAAGCAGGGCGATACCCGCCCCCAGGGCTATCGCATTTAGAAAACTTATCCCATCACCTACCGATTGCGCCGCTAAAGCCAATACGGTTCAGTTAAGTACGGCAGTAGTCGAATTTTACGGTTAAAACCGCTGTAAAGAGGTGTTTTTGGGTTGGTGGGCTGTGCCCACCAACCCAAAAACACCCTTAACTAAACCGTATTGCCGCTAAAGCGGCTTTTTTAGAGGGGGATTTTTATCCCTGGCCTTATGAGAATTAAGAAAATAAACCGGAAATAAAACCATTTGCAAGAATCACTTCTTAAAAAT
>CAZDDI010000053.1:0-31338 GCA_964504195.1 uncultured Anaerolineales bacterium
TCTGGGACATAATGGGTGTAAACCCCTGGTACATTATCGCATGTAAACTGACAGGCGTATTGGTGGGTGCAGGCGGAGCTAAGGACTCTACAGGAATCTCAGGGGGTGGGCTGGCCGGCGCTTGTTTTTTCGTACAGGCCCCACCCCCCCATACCACCAGAACCAATACCACAACACGGAGGCAGTATCTTTGTATCATTTCACCCTCACCACGTCTTACAATCTTGTCCAGTGAATCTGCATTCTAGCCAATCGAAGCGATCATACACACGTTCATCACTATAACCATCGAATTCCGCTCTTTCCCTATGTGTACAGCTTGCATCTCTCCGCTTGTCCAGTGCGGGTTCAGATATCTATAAACTCTATTTGCAAAATAATCGTTGAAAGTGTCCATAAATCATTTCTATTTGCCATTCATTGTATGCCACACTATAAAACTGATTTGGATACGACCTATATCTCTCAATTCTATTTCATAAGGAAGGATCTCATCAACTCGTACTTGTGCTAAACGGCCTTGATTGGTTAACACACACATATATTCATTTTCTAAAGCTTCTGCGGCACCTTCGGTAAAGGAATTCAATAAAGATTGACATCCCTCATAACCTGGTGTAACCTCTCCCACTCTTTTATTTACAGCTCCATTTATCGGGATCAATGCGTAAAACACGTCTGAGCCACCACCAAAGTCAAACTGAATATCACTGGTAACAGAATTTCCAATTTCTCCAGTATCCAGATCAAGATAGGCTGTTGAGGATTGTATTTCCCGTTCAATAACATTGAATGTGGCTGACAAAATGAGTGTATCGCTTTGATACACAGTGTTTGACGTTAAAACACCTGTGCTAGGCGCTTGATAAGTGCTTATTATGTTCCTCAGATCATTATTGTATAGCACAAGTACAAAGGCCCCCAGGAAAATAAACCCTAATAGAACAACTAGACGCGACACACCGACTCGTTTCTTCATATCAAAACTCCTGATTATATGCAACTAATGAAGGGAGCAGTTTTTAAGTTTTATAGCAAGAGTTCCCGCTTGTTCTGAACTTCTCAAGGAAAAATTACTGGTTCCTTTATATCGTATACTCCATATTGGAACATGTTACTTTCCTTACGTCGTCTTTCAGCTACAGCAATACCATCTCCCACATATTCACTTTCTAATGCTTTAGCTGCCGCAGCGTAATCACCCTGATTAAGATGTAATAATGTGTTTGACCCCTGAAAGCGTCCTGAGCCTGCATTGAAAACAAAACTAGTTAAAGCATCATACTGGTATTGTGTTATGGATACTGTTACCAAAGAACGTACATATTGTTGACTTCTACCCACCAAATCGCTTCTAAATAATTCATAAGCGTTGTCTTCAGTGATGCCGCCAATGAATTCCTGTTCTGAAGCCCGCCCATCACATGCCCCCGTATGTACCAAGTGGCCAATTCCTACGGTACAGTTAGCCCTAGTTAAATCATTACTGTCATTGTACAAATGCAGCACAACCCATTCTTCCCCCACAATGAAGTCAAATCCCGCTTGACTGAGATTCAGTTCAGATGGATTATACATTGGAATGGGCGTAGGGCTAGGATCGGGCGTTGACGTGGGTGGATCAGGTGTGGGCGTCGGCGTTGGTGAGGGCGACGGTGTGGGTGATGGCGTGCCTGTGGGAATGCAGATAGTCGGCGTGGCTGTGCCAGTGCCATGCGGAGGCTCACACCCCACGAGCGTCCCCACGGCGAGCAGGGCCACACCCAGCAGCAACGCCCACTGCCGGCGCGATTTCCGTTTGCGCCCGCCTTGCACCACCGCTAACGGCAGCAGCGCCAGCCAGATCCCCAGCGCGGGATCGAAGTAGCGCCCGCCCTGGTAGAGGAGGCCCGTGCTCCAATCGTACACGCCACCGCAGATCAAGTGGCTCACCGGGCCGTGGGGCCCTTCGAGCACCGTCCCGTCGGGATCGAACCGCCACGCGCTGACCACCTCGCCCGCGGCGTCGGGCAGGTAGAAGAGCCAGGCATCGGCGCGCTGCTCACCCAGACACTCGTGGCCGTAGAGATAGGCGACGGTCTCGGTCAGGGTAGTTTCGGCGAGGATGCGCCCGCCGGCGGCATAGTCCAGAGCGTAGGTGGTGGTACCATAGCCGGCTACATCCACGGCAATTCGGTCGCCTAAGCCATTATAGACGAATTCCGTGGTTTGGGTAAACACGCGCGCACGGATCATCTGCCCGGCGGCATCGTAGGTGAATTCGCGCACGGGATAGCCTTGCGTCCATTCAATCAGCAATTGGCCCCGGGCGGACCAGTCGTAGGTGTAGGCGTGCCCATCGCTGCGCTGGCGGGCTGTGAGACGGTTGGCGGCGTCGTAAGTGTGGGTGGTGACGAGGGTCCCGCTCAGGGACGTGGTGCTGGTCATCACCGTGCGGTTGCCCACCGCATCATACGCATAGGCGAAGGTCTCGTCAGTGGAGTACACGGCGGCGGTGAGGCGTTGGAGGGCGTCGTAGGTGTAGGTGAAGGCACGGCTGTGGAGCACTGGCGCGGTCACGGTAATGGCGTGGGCCAGGCTTTCGCTCTCCCCACTACCGCTAGCGCTTGCGGTCAGCGTCACGGTGTAGACGCCGGGGGTGGTGTAGGTGTGCTGGGTATGTTGTTGGCCTAGGGTAGCAGTCCCATCACCGAAACTCCAGCCCCAGAGGCTCGCTTTCCCCAACGGAGAGGTGGTATCGGTGAAGACGACGGTGAGAGGGGCAGGGCCGGTGGCGGGCGCGGCGCGGAAGCCGGCGTCCAACGGGCGGAAGAAGCGCGCTTCGATGTGCTTTCCCTCCCGCGACCAGACCACCAGTTGCAGACCGCTCGCGGCTGCCGGCGCGCTGCTCACGGCGAGCGTGTCCCCGGCGGCCAGCGGCGGCGGGAGGGGGCAAGGGGGTGGGGCAAAATTCTCAATTTGTAAATTTTTAAGAAGTGATTCTTGCAAATTGTTTTATTTCCGGTTTATTTTCTTAATTTTCATAAGGCGAAGGTTTTAGACCTGACGTTTGGAAAATAAATTTCAGGCTGGCGCAGTGTAGATATTGAATGCCTAACTTTGGCACGCACCCTAGTAATAAGCGCATTTTGACTTTTGCCGCAAGCGAACGTACAATAGTTGTGGCAGCAAAAAACTCTCATTAAGAAGACGAGGGGAACGATACTTCTGGTGTTTACAATACCTTGATCTGATTGTATAGTATTAACTCAGTTTGGGGATCGGATTTGTCGCCACAAGAGTAGCAACGCACACTGTTGTGGCTTGAAATTTTGGCTCAATCAGGAGATTGGCTACAACTAACACGATTTGGGGAGGATAATTATGAATAAGAGACCGGGGCAGGTGCCGCCTCAAGAAATGACCGAACAGGCGGGGCAGCAGATTAATCGGGTGGAGATGGTAACCGGGCAAACGCTCGGCGAGGCGAATACCACGCTGGAGATGTTGCGCACCCAGGCCGATCGCGCGCGCGGGTTGATGGCGCTCTTCGGCTTTGGGCGGCGCATTCTTGTCCCACCCGATGAAATCCATGTGGTGGTAGGTGATGGACGGCATGCTTTCTTCCCTTCTCGCAAGAGTCGAGTTTTTGGACAGACGATTGATCGCCCCTCAACCTATTGGTTGACCCGTCTGACGCAGGTGATCAAGCTCAAGACCATTAGCTTCACGGTGACGATTCGCGGAGAGGCCGGGCAGGGCGTGCCGGCGCTCGATAGCAGCAAGGTCAGCTTCCAAATTTGGGCGCACGCAGTGGCGAAACTCAACCCGGAAAAGGCTGAGATCGCTGCACAGCGCGTTGGTCTGGATGCTACGAGCTTGATCAACACGATCACTGAGGTGGGAACAGCGGAGCTGGTTGCGGCAGCGGCGACCATGACGCTGGAAGAGATCATCGCTAACCGGCAGCAATTGGCAGCAATAGCTTTTCCGCAAGTCAACCAGATTCTCTCAGAGCTAGGCTATGACTTGGCCTTGCTTACGATCACCAATTTGGATGGCATGGCCTATCGCAAGTTGGTGGAGCAGGCCGAGGCGCGCATCTCCAAAGAGACGAGCATTGTCACCAATCGCGAGCAAGTGGCAGAGCTTCAGGATCGGCAGGGACGGGCGCAGCGCGAGGCCGAAATTCGGGCGATGACGGAAAAGAAACTCGCCGCCGAGCGGCTGGAGGCCGAGCGCGAAGTTGAAATGGCAACGTTGGGCCAGCAAGAGTCGCTGGCGGTGCGACGCCATGAGGTAGAGCTGCTCAAGATTGATCGTGATAAGAACGCTGCACACGCCAGCCACGATGCGGATCTGGCTAAAGTGCAATTAACGCGCCAATTGAATGAGGCTGAGGTCGAGAAAGAGGCGCAGTTGGCGCGGTTGCGCGAGGAACGTGCGGCAGAGCTGCGCGCTGTGCAACAGCAGCGCACAGCCGAGATCCGGTTGGCCGAGACTGAAGCTGATGCCCGCCGTTTGGCGGCTGAGCAAGCGCGCAAGATCGAGCGTGATGCTGAGCGCACGCTGGCAGAGGCCAAGCGACTCGAACAGGAAGAGTTGGCCGCTGCGGAACGTCTCAAGGATGTGACGGTAGTGCAAGCGGACGCTGAAGCGCACGCGATGCGGATCAAGGTTGACGCAGAAACAAAGGCGGAGCTGGTGCACGCGGAGGCGGACACCAAGGCGGAGCTCATCCGAGCGGAGGCGGAGGCCAACGCCACGGAGAAGCGCGCGCAGGCTGCGAAGATTCGTGCTGAGGCCACACGCGCTGAGGCCGCGGCCCCCGGTCTGGCCGAAGCAGAAGTCGCCGAGAAGCAGGTGGCGGTCATGCGCGCCGAGGGTCTGGCGCAGGCAGAGATTGCCGAAGCGCAGGCCAAGGCCGAAGCAGACCGCTTGCAACGCATCAAGGAAGTGGAGATCGAGGCGCAGCGCGAGTTGATGAGCCTCTATGATCAAGCGCCGGTGCTGGTGGAGCTGGAGCGGCTACGGATGCAGATGGAGCATGAGGAACGGCTCACGCAATTGCAGCTGGAGTCCTCGCTGAAAGCGTTTGAGGCCATCGCGCCAGGTATCAAGGTTCACATTTACGGCAGCGGGGGGCAGATGTCGCAAATTATTACGGATTTGCTCTCGCTTTCGCGGGGCGTCTATGTGTTGGGCGAGGAAGTCCCGGCGGTCGGACGGCTGCTGGAAGCCCGCCCGACGGGTGCAGAAGTGCGTTGGGGTACACATTTGTTGCCGTTCATGCCTTATGTGCGCCAGGTACTCGACGGGATCAATCCCCGGCTGTTCGCCAGCCTCAAGGTTGCCGATGTGGTGGAACGGTTAGGGCCGGTAGTCGCCGGGCACGAGGATCTGGCGACGGCGTTGGAGTCACTACGCAACGATGGTAATTTCCGCGTGGTAGGCGATTTACCCATCGCGCCATTGCTGAAATTGTTTGGTATAGACCTGAGCGCGGCGCGGACTGCTGCACCGTCTACGGTAGCTGGAAGCACAGTGGAGCTGCAGCCTGAGTCGGAGATTCTGCATTAATAATAAGGCCAATACCGTTCAGTTAAGCATGGCAGCAGCCGGATTTTGCGGTTAAAACCGCTGCAAAGAGGTGTTTTTGGGTGATGGGCACAGCCCCCACTCCAAAAACACCTCTTATTTGGATTCCCGCTGTTCTTATAGTGAAACCTCTGCTTACGTCTGATTGTAGTGGAGCGCGGGGACTCTCGCGCCCCACTGAGCCTCTCACAAAATCTTATAATACACTTGCGGCGTATGGCGCTCTACCAGGCCTTCCGCGGCCAAAGCCAGCCGCAGTAACGTCACTTCATCCCAAGGACGCGCAATGGCTTGTAGTCCCACAGGCAGACCTTGGGGGGTGTAGCCGGCGGGGAAGGCGATAGCCGGCAAGCCGGTGAGGTTCGCGGGGGTGGCGAAGCGCATGATCTCGGTCAGAATGGTAAGGTCAGAATCGCCGTAGGGCAAGGCCCTTGGCGGAATGACCGGGGCAACCAGACCCGTAGTCGGCATGACAAGTACATCCACTGTCTCAAAGACGCGCAGGAAATGGGCGATCAGGCGCGTGCGTACTCGCTGCGCTTTGACATAATCCAACAGGGTGAATGCGCGCGCGAGGGTCAGGTTGAGCCGCACATCAAGTCCATGCTCTGTGTGATGTTCTGCGTGATAGGCGTCCATAGCTTGCGCCATTTCACCGGCAATCGTGATGACGTGCGCTACGCGCCCCGCTTCCAAATCGGGGATAACCACCTCGTGGAGATGTGCCCCTACCTCCACAAACTTATGGAGCAGTGTCTCACATATAGTCACGACCTCCGTGCTGGCGTGTCGGAACCACGGCCAGAACACACCTATACGCAAACCTTGGATGTTTGTGTTGTTCCAACCTTTCAGCGTGGGCTGGGGCTGATGCAATGAGGTTGTGTCCTGCGGATCAGAGCCGGACATGGCTGCGTAGCCCAGCGCAACGTCCGCTACATTAGCTGCGAGTGGGCCGATGTGCGCGATGCTCCAATCCAAGGGGGCTGCGCCGAACTCACTGATGCGCCCGTAAGTGGGTTTCAGTCCCACGATGCCACAAAACGCCGCCGGGATACGGATCGAGCCGCCCCCATCTGCGCCAACGGCGAGGGGACATAGTCCCGCCGCCACCGCCGCCGCTGAGCCGCTGGAACTGCCGCCCGTGTAATGCGCCGGGTGATAGGGATTGCGCGGTGTGCCGTGATGCGGATTCAGCCCCGTCACGCCGATGCCGATCTCGTGCATATTGGTCTTGCCGAGCAGCAGTGCCCCCGCAGCGCGTAGACGTGCTACTACTGTCGCGTCCTGGGTTACAGGCAATTGACCCAAAAACGCCGTCCCCACGGTGGTGGGATAAGGCGTCATGTCTATTTCGTCTTTGACGGCCACCGGCACGCCATCAAGCGGGCCGAGAGTGCGGCCTTCTTGATAGCGCTGAGCTGACGCTTGCGCCAGCCGCAATAGGTCTTCCGGTATCACCTTGATGAATGCCCGTAATGGCGGTTGGTGCGTATCGCTGGCTTCGATTGCCGCTAACAGCTTCTGCGCTACATCCTCTGGGGACGTGTTACCGTGGCGGTAGGCCGCTACATAGTCCCCAGCGCCGGCGAATCGGAATCCAGGCCCGCTGCCGACAGTTAAGGGCCATTCGGCTTCGGGAACAGACGCGGCAGCAAAGACCGACGCATCGTTCGTGAAATGGAGCGGTGTGTAGGTGGGCGTTTCTTCGAAGTGTCTGCGGCGCAAGGGGGTGACGCCCGCGCTCTGTAACAGATTGGGTAACAGAATACCACCAAGTGGCCCTTCCAAGATGGCAATCAGGGCTTTAAGGGCCGCGCCAGCAAGATACGGCAGTTGAACAGATTCCAGGTCATAAGTAGTATCAGGGTTCATAATTACCTCACAGGATTATAAACTGTTATTTCGCAATCGCGCCAAAGTCGCCCTGTCCAAGCCAGCAATAGGCGGGTTTTGAGCATTCTACAGGGTTAGTTTTGCGGTACGGCCTTGGACGAGCGCAGAGGCCTTCGACAGGCTCAGGCACCGGAAGCAGCCCGGTGGCTGAGCCTGCCGCAGCCCGGTGGCTGAGCCTGCCGCAGCCCGGTGGCTGAGCCTGCCGCAGCCCGGTGGCTGAGCCTGCCGAAGCCTCTCCCAGTTACCCTACGGCATGGCCTTGGACGGCCATCGCACAAAAGTCGCCCTGTCCAAGCCGGCACTATGCGGGTTTTGAGCAACCTACAGGGTTAGTTTTGCGGTCTGCCGAAATTGTGATCTACTGAGTCTAGCTATTTATAGGTATTGCTCAGGATGTCATTACCTTTTCGGCACACTGCTTAAAGAAATCCAGGGTTGGGGTTTCGAAGATAGTGATCGGATGGGGGCTGCGCATAACCTTCCCTTATGTCATCATTGAGATTGATCCACCAGTATAATCCCAAACGTGGCAAAGTAAAAAATCCCCTGTCCTTTAGATGCGTGTTAAGGTTTTTGTGTTGATTACTCCCATGTCGCGGTTGAGGGCGGGACCGGGGGAAGTATCTGTTTTGCAAAAAAGTGACGGGAATCGTTGTGAAAGCTAGCAAGTGGTTAAAACATACATAGCCCGGCAAAATGCCGGGCTATGTAAAGATTAGAGGGCGATTTGTGGTCGCCAATTTTTATTGGTGCCGAGGGCCAGAATTGAACTGGCGACACAGGGATTTTCAGTCCCCTGCTCTACCGAGCTGAGCTACCTCGGCACAATGGTCGTATTGTAGCCGACCTTGTACTTTTGTCAAGTTTGCGGCGTGGGCCAGGGTGCTTCCGGGGCAGTGAGGTAAGCAGCTATCGTTTGCGCCACGCCCAACGCATCGGCAACAGCGGGAGCAATCATATCTGCGCCACGCACCACATCACCCGCCGCGAACAGCCCCGGCACGCTGGTGCGCCCGGTCGCACGCGTGTCTACCAGAATCCGCTGTCTGCGATCCACCTGCAATTCCGGTAAACCTGTCTGCATGGTCGGGTCTGGCCCGTATCCCAAAGCCAACACGACCGTATCTGCCTCAACCGTGATCTCTTGGTCGGGGATGGGCACAGGCCGCCGTCGCCCACTGTCATCGGGCGGGCCCAGCTCCATGTGCTGATAACGCACAGCACGTAAGCGGCCTTCCGTATCCCCTAAAAAAGCCCTTGGGCTGGCAAGCCACACAAATTGCGCGCCCTCTTCTTGGGCATGGCGAAAATCCTCATGTGGGGAAGGCATTTCGGCTTCGCTGCGCCGATAGTAACAGGTGGCCTCGGTCACGCTAGGGAGGCGCAACGCTGTGCGCAGGCAATCCATCGCTGTACCGCCCGCGCCCAACACATGCACGCGCGGCCCTATGTCCAGGGGTGCGGCCCAAGCAGACGGCAGGTGCGCGCCACACGCCCCCGCGCGCACGAGGAACTCGACGGCATCTATGACACCGTGCAGAGCTTCGCCAGGCAGCTCAGGGCGGATGTTGCGTTGAGCGCCAACGCCCAAAAAGACCGCATCGTAAGTCTCCAGCAGGTGGGGCAACATTACATCCTGACCGATACGGACGCCACAGATGAACTCCACGTCCAGACTCGTAAGATAACCTGTTTTTTCTTGCGCGCGGCGGGGACTGAGCTTGAAGGCCGGAATTCCATAGACCAGCAAGCCGCCCGGCGCAGGGTTTTGCTCATACACGGTGACATGGTGCCCGCGTAGAGTCAGCCACTCTGCTACCGTGAGGCCCGCCGGCCCTGCACCAACGACCGCGATGCGCTTGCCGGTTAGCGGCGCGCGTTCCGGGAGGGGCAGCTCCTCACAATGCGCCACATAATCCGCCAGGAAGGCTTCCAGATGGCGCGTATCAATTGGCTTGCCCAGTTTGTTGAGAGTGCAAGCATCCTGACAGTAGTAATCCGGGCAGACACGCCCATTGATCTCCGGAAAAGGGTTGGTTTCGCGGTACACCAGGGCGGCTTCGATGAATTGACCGGCGCTCAGCAGGGCCAGCGCGCGCGGGATGTCGTTGTGTAGGGGGCAGGCGGTCTGACAAGGGGCATTGGGGCATTGCAGACAGCGTGCAGCCTCGGCGATGGCTTCTTTGGGGATGTGGAGGCGCGTGATCTCATCGAAATCTCCCAGCCTCTCTGCAGGATCGCGTTCACAAGCATATACCGGTGGTAGTTGCAAACGGGCCTTGCGGTCAAGTTTGGGGGCGGAGTCGGTCATAACAGGCTCCTTCTTTAAAAAAATACAAAGGGCGCATCTCAAATGGCTAGTAAAGCCGTTAGTTAAGCCTACCGAAACTAGTAGCGGGTCTGTTCATAAAACTGGCGAATTAGGAAATCAACCCCTGCGGGCTTTGTCAAAATGACCAGCGTTGCGGGCCGCGTTCAGCAGGGCCTTCGGTGTCACGGGGCAACCGGCGGGCAAACGGCTCCCAGGGGCTATCTTCTGGGCCGGTTAGCAATTCGATCTCCGCTAGCGCTACTACATCATAACGGGTGTACCCGCAACAATCGCAACGCCACGCAGGGAAATTGGGCCGCGTAAGCAAAAATGCACCCCAGCGGTGGGCGTAGGTACTGCGCGCCGGACGCAGCTGGCCCATTGAACAGCGCGGACAGGAATAGTTCACAATAACAGGCCTCCCTGTCGTAGCAATATTTCACGGTTCATGGTTATTCTCCATTTGTGAGGCATAAGTATAGCTAGGAAAGGCCCCTATCTGACTCGGCGGCCAATATCTGAAAAACGCTTTACCGATGATCGCGTCCGGGTTAATGCTTCCCCAGGCGTGTGAGTCACTGGAGTTGTTACGATTATCGCCTAGCACGAAGTATTCATTCGCACCTAGCACCCAGCTTCCCGAATAGATCGGCGGGCCGCTGATATACGGCTCATTGAGCGCCCGCCCGTTGACCCAGACACGGCCATCGTGGACTTCGATCTGATCACCAGGTAATCCTACCAGGCGCTTGATATAAGGGATGGTATCCGCGCTGCTGCTGGGCGGATGTAGGACAATAATGTCGCCTCGTTGTGGCGGTTGATAGCGGTAGGCAAGCCTGCTAATAATCAGATACTGCCCCTCGTGTAACGTTGGCTCCATGCTGACCGATTGCACTTCGTAACGTACTGTTAGCGTGTTGATTAACACAAACAGCACTATTGTTAACACCAGCGTTTCCAAAACATCTTTCAACGCTGGGCCGTTTATCCAAGAGCTCCGCGCTTGCATGGCTACCCTCTAAGGCAAATTTGCCAACTCCGGGAAAGTATAATGCGGCATAATGCCCCAATGTTCGGGCGGCCAATAGCAAAAAACAGCTTTGCCGATCAGGTTCTCAACAGGCAAAGCTCCCCAACGATGCGAGTCGCTGGAGTTATTGCGATTATCACCCAGGACAAAGTATTCGCCCGTGCCCAAATCCCAACTACCAACATACGCAGGTGAAATGCTAATATAAGGTTCATGCAGCAGTGTTCCGTTGACCCATACCCGGTCATCATGAACTTCTACATGGTCGCCAGGTAGCCCGATAATGCGCTTGATATAGGGAATACCGCCCTGTGCTTCGGGTGGATCGAGTACGACTACGTCTCCGCGTTCCGGAGATTGTAGCCAATAGGTAACTTTACTGGCGAGCACATATTGCCCATCGCGCAAGTTTGGTTCCATGCTTTGTCCATGCACCTGGTATCGTCCAGTCAGGGTATTGATGACCAGGAAGATAATCAACGCCAGGAGCAGCGTTTCCAGCGCATCCTGCAACCAGGAGCGAATCCCCAACGAGCGGCTTAAAGATGGGGGAGCAGCTTCGCTCTCCGTTTCTACTGGTGACTCAATCTCGATTTCAGAAGGTTCATCGAACAAGGTTTGTTTTACCTCCCCAATACTATATTGAAGAATTATAGTCCATCTCGACAGGCTTGCAACTAGCCTTAGACAAAACGCCCCTGTATAGAGCAGGGGCGTGGAAGATGCTAAAATCTGTGAGTGTTCAGGATTTCTCTGCGTTTGTAGTAATTTCGGTGTGGTTTTCGTCTTCGTCTTCCCAACCGATAATCCATACTGCCAACCCGGCGGTTAACACTGTCGCCACAATCAGTGCGGCCCATTGCCCGACTGCCAACCCTACATCACGCGCTGAGATGATAAGAATAATGACCATCCCTAATGCTAATACAATCCACGAAGTTAGTTGTGGGTGCGCGCTGCCCCAACGTTTTATCTGTTCCATTCAGCCCTCCTGTAGCAACTTACATCGGACGGTTAGTTAGGCGCTCACGCAACTGTTTAACCATGACCTCTTTGGTATCGGCACGCCATTCTACTGCGGCTTCACGCCAAGCCTTGTTAAGCCCAGTGACTTCACGCTTGTGGTAACCGAAGAGTTCCCAATACTTGATGAGTTCCGGCAAAGGCTGTGGCGGCAAAATCAGAATTGCTGCTTCAGCTTCTAGTTGTTTACCTTCTTCTTCCATGGCGTTAATCAGGGCACGGCCGGCCACTACCCGGTCAATGGCCGGGGCAATCAGGAAGTCCGTCACCCGCACGACCAAATTTTCTACTTGCCACCCTAGCAAGCCTACCATTTGCCCATTATACTCGGCACACATGAATCCTACCGTACCAAAACGCTCTGCAACCTGCGCTGGTGTGATTTTTGCTCCGCCGGGGCGGGCTGCATTGACAAAGGTCGCAATAGCGGATGACTCTCGTAACCGCGCTCGGCGCACTTGGATATCCGGTGTCATAAATAACCTCCGGTGCTGAGATAATGTAGACTGTTTTCATTATACCCTGGTTTTGAAGATAGACAAAACGGAAACTTGTGAAGCTGAATAGTTCAGTTTACCACGCGAGTAATAGGGCGTAACTTTGATGGATACTGGAGTGGTATTCGCTTGGCAAAAATCGTACCTAGTGCTAAACTAATAATGGTAGCGAAGACTTATAGCTTAACTGATGTGGAACTCACATGCAAGATCTACTCACCGATGAACAAGAAGCCTTGCTGTCAGGCGAAAGATATTGGCTTGACCATCTGCAATTGGAGCTGGCGCGTTTCAATGCGTCTAATGATGATCGCGTGGCGCTTTCACAGGCTATTCGCCGGGTAGATGAGCTCTTCTTGTTGCTGTTGTTGGGCGATACTATCTCATCACAACGAGTATTTCTTGACCGATTGTTGGATATGTCGCTGGAAGAAGTGATTCTATCAGATATTACGCGCCCGATGTACCTCTTCAAGTATGGGGAGCATCTCGAGCGCGTGGTGGTGGAACCGTCCTTGGCAACCATCGCAGCACCTGCGGCGGTGCTGCGCGGGGCCAATCTGATCTGTGCGCCAGGCAATCAGACTTCCCTCGCTATGCAAATCGAGATGCTACAACAATTTGCATCGCAGACTGATATCATCTTGTTTGCAATCGATCCTACAGTGCCGTTTTCTCCGGATGCACAAACTTTATTGGCAACGTTATGTGAATGGGAAGGGGATGTCATTATTGTGACATTGAGCACAACAAACCCCGGCGAAGCCATGTGCGCCACTATCACAAAATGTCTGGGGCGCGAGCCCACGTGGTTTTCTTTAGCAGAAACCACATCAACCACGGCCTTACATGCCGCTATTGTCGCCATCCTGCGTGAGCCACAACGCCTTTCCCGCAAACTACAATACCCGCTTGATGTTAGCTTCCAAATTGTCGCTAAATATCGCACAATTATTGCTGCGCGGTTGGACTTGCTTAACGGGGACTTTAAGACCATCGAAAAATTCAAGGAACAAATTGCCGATCATCAACAAACGTTAATCGAACAGTCGCTGAGGCCCTTTGAGAGCATTCGGATGACACTGCAAACTTTAGAACAACGCGGCCTGGAGTATTTTTCTAAGGCGCTTTCTCCATCTAAAATATTGCTAGCCCTTAACAAGGCACAGAGCCGTGCGGCTTTCGAGACTGCCGTGCTAAGCAACATTCCTGAGACTATTGATTCGCAAACTCTGCAACTTCTCACCTGGTTGGCTGAAGAGAATCAGCGGCCCTGGGATATGGCATTGCAAAGGCTCCCGGCACGCTTGCAGCTTGAAACTGACCCAGCGCTAGATCGTATTGGTAGCAGTTTTAATTACAATCGGCATCATCTATTGCGTGCGACCATCGCGGGGCTGGAGAAAGGCCGCGATGCTTACGACAACGCACGGGAAACACAATATCTGCTGGCAAGTTTACAGACAGCGCTGGCTACCATGATGCCGTCTGCGATTGAAACCGCCGGAGTGGGCGCGGTGACACGGCACATGGCAATTACGATTATGCAGGAGGTCTTGCACTTGCCCACCTTACTCAAGCTCTACGTGTTTCCCTTTAGCCGCACTCGGTTGCGCCAGCGTGAACAGTGGAAATTTGCAGCAATGACTCGCCAACTTACCGGGATTTTAGAAGATCAATTCTATTACGCGCTACAAACGCGGGAACAAGAAGTCAAATCGGCGGCGATGCCTTATACTCGCTTCGTTTATGAAGAGCGCGGCTATCTCAGCCGGGTTGCTGATGCTCTCACAAGCATCGCTAGATGGCTGACAGCGATAGAGAAGGAAATCAAGTGCTTGTAATTTGATTAGCCAACAACACGGGGGGATGATTTCTGTTATCCCCCCGTGTTGTTATTTCAGATCATGCACGTGCAACATGCTTTGCGCTTACATAGTGTTTTTCGGTGAGGTAACTTGCGCGCGTAAGTTTTGAAGTTGTACTTGAAACGCTTCTGGCGTAGCGCTTTCTTGCCCGACTGGCAGCAGAACGTGAAATTGGCTACCGGGACAACTTTGTTCATCGTAGCCGGGACTTTCTACCCAGATTTTACCTCCGTGGGCAGTGACAATACCGCGTGCTATCGCCAAGCCCAGCCCCGGCCCGCCACCCTTAAACTTAGTCTTACCGGAAGAATGGAACGCGGATTCCCCCGTGCGGTAGAATTTGGTAAAGATCAGGTCTTGCGATTCCTGTGCAATGCCGATGCCCGTATCCCGCACCGTCACTTGCACATAGTTCTCCGGTTGCGTTTCAATATAGTGACCGGTCACCGTAATCGCACCGCCATCCGGGGTGTATTTGATGGCGTTTAATAGTAAGTGATTAAACACCTTAGTCAGCGCCTCAGAATCAGCCTCAATAACCGGTAATGTGGATAGACCTTCCAACGTGAGGGTAAGATGACGCTGTTCGAGTGCCTCGCTTAACCCTTGGGATAAGTCCTTCCACAGCGCAGCTAGTGTTACTGGTTCTAGCAACAGTTCTAAGGTACGGCTGTCAATCTTGAGCATATCGAGCATTGTATTGACGATTTCGTGCATCCGCGCTGCGCCGGTGACGATGCCATTGACTTGCTGCAAACATTGAGGATTCTCTTGGGCGCATGGTGCGATACTAAGTAGCTGACTAAAGCCCTTGACTAGAGTCAACGGTGTGCGCAGCTCGTGGGCAACGACTTCGATGAAATCGGATTTGTTACGGTCAAGCAATTCCAGGTATTGATAGGCTTTTTCAAGTTCTGCGGTACGCTCACGCACTTTCTCTTCCAGAGCCACATTGAAGTTGATAACCTGTGCGTAGAGCTGGGCATTGCGCAATGCCACCGCGACCTGATCTGCCAGGCTTTGCAGGGACGTTATGTCGCCCGTCTCGAAGGGCATGTGTTGCGCGCTTTGAATATCCAGCACTCCCAACAAAGTCTCACCAAACACCAATGGGAACACGGCCTCAGCGATGGTGTCCGGTAGGGAATCAACCGGCATATACAGCGGATCAGCGAGCACATCCTGGCTTAAGTAGTGTTTTCCGGTACGTAGTACTTGTGCTAGAATGCTGGGCGAGGCGTCACGCGCAATCTGGTAGCCAATCTGCAATGTGGCGTTTGGCGCATTGCTATGCGCAGACATTAATGTGGCGATTGGCTCTTCAGGTGCGAGAAGCCAAATACCCACAAAATAATAGTCGAATTGTTCCTGAATGAGACGGACAACTGCATCCAACAGCGGGGATAGATCGAGGATGGATGTAATCTGGCGTGCAACTTGCACCCCGGCTTCGAGCTGGGCGGTGTATTTAGAGAGAGTTTGGTTGGCAGTGTCGAGTTGGGCGACCAGGTCTTGCAAGCGTGTGCGCTGATTGTAAAGAGCGAGGAATACTTCAACTTTGCTGATGAGGATCTCTGGGGTAAAGGGTTTACTGAGGAAATCTACGGCGCCGGCTTCGTAACCTTTGCGGTGGTGGTATTCATCGGAATAGATGGCGCTGACAAAAATGATCGGCAGATCAATGGTCTGTGGCCGACGACGTAATCGCTCCACTAGCTCATACCCATCCATGCCAGGCATTTGCACATCTACGATAGCAACAAAGAAGTCATGGGCATCTGCTAGGTCTAAAGCAGCTTGTCCGGAAAGAGCTATAACCAGGTCGATATCTAATTCGCTCAGCAACCGTTCAAGGATCAGCAGGTTTTCCCGCCGATCATCAACCAATAGAGCATGAGGTCGCGTGCTCATAGATTCTTACCAAACTCTCTTTTTATTAGTAGTTACGCGATCAATGTAAGTGGGATGGACTTTGGATGCTAAAATGCGTTGGTTGTTGCATAAATCCCCTTGTTTGGTTTCAAATGTACCCTTACCTGGAGATGGGTAACTATTGTTTTATCTTTAAGCATAGGCGATTTTTGAAAATTTACAAGCGCCGCACCTAATCGGGAGTTGGGAGCATTGCGCCAGACCAGTTTTGATGAAAAATTGCGCTGGTCACGAGAAACCCTAACCGTAAACGCAATAGATTTTGCTTTGTGTTGCCTATCACATCAGAACGATCCCCGCGCCGCTTCAAAATGGCGCCTATTCTAAAGCCAAACAAGAAGGTAGCACGCACCTTTCAATAGGCTGAAGATACGCCTGTATGGCCTTCCCGCAAGCAGTTGTTAACATAAAACTAACTGCAGCCCCCCTCTTGCTTAATCTACAAAAAAATGCGCCCCTTTTGGTTGGGGTGAGTTTCTCTGAGTTGTGCGGCGCGCGTGCAGAGACCGTCCTCTGCACGCTCTGGTTTAGCTTTGACCGTGCCAACCTCCCTTCCACAACTGAAAAGGTCTTCCATTTTATATGGGCAGCGCAATCGAACGACTTCCTAACCCCTGACCTATCTTTTGGTAGGTGACAACCTGACCGACTTCCTTTATACTGTCCTAAATCGCAGCAAGCGGAGGTAACGGATGACAGGGGATGAAGTGTTGGAAGCATATTACGAAATCCGGCTCCAGGGACATCTGGATGCACAGCGCTTCACGGGGTTAAGCGTGAGGTTGCTACCCAACGGCGAGACACTGCTCTCTGGCCCAGTTGTGGATCAGGCCGCGCTCCACGGGATTCTCGCGCGCATTCGTGATTTAGGGATTGTGCTTCTGGAGGTGAAGCGCACTACGACAAGTTAAGACCTGCCAGGTCTATGGGCTAAACTTAATGACATTGATGGAAAGGCTATTCGCTCATGGATATTCTGCAATTTGCTACTATTGCCAGTGTCTTGTTTGTCGTTGTTTCTCTGATTTGGCGGTTTGTCTCCAATCACCAGTCGCTACCTTGCCCTTCCTGGCTGGGCTGGATGGTGGAGCTAGATAATCCTTTTACCAAAACGAACCGCGCCAGTGTCATCATCGGCTTATTAGGCTTACAGCCCGGTATGCAGGTACTCGACGCCGGGTGCGGCCCAGGGCGGCTGTCCATTCCCGCCGCGCAAGCCATCGGGCCACAGGGAAAAGTGACCGCATTGGACATCCAGGCCAGAATGTTGGCCCGCGTGCAAGAAAAAGCCCACGCTGCCGGGCTTACCAACATCCGCCTGGTACAGACAAGCCTGGGCGAGGGCCAACTGGAAAGCGATTATTACGACCGAGCCTTGCTGGTCACGGTGCTGGGCGAGATTCCCAACCAGGAAACGGCCCTGCGGGAGATTTACGCGGCCCTTAAACCGGGCGGGATTCTCTCGGTGACAGAGGTCATCTTCGACCCGCATTTTCAGAGCCGCAAAACAGTACAACAAATGGCTGGCAAAGTCGGGTTTCGTGAGACAGGATTTTTCGGGAAACGCCTGGCTTACACCATGCACTTTGCAAAAATCGCATAGTAAATTACCTTAAGAGCGCAACACGGGGGTACCGGATGTATTATAGAACCATTCGCAACGATATATTAAGAAGCAAAGCGATCACGCTGACGACCATGCTATTTGTCGCCGCGGCGGCTTTGCTGGTGGCACTGGCAGCCATCCTCGTCGTCAACCTCGCAGGTGCGATTGACACGTTGATGATACAGGCACAAACGCCGCATTTCATGCAGATGCACACGGGCGCGCTGGATATGGTGCGGCTGACGGCTTTTGCGGAACAGCAGGAAGCGGTCGCCGCCTTCCAAGTGTTGGAATTTCTCAACATGGATGGCGCGAAAATTGTCTTTGAAGGTGGTTCGCTGGCGGGTAGCGTCCAGGATAACGGTTTCTCGGTGCAGAGCGCGCAATTTGATTTCCTGCTTGACCTTGACGGGAACATTATCCAGGTAGCCGATGGGGAGCTGTATGTCCCTATCAGCTATATGCAAGATGGCACGACCCGTGTTGGGGAGAGGGTTACGGTAGCGGGTAAACAATTTATGGTCGCAGGAACTCTCCGCGATTCGCAGATGAACTCCTTGCTCTCTTCGTCCAAGCGTTTCTTGGTGAGCCATAACGACTTTGCGGCGCTCAAAGGCTTCGGCAGCGTCGAGTATTTGATTGAGTTCAGAATCAAGGACTTGTCCACGCTGGGCACATTCGAGACTGCCTATACCGCCGCAGGCCTGGATGCAAATGGGCCGACGCTTACCTATCCGCTATTCAAGATGATTAACGCTATCGCTGACGGAATGATGGTTGCGCTTTTGTTACTGGTAAGCACGCTGGTTGTGGCAATTGCA
The DNA here is from genome assembly GCA_964504195.1 of uncultured Anaerolineales bacterium. Classification (GTDB taxonomy): domain Bacteria; phylum Chloroflexota; class Anaerolineae; order B4-G1; family SLSP01; genus CAZDDI01. The sequence continues at coordinate 18,565 of CAZDDI010000053.1, forward strand.
TTTCTGTGCATTCGCTTCACGCTTTTGGCAAAAATCGAGGATGATTACCGTGAAATTGGTGTGATGAAGGCCATCGGGCTGCATGTTTCCGACATCAAGCGAATCTACCTGGCAAAATACGCCGCGATTGCGGCAGGGGGCTGCCTGCTCGGTTTTGCGCTTTCGTTTGTCTTTCGGGATGCGCTGCTCGCCAACATCCGGCTGTATATGGGTGAAAGCGCCAACGCCTCCCTGGCCCCGCTACTGGGGAGTCTGGGGGTATTGCTGCTGTTCCTGACGGTGATAGCCTATGTGAACGGCGTGCTGCAACAATTTCGTAAAATGTCCCCAGCAGAGGCTATCCGCTTTGGCGTTGTGCAGGAAAAATCGAGTGGGTCACGCCATTTTCACCTACACCAGAACCCGTTACTCGGTGTGAATATTTTTCTAGGCGTGAAAGATGTCCTCGCCAGGAAAGGCTTGTATGCCACCATGCTGATTGTGTTGGCGCTGGCTGCCTTCATCAGCATTCTCCCGCAAAATTTACATAACACCATTGCTGCCAAAGGTTTCAGCGCTTATATGGGCATCGGCGATAGTGACCTGCGTATTGATCTTCAGCAGACCGACAACATTGCCGCAAAGGCGGCAGACATTGCGCTGGCGCTGGAGACTGACAGGGATATAGCCCGCTATGTCGTACTTACCACCAAAGTATTTCGGGTGAAGCTACCGGACGGCTCAGAGAGACGGATTACTGTTGAACTGGGCGACCACGCAGTATTCCCCATCAACTATGCCGAGGGGCGCGCGCCCGTTGCAGTAGACGAGATTGCGCTTTCGGTGCTGAACGCCAACGAGTTGGATAAGCGTGTTGGTGATAACCTGGTCTTGCTGGTTGGCGGACAGGAGCGCCCCTTCACGGTATGCGGCTTGTATTCCGATGTGACCAACGGCGGCAAAACTGCCAAAGCCGCTTTCAGCGACGCCGCGGCGGACATCATGTGGAGCGTGATCAGTGTGGAACTTGCGGATGAAGTTAGCATTGATGTCAAGACTGCGGAATATGCGATCCGGTTCGCTTTTGCCAAGGTCACAGGAATTGAAGGTTATATTGCGCAGACCTTTGGCTCGACCATACGCGTCGTTGCCCAGACGGCTTTCGCTGCTATTGTCATTGCATTGCTCATCACAGTCCTCATTACCCTATTGTTTATGCGACTGCTAGTCATTAAGGACAGATATTCCATTGCCGTGATGAAGGCCTTTGGTTTTACCAACGCGGATATCAAGGCGCAGTATCTCGCGCGCGCGGTGTTCGTGCTACTGGTCGGCGTTTCGCTCGGCACATTGCTGGCAAACACACTCGGCGAGACGCTGGCGGGAGCGGCGATTTCCTTCTTTGGCGCAACGTCTTTTGAATTTGCCGTCAATCCGTTCTTTGCCTATCTACTCAGTCCGCTGCTGATGGCGTGCGCGGTGCTTCTTGCGACCGGCGTGGGGACATTGGATGCGGGACAAATCAATATCGCGGAAACTCTCAAGGAGTAACGTATGAAACAGCTAATTGTTAGCGAAAACATCATCAAGTCTTTCGGCGTAGGTGTTGAAAACCGCAAAGTTCTCGACGGAGTATCTGTTGCAATCAACGCGGGCGAGTTCGTCGCAGTCATGGGCCCTTCCGGTTCTGGAAAATCCACGCTGCTGTTTGCGCTAAGCGGCATGGACAGGGTTGACAGTGGCCGCGTTACCTTCAATGGCACGGACCTCTCGCGGCTCAGTGACAATGCACTGGCCGATATTCGGCGGAAGGAAATGGGCTTTGTCTTCCAGCAGCCGACTCTGTTGAAAAACCTGAACCTGCTCGACAATATCTCACTGCCAGCCATGCGCGACGGTGGTAAAAATGCTGCGCAGCTGACTACAAAAGCCAGGGCGTTAATGAAAAGAACGGACATTCTGGAATTGGAGCAACGTGATATGACCCAGGCTTCAGGCGGGCAACTTCAGCGAGTGGGCATCTGCCGCGCGTTGATGAACGATCCACAAATCATCTTCGGGGACGAGCCGACCGGGGCCTTGAATTCCACCGCCGCCAACGAAATCATGGCGCTGCTGGCTGAGATCCATCGCAGCGGCACGACCATTCTGCTGGTCACGCACGATGTCAAAGTGGCGGCCAAAACCGAGCGAGTGTTGTTCATCTTCGATGGTAAAATTACCGGAGAGTACCGGCCTGGCGTGTATAATGCCACCCACGACGATTTGAAAGCCCGTGAGGAAGGTCTCAGCGCCTGGTTGTCCCAAATGCAATTCTGAATTAGCAAGACTATGCGGGCTTCAACTTCGCTGATGGTGCCGGTTGACCACCTGCCCCGTGTTCAGGGGCTGAACCAGCTGCTCAATGGCGACCTGAACAGCGCGGCGGCTGGGATTGCTGCCCATGTCGTTCTTTGCCATCGGCCAATCCCAGGTTGAGCCGGATATGCAGGCGCAAGTTCTCTCACTTTTGCAGAGCGTCGGCATCGCACCGTTAGCAAACCGCCTGAGCCTCCAGCTCTGGTTCCTGCTGAGCAGAGCATGGTGTGTCTTGATTGCGTTATCTGGGCCATTTGTCCCAACGGGGATGAACATCAAATCACCCCGTTCTGGAACACCCGTTTCCGTGTTCGGCTAACCCGCCGAAAGCCGGTTTCGGGATACGCCTGAAAATGGTATAATGCGGTCATCCGAATGTAAACCCTGGTGACTGAGCCAAATGACGGCAACACTATTACAGACCAAACTCTATCGCCCGACACCACGCCCTGATCTGGTGCCCCGCGAGCGCCTGCGTGAGCAGCTCTTTGCTGGGCTGTGGACAGGCCAGGCGTTCGCGCGCAAACTCACGCTGGTTGCCGCCCCCGCCGGGTTCGGCAAAACCACCTTGCTTGCTGATTTTGGATTTTCGATTGTGGATTTTGGAAGAGCGCCACAATCGAAAATCCAAAATCTAAAATCGGTTTGGCTGGCGCTGGATGAGGCTGATAACGACCCGGTGCGCTTCCTGCGCTACGTTATTGCCGCACTACAAAGCGCGCTCCCCGAAATAGGCACCACCGGGTCGCGGCTGGAACTCGCTACCCCGCCTGCTCTGGAAGAGGTGCTTGCGGGCGTCATTAACGAGATTACCGCCGGCGGGTCTCCCATCATCCTGACGCTAGACGATTATCACGTCATCACGCACGTGGGCCTTGAGCAACTCCTGACCTTCCTGCTCGACCACCAGCCGCCTAACCTGCACCTCATCATTGCTAGCCGGAGTGACCCAGCCTTACCTCTCGCGCGATTACGCGCGCGCGGCCAGCTGCTCGAATTGCGCGCCCGTGATTTGCGCTTTACTGAGACAGAAGCTGCCACTTTCTTCACGCAGACGATGGGGTTAACGCTGCTCCCGGAGTGGATTGCGGCTCTGGAACAGCGTACCGAAGGTTGGATTGCGGGCTTACAACTCGCGGCCCTCTCGCTTCAGGGGCGCACTGACCCTGCCAGTTTCATCCAGGCGTTTAGCGGCAGCCATCGCTATGTGATTGACTACCTGGTCGGGGAAGTACTCCAACAGCAGAGCGATGAACTGCGCACCTTCCTCTCCCAGACCAGTATTCTTGCTCGCTTCAACGCCGAATTGTGCAATAGGCTCACTGGGCGCGTTGATGCACAGGCGATTATCGCCCGGTTGGAGCAGGCCAATCTATTCATTATTCCGCTTGACGACGCGCGCCGCTGGTATCGCTATCATCACCTGTTTGCCGATTATTTGCGTAATCTACTCGCCCCACCCGAACAGGCTGCCCTTTACCAGCTAGCCGCTACCTGGCATGCGGCCAACGATTTATCCTCCGAAGCCGTACACTACGCACTGGCAAGCGGCGACCACGACTTTGCCGCCGACATCATCGAACACGCCCTGGGCCTGGATGCCACCTGGTCAGAGGGCAATCTGATGCAGTTAGCCGCCTGGCTTGCAGCCTTGCCGTCTGCTGCTCTTCACGCCCGCCCGCATTTGGGGCTGCAAGCTGCGCGTGTGCTCTATCTTCAGGGGCGTTTCGACGAGGCCGAAGCGCAACTGGCTCAGACGGAAGCCGGCTTGCAATCCCAGGCCGCTGTGCGTGGGCATGAAGTGCTATTGGCAATGACTGCGCTCTATCGCGGCGCGATTGCTGCCGTGCGCGGCAACTTCCAACAGGCCATTGCATTGATTTCCCCGGCCCAGGCTCGCATTCCGCCCGAAAATCATCTAGCGCACGCCCGCGCCTTTTTCAGCCTCGGTCTGGCCTATGAAATTGCTGAACAAACCGCCCTGGCAGTGGAAAACTATTTACAATCCAGCGCCGCAGCGCGCGCCGCGGGCATCGTATTCCTGGATGTGCATGGGCTATGCGCCGCGGCGCAACTGCAAATCAGCCAGGGACGGCTAACCCTCGCGACCCAGACCTGCCACGAGGCCCTGCAATTGGCCGAAAGCGCGCAGCTACCGCCGTTGGGGCTGGCCTGGGCCATTTTAGGCGTGATTGCGCTGGAACGGAACGACTTATTAACCGCCGAGACTTACTTGCAGGATGGCATTGCCCTTGCTCGTCAGGGCGGTTTGTTGGATGATTTGCTCGTTGGGTTGGCGGCATTGGGGCGCTTGCACGCTTACCAGGGCGATCTAGTCGGGATGCAGGCCGTGATAGACGAAGCTCTATCTATTATCCAGGCACTAGGTGTGCCCCGTGGGGAGCAATTAGCCCACGCCCATCTCGCCCGCTTTCAGCGTTTTCTTGGTCAGCATGAGGCCGCGGCACGTTGGGCCAGCGCTTACCAGGCCGCCCGGGCCGCGTCGTTGCGCGAGTTCGAAGAGCTGACTCTGGCCCGCATCCTGCTTTCCACCGGCGAATTGGTACCAATTCCGGCCATTCTGCATCCGATTTTGGAACAGGCCGCCGCTGCCGGGCGGATGCAAACTTGCCTCGAAGCGCAACTATTGCTGGGACTGTATCACCATGCGCAGGGAGATACTGCCGCCGCGTTGGTGTGGCTGAAACAGGCGTTGGAATTGGCTGTTCCTGAAGGCTACCTGCGCGTCTTTCTGGATGAGGGCCAACCGTTGCTGGAGCTGCTGCCACAGGTGCGAGCACAGTCCCCGGCCTTTGTGGATGCGGCGCTGGCTGCGGCGCAGATGCTATACGCCTCTCTGCCCGCCGAGATTGACCGCATGCTCCCCCACGGCGAGATCCTCAGCGCGCGCGAGCTGGAAATCCTAGGCTTGTTGGCTGAGGGCTTACCGAATCAGGAAATCGGGCAGGCTCTTTTCATCGGCGTAGGTACGGTCAAGTGGTATCTCAATCGCCTCTATGTTAAACTTGATGTGAGTAATCGCACCCAGGCGGTAGCCCGCGCGCGGGAGTGGCGGATACTGTCGTGATTTATCCTGTTGATTAGAGTCTGTAAAAGAATAGTCCCCCGCCACAGCCGCCCTCAGGGTGGGGGCGGGGAGCGAAAACGGGAAGTTATGCTTTTATGAACCCTTACGAGGCGTTGACAAAAACTTGCTTCCTGGTACAATACCCCAGTGTTGGCCCCATCGTCTAGTGGCCTAGGACGCTGGCCTCTCAAGCCGGAAACAGGGATTCGAATTCCCTTGGGGCCACCAATACAAAAACCACCGCCCCCCAGGAAAACCTGGGGGGCGGTGGTTTTTGTATGCAAGTTGCGCAGCGCTACGCTTTTTCGAGCAGTGCCAGTAGCAGCCAGAGCAACAACAACGCCCCTGCACCGGGCAACAGACAAACGAGCGCGGAGACCAGGGCCTCTGCCCCGTAAAGCCATCCGATCAATCCCCCGCCGCCCAACACCAGCACAAACACGACACCCAACAAGAGCCGGTGCTCGGTCTGGCGACGCTGGGTGCGTAAATCGGTGGGGGGTCTTTTCATCTACGTGTATACCTCACGTTGAAACTTTCAAAAGAGCGCCAGTTGTTGCATGGTTACGGGCGAATACAACGGTAGCCGCGGCATAAGCCCGTGTTCCTGACACAATACCTCGAACAAGCGATATAACTGCGCGGCGCGTGGACTAGCGCAATTGTAGCGCTCGCCAAAAGTGCGCTCGTACTGTTGGCGCAGGCCAGGGAACAAACGCTCCAATTGGTTGTAGTAATACGCCCGTTGCCGGTCACGCAGGCTCATGCCCATCCAGGGGATGATATAGGTTGCGCCGTGGGCTGCCGCCTGGGCCACAAGCGTCGTGATGTTGTCCTCATTATCTTGGATAAAGGGTAAAATCGGCATCATGGTGACGCCTGTCTGAATTCCCTGTTCGGCCAGGCGGCGCATGGCCGCGAACCGTGCGGAGGGGCGCGGGGCCAACGGCTCGACCTGAGCCGCCAGCGTGTCATCGGCGGTAGTGATGGTGAAGCTCACACTGGCATAGACCTGGCTGATGGCGCGCAACGTGTCCAATGCACGCAGCACCAGATCACTCTTGGTGATGATATGCACCGGGAACCCCATTTCAGCGATGACCGCGAGCGCCTGCCCGGTAAGGTTGCGCTCAGCCTCTAAAGGCATGAACGGATCGTTCATCGAGCCGAGGCCAATGACGCCTTTGACCCGTTTCCGTGAGAGTTCGTCGCGCAACAAAGCGATAGCGTTGGTTTTGACGCGAATTTCGCTATCGAAGTAATCCAGGCCATAACATGCGCTGCGGCTGTCACAATAGATACACCGGTGCATACAACCGTTGTACAGGTTCATATTGTACTTGAGTCCGAACCAGGTATCCGGTTGCTTGATGTGCGCGAGCAAAACTTTTGCCTGAATGTCTTTGACCCGCATGCATGTCCTCACACTTGTGGCTGCTCTTAGAATCTATCTCCAACTTGTCTACTGTACATTTTCCAAGCGCATTCAGTGTTAGCCACGAATTAGCATAAATTTTACGAATTTCTTATTGTTTTCGTGTTAATTCGAGTGAATTCGTGGCAAAAATCTACAAGTGTACGGTAGCAAATCCCAAACTATACGAAGGCAGTGGTTCCAATTTGTAAAATCTATGTTCTAAATCTTTGAGCCGATACAGGTGGCAACTTGAGTTGCTTATGTTAATCATAGCCACTTGGGGCGGCCTGTCAACCGGGTGTGAGGCAACATGACCCTTGTGGAGTTGTAGTCTCGGCGTTTAGATGTACACTATATGAAAATGGTTTGGAGTAAAAAACTTACATTAAGTAACCTCAAGCGCCACACTCTCACGAAAGTTTAAGAAGCTGTCCAAAAAAATTCACTAAGGCGGTGGTTGAGTCTGTTGAAACCAGCACCGGGACTCGGTAGGCTCAACCACCGGCGAAATTGTTGGATAAATGCTGACATGCAGGCCTTCGCAAGGGCAGGCTACGTAGTGGTTGCCAATTTGCTTGATGTACAATTGTTTCAGGAGTAGTCTATGTCTACACAAGCGCCTCGGCAGGAAAGCTTCAAAGTCCCGTTGCGCGTAATGCTCAGCGTGCCCTTTGTGTTGCTGACGGTGCTGGTGGTTAGCTTGGTAAGCTATTTATCATTCCGCAACGGGCAACGTGCCGTGAACGATGTTGCCTATCGTCTGCAAGGTGAAATTAGCGCCCGTATCGAAGCCTATCTAGTCACGTTCCTCAATACACCACAGCTCATCAATCAATTGAATGCCAACGCCCTGCGCCAGGGTTGGCTCCCCGCTGATGCGCCAACTACTCTGGAGCATTACTTCTGGAAACAGATTCAAGTCTTCGATTCGGTGAGCAGTATCTATTTTGCCAATCCTTCTGGTGGATTGGTGAATGCCGGGCGGGAAGGGGCTAGTGGCGATTTGTATATCATCGTAACCGAGAACTTTACTCACGGCACGTTTCATAAGTACGCCACTGACGCAACCGGACAGCGCAGGGAACTGCTCAGCGCGGTTCCTGACTTTGATGCGCGTACCCGCCCCTGGTACACCAGCGCGCTCGAACGGGGCACGACATGGAGCGATATCTACATCCTCTTCACCGGGCAAGATATGGCAATCGCGGCAAGTCAGCCCGTCTATGCCGCAGATGAAACATTGCTGGGTGTTGTTTCCACAGATGTCTTCATTTCACAAATCCAAACCTTCCTGCAATCCCTAGAAATTGGCGAAACCGGTCAGGCTTTTATTATGGAGCGTTCGGGGAAGCTCGTGGCAGCCTCAACCGCGCAGCAGCCCTTCAATATAACGAACGGGCTTGCATCCGGGGAGCGGCTGGATGCGACGGCCAGCGACTCTTTATTGATCAGTGAAGCGACAATCTTCTTAAACCAAACGGTTGAAAGCTATGCACTCATACAACAGTCGCAGGGAGGGGAGTTTGAGATTGCCGGACAACGACATTTCTTGCTTGTTACCCCTTTGCGTGACCCTTACGGCATTGATTGGCTCGTGGTCGTGGTTATCCCCGAATCTGATTTCATGGCTCAAATTAACGCCAACAATCGCACCACGGCACTAGCTACTAGCGCCGCGTTACTATTAGCCATAACAATGGCCGTGTTGATTAGTCGGCGGATTACTTCCCGAATCTCACAACTGCATCATGCTGCTCACCGGTTGGCTCAGGGTCAACCGGTAACTACTTTACCAGACGCGAGTCACATTACAGAAATTAGCGGGTTGACAAAAGCCTTTACCACGATGGCCGCGCAATTACACGATTTGCTAGGTAATTTAACTGCCGAAATCGCTGAGCGCAAACGCGCCGAGGCAGATTTACAGCTCAACTATTCTTTGTTGCAGGGTATCCTTGAAAGCAGTGCCGTGCCGATTTTCTCGCTCGACCGCGATTTCCGATATACCGGGTTTAACCAAATTCACAAGCTGAAGATGCAGGCTCTTTATGGTACAGTGCCCCAAATCGGACATGATTTTTACGAATATCAGACATGTGAGGAAGACCGAGTAGAATCCAGGCCTAACATAGAACGGGCGTTGCGCGGAGAACAGTTTGTTGTAGAAGCCCTTTCGGGCAATAGGGCTTTGAGCCGAAGACAATTTGAGATTACGCATAGTCCTGTGCGTGATATGCAGGACACCGTAATCGGTGTGGCTATTTTTGCGCAAGACATTACCGAGCGGAAGCAGGCAGAGGAAGCGTTGCGCGAGAGCGAAAACCGGTATCGGGCACTTTTCGAAGGCAGCCCGCAAGGTATTCTAGTAACGGACATAGAAACACAACGCTTTCACTACGCTAATGCCAGTATATGTCGGATGTTGGGCTACGCAAAAGCTAATTTGCTTGAACTTAGCGTCGCGGATATCCACCCACCGGAGTCTTTGGCGCAGATACAGGCGGAATTCATCACATTGATACGTGGTGAGAAGACAATAACTGAGGCACTCCCCTTATTACGTTGCGATGGGACAGTATTCTTTGCCGAAATTGCCGCTTCGCACCTACACATTACTGGGCGTAAATATTTAGTAGGTTTCTTTGCGGACGTCACTGCTCGCATTCAGGCGGAAGCGGCTCTGGCGCAAGAACGCATCCTCTTGCGCACAGTCATTGATAACTTGCCTGACGCCGTTTATGTGAAGGATTTAGAACTGCGGAAGTTATTGATAAATCACGCTGATTTGGAGAACATGGGCTTTGAGGATGAAAGTGCTGCACTAGGTAAAACAGACTTTGATGTTTTCCCTCCAGCAGTAGCGGCGCAATTTGCTCACGATGACCGCACTGTATTGGAAAGTGGTACCCCGATTTTAGATCGCGAAGAGCGGTTGATCCGGCCCTCCGGTGAAGAACGCTGGCTGCTCACTTCTAAAGTGCCGTTGCGTGATACACAAGGGCGGATGTTGGGTATCATCGGGATCGGCCACGACATCACCGACCGCAAACGGGCTGAAAAAGCGCTACGTGCCAGCGAGGAACTTTTCCGGGAAGTCATCCGCACGATTACAGCGCATATTTACGTGGCCGATATTGCTCCAGACGGACAACGTCGCCATGTGTACTTTTCGCCTAACCGAAGTATGCTGACCGGCTACTCGCTAGAAGTGTTTAACGAAGATGCTTATTTCTGGTTCAATCACGTTATTCATCCGGACGACCGTCCGCTGGCAATGGAGCAAGTGGCCCGGTTGATGCAGGACGAAGATAGCACAGCCGATTACCGCATCATCCGCGCTGATGGTGAAATTCTGTGGATGCGTGATAGTGCCCATGTGATCTGCCTGGCGGATGGTATAAAGCGCGTCTATGGATTTGTTAGTGATGTGACCGCATACAAGCAAACTGAAGCTGCCTTGCGTGAGAGCGAGACTCGCTTTCGGCATCTGTATGAACAATCGCCTGTAGCCTACCAATCGTTAGATGCCAAAGGCTACCTGATAGAAGTCAATATGGCCTGGTTAGAGGAATTAGGATACACGCGCGAAGAAGTCATCGGGCGCAAATTTACCGATTTTCTGGTTGATGAATCCAAACACCTGTTTCAAGAGCGTTTTGCAACCTTCAAACGCGAGGGCGTGGTTCACGCGATAGAATTTGATCTCCGTTGCAAAAACGATAGCGTCATTAGTGCCACGTTTGAGGGGCGTATAGGACGTAGCCCAAACGGTAAATTCGCCCAAACCCATTGCATTTTCATCAACATTACCGAACGTAAGCGCATAGAGAAAGCCTTACAAGAAAGCCGCGCACTGTTTCGCTCATTGGTTGAAAGTATACCGCAAAACATTTTCAGCAAGGACTTGGACGGCCATTTTACTTTTGCCAATCAACGCTATTGTGCTGCTGAAAACAAGCCCCTGGAAGAGCTCGTAGGGAAAACTGATTTTGACCTCCATCCGCCCGATCTGGCAAAACAGTATCGCGCCGATGATCTTCGGGTGATTGAAACACGAGAAGTGATTGAAAAGGAAGAAATCCATCAAACGCTGGAGGGAACACCATCTTATGTGCAGGTCGTCAAAGCCCCCATTTATGATGCCGATGGTCAAGTGCGGGGAATGTTGGGGATATTCTGGGATATCACCGAGCGCCGGCGCGCGGAAGAACAGTTGCGCTTGCAAGCACTAGTACTGGATCAAATTCAAGATCGTGTGACAATCACAGATCTTTCCGGGAGGATCACCTACGTCAATCAATCTGAGGTTGATTCTCTCGGCCATGCGCGGGAGAGTTTGATTGGCCGTGCTACTGATATATACGGAGAAGACCCCGCACAAGGCGCAACGCAACAAGATATTCTGCAACGCACGCTGGCCGAAGGCCAATGGCGTGGGGAAGTAATCAATTACACTGCGGATAAACAAGAAATCATTTTAGATGCGCGCACACGCATTGTGTATGACTTGGAAGGCCAGCCGATCGCGCTATGTGGCATCGCTACTGACATTACTGAGCGCAAGCAACTGGAATTAGCTCAACGCGCCAGCGAGGAACGATTTTCCCTAGCAGTGCGCGCCGGGCGCGTGGGCATTTGGGAATTTTGGCCGCTTACTAACCATGCCTACTATAACGAGACCTGGTATACAATGTTGGGCTATACACCTTATGCCCTGCCCCAAGATTATGCCACCTGGCGTGAATTGTTACATCCCGACGATGCGGTTGCCGCGGAGTCCCATGTTCAAGCGAGTCTAAAGGACGTACTAGATTTTAGTATGCAATTCAGAATGCGCACAGCGGATAATGATTGGCGCTGGATTCAGGCGAACGGCTATATTACAGAGCGAGACCCTACCGGCACAGCCCAGCGGGTTATCGGTACCCATACCGATATCACCGAATACAAGCTAATCGAGACAGCATTGCGGGGCGCATTGCAAGAGCGGGAGGCACTGCTGCGCGAAATCCACCACCGCGTCAAGAACAACCTGCAAGTAGTCTGTGCCTTACTCGATTTGCAAGCATTACGGGCCGATGCACCGCAGATCAACGCAGCCTTAGAGGAGAGTGGGCAGCGCATCCGCTCGATGGCCTTCATCCATGAACAACTGACCCATGCCGAAAATCTGGCACAGGTAGATATGGCCGCGTATGTCCGCGATCTAGTCAACTCGTTGCGCATCTCTTACGGCCTGGACTGGGTTGAGATTGAGCTAGACGTGGAAGCCATTGCACTGCCCTTCGACTCAGTCTCTCCCTGTGGTCTGTTGATCAACGAGCTGGTTTCGAATGCGCTCAAACATGCCTTCCCGCCAGAGTGGCACGGGCATCAGTCGCCCGGTGGCCCGCACGGACTGCTCCACATCGCATTACACGCGCCACCTGATATGAGACCTCACGCAGTACTGACGGTAGCCGATAATGGCATCGGCTTACCAGAGGAGCGTAGCCAGGAGTCTCCAGACACGCTGGGGTTGACGCTTGTGCGCTTACTCTCTCGGCAATTGGACGGGACGCTGGAAATCATGCGTGAGGGGGGCACAACCTTTCAGGTTACATTTCCGATCCAGGGATAAGCCATGAAATATTATGCGATTAGGACTTAGAACCTGTCCGAAGATTCCGCCGGTGGTCGAGCCGGCCGAGACCTGGCGGTGCTTTTGACAAGCTCGACCACCGCCTTCGTGAATTTTAAGATCAATTCTTACGCAATAGCGCAAAAACCACCCTGTCAATTATCAATCAGCGTAGCACAGAATTATCTTGTGCCCGCCAATGCAGGATGATGAAAATTAAGAAAATGAACCGGAAATAAAACAATTCGCAAGAATCGCTTCTTAAAAATTTACAAATTGAGAATTTTACCCCACCCCCTTGCCCCCTCCCCA
>CAZDDI010000054.1:0-31337 GCA_964504195.1 uncultured Anaerolineales bacterium
ATTGGTATATTATACCATATTTCATGCCTAGCGCCACCTTTTTTCAGGGGAGTCACAAGTTAGCTCTGGATATGTCGTTGACAGTTGGTAGGCGTAAGTAGTGTGCTGTGCTCGCACGTGATTATAATAAGAGTTATGAGGGTGTCAAATATTGACGGCTTGGACAGGGTGATTTTTACGCTATTGCGTTTTTTCAGTTCTTGTCAGAGCGTTCTATGTAACGTATAATAAAGGTAAGTATCAGTGTCATTGAGTTTAGGGCCTAGACTTGGCAGGTTTCAAGGTCTTGAGTCTATAACAGGTCGTTATTCACCGGTAAAATACTACCCCACCCAATTTGGGCGAAACCTGCCAGGTCTTAATTTAATGACATTGAGGTAAGCATCCCCATCGCGCATGGGGCGTCCAGATTGATCCATGACGGAGCGGATAGATGAACATATTGACCGATGCCATCCGGTTATTGACCCAGCCGCCAGGAGACCTGGTTTACTTTTTAGTGACGTTGTTCGCGTTGCAGCAGGCCTTCATCCAGGCGTTGCTGGCGCGCAAAGGGCCGCTGGCACAGCGTTGGGTCTGGGCGACAGGCAGTCTGCTGCTGGGGCGCGGTTTGCTCATCCTCTTGGGACTGTTGGGCATGAATGAGCTCCTCAACCTTGCTTGGATCATTCCCCCACTTGAACAGGCGCTCAACCTGGCCGGTATCTTGCTGGTGCTGTGGGCGCTGCTGGGCGCACGCCCTGCTCGCTGGCATACATGGCTCTTGGGCGTATTTCTGATTGCGCTCGCTGGTTACTACATCTACATCATGGTCACCTGGCCGGCACTGGAAACCGCTTACCACATTTTCCACGCCACACCGCTCGCCCGCTTGGGCGACTTGATCGCCATTGCCCTGTTACTGCTGGCGCTGGTGGCATTACTTACGCGCCCGCCGGAGTGGGAATGGGCCGCCGGAGTTTTTCTCTTCTGGTTGATCGGGCAACTCCTGCAACTAAGCCTGCCCGTCACAGACATGCACTTCGCTGTGTGGGGGCGGTTGACCGCGCTGGTTATCTTCCCGTTATTGGCGATTTGGGTGCAGCGGCAGCTAGTTAGCCCTGCGCAACCCACAACCCCTGCCCCGGCAGCCTTCGACGTAGAGCTGCTCGGCGATACTCTGCACGGCATCGAAGCCGCGCGCGAGCTCGAACCGGCGCTCATCGTGGCCTCTTCGCGGTTGGCGAAGTTGCTCGATGCCGAAATGTGCGCCATTGCGCTAACCGTAGACAAGGAACCCCTGCAATTGCGCGTGGTGGCTCTGCACCCGCCCACGGGCCTCCTCGAACCGCCCCTCATCAACTTGCCCACTTACTCCCCGCTGGCCGACGTTTGGCATAATAAGAGCCTGAGCGTGTTCCAGGGGGCTGGAACAGAATGGCTGGCTGATTTTTACGAACGTTTGGGGCTAGCCGGTAAAGGCCCGTTGGTAGCGTTGCCGTTGTTACAGAACGGTAATTATGTCGGGCTGTTACTGTTAGGGAATCCCGAAAGCGGGCGGCGTTGGGAATCAGCCAAAGTGGAGACTTGTCGCCTGGCGGCGATGCTGCTGGCGGGGGTGCTGGGCCGCACTCGCAAGACCGGCGGCGATTCTTTCCTGGGCAAGCTGCGCGAGCGGGAACCAGATGAAGACAAGCAACGCCTGACGCTCGAACTGGAACAGGCCCAGGCGCAGGTAAGCGCACTTGAAGATCGCTCCCTGGCGTTACAAGACCAACTCCAAACCCGTGACCGGGAAATCGTCAGTCTGAACCGTGAACTACACCAACAACAGCAGACGGAAAAACCCTCGGCAACCGAAATCCTGTTCTGGCAGACCGAAGTGCAGGAAATCGTTCGCGACCGCGAGATTCTGCTCGAAGATCGCGCCAAGATGGCGCAACAAATGGTGCAGATGAAGGGGCAAATGGATGCATTAGAGGATGACCGTTTGCAACTGCAAACGCGGGTCGCTGCATTACAGAGCGCGTTGGATACCGCTTCCCAGGCTGCCGAGGCGCAGTTGCCTCCTAGTACGGCTGTGGGCTTGTTGGTGGCTGATCGGGATGGGGTCATGACGATGGTAGACCCCTTGGCGCGACAAATCCTGCACTTGCCGCCGTTGGGGGCGGTGTTGGGGACATCCATTGCTCTGGCTCATGCTGACCCGGAGTGGGCGCAGTTGACACAGGCGCTTCTCAACCCCACGCCCCAGGCACCCCGGCGCGCCCATCTCACATTGAGCGATGCAAGCGGGCGGGCCATTGAGGCGGACCTGGTGGCTCTTATCGGCCATGATGGGCAGCGGGATGGGCTGGCGATCTCCGTGCGCACCGAAGAAAGCCAGGCCGAGCATCAAGAGGCCATTGCGGGGCTGGTCAACGAGTTCCGCACCCCCATGACCGCCCTTACTGGCTATACCGACCTGTTACTGGGCGAGCAACCGGGCATCCTTACCGAGATGCAACGGCAATTTCTGGAACGTATGAGGGCCAATGTGCAACAATTGGGGCAGTTGCTTAACGACCTGCTGCAACTTGCCTCGCCACGCACCGAGGAGGTGCTGTTAACCCCGCAGCCGATTGACCTGCTGGGTATCATTGAAGTGGCGATTGCAGAGCTGGGCGCGCGTTTCCACGAGCGGCGACTGGATGTGCGGATGGATTTTCCGCCGGGAGTGCCGCCTGTCCGCGCCGACCGCGATAGCCTCTACCAGATCATGGTGCGTCTGCTCTCCAATGCTGCGCAGTGTTCTCGCCCGAATTCGGAAGTGCGGGTGAGCGCGGTGCGCGAATCCGCCGGGGCAAAGGGCGAGGGTGACATCATTCGCATCTCGGTCAGCGATAGCGGCGGCGGCATTGCGACAGAGGATATCCCCAAAGTGTTCCGCCGGTACTACCGGGCCGGACAGCCGTTGATCGCCGGGATGGGTGAGACGGGCATCGGGCTGGCCGTTGCCAAGACGTTGGTGGAGAACAACGGCGGCCGCATCTGGGTAGAATCCAAGCCGGGCGAGGGAAGCGTGTTCAGCTTCATCCTGCCGGTGTATTGATTTTGGATTGGGGATTTTAGATTTTGGAGCTATTCATCCTTTGTCATTGCGAGCCGTCTGCGGCGAAGCAATCTCAACCACAAACGAGATTCACCATTTACAGACGAACGAATACCGTGCAAACACAAATCACGATGACAAATACAAATACAGTTACGAATATGAATGTCTTAAATAATCTTATTACACTTAATTTGAGATGTGCTATAAGTGTTTCTGGAGGCACTTTATGTTTGAAGTATTGAAAAAAGGGCTAATAATCGGCTGTATTCAAATATTTGCCTATATGGTTTTCACAATTATTACTCAAGTTGCTTGTTGTCCAGTGTGCCCATTGGTAATGTGTGTAGTGTCCAGTCTGGTTGCAGGATGGCTAACTGTTGAGTGGGTCAATACTACCCCTGAACGGGCTCTGTTGGATGGTGCTATAGTTGGTGCATTGACCGGCATGGGGTGTTTGATTGGAATGACCTTATCCAACCTCGGATACTTCTTATTAAGCCGAGTCCCCGGTTTTGAGAACCTGCTTATAATCGAATCTCCCACTGGAGATTTTGCACTTACTGGCTTTTTTCTAATTTTGATGTTTATAGGCGGCTCGTTGATTTTGGGAGGGGTCTTGCTCGTGTTAATGACAGCAATCACGGCAATAACTGCACGTTATCATGCGCTTACAAAAGCCTATCATCGCAATTCTCAACTACTGACAGAGAGTCAGTAAATCACAATTTTTTCGGTCTGGATCTGACGATCCCCTTAAATTATTCCATGATTTACTAAATCTGACTAACTACACTGTAAAATAAGTAATCAATAGAATTCACGACCAGAAACTTATCTTGCGACGCACTAACCTTTGAGCAATATAGATTTATAGAATTTTTCGTGCTAATTCGTGCAATTCGTGGCAAACTCTGGTATTACAAAAGGAGTCACAATGAACCCATCATCCCTCCCCCACTGGGACTTGACGACGATTTTCCCCAGCCTGGATGCGCCGGAGTTTGAGGCGGCGCTGGCAGCGGTAAGCGCGGACATCACCGCGTTGGTGGCATTATGCGATGCGGAAGGCATCATGCTGCGCGATACGCCGCCCGCGCTCGATACCGCGCTCGTCACGACGCTGGAGACCGTGCTGGAGCGCATCAATGCCGTGAGCGTGCAGGCGCATGTCGTAGCGGCGTACTTGCAGAACAGCATTGCGGTGGATTCGCGTAACGCGGCGGCGCAAACGCGCATGAGCACGCTCCAGCTGGAGCTGGTGCGCTTGCGCCAGCTCAACACCCGCCTGGTGGCCTGGCTCGGCGGCCTGGATGTGGAATGGCTCATCGCCCAATCGCCGGTGGCCGCCGCGCACGCCTACGCGCTGCGCAAAGCCAGCACCGAAGCGCAGCATCTCATGTCCCCCGCCGAGGAAGCGCTGGCGGCGGATCTTAATCTCACCGGCGGTAGCGCGTGGGCCAAGCTTTACAATAACTACAGCTCCCAAATCCAGACGCAGGTGGAGATCGAGGGTGTTTCACAGACGTTGCCCATGACCGCGCTCCGCAATCTGGCCTACCACGCCGACCGCGACCTGCGCCGCCGTGCCTACGAGGCGGAACTGACGGCCTGGGAAGCCCACGCGCTCCCCCTCGCCGCTGCGATGAACAGCATCAAGGGGCAGATGAACGCGCTCACGGCACGGCGCGGCTGGACGCCGCTGGATGTGGCGCTCTTCAACAACAACATTGACTATGAGACGCTGGAAGCGATGCTGGACACCGCCCGCGAGTATTTCCCGGTCTTCCGCCGCTATTTGCGTGCCAAAGCCCGCGCATTGGATGTAGAGCAGCTGGCCTGGTACGACTTGTTCGCGCCGCTGCCGGTCGGCTCGCGGGTGTGGGACTTCGAGCTGGCGCGGGACTTCATCCTGGAGCAGTTCGGTGCGTTCTCGCCCCGGATGGAGGGTCTGGCGGCGCGCGCCTTCGCCGAGCGGTGGATTGATGCCGAACCCCGCGACGGCAAGCGCGGCGGCGCGTTCTGCGCCTGGGCGCGTAAGGACGAGTCGCGTATTCTGGCGAACTTCACGCCCGCGTATGGCGGCGTCAACACGCTGGCGCACGAGCTGGGCCATGCCTACCACAACCTGGCGCGCTCCGGCTGTACCTACATTCAGCGTGATACGCCGATGACATTGGCGGAGACTGCGAGCAATTTCTGCGAGCTGCTGGTGCGCCAGGCCGCCCTGGAGCGCGCCGAACCCGCAGAACAGCTCGCCATCCTCGAATCATCGCTGCAACACGCCACCCAGACGGTGGTGGATATCACCAGCCGCTTCATCTTCGAGCGCGAGGTGTTCGCGCAGCGGCAACAGCGCGAGCTCAGCACGGAGGAATTGAACATGCTGATGCGCGACGCGCAGCTGGAGACCTACGGCGACGGCCTTGACGCCGACTACCTGCACCCGTACATGTGGGCGGTTAAACCGCATTATTACACCGTCACTTTCTACAACTTCCCGTACATGTTCGGGACGCTGTTCAGTCTGGGCCTCTTCGCGCGTTACCGGCAGACGCCGGAGGCATTCCTGGCCGATTACGACGCGCTGCTGGTCGCTACCGGCATGGATGACGCCGCGACATTGGCGGCGCGCTTCGATATGGATATTCGCAGCCCGGCGTTCTGGCGCGGCAGCCTCAATGTGCTGGCGGAAGAAGTTGCGCGTTTTGAGGGGTTGATAGGGTGATGCTGGACGATGGACGACAAGATGGTGATCTGTGGTTACAAGTAAACAGGCGGAAGATCATTAAATGAACCACAGTCCCTTCACGCGATTAGCGATCGCCATGCTAGTAGGTGTGCTGACCCTGGCATTGATCCTGGGTAGTTTGTTGATGGCTCAAGAGGTGGATCCGCGTCTGGTTGCGCGCCGTCCTACGCATGTGGCTTATAATACGCCGACGCTCTACCCTACGCTCGCGCCCACCACGCCCTTCGCTACCACGACGGTGTTGGCTACGCCGACGCCGCGCTCGCCGTTGGTGAATCATTGCGCGTATCCGCCGGGTTGGCTGCCGCACACCGTCCAACCGGGCGAAACGCTGCTCGCACTGTCCTGGTTGTCGCAAGTCAACACTTATCAGCTAATGCAGGGTAATTGCCTTAGCTCAATGGATGTGCAGCCGGGCATGATTTTATACTTGCCGCCGATAACACCCCCCGCCCGCTGTGGTGCGCCAGCTAATTGGCCCGGTTACTCTGTGCGACTTGGCGATACACTTTTCCGTCTGGCTATGAACTACGGTGTCACCATCGAGCAAATCCGCCAGGCCAATTGTATCATTGGGTATACTATTTATGTGGGGCAGGTGCTTTATTTGCCCCCGGTGCGCGTCATTCCGCCCACGCCCCTACCTACACGTACCTTCACGCCTACTCCTACCGCTAGCGTGACGCCACCCCCTTCGCCCACACCCACCAGTACGCCCACGTTCACGCCTACTGTAACGCTTACGCCGACCGTTACACCTACTGCCACGCTTACGCTCACTCCGACGCTTACCCCGACGCTCACGCCTACCTTTACGCCGACTCCCACCGCGACGCCGCCGGTTACGGGCACGCTTACACCTACACCGATCCCATCCCCTACCCTCACGCCAACGCTTACACCTACTCCCACTCCCACGCTTACACCTACTCCTACCCCGACCCCGACCGCAACAGAGGAAAGTGGCTGATTTTTTCCGGCGCTGGACACGGCAGCTCACCAGGCTGAGTTTGCTGTTGGGATTGTTGTGCGCGTGCGGGGGTATCTCGGTCTCCACGCCGGTCTCTGTGCCTTCCCCGACAGTTACGCCCATCCCTCTTACAGCCACAGCCTGGCTCACAATGATGCCATCCCCTAGCGCTACGGCAACGCCTTTGCCCATCACAGCTACCGCATACCCTATGACTACGCCTATGTTCACACCCACGCCGGTTATGCTTGTGGCGACTTCGACTCCGGTGCCACTTCTTACATCCACCCCTGCGCCAACTGCCGTCCCGCTGGTGCGTCTCGAAACTCCTGGCACGCACGGACATCCTACGTTGGTGGATTTTTGGGAGGGCCGCGCACTGTTCGTAGTTGATGTCCCCGTCACCGGTTTGCCGCTGGGCGAATCAGAGACACTGCTGATGCGTAACGGCGAACTGTGGTCTTACGTTCACGCCAGCGCGCAATCGGCGGGCATCGTGGATCAGTGCGGCGATCCTGTTCCATTTCCTGGCTGCGTGGTGCGCTATCGCAGTACCGATGGGGGGTACACGTTCCAGCTGGCCGACCCGGTCTGTCTGTTTGGCTGCGCGCAGTGTCCGTGCGATTCGGAGGGCGATCATGTGGATCAACAGCAATATCCCCGGTTGGCTTATGATGGGGAAACGCTCTTCCTGGTGTACGAATACCGGGGGCGCGTGCGGCTACGTCGCTCTACCGACGGGGTGACTTGGGGGCCAATTGAGGTGTTCCCCAATTCCACTATCTGGAAGCGCTGGTTGCGTCCCTGTCATCCAGAGGAGAACATCGGCCCGCATCCCTTCGTGCCTTATGATTATGAATGCCTGGCCGGCGGCCCGCCGGGCATCTATATTGAAGACAAGTGGGTCTACATCTTCATGGCGCTGGGGCAAAATCCTGGCTCGATGGGGTGCTATTATGGGACGACACGTATGCCCACGCACCTGTTTGCGCGTTGCCGGAATGCCCCGCTCTTTGTGGGTGCGGAGGAGTACGGCCCATTGGAGGAGCGTGGCCCGGCGACTAATCCTTACTTTGATTTTCGCACGATCAGCTCCGCCAAAGTGCAGCGTATTGGGGAGCGTTACTACATGCTCTACGAAGGCGTGCGCGGGCCAGGGCCAGGGGATTATGGCGATAGCCAGTTTGCGCTAGGGCTGGCGCGCAGCCTTACGGATCAAATTGATGGGCCGTGGGAGAAGTATCCCGGCAACCCGCTGCTGGTGGATTTGCCCGGCAATGTGGGTCTGGGCCATGCTGATTTGATCGTCATTGAGGGGCAAACGGTGTTGTATACTTCGCTTGATGGGGCGACGCGCAGCCGTTTGTTGCTGGTGTGGGCAGATTAACGCAACGCGACTTTGGCGCGATTGCCGTCAAAGGTAATGCCGTAGGGCCACCGGGCTTCGGCAGGCTCAGCCACCGGGCTTCTCCGATGCCTGAGCCTGTCGAAGGCCTCTGCGCGTGTCAAAGGCAGTCCCGCAACACTAACCCTGTAGGGTGCTCAAAACACGCCTATTGACGGCTTTGACAGGGCGACTTTGGCGCGATTGCCGTCAAAGGTAATGCCGTAGGGCTACCGGGAGAGGCTTCGGCAGGCTCAGCCACCGGGCTTCTCCGATGCCTGAGCCTGTCGAAGGCCTCTGTGTGTGTCAAAGGCAGTCCCGCAACACTAACCCTGTAGGATGCTCAAAACACGCCTATTGACGGCTTTGACAGGGCGACTTTGGCGCGATTGCAAAACTTATCCCCTCACTCTACCGGTTGCGCCGCGAAAGTGACATTTTTATTCCTGGTCTTGAGGCCGCATTTCTGCAACAAGTGATCAAATGCGATAGCCCTATTATTGTTCAGGCTCCGAAATCGAAAATGTCATGGGTCTGTGGTCTGTTGCACCAGCGGCAGGTGGATGCGATAGGGGACAATGCGTGTCGTAACCAGGGCGCTGTTGTTGGCGAGCGTGAGCTCGCGGGTCTCCGTGGTCATGGTGACGCGATTGGTGATGATACCCTCCAGCTGGTCAGGGTATGTGAGCACGATGGTGATGTTCCCTGTCGCATCGGGCGCGAGCGTGCCTAGCGCCCATATCCAATGCCCGCCGCTGGTTAAGGTGGCACGGTGGCTCATTTGCAGCCCCGGCGCTGTTTGCCCCCATGATGTGCTGAGCGTATCCACAAGCACAACGTCGTGGGCGGGTATGTTCCCGCGATTGCGGTAGGTGATGACATAGGTTATCGTTTCGCCGGGGCGAATTTCGGGCGGCCCGGACTTGGTCACCATCAGGTCGGCCACCAGCACGCCCGTTTGGATGTTGTCTGCATTGTTGGTTAGATTCACTTCCAGGTCTGTGGTGGAAAGCCGCGCGTGGTTCGAGAGCGTTCCGATAAAGGTGGACGCTACCCAGCCGGTGATAGTGATAATCCCCCCAGCGCCAGGAGCAAGGTCGGCGATCTCCCACACATAGGCGGTATCCGCGCGCAACGTCACCTCCGTTCCAGTAAAACTATAACCGGGTTCGAGCAGCATCACCGGGAGTGTGTCGGTGAGCAGCACGCCGGACGCCCAGGCGTCCCCTACGTTGGTATAGACCAGCGTGTAGGTGATCATCTCCCCCGGCCACGCCGTGAGCGGCCCGGTTTTGCTGAGCGCCAGGTCGGGCGCGATAACGCGCGTCACCACTGGCGGCGGAGTATTGTTGCTCAGTTCTATGTCGGCAGTGCTGGTGGCGATGAAGGCTGTGTGCGTGAGTAGGCCAACGAAATGCGGTGCGAGGTGGGCTGTGAGTGTGACCCTGCCGCTTGCTCCCGACGCGAGATCGCCCACTTCCCACACGAAGGCTGTCCCAGGGTGGGGGGTGAGCGGTGTGCCCGTAAATGTCACCGTGGGTGTAAGCAGCGCTGCCGGGATGAGGTTGGTAATCGCCACGTCACTAGCCAGCCCGTTCCCGGTGTTGCTAAAGGCCAGTGTGTAGGTCACTTGTGTGCCCGCGCGCGCTTCTGCCGTCCCGGTATGGGTGAGGCGCACATCGCTGACCAGTACCGTGGTCGTTATCGGCCCGGTGTGGTTGTTCGTGACAGCGTGTTCTGGCGTCGTAGTGCTGATGACCGCGGTGTTGGTGAGCACGCCCCAGAAGCCGGGGGCCGCTTGCGCCGTCACCGTGATAATGCCGCCCGTCCCGGGAGCAAGATTGGCGATATCCCATAGCAGCGCCGAGCCGGGCCGCAGGACAACCTCCGCGCCGCTATAACTGTAGGTGGGGTTGACCAAGTCAGGCGGCAGCGCGTCGTGCAACGTCACCTGATGGGCTGTAGCCGTCCCCAGGTTCGTATAGGCCAGCGTGTAGGTCACGCGCTCTCCAACCCATACCGTGGTCGGGCCGATCTTTTGCACGGCCAGATCAGCGCTATGGACGAGGGTGGTCACGGTGGCTGTGGTATTTTCCGGGTGGGCCTCTCCGGTGGCATTGGTAATCGTGGCTGTGTTGACCAGTGCCCCGTAAAAATCAGGGGCCAGCGTTCCAACGATAGTTATACTGCCACTTGCCCCCGGAGCCAGGTCGGGAACATCCCATACCAGGTGCGTCCCCTCGCGCCACACAATGCTCGGATCGGAAACTTGCACCGTTGGCGTGAGGAGCGCTGCGGGCAGCAAATCTGTGAGCACCACCCCTTCTGCTGCCATATTGCCAGTGTTGACGAAAGCCAGCGTATAAGTGATGCGCGCTCCCGGTTCGACTGCTTCCGGGCCATGCTTGGTCAGCACCAGATGCGGGATTTGCACACTGGTCACGACCTGTTGCGATTGGTTGTTGGTGTATACGGCTTCAGGAGCGTCACTGGCAATTCGGGCGCGATTTAGCAGGCCGCCTCGGTATTCCGGCTCGATGATTGCGGTGATGGTGATAACGCCGCCTGCGCCCGGCGGGAGCGCCCCCACATCCCATACAAACGGCTGCCCCGCGCGTGGCGTGGGCGGCGCGCCGCTATAGGCGAAGGTGGGCGTGAGCAGTCGCGTGGATAGCAAATCCGTGATGACTACTCCCGTGGCTGGCGCGCGCCCGATATTGGCGTAGGTCAATGTGTAGGTAATCAGTTCACCCGGCCATGCGGTGTGCGGGCCAGTTTTGCTGATGGCAAGGTCTGCAATCAGAATATCCGTGACTACTGGCCCGGCGCTGTTATTAGCCGGGTTGCGATCGCCGGTTGCGGTGGTTATGGCTGCGGTATTGTATATCAAGGGGTTTGCCGGTGTACCTGCCGTGCCAGCAACGATAATCGTCCCTTGCGCGCCGGGGGGCAAATCGGCTACATCCCATACCAAAGTTGTGCCGGGCCGGGCCGTGGCGGCAATGCCGGAGACGGTAAAGGTCGGGTTGCGCAGGGCGGGGGGCAGCGGATCGCTAAGCACTATCTGGCGCGCGGTAGCATCCCCAGTATTCGAGAACGTCAGTGTATAGGTGATGCGCTCCCCCGCTGTGACTGTTGCCGGGCCGCTCTTACTTAGCCCCACATCGCTGATCCGCACCAGGGTGGAGCGTGGCCCGGCGGTGTTATCCGCCAGCGTGGTTTCTGTCGAGGCGGTGGCGATTGTGGCCGTATTCTCTAGCAGGCCCCAGAAACTGGGCGCGACTGTGCCGGTCAGAGTGATGACGCCGCTGGTGCCGGCGGGCAATGTCCCCAAGTCCCACACATAGCGCGTCCCGGAGCGCACTACCGGTGTCCCCGCGCCCGCGTGTGTCACCACCACCTGCTGCAACGCTGCGGGCAGGGTATCCGTCAGCACAACCTGCAAGGCCGGCCCATTCTCGATATTGGTATAGGTTAACACATAACGCAGGAGCTCCCCGGCCACGGCCTCCGCTGGCGCGTGCTTGTTCAGTACCAGATTGGCAATCTCCACGCGGGTGGTGGTCTGCGACGTGTTATTCGCGGGGTTATAATCCACGGTGGTTGTGCTGATCGTTGCCAGGTTGCCCAGATTGCCCCGGTAGGCGGGGTCAATCGTTGCTGTGATTGTCAGCGCGCCGCTCGCGCCCGGCGGCAGCGTGCCCGCATCCCATACAAAGGGGGCGCCGGGACGGAGTACCAGCGGGGTGCCGCTCCACGTCACAGTGGGTGTGAGCAGCGCTCCAGGCAGCAGGTTTGTGATGACAACCTGCTCGGCGGGGGCCGTGCCGGCGTTGTGATAGGTCAGCCGATAGGTGACGACCGCGCCGGGCAAGGCCCCCGCTGGCCCGGTTTGGTGGATGCTTAGGTC
This sequence comes from uncultured Anaerolineales bacterium, assembly GCA_964504195.1. Lineage (GTDB taxonomy): Bacteria > Chloroflexota > Anaerolineae > B4-G1 > SLSP01 > CAZDDI01. The sequence continues at coordinate 12,087 of CAZDDI010000054.1, forward strand.
GGGCGCAACGACCGTTGTGACGACTGGCGGTGTGCTGTTGTTGGTCGTATCCGTCTCGATGGCGGTGGTAGCAATCGAAGCGGTGTTGATCAGTGTGCCGATAAATGTCGGTGCGACCTGCGCGTGGATCGTAATCACCCCGCCCGCGCCCGGCGCTAAATCATTCACATCCCAAACGAAAGGCGCGCCCGGGCGCGGTGTGAGCGTCACCCCGGTAGCGGCTACGGTTGGGTTGATCAGGCCTGCGGGCAGTAAATCGGTGAGCACGACCCGGTGCGCCATCGCCGGGCCAGCGTTGGTGATGGTGAGCGTATAGATGAGCGGGTCGCCAGCATACACCGGGCTATTTGGCGTCACCGTTTTGCTGATCGAGACATCGGTAGGCAAGACCTTGAGCGCGAGCGCCGGATCGCCGAAGAGCAGATATGTATCGAGTAGCTCCCGGTGCGCGGCGGTGCTGGCGTATAGATAGTATTTGGCGTAAGTGGTGGCTGGCCCAAACTGGGCGATGCCTTCATAGAAAAACGCTTCATAGATGGCGCGATGGAGGTAGTCGTGGCCCGCTGCTACGCCCAGGCCCGTGGGCGACCAGCTGGCAATCGCGCCGCCGTTGGCCCGGCGCACCACGGCCTCCCCGAGCGCCGGGTAGTTCGGCGTGATGTAATGCCCCTCGTAGCAGGTCATGGGCAGGAAGAACGCCAACTTATCCACATTATTAAGCGTGCTGAGTAGGTTAAAATCCATCAAGCGCTCATTGGCCCATATCTGTGGCCCTCCGTGGCCTACATAGTTGACAATGAGTTGCCCTTCATTGATAGCCGTGCGAATAGCTGTGCGAGATTCTGCCACGGTAGGGTGTGTGTCGTACAGGTAGACTTTGTCCGGTATATAAGGTGCGGGCAGATGGTTGTTGACAATAATATCTGAAAACGCGGGGAAATTTCCGGCGTTATCGGCGTTGTCAGCGATGAACAGGTGACGACTTTGCCATTCGGCCAGGGGCGCATCCTCATAGGCCAGGATTTTGTTTACCAGCACTTGTGCTTCGGAGAGATTGCGCGCGGGTAGGCGTCCCAGGTGCAGGTCGGGTAGCATATCATCACCGCTGACCGCTACATAGCGATTGTCGGCAGCCGTTTCTCCCATCCAGGGGTCCACATAATCCAAATAGGGGGGGATGTGATTGGGCTGCCCGCGATTCATGTAATTGTGAAAGTCGTAATGGCCGTTGCCGACCAGGAGCAGGTAGGTTGGGGCCGGCGCTACCCAGTGGTGGTAAGCGTAGGTCACAAAATCGCGGATCGCTTCAGGGGTGAAGAGACCGTGGCTGAATTCGTCATACACATCCTGCACATCTACCAGGGCTATGCGTAACCCTTGCGCGGCGCGGCGCGCGATTAACGGCTGCAATGCCGGGTGAAATGCAGCGGGACTGATGATGATGTAATCTGCGCCGTGGGTGGGACTGCGCCAACCCACGGGTTGCGTGTGTATGATAGCGGCGGGGGAGCGTTGTTGCGCTTCCGTCAATGCGAGGTAGCGCCGGGGTGTAGCGTTCTCTTGCTGGAACGTGAGCGTGTAGCCCGTCCCCGCGCTCACGTTTGCGCCGGTGATACGCGCGGGCGTGTGCGGCTGGGTAACATCCAACAGGGTCATCGTGTTGGTTGTGAAGCCGTTCACGACATACTCCCATAGCCCTGCGGCGGCGTTGCCGAAGGTCAGGCTATCGTTCACGGCTCGGTAGGGGGCATGATAATCCAATCTAAACCAGTTGATAACCGGGATGTCGGTGGTGACATCTTCTCCAACCCCGGCACGGACAGTGATAGTGTTGGCTCCTTGTAATAACAGCGTCGGTGAAAAATCTACGGTGAAAGCATACTCGGTGCTGGGGAGCCAGGTTTCATCATGGAGTAAGTGTCCGTTGAGAAGGATTTGTGTGTGGTGGGTGGGGAAGGCCCCGTAGCTCCGCATGGTTCCCTGTAAAGTAGCCACCGGGGTTGTTGGCATCAGCGCTGGTAACACGAACGGGTAATCATAAGCAAGCGGTTCGCCACCGGTGTAGTAGATGTAATTCCAGTACCAGTAATCATCATCGCCGCTGCGCATTCGGGAGTTGTACATGCGATTTTGCTCCAGATGCAGCGATGTGGCGTAGTAAACCGGGCGGCTGCCGGTTCCATCCGGCGTTCCGTCGCGTGTGCCCATGCGTAACCCGTTTGGCCCGCCCCAGGTGAGCCAGTAGACGTTGGTGTTGGTGTATTTAGTGTCCAGGGCTTCCCCATAGAATAGGATGACATCCTCAGCATCGAAGCTGCCGTCCGCTTCACCCGTGACGTGGATGGCTACGGGTTGCCCGCCCTGAGTCATGCGGAAGGTGCGCGGATGTACGCCGGCGAGATTAGCCCCGGCCGCTTCCAGATCGGCACGGGTGACGCGATACAAGCCATCGCTGTTGACATGTAGCTGGTAGGCCGGGCCGATGGCGGTGGGCGTCTCGTCGAGCAAGGTGCTGGGGGGAGCCGCAGGTCGCGCTCGCCACCCGCGCGCCTGCTCGTAGTTGGGCAGCAGCTCGCGCAGGGTCTGCTCGAAGATGCCTTCATCCACAAAGCCTGTATCCTGGCGCTGCGTGAGGTCGCTGTCCAGCTTGCTGAAATCTACCCGCACCACGATGCGTGTATGCTGGCGCAGCTCGCCCGTGACCGGGTTGTACTGGAAAGGCTGGAAGCGTAGTTGCGCGAAGCGTTGGCTGCGGATGAAGCCTGTTTCTACTAGCGCGGCAGCGACTGCGGGCGCGAAGGCGTTGCGCGCGTAAGCTTCCGCGTCACGGATGACCGCATAGCCCTGATAATCGGGGGAGCCGTCGAGGGTGAAATCTACAATCGGGGTGGGGGTAGGGCAGAGCGTGTAGCGTCCCGGCAGTAGCGTACTTTCCACATCCACGATAGCGAAGCTCGCATCGCTCTGCGCGGGGATGCCGAGCATCACACCGCGCGTGGGCAATGCTGGCGCGCCCGGTGTGGCGCTGCTGATTGTGTCGGGTGCGCTGAGCTGCTGGCAGTCGCCAGTAGTGGTCAACGCGAACTCCGGCGTGAGCAGCTCCACGGTAATCCCGTTTTTATCGGCGGCGAGCAGTTGCACGCCAGGCGGGAGAACTGCCTCGGATATGGGGGCGGCGGCGGCTTGCCCGGTCTGGGGTGCTCCCCATAACGGCGTCAATGCTCCAGCGATGACTGTCGCCAGCAGCAGGCCGGCATTGATTTGTTTTAAGATTGATTTGTACATGGGAACACCTTTATTGTGTAAACGACAGACGCTCACAAATTCCAAGTTATTTTATATGACAATTATAGCACAAAATAACGTCTCTGGGTAGATACTAACGGTTTTCTTACCGAGAACATTTCTGGTGGGTATAGTATAATAACCCAAGTTGCTACCTGTTCGCCAGAATATTTACAGGACACGAATTTGCACAGATTTTACGGATAAGAACCAGAAAAAATCCGTGTGATCCATAAAATCCGTGTCCTAAATCTCCAAATCAGCCCAGGTGACAACTTGGGTTATAATAGCAGTACCTCACGTTTCTCAGGCTTGTAAATGGAAATCAAATATCTATGACCACATCTATTCGTAAAGACTGGAAGACGGCACTGATCCTGGTTTATGCCACGTTGGCTATCGTGGTGGATTTTTATAACTTCGTGATGGGGACTTATCGCGAAGAGCTGGACAGTCTGGTGCTGTACTTCGTGTTGCCGTTGCTCTTGCTGCTCCTGCTGCGCCGTTCGCCCACGCGCTATGGCTTCCGCCTGGGCGATTGGCGCAAGGGCTTGCTCTATACGCTCGGCGGGTGCTTGCTGATGGCGCCCATTCTGTGGTTTGTCGCGCGCGGGGCGGATTTCCAACAGTATTACGTTCCCTATTGGCAGCGTCATGGCGCGTGGGGAACGTTCCTCTGGGCCGTGCAAGGCTTGATCGGTTGGGAGTTCCTGTTCCGGGGGCTATTGCTCTTCGCACTGGCCGATATTTGCGATGATTGGGCCATCCTGTTGCAGGCCATGCTGTTCACGCTGGCGCATCTCACTAAACCGCAGCTAGAAACACTGAGCTGCATCGTGGGCGGCTCGGCGTTCGGCTGGGTGGCCTGGCGCACGAAGTCGTTTTACTATCCGTTTTTGATTCATCTGTTCGTGATCTACTTTACCATCTGGGTGGCACAACTATAAGGGGGCAAGGATGTCGGAATACATTGAGTTGACGTTGTTTGCGCTGGCGCACGGCGGCGAGGCTATCGGTCGGCATGAGGGTCGGGCAATCTTTGTCCCCTATGCCATCCCCGGTGAGCGCGTGCGGGTGGAGATCGTCGAAGAGGCCAAACGCTTTGCCCGCGCGCGGTTGCTGGAGGTGCTAGAGCCTTCGCCAGTGCGCGTCGAGCCGCCATGCCCTTACTTCGGCGCGTGTGGTGGCTGTCACTTGCAGCATATCGCCTATCCCGTGCAGGCGGAACTTAAAGCCCTGGTGGTGTTGGATCAATTCCAGCGCATCGGCAAGTTCGAGAATCCCCCAGTGTTGGAGCCGTTGCCCGATGAGACTGGCTGGGACTATCGCAATCACGCGCGCTTTCGCACCACAGCGGATGGGCATTTGGGCTTCCTGGCGGCACAGAGTCACCAGGTTGTCCCGGTGGAGGATTGTTTGATTGTTCATCCACTCGTTTGCCAACTCTGTCAATCGCTGGATATGACGCTGCCGGAGGCGACGTGGGTGGAGATGCGCGTCGGTACTGCCACGGGCGACCTGATGGTCGTGCTTCAAACGGATGATGACGAGCCGCCTGTGCTGGAGGTGGATTTTCCCCTCTCTGTGGTGCAGGCGCGCAGCGATGGGGCCGTCATTCCCCTCATTGGCCTGGATTACATCATGGAGATCGTGAACGGGCGCGAGTTCCGCATCTCGGCGACCAGCTTCTACCAGGTGAACTCGGCGCAGGCCGGGGAATTGGTCGAGCTGGTGCTGGATGCGCTCGAATTGAAGGGGTACGAGAAGGTGTTGGATGCTTACTGCGGCATAGGGTTGTTCACGGCGTTTCTCGCCGAGCAAGCCAGCTATGTGACCGGTATCGAGGCGGCCCATGACGCCGTCGCTGATGCACATCACAACCTGGCCGGTGCCGATAACATTACTGTGCTGGAAGGGCTGGTGGAGGACGTGTTGCCCACATTGGAGACTGCTTTCGATGCTGTGGTGCTCGATCCGCCGCGCACTGGCCTGGAGTTGCCCGCGCTGGATGCACTGGTCGCGCACCAGCCGGAGCGCATCGTCTACGTTTCTTGCGATCCGGCGACGCTCGCCCGCGACGCCCGGCGCTTGGTCAACGGCGGTTATACGCTGGAGTGGGTGCAGCCGGTGGATTTGTTCCCGCAGACGTACCACATCGAATGCGTGGCGTTGTTTACGCGGTAAGCAAGTCACGTGCTCTGCGCGTGGCGTAAGGGCCTGATTCTGTGAAGCGTGAGGCGTGAAGAAAATCACGGCTCACGCTTCATGTGTACCACTCCTTCAATCAATGTCATTAAGTTTAGAGCATAGACCTGGCAGGTTTCAAGGCCTTAAGTCTACCAGAAGGCGTTATTCACCGGTAGAATACTACCCCACCCAATTTGTACGAAACCTGCCTGGTCTTAACGTAATGACATGGTTCCTTCAATAGTAATACTGCGCTGCTAGCACTTTCCCGCCATCGCTGAAGCGCACCCCTTCCATTTCCAACAATCGCCGCTTCATGGCGAGGCCGCCCTGGAAGCCGCCCAGTCTCCCATCGGCAGCAATGGCGCGGTGACAAGGTACAAGCAGCGGGAAAGGATTGCGCGCCAGCGCGTTGCCCACCGCCCGCGCGCCGCCCGGCACGCCCAAATGCGCCGCGATGCGCCCATAAGTGCTGACCTGTCCGCGTGGGATGGCGTGTTCGGCGCGCAAAACCCGCGCCTGGAAGGGGGGGCAGGTTTCGAGCGCAACGTGTTCGAGCGAGAATGTCAGCGTTTCCCCTGAGAGAAAGGCTTGCAGTTGCGCGCTCAATGTCAGGATAGCTGGCGTATTGCCGGGCGTGGCATGTTCCGGGGTGGGGGAGGCTGTCAGGGATGCGTGCATCCCCGGTAACCAGACGCGCGTAATGCGTGGCTGGGCGGCATCCTCATGCCAATCCAGGCGCAGCGTTCCAAAAGGAGAGGTAAAAAGTTGGTAGTATAACATGGCTTAGAATCTATCCGAAACTCATGAAGGTGGGGGCTGCGGCAGGCTCAGCCACCGGGCTGCGGCAGACTCAGCTACCGGCGACATTTTCGGATAGTTCCTTAGTAGGGTGGATCCGCCGGGCCGCCGTAACCGCACATTCCGCAGCGCGGCGAGTTGATCAGCGGCATCGGCTCGCCATAGTTGTAATGTGGATGCTCCTTAGCGTGATCCTCGCAGAGATACCCCGTTGTTTCATCCTCATAGACGCACTCCACACACAGCCAGGTGGCCGGTTGGTCACATTCCATACATATCGCCTCCGGCGCCAGGTTGCGCGCCATCAGGTAGATGGGGTGCTGGGTTAGCGGGCGACCCTGCCGGACCTCCAGGGCCTTGACGCGCGTCTCCGATGACGTGCCAAAATCGTAGATGTGCGTCAGCTCCAGCTCTGGCTGGAAGACCTGTGCTATGGTTTGCTGCATAGCAATTTCATCGCCGCTCCAGCCGCCGATGGAAAACCGGCTCATATGTCCACAACATTCCAGCCAGATTGCGCGCAAATAATGATCCAGATCTTTAAGGGTGGCTGAGCCACGCATTTCCAGATGCAGCCAGAAATCGCCAGACCAGGTATCCTGTACCTGGAGATGATAGAGCGCATCTGGGGTGCCACCAGTTTGATCAGCCTGTGCGTTGGCTTCCATCCGTTTGGCGCAGGTTTTGATGTGGCGGGTGATACCACCTTTGCTCAGTTCCGTATTGCAAAAAACGCAAGTACCGCGTGATTGGGGTTTGCGTGCCATAAAGTTACCTCCTTGCGATGTAATTCGATGCGTCCGCTGAAAAAACAGGAATTTAGAAATTAATTGTCTACCGCACATTTTCCAAGCGCATTCAGTTTTAGCCACGAATTAGCACGAATTTTACGAATTTCTTATTGTTTTTGTGTTAATTCGAGTGAATTCGTGGCTAAAATCTACAAGTGTACGGTAGCAAAGAAATTAATAGTTTTAGCGCAAAAACTCAATCTATTAAAACTGGCAATAGAAATTCCTCGGTATTTTCTGGGTCTCTGCTGGGAAGTTAGGGTAAAGGCGGCCATGCCAATGCGCCCCGTATGGGAAGGAACGGGATTTCGATGGGGACTTTGGCGCATACTGTTGTTCGGGAGTGCAACAGCGGTGATCCCAATGAGCTCATGAACACGGTTTGGCGAGGCACCTCCCACGCTACACCGACCTGCGTATAACTCCATCCGCCTGAACCCACGCAGACGCGCGTCCCGTAGCTGAGAATGCCCCCCGTGTAGGGGCTGGTACGTTCCGCTATTACAGAGAGCGCGCAACCGCCCAGGCACAGGAGTAACATCGCCACGCCGATGATAATCAGTGGGCGGGTATTAGAATGTGAGACATCGGGGCCTTGGTCGGTCATGTTGAATTGCTGGCGATTAGCGTCAGGCTTCCAACTGTGACGTACACTGCGGGCAGCGCGTCGCCTTGATGGGGATGTCCGTGATGCAGTAGGGGCAGGGCTTGGTAGTGGGCGCGGCTGGCGGTTTGGCTTCCTCGCGCTTGAGCCGGTTCATCAGCTGCACAATCTTGAAGATCACAAAGGCAATGATGAGGAAGTCGAGCACGGAGTTGAGGAATACGCCATAATTGATCGTTGCTGCGCCCGCTTCTTGTGCCGCTGCTAGTGAGGCATAGCCTTGCCCGCTCAGGTTAATGAACAAGTTGGTAAAATCCACCCCTCCTAACACTACGCCGATAGGTGGCATAATGATGTCATTGACCAGCGAGGTCACAATTTTGCCGAACGCGCCGCCGATGATGATACCGATAGCCAAATCCACCACATTGCCACGCATGGCGAACTCTTTGAATTCTTTGAACATACGAAACCTCCTTTTAGCGAAAAAGCGAAAAAGTGTAAAAGCGAGAAGGCGAGAAAGTGGTTCTTTGTCCCACTCTCCCCCTTTCCTCCTCTCTCCTTCTCCCCCCGTCTACCGTCTACTGTCTACCAAGTTACACCACTTCTACCAGCGAGCCGCCCTGGGTCTTGCTCACTTGAATCCGCGTGGGGAACGCATCCCGCAGCTCATCCACATGTGTGATGACCAAAATGAGCGCGAAGTCAGCTTGCACGGCCTTGACCGCTTCCACGAGCCGCTGGCGACCGTCGGCATCCAGCGAGCCGAAGCCTTCATCCACAAACAGCGAACGCAGGCGTACCCCCGCCCGTTGCGCCAGCAGCCGCGAGAGCGCCACTCGGATCGCAAAGTTGACTCGGAACTGCTCCCCGCCGGAGAAGTTCTCGTAAGGCCGTTGGCCCTTCTCATCGCTGATGATGATGTCCAGCGTCTCCCGCACGTTGCCGGTCTTTGTCTCACGTTGCGTATCAAAGTGGACGTGCATCCGCCCGCCGGTGAGCCGTTGGAGGAGGCGGTTGGCCTCACCCTCCAGCTCCGGCAGTGTGTGCTCGATAATCATGGCCGGGATGCCATTGACTCCAAAGGCGTCGCGCAATTCCGCGAGCATAGCCGCGCGGGTGGCGAGCTGTTCACGCTCTTCCTTGAACGCGCGGGCGCGCTTCTCCAGCGTCGCCAGTGCTGCGAGGTTTTGTCGCGCTGCGCCTACCCGCTGCCGAGCTTCCACTTCCGTTTGTCGGGCCTTTGCAAGTTGTTGCAGGATCACCGGGCCTTCCGCCAATTGTGGTTTGAGCATGTCTAATGTGGCCTGTTGCGCGGCGTATTCCGCCTCTAGCGCGGCAGTGCGTTGTGCTTGGGCTGCCGTCTCCTGGGCTAGCCGTTGCAGCGTGGCCTCTTCGCCTTCCAGCCCCACGCGCGCTTTCTCTAGCTCGCGGTAGGCGCTCTCGGCAGAGGCCAAGGCCCGGAGCCGGGCCTTCACGACCTCGTGTGCGGCGGCATCGTAGCCGAGCTCCGCCAGCTGCGCCAGCACATGCACGAGCGTGGTTTGTGCCTCTTGTGCGTACTGTTGCCCTGTGAGCGTCGCCTCGATGCCGGCGACCTCTGCTTGCAAGGCAACCAGCCGCTCGCGGGCGGCTTCGCCCTGCTCCAATTGCTGACGCAGGCGCGCGGTTTGCCCTTCGAGCGCGGCGCGCTGGGCCAATGTTCGTTCGTGCTCCTGCACTTGGGCGCGTAGCCCCTGGCTTTGTTCGCGTAAGGTCTGGAGCCGCGTCTGGTTGGCGCGGAACGTGTTCCCCATCTCCGTGCCTTCATCCTGAATTTGCGCCAGCAGCCGCGCGTGATGCTCCGGCGTGAGCGCCTGGCGGCACAGGGGACAGGCAGCTTCTGCCTCAGCCAGCGTGTCCAGCTGGACTTTGGTCTCGTGCATCTTATCCTTCAGCTGGCGATTGCTCTCCGTGAGGCGACTGCTTTCCACCTCGGCGGCCTGTAAATCCTGGCGGGCTTGCTCCAGCTCCAGCGCGATTTGCTCCAGGTAGGTGAGCTGCGCTTCCGCTTCTTCCAATGCCGCGACGAGCGCATCGTCAGGTAGGCGCTCCCCCAGCAAACGCATCTGGCCCAGCAGGTCGCCGCGCTGCGTTTCCAGCTGATTGCGCGCTGCGCCGATGGTCTGCTCTAAGGCCGCCTTCTCCGTTTGCAACTGTGCTGTCCGGCTGAGTTTTTCGCCCCAGGCGCGCTCCTCTTCCAGCGTCTCCTGCGCGGCCTGATACTGCGCGCCGATGGTATCGGCCTGCGTGATGAGCGCCTGGTAGCCGTCGCGCCGCGCGCGATGCGCGGCCTGTTCGGCCTCTAGTGCGGCGTGTTGTTGCGCCTCTTGTTCCAGGCGGCGTTGCAGATCGCTGATCTGCCGTTGGAGCGCGGTGGCTTGCTCTTGCAAGCGTGTGAGCGTGTTGGCCTGCTCCTGAGCCTCTTGCAATTGTGCATCGCTGTCTTGTGCTAACTGTTCCGCTGCGGCTAGCTCCGCCTCATACTCAGCGCGCCGTGCCAGCTCCGCTTCGGTCTCTGCCAGGCGTTGTTCCAGCCCTTGCAATTGTCCGCGCGTCTCGTTCAAGCGCCGCCGGGCGCGTTCTTGATACTCGGCCCAACGCTCCAGCCCCAGGATGGCGCTGAGCACACGCTTGCGGTCGGTGGGCGTTTGCACTGTGAACTCGTCGGCGTGGCCCTGGCGCAGATAGGCGGAGTTGATGAAGGTCTCATAATCCAGCCCCAGCTGCTCGATGATGCGCGCCTGGGTATCGCGGATGCTGTCGGCGTTGAGGGAGCGCCAACCGTTCTCCCCTTCGACTTGTAAATCGAGCAGGGAGCGCGTGGCACGGCGTCCGCGTTGCTCGCGGCGGCGCAGGATGCGGAAGCGGCGCTCATCCCCGCCTTGATAGGGCATGCGGAAGACGAATTCCACTTCCAGGTCGTTTTCGCCGTGATAGACCAGGTCTTCATCCCGACCGTAGGGCGCGCGCGAGCGGCCCCACACGGCCCACGTAATCGCATCCAGCAGCGCCGATTTTCCCGCACCATTGTCGCCCACCAGACTTGCCAGGTGGACCCCGCGCAGGTCGAGCTCCGTCTCGCGGTGGGAGAGGAAATTGCGCAGGTTGAGGGCTTCAGGAATCATAGGGGCTTCGCCATATCGAGATTCAGAACCCCATCGTAACCTTGGCCCGGTAGATAGGGAATGTCCGCAATAACGGGTCGCATAGGCTGGTGTTTTCTCCGCGCCAGGGCAGGTATTTGATGAAATCTTCGAGGGTGAATGTCCCTTGAACTTCAGTGCGGCGCAAGTAGTACAGCTGCCCCGGCCCTTGGATGCTGGATGCGCCCAGCCCTACCGCGTTCGTATAACCGGCTTGGACTGCCTGTTGTTGGTTGAGGTCGCTGGCTGCGCCGTAAGGATAGGCGAAGGACGTGACCGGAATTCCTAGCCGCGTTTCGATTTCTATTTTGGAGCGAGCAATCTCATCGGCGGCATCGGCAGCATCCAGCGTTGTTAGCTGCAAATGGCGGCGGCTGTGCGAGCCAATCTCCATGCCGGCCTCGGCCATCTCCTGTAATTGCTCCCAGGTGACGAAGCGCCGCCCTACCGGGTAGGTGCTGGGGACATAGAACGTCCCGCGCATCTGGTACTTTTGCAGGAGCGGGAAGGCGATATCGTATTGCTCCACCCAGCCATCATCGAAGGTTAATACGATGGGGCGCGGCGGCAAGGTGCTCTCGCCGCGTAGCGCGGCAGCGGCCTCGCTTGCGGTGATGGTGGTATAGCCCAACTGCTGCAATAGCTGCAGCTGCTGTTCGAAATCTGCCGCCGTGACGTTGTAGCGTGAGGTAGAACGGCCGGCGCTTTCCAGTGATGCGCGCCCGACGAAGTGATACATCAGGATGGGGATTTGCAGATTGCTCTCTCGCAACCGCACCGGGGCGTGGGGTTGGCAGAGCAATGCCTGACGTCCCGACATATTGAGCGGACGCGGGGCAAAGGGTGGATTGGCATTATCGCCGGGCAGCATTGCGCGCGCTGGGCTGGGTAGCGCCGCCGTAAAGATAAGTAGTATCAGACACAAGGTTTTCCAAAACTTATGATTCCACGTCAAAAGCATCTTCTTGTACCTCTGGTTCTGGGGAAGGCTTCCCCTGATAATGTTGTGCGATTAAAAACGTCTCCCGGCTCTCCTTGCGTGAGGCCGCCGGTGCAAACACCCGTACACTCTTGAAGTCGCTGCGGGTCTCTTTGACGAAGGGCTGCAAATCTGGCCCTTCAAAAATTTTGATAATCAGATGGCCGCCCGTTCGCAGCAGCCGCCGGGCTACCATGCGCGCCGCTTCTGCCAGATTCATCGAGAGTGCGTGGTCACGGTCCCGGATGCCGCTTGCACTGGGCGCGGCGTCGCTCAACACCACATCCACTGAGCCGCCGGCGGCCTCCGCCACCGCATCCTGCACAGCGGCGGTGGTCATATCGCCCTGCATCACCGTCACGCCAGGCATGGGCGCGATTTCTTGCAAATCCAGCGCAATCACGCGCCCGTGGCGCTTCACCAGCGTCACGGCGGCCTGGCTCCACGAGCCGGGCGCGGCCCCTAAATCCACCACCACATCGCCGGCCCGGATAATGCGGAACTTTTCCTGGATTTGTAGTAGCTTATAGGCCGAGCGCGCGCGGTAGCCGTCGGTTTTGGCCTGGCGGAAGTAGGTATCCTGCCCCTGCTGTTTGCGCCAGTGAGACATGGGCTACCCCTTCACCTTGCGTGGATGTAGCGGCGCTTTGAATTCCTCAAAGAGCGGGTGCAGGCTTTGCGGAATGCGACCTTGCAAGCGCGTGCCTTCGGCTTGATGTTCTTCCAGGTCAATCAGCCCGCGCTCGTGGAAGCAGCTGACCAAATCCCCGCGCTCGAAGGGCAGCAATACCGTGATTCGTACCATCTCCGCTTCTAATGCTTCTTCGATGCGCGCCACGAGCAGGTCAAGGCCCTGCCCGGTCAATGCGGAGACGGCGATACTATCGGGTAGACCGTCTAATGCCGCCATTGCCGCTGTCGGATCGGGCAGCCGATCAATCTTGTTTAGTACATTGAGGATGGGCAGCTCCTCCGCGCCGATTTCGCGCAGCGTGGTGTGGACGGCGCGCGCCTGCTCCAGCGCGCGGGGATGGCTGACATCCACGACGTGCAGCAGCAGATCGGCTTCACTGACCTCTTCCAGCGTGGCGCGGAATGCCGCGATCAATTGCGTGGGCAGCTTTTGAATGAAGCCGACCGTATCGCTCAGCAGAATCAACGTGCCGCCGGGCAGCGTCACGCGCCGGACGGTGGGATCGAGCGTGGCAAAGAGCTGGTCGGCCACATAGACCCCGGCCCCACTGAGCGTGTTGAGCAGCGTGGATTTGCCGGCATTGGTGTATCCCACCAAGGCCACGGTCGGCAATCCACTGCGGCGGCGGTGGGCGCGATGGCGCGCGCGATGGGCGCGCACGTTTTCCATCTCGCGTTTGAGCTGGTCAATACGCCGCCGAATGATGCGCCGATCCATTTCCAGGCGGGTCTCGCCAGGGCCACGTAACCCTACACCGCCGGTGCTGCCGCCCGCGCGTCCGCCGGCCTGGCGCGTGAGCGCACGCTGCGTCCACGCCTGGGTCAAGCGGGGCAGGCGGTACTCGTACTGCGCCAGCTCCACTTGTAGCGTGCCTTCGCTCGTGTTGGCGTGCTGGGCGAAGATGTCCAGAATTAGCGCATTACGATCCAACACCTTGACCTTGTTGCCGAAAATCACTTCCAGGCCACGTTGGTGGCGTGGGCTGAGCGCATCATCGAAGATGACCACATCCGCGTCCATCATGCGCACCGTATCGGCAATCTCTTCCGCCTTGCCCTTGCCGATGAACGTGTTGGCATTGGGATGCTCTAGCGCTTGGCTGGTTTGCCCTAGCACCTCTAGCCCGGCGGTATCGGCCAGGCGCGCCAGTTCTGCCAGGGATTCTCCCACGGCCCATGCGTCCGGGTGGTATTTACCTTCGGGGTGGGTTTTCCATTCCACGCCCACCAGATAGGCCCGCTCTTGCGGGGCAAGCGTCTTTTGAAGGGGTTTATCGTTTGTCATAAGCGGTGTGTTTAGATTGCATTATCTCTTAAATTCTCAAAGCATAACTTTAGGCCGTAAAGGCCATAGCTAGCGGAGGTTGCGATTCCACATAAGTAAATGGAATGCGTTCAGTAGGCGAAGCCTGAAAATACGACAGACGCAAAAATTGACTGACCGGCATAGCGGTAATCAGCTGGAGCACTTGTTCGCGTAAGTCTTCCGACACGGCTAAGAGTTTGTCCAATGGATAGCTGCGCGGCCCGTACTCCGTGCGTTCAGCCAGAACGGAAAAGTGCAACAAGGTCAAACTGACAACCCGTTGTAGCGACCGGTTGAGGCGCAAGAGGATGTGATCTGTTAGCTCTATGCCGGTAGCCGGTTCATTCGCGCCGAAGAATACTTCCAGAATGTCAGTTTCCGGGTCATACACAAAATACACCGGTGTCCCATCCTGTGCTACGAGTTCTTTTTTTTGTAATTTTATGTCACTCATACCTTCACCTTTGCGAATACATATAACTGGCCCAACCTGTCACCACAAAGTTATTGGGCTGGTATTGGCCTTGTTCGTCCAACGTGGTCTTGAAAATCACAATGACCACCAAATGATTATTGTCTGGAAAAAGTGCCTCGAACCGTTTGTAATAGCGATATTCGTTTGGAATCAATGGGTCTTGTTTGCGTCGTCCCGTGCGTAACGTTTCCAGAAATTGTGCAAAGTAAGATTCTAGTTCAGGGCGAGATTCCAAGATGTGATGCCAGCGCTCTTCTGTAAGATAGATGCTATTGCCGTAACGATCCTGAATCGTCCATTTTTGCATTTCTCATTCCTTGGGCCTGGCATAATAGCCTGACGCTCCATTACCAGATTCAACGCTAATCATAACGCGAAATGGCTATAGAGCAAGGCGCGTGTTCAATTCCAAAATCTAAAATCCAAAATCCATGAGCTGTGTTACAATGGAAATATGGATCAACCTGTATGGCTCGACGATGCGGCGCAGTGGGATGCGGCCTTGAAGGGTTTGCCGACCCCGCACGTTTTGCAAACGTGGACATGGGGCGCGTTCAAGGCGCGGCATGGCTGGCAGCCTGCGAGATGTTTGTGGCGGAATGGCGTGGGACAACCGGCAGCGGCGGCGCAACTGTTGACTCATGTCCAGCGTCCGCGCGCGATGGGGTACATTCCCAAAGGCCCGCTGCTCGATTGGGATGATACGCCGCTGGTGGAGTCTGTGTTGGGCGACCTGGAAGTCCACGCGCGCCAGACCTCGTTACTGTTCCTCAAGATTGATCCCGATGTGCGTGCGGATACCCCCACGGGTGGGGCTACGGCAGCGCTATTGCGGCGGCGTGGTTGGCGGCCCTCGTTTGAGCAAATCCAGTTTCGCAATACCATGTCTCTCGATTTGCGGCCCGACCTGGATACGCTGTTGGCGGCTATGAAGCCTAAGTGGCGGTACAATATTCGCTTGGCGGCGCGGCGCGGCGTGGAGGTGCGCGTTGCCACGGAGGCTGATCTTCCCCTGCTCTATGCCATATACCGCGAGACGGCGCAGCGTGATAATTTCATCATCCGCGCCGAAAGCTATTATCTCGATGCCTGGCGCGCATTTATGCAGGCAGAGCGCGCCTCCCCGCTGATGGCGTTCGTGGATGGCGAACCGGTGGCAATGCTAATCTTATTTCACTTTGGCGCGTGCACGTGGTACATGTACGGCGCATCCCGCGATTGCTGCCGCGAGCTGATGCCCAATCACCTGTTGCAATGGGAAGCCATTCGCCTGGCGCAGGCGCAGGGGTGTACCCGCTATGATCTGTGGGGCGCCCCCGATGTGCTTGATGAGCGTGACTCGATGTGGGGCGTGTATCGTTTCAAAGAGGGCTTTGGCGCTACCTTTGAGCCGCACATCGGCGCGTATGATTACGCTCCGCAGCCCTGGCTCTATCGCCTTTACACCTGGCTCCGTCCGCGCCTGGTCGCTCTCTCCCAACGTCGCTACTGGCGGAACTTTGGATTTTAGATTTTGGATTTGCAATTTGCCAGAGCCGTTGCTTTCCCGCTGACTCGCTTTTTCGCTGATGTATACCGGGAGATAGTTTGATGCGTATTTTGATTACGGGCGGTGCGGGTTTCTTGGGCGTGGCGCTTGCTAACGCGCTCGTTACGCAGCATGAAGTCCTGGCCTTGGATGATCTGACCGCTGGAGATCCGGAGCGCCTGGACGCGCGCGTGCTTTTCCATCGCGGCGATGTGCGTGATCGGCCCAAGTTGTGGACCCTGTTGCATGGGGTAGATTGTGTCTACCACTTGGCGGCGCGGGTGCTCGTGGCTGAATCGCTGTTGTATCCGCGTGAGTATAATGAAATCAACGTGGGGGGCACGGTCTCGTTGTTGGAGGCCTGCCGCGATGTGGGAGTGTCACGGGTGGTGTTGTCCTCGTCGGGTGCGGTCTATGGGGCACCGAGTCTGTTACCGGTTCCCGAAACGACGGCGCTTCAGCCTCAATCGCCCTACGCGGTGAGCAAACTCGCCGCGGAATACTATTTGCATACCATCGGTGCGTTGTGGGGTTTCACCACTGTTGCACTACGTATTTTCAATGCCTACGGGCCGGGTCAGATGTTACCCCCCTCACACGCTCCGGTTGCCCCGCGTTTTTTGCAGCAGGCTGTGGGCGGCGGATCGCTTGTCATTTTTGGTGCGGGTGAGCAGACCCGCGATTTCGTCTATTTGGATGATGCGGTGCGCGCTTTGGTTGCTGCGGGCAGTGCCGCTACCGTGAATCGCCGAACTATCAATGTGGGTAGTGGGGTGGAAACATCTATCCTGGAGCTGGCGCGTCTGACATTGCATATCACGCGCAGCAAGAGCAATATCTTGCAAAGTTCGGCGGATAGTGGGGGGGCCGCGCGGATGCAGGCGGATATCGCGCTGGCCCACGAACTTTTGGGCTATACGCCCCAGGTCGCACTAGAAGAGGGTCTCCGGCGTACTTTACAGCTTGATCCGCGCTTCAGGCAAGATGTACAATGAAGATGATGCATAAAGCTGTGCGCTACGCGCTCAGGGTGTTCTACTCGCCGCCGGTGGCGTTCGTCTATGAAATTTTACAGCGCTTCCAGCGCCATCATGCTTCGACCTATGCTGCTGCGTTAGCCTATTATACGTTGTTCTCCACTGTGCCGTTGTTATACTGCGTGTTGGTGATAGGTAGTTTCTTCTTGGATGCCCACGAGGTGCAGCAGTTGGCGCTTGATAGCCTTACTGTTTTGCTGCCCGCCGCGGCTTCGGTGATCCGCCTGAACCTGGAAAGCATCCTGCGCTATCGTGGCGCGTTGACCACGGTCGCGGTGCTGGGTGCGCTCTGGTCGGCTTCGGGTATGTTCACGGCGTTGGAGCAGGCCATCAACGTGGTTTGGGAATGTCCTGGCGCGCGCAAATTCTGGAAGCGGCGTTTGATCGGTATTCTCTCGCTGTTGGGGGTGACGACGTGGGTGCTCTTCGCTTTCTTTTCGCGCAGTCTGGCGCGGTTACTGCCCCATGTTTTTCCCTGGTGGCCTGTCGTAGAAGCGCCGCCGCTTCTATCCAGCGAAAGGTTATTAGCTTTTGCAGCTATCTTCTTACTCAACTTTGTGCTCTTTTATTTCTTTCCCGCGCGACCGGTGCGCCGCCGCGCGGCTTTGCTCATTAGTCTGTTGACCGCGTTGGTATGGATGGTGACCCGCGAACTGTTCGCCTGGGCCTTGACGGCGGGCTTGCTGAGCTACCCGCTCGTGTATGGTTCTCTGTGGGTGCTGCTCATCCCGCTCATCTGGGCTTACTGGAGCTACCGCCTGTTCTTGCTCGGCGCCGAAGTGCTCGCTTACTGGGAATCTTTGTATGCAAGTCAGCGAGCTTGTGAGTCAGCGAATCAGCGAACCAGCGAACCAGCGATCTGATATTCGCCATTCGCCATTCGCCATTCGCCATTCGAAATTTGAGATTTGAGATTTGAGATTTTCCCCGGAGGTACATCATGCTCATTACCCATGCTCGGATTGTTACTTTGGGCGATGAAGCCCAACTATTGGAAGATGGCGCGTTGCTCATCCGTGATGGGCAAATTGCGGCGATGGATACGACAGCAGCTCTGGCAACGCAGTATCCCGCCGAAGAGCGCCTGGATGCGGACGGCCAGCTCGCGTTGCCCGCGATGTTGTGCGGGCATACACACTTCTATGGTGCGTTTGCGCGCGGTTGGGCGTATCCTGGCCCGCCCGCCACCCGCTTCGGCGAAATTCTCGAACGCCTGTGGTGGAAGTTAGATAAGCTCCTCACCCCAGACGATGTGCGCGCCTCTGCGCAGGTCTGCTTGGCTGACGCTATCCGCCACGGCACTACCACGCTCATTGACCATCATGCCAGCCCTAATGCTATCACTGGTTCGCTCGATATCATTGCCGAGGAGGTGGTGCGCGCGGGAGTGCGCGCCTCGCTGTGCTACGAAGTGACCGATCGCGATGGCCCAGTCCGCGCGGAGGCCGGCATTGCCGAGAACGTTCGTTTCCTGCGACGGATGCAGGCCGAGCCGCATCCACAGCTGGCCGCTTCGTTTGGCCTGCACGCCTCGCTCACTCTCAGCGATGCCACACTTGCCGCGTGCGTTGCCGCTGCCGCGGGCTTGCCCGGCGGATTCCACATCCACGCTGCGGAAGGGGTGGAGGATGTCGAGGATAGCCTGTACAAATCCGGCGTGCGCATCATCCATCGCCTGCACGCTGCTGGCATTCTCGGCCCGCGCACCATCGTCGCGCACGCTGTCCATGTGGACGAGGGTGAGATGGACGTGCTTGCGGAGACCAGGGCGTGGGTCACGCACCAACCGCGCTCCAACATGAACAATGCGGTGGGCACCGGCCCTGTGGAGCAGTTGCTCGCGCACGGTGTCAAGGTGGCGTTGGGCAATGATGGTTTCAGCAACAACATGGTCGCTGAGATGAAAGCCGCCTATCTCGTCCATAAGCTGGCGCAGCGCGACCCCCGCGCCATGCCGGGCGATCTGATCTTGCGGCTGGCCTATCCTGCCAACGCCGCGCTGGCGCGGCTCTTCTGGCCGGAGCAGCGGTTGGGCGTGCTTGAACCGGGCGCGATGGCTGATATCATCCTGTTGGATTACCGCCCTCCCACGCCGCTCACGGCGGGCAATCTGCCCTGGCACCTGCTCTTTGGCTACGAAGCTTCCATGATCACCACCACCATCAGTGCCGGGCAAGTGTTGATGCGGGAACGGCAGTTGCTCACGTTGGATGCAGCCGAGATCGCAGCGCGTGTGCAGGAGCTCGCGGCGGCTCTTTGGCAGCGTGCAGGGTGAGGGCGCGGGCCGGGAACGCGTTGTTTCTGCCGCGAAACCGGTCAGGTCTGAATGAATTTTAAGAAATTAATCCGTAAATAAGGTTTTGTGTCAAGTTGGTCGTTC
>CAZDDI010000055.1:0-29024 GCA_964504195.1 uncultured Anaerolineales bacterium
AGTCTTTTTCCGGCTTGAACCCGACCTTGTGGATGTTAATGTACGGTAGAAAATTAGATTTTAGATTTTGGCAAGAGGAGAGGGTATATGGCGACTTGTTGTAGTCCTACGTCGAAATGTGATTGTGCGACGCCCGCAGCCAGAGATTTTACCCACGTCAGTACCAGCAACACCCTGGCCTTCGCTGCGGCAGCGTGCATCCATTGCGGGATGTGCAGCCATGTCTGCCCGCACGGAGTCTTTGTTGTGGAAGAACGGCGGACGCGCATCGTGCGTGCTGAGGCGTGCATGGAATGCGGCGCGTGTATGTGCAACTGTCCCACGGGCGCGCTCCAGGTGGATAGTGGCGTGGGCTGTGCGGCGGCAATGATCTACGCCGCGCTTACCGGTAAAACTGAAGTCGCTTGCGGTGAGTCGGAAACAGGCGTGTGTTGTGGGTAAATCAGCGCTACAACTTGCGAAGGTTGAGCGTGTAAGACCACCAATTTCCGAAGCGCCCTGCCAGTTCAAACCCGGCCGTTTCCGCCCCGGCAGTTGTGTACGGGGGGCAGCTCAAAAATACCGCCGCTGTCACCTGGTTGCGTGATCCAGACCGCGCCGTGGAACTCTGACTGCTGGATACCAGCATTTTTCAAAATGACGATGTCGCCGCATTGGAGGCCGCCCTCCGCGCCACGATTCTCGTTCAGCCGTAGCACCCCTTCCCTGCATTCTCCCGCAACCTGTAGATTTCTACAGTAGACACGCCCCCTTCCTCCTGGTAGAATCAAACTATCAAGACTCGCTTGCCGATTCTAATTTTCTCAAGGAGGATAGCTATGTCACAAACCCTATTGAAACATACGAAGATTTGGGGACTTACACTCATTTTGATCTGTGGATTGGTTTTCACCGGTTGGTGGTTGGCGTATGGCACCAAACGTGCTCTCCCAAACATTACAGCTACATCCATCCGTGCCGTTCAGATTGGCATGACAGAAACGGAAATGCACGCCATCCTGGGTGCCCCGATACATAATGGGCCAGCAGATTTCGATCCGGATGTGACCACCCACACCTATACCAGACCAAGGTACTTCTCTTCCTGGTATCCTATGCTCTGGGTCCATTGTAAGGACGGGGCTGTGATTGAGGTTTACGCGAAGCGTTACAGTTGGCAAGCGGGGGATATAGGTGTGTACGGCCTCACTGAAACCGGCCATTGGGAAACCGCTCGTTTTGAACAAACCTTTCCTTCGGGCTTAGTGCAACAGCAACGTTAAGGGTAGGTGGCTGATTTTGCACATAAAATTCCAAATTTTCATTTACTGAAACTGAATTTTTAGTGGAGGACACATTATGAATAAAAAATATTTGTTGATGTTAGTGATTATATTCGCCATGTGTGCATTACCGGCATGTGTACCGGCTTCATCAATAGCTGCAACGACGTCGGCTATGCCAACCGCCTCGGCAACACCGACCCTTGCTGCTCCTCAGATCCCGGCGCTCAATACGCTATATTTCGGCGTTGTTGAAGGCCAGGATGCCATATTCGTTACCGATAGCAAGATTCAACAAAACTCAGATGATCCATATAGCGGTAGCTTAACTACCGCTGATGCCTATCATAGACAGCCCTTTTCTTTCGTAGACCTGGAGAACCCGCGCCAATTGTTTTCTGTGCCAGGGCAAACTGTCACGATTGTAAACTTTGTGTTCGATCGTGAAAAAGCGGCTCTCTATGTTGCGGTAGCCGCTTTCGATGAGGCCTGGCCGGGAGGTTCGGGCATTGCTACTGTGTACGAAGTTCTTCCAGAAGCACCCGGCTTTCGAGCGGTGTGGTTTAATTACATAAGCGGCAACAGTAACCGGTATAGTGGTTACGAAGGTGCCGCGTATGTCGCCCAGGTGCAGGGAGACTATGTTGTGATAAGCATCATGCCTTGCTATGGTTGCGAACCATATTCGCCGTGGCTCGTCTTGGTCTACAATACAACCTCAGGCGCAGAAAAAGTCTTGGGGGAGGTCGGGAATGTAGCCATTGATATAGAGCAGCGCATCGTGACGTATCAAAATCTTGCGCCGGTACAGACGCCCTGTGAACCGTCGCCTGGTTGTAGCAACGACGGATATCGCACCGACTATGAGCCGGCGGGACCAGTTCTGGAAGAAGCGCTTCCGTAAATGCAAGAGCGGATTGGCTTGAAGCGCACAATCTTAACGCCTATTTCGCTATTAGCCGCCCTGCACGTGAAAAATACAGCAGAGGCGACAAGAACAAACCGTTTTATAGGAGAAGATAACTATGCAATTGCGCAGTCAATTTTCGCTCAAGCTGTTGCATCACATCGGTAATATGTTAGCCATTGGCATATTGATATTCAGTTGGTTTGCTTGCTACTTGTGGATTATGGGTATGACCGAGGGTTGGGGGGCGCCGTGGGACACAGCACCCATTCGACCACCCATTGGCTATTGGCAGCGTAGCATCAACGATTTTTTCGAATCGGGCATAGGAATGTACCTACCCACGGCCATCTTCATGACGATCAGCCTTTTGATGTACATTCGCACGCTGATAAGCACACAAGCCGTACGGACAGCATCGTTTGCCTTTGGGATTACCAACCTCATAGCCCTGGTAGCGCTGATTGCTATCGTCGTTCCCATTCAGATTTTCCTAATCCGTACACCGGCTTACCTTACACCGGAGGATTGGTCGTACTGGGGCGACTTTAGACGTGAATGGCCCTTGACCTTAGTGGCGCTTATGCTGTTTGTCAGTCTATTCCTGGTACAACCACGCCTGGTACGCCGTCTGATGAAAGATGGTGAGAGTGTTGACTAAGGCCGTTCCAAGAATTAAAATCGTCTACCTCGCTCGGCGTGGATTGTCAAATTCACGCCTTTGCTCCGACCAGGTATTTGGTAAACCGCTGGATTTAGCAATTCAGTGGGAGCAAGTGGAAAGATTATTCTCTTGGAATAGCCTAAACACACTGCGGCGGCTAACATTGATCAACTCGATGCGGTTATCGCCGCAGCCATCGGCGGGGACACGTGTTTTCAGGTGGTCTGCTGGCGGGGGGCCATGCACCCGCCGCGCGGGTTATGCTGTCCGTTGAACGTCCATCTCTGCTGAATGATTGAGATAAAATTATAATGAAAGGAGTATTGATATGAATTCGCTGACGCTTCGGACTCTGGACATCTCGAAACGCATAATAAACCCTCTGCTCTTGTTGTTGGGGGTTGTTCTGCTGCTGGGCACTTGGGTGCTTCTATATCAGATGGAGTCCTTTTTTACGGAGTCTCACCTGAGGATCTACTATTGCGAGCACTGTGCGCCATGGCCAGGCTTTCCGCCGGCTACGCCTCCTGGCGCGTTAGAGATAACAGTCAGCGATTTCTTTCGCGGCTCACCAGGGAAGCATCTACCCTCGGTTGTTTTTGTTGCAGTTAACATTAGCCTTTTCGCCAGCAGGATGCTGAAAGTACGCAGAAAAACCTGGTTGCCCTTTCTCTTTGTGCTTCTTAATGGTCTCTATCTGGCTGTGGACTCTTGGTTGGTGGGAATATCCTGGTCAATAAGCCAATGGGTGGTGGGTTCTCCCCATGGAGGTGCTTACCGGGGCTATGCCTATACCTGGTATGGCATTGTTTTGCATTTGCTTTTGTGGGGCATCTTTTTCTTCGTCATGGGGCGGGTGAGTCTTTTGGCGGTCAAAATGGAGCATAGCAGGTTGCCCAACAAATGCACGTCGCTGACCACTTGATCGCGGTTGCCATTGCTGCCGGGCTTGCTTGTGAGTTGCTCTGGTCCTTGTTGGCCCCGTCATTTTACCCGGCGGCGGCTGGTGTGCCAGCCGATAGATGGTTGTGTTGGGTGCGTATCCATGATGACATTCTGAGTGATAATCGCGGCTATATCGAAGTCGAGCTTGCTGTGACCCGGCCCACGCCGCAGCCTTGATCCTGTGCGATAATCAACCAGCCAGGTTGTTATAACCTGGTTGGTTGGTTGGGTTTCATTCAGACCCGGCGGGATTTGCGCTGGTAGATGCGCCAGATACCCCATAGGATTAACATTGACGAGGCCACCAGCGACACCTGCAAAATCTGTGTAAGCGCTTTTCCGGCGGCTTTTGCTGAGGGCGCGCTCCAGGTGGATAGCGGCGTGGGCTGCGCGGCGGCGCTGATCTACGCCGCGCTCACCGGTAAAACCGGAGGTGCTTGCGGTGAGTCGGAAACGGACGTGTGTTGTGGGCAAATCAGCGCTACAACTTGCGAAAGTTGAGCGTGTAAGACCACCAATTTCCGAATCGTTCTGCCAGTTCAAACCCGGCCGCTTCCGCCCATGCGATGGTGGTCGCGCGACGGGGATAATCGGGGTCGAGGAATTCTTCGGTCATCGAAACGATCCCACCCGGCTTGAGCACGCGATGGATTTCGCGCAGCGCACGCACCGGGTCGGGGATCTCCGGCAGCACGGTGATGAGGAACGCACGGTCTACGCTGGCGTCTTCCAACGGCAGCTCGTAGGCGCTGGCGACGTGGGTTTCCACGTTGGTCGCGCCCACCGCTTTGACTCGTGCCTCGACTTGCACTATCATCTCCGGCTGGATATCCACGGCGATAATGCGGCCCGCCGACCCTACGCGCTGCGCCGCATCCAGCGTAAACGCGCCCGGCCCAGGGCCGAGCTCTAGCACCGTCTCACCGGAGCGCAGGTCCGCCCGGTCAAGCGCGTGACGCACGTCCCAACGGCGCAGCGGATTGTCCACAATCCAGCTCCACGCGAACGGACACGGTTCACCACGCCCCTTCTTCAACTTTAGCACGAGCTTGACCAGCACGAGCCAGAAAAACAGCAATCCGCCAAAGGCGGCCAATATCCAACCAACTATTTTCAGTCCTTTGCGTTGCATGACATAGCTCCTTGTACATTTGGATTTAATGGTAGCGCGCCGAGGCGTAACCGAACCAACCGCTGCCCGGCAGCGACCAGGCGTACTCCGTGTATCCCAGCGCGCGCAACTGCTCGCCCATGTCCGCCAGGGGCACGAAATGCAGGTCGAACGCGCGTCCCAGCCAGCGTTTGAGACGCGCACGCGGATCGTTGACACCTTCCGCGAAGGTGCTGGTCGCCAACATCGCTCCCGGCGCGCTGACGCGAGCGATTTCACGCAAAGCCTGGGGCAGGTCGGGAAACTGGTGGAAGCCGCCAGAGCAGTTGACCTTGTGTAGTGCGCCGTCGGCAAAGGGGAGTGCGTGCGCGTCGCCGTGGATGAGCAACACGTTGTCCAACCCCCAGCGTTGGACGTGATACGCTGCCCGCGCCAGCATCGCGGGCGAATAGTCCAGCCCAATGACTAAACCCGCACCTCCGGCGCGCTTGGCCCATTCGACCGTGAAATTGCCCTGCCCGCAAGCCAGATCGAGCAGCACATCCCCGGCTTGCAACTGCAAGACCCGCTGCGCCTCCGCCACTTCGAGCGGGAAATCCGGAGAGTTGAGCGCGCGCGTCAGCGTCTCGCGGAAACGGTCATAAGCCCAGGCTGTGAAAGGTGTGTCCAGCGTCTTTTGGGTCACAGTTTTTGGCTGCGCCGCATCTAGCAAATGCAGCACCCCGTTCCGATAGGGATAAACGCGTCCGGTGACCGGGCAGCGCAGGCCGACGCCTTCCGGCGCACCCTCCGCTAACACTTCCGGAAGCTGCTCCGGCGACGTAGGCAAGCGCAACAGCGGCGCGGCGCGCTCCAACAACTGCCGCGCGCGCGCGACAGGCGCGGCGGGGACGCTCTGCAGCGCACGCTGGGAGCGGCGCCATGCCCAATACGTCACACCTGTCCCAATCGCCAACACCAGGCCTAGCTTCTTAGTTGTTTTGCTCATATTTTTCTCCTTAAACTAGCAACCAGCTTCCAGCAACCAGTTACCCAATCCCCCGCTGCTCCTCGATGCGTTTGAGCAGCGTGGGCAATTCATCTTCGATGAGCGAGAACATATCGTGCGCTTCTTGCAGCCGCTCGCGTAGCGTCGGGGCCTCATCCTTGAGCAGTTCCAGCCCGCGCTCGGTAATTTGATGGAGCGAAGCCATCATCCGCAGGTACATGCGCATGAATGTGACCCAGCCGCCGGGCGCGAAGCGGAAAGCGACCTGCCGGGGCAACGCAGAGGGCGCGCGCTCGATCAGACCCATCTCATCTAACAGGCGCGTGCTGGTGCTGATAGCGCTCTTGCTGGCCTGCAAGGTCTCGCACAAATCAATCATGGATTGTTCCGGCGGGTCGGTAATCAACAGCACGCCCAGAATGCGCCCCGCCATACGCGGGATACCCATCTGCTCGAAGTACAGACTGATGTCTTCGATAAAGTGTTTTTGTTCGTAGTAACGTTCTGGCATCTTAAACCTCCCTTGAAATAGTCTAATCACTTTTACGGATAAGAACACAAAATCCGTGCTTTAAATCTCTAAATCTGCTTGGATGGCAACTTAAGTTAATTAAATTCTATCACGTTCTTAACGTTCTGTCAATACTGAACTTAAAACAGGATATATGCAAGCCTACCCAATTTGGGCGAAACCTGCCAAGTTTTAACTTAATGACATTGGAAGCTTACGAAAACTACGTTGATACCTAGCCCCGCCACACTTCGTTGATGCACCTGCGTCTGGAATGATCAAGTACCTGCCTGCACAGGTAAAATTCTCGATCACTAAAAGGGTCCCGCTATTGACAAATTAATAAAATAGTTGTATACTTTAAGTTATACCCCCCCCAGGGGGGAGGGATATAACAACCATAAAGGAATCATTATGCACGATCACAACTGTAGTACCAGTACACTGCACGGCACGCACCACGAAGAAGCCCTGCGGCGGCTTAAAACTACCGAGGGTCACTTGCGCGGTATCCAGCGAATGTTAGAGGAAGATGCCTACTGCATTGATGTCATCCGCCAGATTCAGGCGGTGCAGGCGGCGCTGAACAAAATCGGCGTGCAGATTCTTGAGGAGCATCTCAACTCGTGCGTCATCACCGCTGTGCGGGGTGAGGATCCGCAGGAGCGCGAGCGCGTGCTGCGCGAAATCAGCGACGTGTTCGCAGCGGCAACGAAGGTGTGAGGCAAATCAGCAAATCTAAAAATCTGCAAATCAATATGGAGGTAATAGGCATGGATAAAAACGCGCGATATTTGTTGGCGGCGATTCGGATCAGTTTGGGATGGGTCTTTCTCTGGGCTTTCCTCGATAAGCTCTTCGGGCTGGGTCGCTCGACCGCGCCGGAGGCGGCGTGGCTGGCGGGCGGCTCACCCACAGCCGGATTCCTCAGCTTTGCCGCGCGCGGGCCGTTCGTTGGATTGCATAACGGCATGGCGGGCAATCCGCTGGTGGATGTGCTGTTCATGGTGGGCTTGCTCGGCCTGGGACTGGCGTTGTTGTTGGGCATCGGTTTGAAGGTCGCCGGTATTGCTGGCCCGCTGCTGATGGTGCTGATGTGGTCGGCACAGCTGCCGCCAGCGACCAATCCGTTCATGGATAATCACATCATCTACGCGTTGGTGCTGGCCTTGTTGCCGCTGGTCAAAGCCGGACATACGCTTGGGCTTGGTGATTGGTGGGCTGGAAAAACCAGCGCCTTGCCGATTCTGCAATAGCAAAACTGGATGCAATACATTTTTACTTCTGATGATACGCTGGATGTAAAAACTATCCGCCGACACATCTACACGCTGATTACCGTGGTAGTGCTGGGCGTGATAAGTTACATCGTCTTGGAGCACAGCGGTGTACTGGCGCTTCTTCAAGATGAACAGCGCTTGCAAGCATGGCTCGCGCGATTAGGTTGGTGGGGGCCGCTTGCTATCATCCTCTTGCTCATCGGCGCGATTGTATGGAGCCCCATCCCTAGCGCGCCCATTGCACTGGCAGCCGGCGCAGCTTATGGACGAGTTTGGGGAACACTCTATATCTTGCTCGGTGCGGAAATAGGCGCCCTGCTGGCTTTTACTTTATCCCGGCGGTTAGGGCGTGATCTGATTCAGCGTTGGCTGGGAGGGCATACGTTACCCGCTTGGGTGCAATCTTCAGATAGACTTACCTGGATCGTATTTGCGAGTCGGCTCATGCCCTTTATTTCATTCGATGCGGTCAGCTATGCAGCCGGGCTGACTTCGTTATCAGGCAAGCATTTTGCACTGGTAACGCTGCTGGGTATCGCGCCGGCCAGCTTTGCCCTGGCGCACTTCGGCCATGAAATGCGCTCCGGTGATACACAACGTATCTTCATAACAGTTCTGGGCGGCCTGGGTTTGAGCACAGTGCTGTTTCTGTTTTATTTGGCCTATCGTTCATCGAGCATTTTTCACCCTAAAAATGATGCCCACGAAACATAATCTATCTCACAAAGGAGACTCAATATGACCACCGTTACCTATACCCTTCCGAATATCTCTTGTAAGCATTGCGTCCACACGATCAAGATGGAAGTGAGCGAGCTGGCAGGCGTGCAATCCGTCGAGGCGGATCCGCAGACCAAACAGGCCGTCATCACTTTTGACGCCCCGGCGACGGAAGACGCCATCAAGGCGCTGCTGGCGGAGATCAATTATCCGGCGGCGTGATGTGGTAATGAGAAATGGGTGATAGGTAAAATTTCTTCATTACCCATTACCCGTCACCCCTTACCCGTTTCGGAGGTTATATGACTGAAACCAAACACTTAACTCTCCCCATCACCGGTATGACCTGCGCCAATTGCGTGGCGACGGTCGAGCGCGGCTTGAAGAAGCAGGCGGGCGTACAGGAGGCGGTGGTGAATCTCTCTTCGGAGCGCGCCACCGTCACTTTCGACCCAACGCTGGTGGATCTCTCCGCCATCACCGCGCGCATCGAGCGCGCCGGGTACGGCATCGCCACTGGCGAGGCAGAGCTCATCATCAAGCGGCTCAGCGACGATAACGATGCACGGCGGCTGGAGAAGGCGCTGCTGCAACTGGAAGGCGTGCTCGAAGCGCAGGTCGAGCTGGCGACCGAGAAGGCGCGCGTGCGCTATGTGCCCACCATCGTGAGTCAGGCGGAGCTCCGCAAGGCCGTCTCACAGGCGGGCTTCGAGGCGCTCGAGCTGGGTGGCGACGCCGACGACGCCGAGGCGCAGGCCCGCGCCGCCGAAATCGCCCACCAAACACGGATGCTCATCATCGGCCTGCTCTTCACCGTGCCGCTGTTCATCTTCTCGATGGCGCGCGACTTCGGCCTGTTCGGGATGTGGGCGCACGCCGATTGGGTGCATTGGCTGATGCTGGCCTTCGCCACGCCCGTGCAATTCTACGTCGGCGCGCAATACTATGTGGGCGCATACAAGGCGCTCCGCAACGGCGCGGCCAACATGGAGGTGTTGATTGCGCTCGGCACGACGGCGGCCTACGTCTACTCGCTCCCCATCGTCTTCGGTTGGCTCGATGGGCATGTGTACCTGGAGACCTCGGCGGTCATCATCACGCTCGTGCGCCTGGGCAAGCTGCTGGAAGCGCGCGCGAAGGGCGGCGCATCCGAGGCGATCAAGAAGCTGCTGGGCTTGCGCGCCAAGACCGCGCAGGTGATGCGCGACGGCGTCGAGCTGGAAATTCCTGTGGACGAAGTCCTCGTGGGCGATGTGGTGCTCGTGCGCCCTGGCGAGAAAATCCCGGTGGATGGCGTCGTCGTTGAGGGCCGCTCGGCAGTGGATGAATCCATGCTCACGGGCGAATCCCTGCCAGTAGCGAAAGGCCCTGGCGACCCCCTCATCGGCGCGACGCTCAACAAGCAGGGCTTGCTTAAGTTCGAAGCGACAAAAGTAGGCCGCGAGACCGCGCTGGCGCAGATCATCCGTCTGGTGGAAGAGGCGCAGGGCAGTAAAGCCCCCATCCAGCAGCTGGCGGATCAGATTTCAGCGGTGTTTGTGCCAATCGTCATGGTCATTGCTGCGCTCACCTTTCTGGGCTGGTTCTTCTTTGGCCCGCCGTTGCCGGTAAACGCGGACATCAACGCCTTCACGCGCGCGCTCATCAACATGGTGGCGGTGCTCGTCATCGCCTGTCCGTGCGCGATGGGATTGGCGACACCTACGGCGGTCATGGTGGGGACGGGCAAAGGTGCGGAGCTGGGCGTGCTGCTGAAGAACGGTGAAGCCCTGGAGCGCGCCGGGCGCATCTCCGTGGTCGTACTCGATAAGACCGGCACGATCACGAAGGGGCAGCCGGCGGTGACGGACATCGTGACAAATCAACAAATCGCAAATCACAAATCGCAAAACGGCGAGTCAGCGAATCAGCAGATGGCGAATGGCGAATCGGCGGAAGACAACTTACGCAGTACGCAGTACGCAGTAAAAATTTCCGAAGATACTTTATTGCAGCTCGCAGCCTCAGTGGAAAAAGGCTCCGAACATCCCCTCGGTGAAGCCATCTGGGCGGAGGCGACGACGCGGGGGCTGACGCTCTCTGAGCCGACGGGCTTCCAGGCGGAAGCCGGGCGCGGTGTGAGCGCGGAGGTGGATGGTCACGCGGTCGCGGTGGGAAACGTGCGTATGATGGAAGAGCGCGGCTATCCGTTCAACGATCTGCTCCCCGAAGTGGAGCGCCTGCAAGCCGAAGCGAAAACCGCCATGCTCGTGGCGATTGATGAGGAAGTGCGCGGCGTGATTGCCGTCGCCGATACGCTCAAGGATGGCTCTGTAGAAGCCATCGCCGATTTGCAGCGGATGGGGCTGGAGGTCGTCATGATTACGGGCGACAACCGCAAGACCGCCGAGGCGATAGCGCGGCAGGTGGGTATCGAGCGTGTGCTGGCGGAAGTGTTGCCGGAGGGCAAGTCCGCCGAAATCAAGCAGCTGCAAGCGGCGGGCGGGCGCGGAAAACCTGCTGTCGTGGCGATGGTGGGCGACGGTGTGAACGACGCCCCCGCGCTGGCGCAGGCCGACGTGGGTATCGCCATCGGCACAGGTACGGATGTCGCTATCGCTGCCGCGCCAGTCACGCTTATGTCCGGCGACCTGCGCGGCGTGGTGCGGGCGGTCGCGCTCTCGCGCAAGACGCTGCGCACCATCAAACAAAACCTGTTCTGGGCGTTCTTCTACAACGTCGTCCTGATCCCGGCGGCGGCGCTGGGCCTGCTCAACCCCATGCTCGCGGCGGGCGCGATGTCGTTCAGCAGCGTGTTTGTCATCACCAATAGCCTGCGGTTGAAGAAGGCGAATCTTGAATAGCGAATGGGTGAATGGCGAATGGCGAATTTTCGCAATTTGTCATTCGCCATTTTCAAAGGGGAGTGTGTTGATGAACCGAAAGACTTTGCTTGTAATGATAACTGTGTTGGTGTTGCTACTCGTGAGTTGCGCGCCCAAGCAGCAGATGGGCACGACGGCCAGTATGCCTGCCGGTGGAGCGTATGCTGAGGGCCGCGAGATTTACTTTATGCACACGGAGGCTTCGGATGCGGACGTGGCGCAATTGCTCACGGAGATGATGGACTCGCCGGTACTGCACGTCCCTTCGCTGGCAGAAGTTCCTGATAGCGCGCTGGCGAATGTGTATGTGTTCACCAACGGCATCGCGGGCATGGGGCCGCT
Organism: uncultured Anaerolineales bacterium; assembly: GCA_964504195.1. Taxonomy (GTDB): domain Bacteria; phylum Chloroflexota; class Anaerolineae; order B4-G1; family SLSP01; genus CAZDDI01. The sequence continues at coordinate 11,595 of CAZDDI010000055.1, forward strand.
GGGCTACGCGGAGGATGTCTTCGACAATCCGCCCGGCACGCCCGGCTATACGCCGTTGCGCCGGCTGGTGCTGGTGACATGGCCCGATCCGACGACCTCGCGCCAGCTCAAATCCGCTGCGGACGTACTCGCTGCTGCCGCAACGGGCGCGGTCACACTCGAAACGCCGGGCGTGGTCATCAACATGCCCTTCGTAGTGTGGGATGGGGGCAAGCGGTAAAGGATTGTGGGTGCTGGGTGACGGGTATAGACCGTCACCCAGCACCTTTACTCATTACCCATTTCTCATCACTCATTACCGCTCTAGGAGTACGCTATGAATCCATACCTGATTGCTTTCATCACCGGTTTAACCACCGGCGGCTTGAGCTGTCTGGCGGTGCAAGGCGGGCTGTTGGCAACGTCGCTCGCGCCGCAGCCGCCTCTGCCCGCGACGCCGGCGCGCAAAGGCAGCAAGCGCAAACAAACGCAACCCGTGCCCCAGCCGCCGCTCGCGCCAACCTCAGCCGCGCCGATTCTGCTGTTCCTGGCGGCAAAACTGGTCGCCTACACCCTGCTAGGGCTACTGCTCGGCGCGCTCGGCTCGATGCTGCAATTAACGGCGTTGACCCGCGCGGTGCTGCTCATTGCCATTGGCGTTTTCATGGTGGGCAACGGACTGCGAATGCTGAACGTGCATCCGATCTTCCGTTACTTCGTCTTCGAGCCGCCCGCTGCGGTGACACGCTACCTGCGCCGCAAAGCGAAAAACGGCGCGACGGCGGTCACACCGCTGACGCTTGGCGCGCTCACGGTGCTGATTCCTTGCGGTGTCACCCAGGCGATGATGGCGCTGGCGATGGGGACAGGCAACGCGCTCCAGGCGGCGGCCTTGATGGCGGCGTTCACCTTTGGCAGCAGCATTGTGTTCTTCGTGGTGGCCTACCTCGCCACACGGCTGGGATCGCTACTGGAGCGTAACTTCGCGCGGGCGGTGGCGGTGGTGCTATTGGTGCTGGGGCTAGTCTCGGTGGATTCGGGTCTGAACCTGATGGGTGCGCCGTTCTCGTTCGCGCGTTTGACGCAAGCCGCCAGTGCATCTCCTGTGGCGACAACGCAGGCAGTCACGGTCGAACCCTTGCCGGTGGAAAACGATTTGCGGATTGATGTCTTGAACACCGGCTACGCGCCGCGCCGGCTCAGCGCGCGCGCTGGCATCCCCATCGAGATCACCTTCGTTACAGAGAACGTCTTCTCGTGCTCGCTGGCGCTGGTCATCCCGGAACTGCGCATCGAGCAGATGTTGCCCACCACAGGAGAAGTGACCATCGAGATTCCCGCGCAACCGGCAGGCAAAGTGCTGCGCTACAGCTGCTCGATGGGGATGTATACGGGGGAGATTGTGTTCGATCAGTAAATGCGACGACGGACGACGGACGACAGGCGACAGGCGACGGCAAAACAAGTGGTCTGTGGTCTGTCGTCTGTGGTAAAAATCAACAGGAGCCACCCCATGAAACAGACCTTTCACATCCCCGATATGCACTGTCCCGCGTGCGTGCTGACGCTCGAAGGCATTGAAGACACCTTGCCGGGCATCCGGCGCGTCGCTGCGAGCTATCGCAAGCAACAGCTTGAAGTCGAATTTGACGAGGCGCAAGTGACCGAGGCGCAAATCACAGCGGCGGTGGCGGCATTGGGGTATACAATCAACCCCTAGCTGCGATGAAAACATCGCGGCTAGGGGTGAACACATCAAGGCGTGTTATTGAGGCAGCCCCAGATGATATCCCAAGGGCCTGCCACAACGAACTCTAGCATACTGAGCGTATCCTGCAATTTCCCCGCTGGCAGCTCAGATAATCCTACCCAGCAGTAACTTTCACTGCCCCCATCCGCCTCGAATTGCGTCTCGCAGTTATTCCACCCGCTATGTTCTGCTAACGCGAGCGTTTGCAGGCGGCGCGGCAGGGCGGCGGCGCGGCTCTGCGCTGTGAAACGCAAGCTATAGGGAAAACCTACCCCTTCCATTGGAGATGAATCCCCTTCAAGCAATGTGACTTTGGCTAGGCTGATTTGGACATCAGCAGCAACAATCTCGGTAGCGAGTGGAATGCGTTGCCCCACCGCCGCCCGCTCGCCCCAATCCATTTCCAATGTGCGTGTGAGCGGAAGCCGCAGCGTTGCCTGGGGGATATGCAGCATGAGCAGTTGCGCCTCGGTCTTTACCGGTAAGAAGGCATACGCTGATTGTGTTTGCGGCGAGAGGGCTATGCCGTCTTTTCGCCTCATTCGTGCTGTTTGTAGCAAAACTCTGTTCGTCTTCCTGCCTTTTTTCGTGTGTTCCGTGGTTCCTTTTTTGCACGGCTCCCGGTCTTCGCTCAAGATCCTATTGACACCCCAACAAAGCGGTGCTAATATAATAGAAGTTGTCTATGTTATGCCCTCAACTACCGCAGGAACAAAACTAGGCCACCGCCCTGGACTGCTCAAACACAGCACAACTAATTTAACCACATTCTGCATCTGCTTCATATAAAGGAGGGTACCATGAGTTTCTTTCTGATTGACTGGCTCGTAGGCATCGGCGAAGCGCTTGTGAGCCTGCCCGGCGCTATTGTTGAGGGGGTGGGTGACTTCATTGATGACCCCATCGGCTGCGTCGGCAGCCTTTTTACCGGTGCTATTGGTCTGGCGGAGGATTTGGCAACCGGCATCTGGAACACCCTCACGCAGGACCCCGCCTGTTTGATGTGTGTTGGCAGTGGGTATTACTGGGCTATGGTCAAGGAAATGACCAAAGCCAAAGCCATGAAACTTATCACCAGCGAAAGCGACTGTATCGCCCGGCGGCAGGCGCTGCTAGACGAGCTCTTCGGTGGCGTAGACATCCCAGGACACAAAATCTTCTGGAATTGTGCCTGCCACATGGCTTTCTCGGAAGCAGCCACCCCTGCTGCAATAGCCAGCGCGGAGACATGCGGCGCTACTGTCTTTGCTTTATCGAGCGATGAGCAAATTACCGGTGTTCCGGCCGCAGTCTCCGCCTTTCCCGGGCGTCTGGATTTCCTCGCCCGTAGCACTGATGACACGGTCTTGTACAAGTGCTACAATAGTGGAACCGGGTGGTATCCTTCGAAAGAAGGTTGGCGCAACCTCGGCGGCACAATCCAGCAACCCCCGGTCATCACCTCCTGGGGTGCAGATCGCCTGGACCTCTTTGTCTGTGGCGGCGATCGCTGCCTTTGGCACAAATGCTACAACAGCGAAGGCGGTTGGTACCCATCGGAACAGGGGTGGAACTCGCTGGGGGGGCAGATTTGCAGCGCGCCTTCTGTCGCGACCTGGGGGCCAAATACGCTGCACATCGTCGCGCGGAGCATTGATACCTCGGTTCATTACCTTGGCTACAATGGGGACACCTGGAGCGGGTGGCACTCCCTGGCGGGCAGCATCACTCACATGCCCAAAATCGTCGCCTGGGCCCCAGGACGTCTTGATGTCTTCGCGCGTGGCTCCGATGGCGATTGCTGGCACAGAGGCTTCGAGGGCGGCTGGGCCGCGGATTGGAATCCTCTCGGTGGCGGACCCCTTGCCGCAACGCCGAGTGTAGCGAGTTTCGCACCTGGACGCCTCGATGTCGTGATACGCAAAGGTTCCGACTTGTTCCACAAATGCTATAATCGTGACAGCGACTGGTATCCTACCGGCGTTGATTGGTCCTACATGGGTTCTGGGGTTCGCGGCATGCCCTGCATCATCTCCAATGGCCCGGGGCGATTGCTCATTGTGGCGCGCGGGGAGAATGGTGATGTGTTGTACAAATCCTACACTGAAGGGAAAGGGTGGTATCCCAGCGAACAGGGATGGAAATCGCTTGGCGGCAACGTCAGCGGGTCGCCTACCCTCGTAGCCTGGGGTCCCGAATACCTCGGCGTCCTGGCACGCGGCAAGAGCGGTAGCATCTGGTATAAAGACTACAACAGGGGTGTGGGTTGGGTCAAAAAATGGATCAATCTGGGTGGCAACACACGCTGATCTTTGCGCTGTGTATCATCTTGTGCAGCCGAGCATTTTTCGGCCACGCATTTGGCTAAGTCACTGGGGCTCAATCTGAAATACGCGACCATTATCGGCTCTTATAGTTGGAGAATCAAAGCCATTGAGCAGATATCTGGTCTGATGCCGAATCTCAAGGTTGAGGTTCTCGGCACGGTTTTATGTAAGGGAATGCCGCGTGCCGACGCGCGGCCTGGATGAGCTCGCCGCCGTCATCAAGGCGAAACACGCTACGCTACAGTTGCTCGCTGGGCATGTACACCGGCCTTTCGCGTTCTCGATATGCACTTTCCCATGTGCGTGATGACGCTTGAGGGCCTCGAAGACACGCTGCCGGGCATCCGGCGCGTCGCTGCGAGCTATCGCAAGCAACAGCTTGAAGTCGAATTTGACGAGGCGCAAGTGACCGAGGCGCAAATCACGGCAGCGGTGGAAGCGTTGGGGTATGCTATTGAGCCTCGCCATAACAGCTAACCCAAGTGCTCCCAATTGTATTGTTTTTACCAAATTCTAACGCAACTTTTTTGAAAACCGGTGTTATAATAGGGGAGTGGAACTCAGCTGTGACGTAGACTGGACGCTTCTTTCAACTAAATTCTAACATTCGATCAGGAGGAACCATGAAAGTTCGTCAATTAGGTGTATCCCTGCTTACTGTTGTCTTGCTGGTTACGTTCATCAACCCTGCCGTTATCCTCGCTGCGCCGCCCGCCCCGCTGGATTTGCACACCGATCTCGACCGCGATGGTGTTCCCGATGCGTTGACGTTGGCCGTGGAGCAACTGGCAACTGCGCGCAATTCTGAGGTTGCGATTCAAGATTTGCTCGCGCGTGTCCCCTATCAAGCAGAGACTTATATGCTGCAAAAAGAAGCCGCGCTGCTCAACCAACAACTGGAGTTTGTGCGCTCGCCCGAAGAGGCGGAGCGCATTCATGCGCAACTCCAAGAGATTGCCGCCAAGATGGCGCAGGATCCGGCATACATTGACTTCGTCAATGGGCTGGAACGGCTCTATGTGCAGCAGGGGCTGATGGTGGAAGAGAATACCGAGCGGGGCCGCGATTTTGCTATCCAGGCCGTGAATTGGGGAAATCTCCAGGCGGGCGATGTGATGCTGGTGCGCTCGGGCAAATTCCCCTGGACCTCTTTCCTCTACGCGATGACTTATTCTCATACTGGCAATTACAACGGCAACAGCCAGGTCTACGAATCAAACGCCGATGGTGTGCGCCTTAAACCCTTGAGTAACTGGCAAGTGAGCGGGCAATACATCGCGCTGGGCCGCAGCAACAAACGAACAGTCGCCCAAGTGCAGGCCGCGTTGGCCTGGGCCAAGGGCCGTTACGGCACCAATGGAAGTACTCCCTACAACTACTTCTACCCCAACAAGACTACTGATAATAGCTTGTACTGCTCGCAGTTGACCTGGAAAATCCACAACTACACCGGGGTCAACGTAGACAGCAACGCCTGGCAATATCAACTGTGGATTGCCGCCAAATGGGGCGTCTGGGCCGTTGCTGCCGTGGCGATTCCCGCAGTCGCGCCTGATGAGGTGGGACTGGACGGTGATATCACCTATTACAGTAAAGCCTGGAACTAATGTTTATGCCGCGTTCGGTTCACGCGCACAGGCTATTGAGTTTTCACCGGGTAGTCCTGCTTTTAGCAGGACTACTTGCTGTAAGTCTCTGGAGCAGCGGTTGCCGCCCGGAGCTTCAGGTGCAGTCGCCGACTCAGCCCGTTTATGTGCTTGCCGGCAGCAATGTGAGCGAGGGATTCAAAAATAACGCGCTCTATATTTTCGACGCCAGTGCAATCTCCAACGCTCCGGTTCGTGCAAGTCTGCCTCGCTCCTGGGCGCGCTATCTCAACCGCGCACCCGATGGCGCGCTCTGGGTCGGCTTTGCGGGTGATTTCAATCGCAACGATGATCGTGTCCAAGTCTATGCGCCCGATGGCGCGCTGTTACACACATTGCGCCCCTGTTCCAATCCAGAGGCCGGGATCACATTTGCCGCCGGGCGGGTGTTCATCGCCTGTTCGGGCGATGGGTTCGCCGGCGCGCTGGCGGTGCTGGATGCCGCTACGCTTGAGGTAATTGCCACCTTACCCTTAGCGCAACCGGATGCGCCCTTGCTGCTGGTAGGTAGCGGAGCAGATGAGGATTACGTCGTCCTCATGGCTATGACCACCGGGCCAGACCCGGAGCGCAGCTATGCTATCGCCGTAGTGGTGGATGTGCAACAGTTGGAGATCGTCGCCCAAATCGAACTTGGGCCGGATAGCGATGTCTGGACGGTGCTGCCGCACGCGGGGCGCTTTTATCTGCTCAATGCGGCGAGCGCGCGCGCGGTGGAGCAACCGCGCCCGGATGTGCTGGTGCTCGATCCGGCACACCCAGAGGTGTGGGAAACGCTCACGCTGCCGCTGGCCGCGCCACTGTGGGGACAAATTGTGGCGGGGGAGCTGTACGCCTATCACAACCCCGGCTGGAACACGACACAGCAATCCGATTGGCGCGGGATCAGCCGCACGCCGATGGATACAGGCGCGGGGGAAGCGTGGCAGTTAGAGGAGCGCTTCGAGGCTGGCGGGCTGGCGGTGTGGGATGGAACGCCCTGCCTGGTGCACTGGGACTATTGGCAGCCGGCAGCAGAGCATGGGCTATATTGCCTGGAAGTGGATGGGGAGCTGCGGCAGCGGCTATCCGTGCCGGATGCTTCGGGGGTGGTGATGCCGTGAATCACACAAGTTGTTACCTGGGTTGATGTAAAAATTTAGGACACGGATTTTGCGGTTCTTGTCCGTAAAATCCGTGTCCTATAAAGATGTTGGTGAGGCGGTAACTTGGGTTATTACTACTTTCAGCTCTTGCCCCGAGGTTTGAAAAAATTACTCGCACTGGTAATTTTAATGCGTTCATGCTTGTGCGGTTAGCCACAAATAAGCATCTTCCAGGTTGGGGCTTACTTGTCGCGCAGAAACATCAGGCGGAGTATCTGAAAACACACGGTTCTCTACCCCGGCATCTGTGACTTTCGTAGAGATGATAGTTTGCTCGTTTGCAGGACTAGAAGTCACCCAGACTTTGCCATTAACCGTTTTAAGCAATTTTTCAAGTGAACCGTGGAATAATAAATGGCCTGTGTGCAATATCGCTAATTGCGTGCAAATCTGCGCCACGTCTTCGACAATATGGGTAGACAAGATGATGGTGCGACCATTCGCCAATTCGTAGAGCAAATTACGGAACCGCACCCGTTCTGAGGGGTCTAATCCAGCGGTTGGCTCGTCTATAATCAATAAGCGCGGCGTTCCGAGTAGCGCGCAAGCAATTCCCAAGCGGCGTTTCATGCCACCAGAAAGCGTTCGCACGACTTGCTGACGCACATTCTGCAAGCCCACTTGATTCAATACTATCGTGATTTGGCTGGCTCGCTCCGATGCTGCGATACGCTTCAATACCCCCATATAATCCAGCTCCTGCTCTACAGTCAAATCCAGATGCAGGCCCGTTTCTTGCGGTAAATAGCCTAAAATTGATCGGGTCCAATCGCGGCCTTCAGCACTCACCAGATCATGCCCTGCAATAACAACCCGGCCGGTTGTAGGACGCAGGAGTGTGGCAATAATACGCATCAGCGTGGTTTTTCCGGCACCGTTAGCCCCAAGCAATCCAAACACACCTTCAGGGATATGCAATTGCAGTGAATCCAACGCCTGGTGTCCATTGGGATATACTTTGGTCAAGTTTTCGATTTCAATCATGTGGTAGTCACCTGTCTTTCGTAGATTCGGCTGGTTAGCAACCATAAAAATAGCAACTGTAAGACTAGCGAAATCAATGGTAAGAGCAGTAACCAAGTGTTAGAGGTGAGCAAGAAGAGAGTCGGATCATATACAGGTGCTCCCAAATGGGTGGTGTTATGGGTGTAGATGGTGTAGGTTAAATTATCCGCAAGCAATTGTCCTGAAGGGAAAAGGATATTGCCCAGATAGCTGGTCGCTGTGCTCCCCCCCGCAAGTATCAGCATTAGGGTGATGCCCGCCGCGCCCCAAATCACATACTTGGGCCGAAGTAGATGCCCCATGATAACACTAATCACTGTAATATAGGTTAAGAAGGGGTATACAACTAGGAATAGATTAAGCAAATAAGTGCGCGCATAGAGTGGATTAAAAGTTAAAACCGGCAAAGATAAGAGCGTAACCGGCAACGCGCCCACCAAAAAAGTTACCCAGACACCCAACACCATACCGCATAGTTTGCCTCCCAAGTAGGCGCGCGGAGAAAGCATGGATAACATCAGCGGTTCAACACCGTTCTGCCGATCCCTTATGGCTGTGAAAACCAAGGGCGTTGGTAATACCAGTAGCCCAAATAGCCGCAAGTTAAAGAATAGATAAAGCGTCACCGATTCGATAAGCATCGGACTTATGCTAAACCAACCGCTCATGGCAATAATCATACCCCCGAGAGGTAGCCAGAGGACAAGTATTACGATGGGAATTGGCCCCTGGACTATCGAAATCAGGCTCTCGTAACCGATCCAGGCTAATTTTCTTGGCCACCGTGCAGGCAGCGGACGGGAAAGAAATGGACGGCGGATAGAGGGGTGTTTGCGTGCAGTTGTCCGAGACGCTTTGCCAATCAAAAAGGATTCAACGTTCTGTAAGGAATACAGACTTACCCAACACAGCCCTAATCCCATTAATATGTAACTGAGGCGGTATAGTCCCCAGGCTAGGGGAGCGTTGCTGCCATCCAAAAGTAGCAAAGAATAAGTGGCGGGTATGGGAGTCCAAATACCGGGAAATGCTCTCATCCATGCGAGAACAAAGAGGCCGCTGATTCCCCCGATACGGGCTTCCCGCCCGAGCACTGTCCCGATCCAGGTTGTCGCGCCGAGGAATATGACGAGAGCGGCATATCCACTTATATAGAAAGCGTATGTAGCCAGGTTAGGGGCTTGGGTTATCACTAAAACAAGCAGTAGCGTGACTATGCTGGCTACCCATACCCCACTCCATGCCACAATAACTTCATACAACACTGATAAGCGAAGCGGCAGGGGTTGTGTAGCCTGCACTTCCAGGCTGGCCGTGTCTTCTGGCCGAAAAGCCATAAAAGTGACCAGTACGCTTAATAGACTACAAGCTAACGTGATATTCCCGTTGAGTGTTGTTGGCTTGAACAGTCCTAAAAGTACCGCTGGCGCAAGCACCCATAAGCTTAACCCTACAATGCGACGCCAACGCAACCGCGCAATGCTTAATAAAGCTATCATCGTTCTTCCTGTGGTTAGGCCGCCTCTTGCAAACGCATGGGGAAGAACTGCTTCCCCTATGCTACATAGAGCAACATGTGCTGCCCTGAAAACTATCTCCGTGATCCCCGAACTCTATTGGGAGCTGCTGAAAGATAATCTCCCTCCTGTTTGGCACCACAAACGGGGGAGTGTATCATACAGGTTTAACTTTGTCAAACAGGCGTATTCTCACAAAATTATAACCAAACTCGCGATTGGCGTTTTGATATGGTTAGAATCGCGGACGCAGTGCCACGACGTCCGCCCCATCAGCAGTAAATAGACCGCTCAGAGCGAGCTAGGGAAGGCTGACGGTCGCAAGGTAGGTTGGCCTATGAGAATATAAGCTTTGCCAGAAGTATACCAGTTGCCCCGATGATAATAAAACCGATCACAACCAGGGAAACTATCACTGGCGTGCTCAGGGTAATCGGGCGGGCCGGGCGGAAACCAGTAGTTCGAGCCATAATTGCTACACTCACGCCAAGGAATATATACGCTAGGGAGAGGCTATTGCTCAAACTCTCATAATGCGAGCCAAGAAACAAGCCTGTCACCAGTACCAAAATTCCCAATCCACCCACAAGCATGATCCACCAATGCCTTTCACGCACATAGAAGATCAACCACAGCATCGCCAGAAGAAGTACGCCGCTGGCTCTAGAAATTGCTATCAGACTCATTGTTCACCTCCAAGTTGTTCGGGAGTCTTTTATTGAGACGGAATTAACCGATGGCTCTTAAAAACCACCCCCTGCGGGAAGCCGAATCGAATTTCAGACAAGAAAACAGAAGGGAATTACCTGACTGTTCACCATCCGTATTCTTTGATCTTACAGTCGCCGTTCGCGTCGCTGACCAGCCACACTAAATGACTAAAGGGATTCTCCCCTGTTGAAATAGCCCCGGGCGCCCAGTGCAACTCAAACTCGACGAAGTAAACGTATTCATTAGGTGCTGTTGGACTGGCGGCCCGCGGCAATGGTTCGTCTGAATGCAGCGACCACCACTCGCTGGCCGGTATGAGCGTCAAGAGCGTTCTGGAACTTACAACAGTACATGCCCAAGAGTCAGGCGTGATGGTACGCTGCTGTGAGGGGATAAACAATCCCCGAACTGCTTCCCAATCATCACAAGGCATGGTGTGAAACGCCTCAATAGTTTGGCGACAGGCTGTGTCGAGCGCAAGGTCCTGGGGCGCGGTTGACGGCACTGTGATAGGTATAGCTGGTATTTCGGACGACGCTGTTGGTGTTGCAGTGGGAGACGGTTTTGTTAGCTCCAATCTGTCTTGGGACTTCGTAAAACTACAGTTACTCGTTGATATAAGGATTACAACAACGAGTAGGATTTTTACCCACCGGGAAATAACGGTCATATTATCCCTCCGATTAGCTTCTGGTAAGGGGATTCCAAGAAAATAATCCTGCCACTTGCTTCCGCTGGATTGCCAAATCCAGCGGTTTACCAGACACTTGGTAGGCCAAAGGTGTGGATTTGGCAATCCACGCCGAGCGGAGGGGAAGGTTTTAATTCTTGGAAAGCCCTAACAAGATCTCAGATACAACTAAACTCCCTCCTGTATGGGATTGCCAACAAGAGGGAGCATAGCACAGAGATTGCATTTTGTCAAAACGACGTATTATTACATAATTATAACCAAACACGCGATTTGTGTTTTAATGCGGTTAGAGCCGCAGCACGCGCTACGGCCTCCGCAGCACCAGTGGCAGGTAGACCTCCCACGGCGGAATCGCCACCCACTGCGAGCGTTCCCAGCGCTGCCCGGTGCCATCAGCCAGGAGCGCATCCACGCGCAGGGGGAGCTGCCACGTCCACGCGCGGAGCGTGAGCGTAAGCGGGCGAGACTCTTCCGGCGCGAGCGCGCCCGTCCACCAGGCCGCCAGCGCGGTCCCCTGCGTGGGCGCGACGGTTGCCGTGAGCGGCGAGAGGTACGGCATGAGCCACACATCCACCGTGCCGCTGTAGACCGTCCCCGGCCCGGCGTTGTGCAACCAGAGCGTCAGCGTGAGCGGTTCCCCCACGCGCCCCAGTTCCGGCGTCAACCAGCGACTGGCGGAGAGATCAGCGCCAGCTACCTGCAAGCGCGCCTCCCGGTGGAAGGTCAGCCCCCACGCGGGCAGCGAGAGGGCCACGCGCGGCAGCAGCTCCGTCCCCGGCGCGAGGCTATCGCTTACCACAACAGCCCAGGTGAACGTAAGCGTTTGTTGCGGGTTGATGACGCCCTGCCAGGCGATGCGGCGCGCGAGTGGATCATAGCTCAGCGCGGGGGGCAGGGTGGCAGGGAGCAAGGTCAACGCAACCGGCAAGGTGTGCGAGAAAACCACCGGCGCGGATGTTGCGCCATCGTAATGCAGCGCGAGCGTGAAGGTCACGGCTGCGCCGGGGAGCGGGACGGAGGGCGCGACCTCCCAGCGGCTCAGGCCCAGCGGCGAGAGCCAGCCTACGCCGGCTTCCAGCACGTTGGCGCGCGCGGCGAGCGGGAGCGTCTCCAGCGGGAAGCCGTAGAACAGCGTGCGCGAGGGCGCGTGTTCCGCCGCCACGGCAACCGGCTGCCCGTCCTGCCCGCGCGCGCTGATGGTCGCAGCGGGCGTCGGCTCGACCAGATCGCTCCAGTTTTGGAAAGGATAAATCAGCGGGGTCAGTGCGCGCGGCCAGCCCAGCGGATGCTCCGGGATGCCTTGCGTGCTTTTCACCGGGTAATCTGTCCCCCACAATACGCCAAGCCGTTCGGCTAGTGCGGTATGGGCATGGTAGTAAAGAAAGTCCTGCGAGGTCAACAGCACCCGCCCGCCAGCATCGAGATAGGCAAGGAGCGCGGCGGCTTCATCAGGGTGGATGGGCTGGTACCAATCGTAACCGGTAAACCAGACCACCAGCGGGTAGTAATCCAAGGTCTGCGCCGTGACTGAGTACACGATAGGTGGCCCGTCAATTTGGTGATGGGTGCTCCAGGTATCGTAAGGAATGTTGCGCGCGTCCAGAGCGGCGAAGTAGCGCTCTTCCATCGGATACCAGCGGTCATCATCTATCAGCAGCACGGGTGCGGGGGTCTTGGTGCGCAATGTCAGCATGACCGGTGCAGACTGCTCAGCCGTGATAGTGACAGTCACGGCATCGCTGCTGTTGACGCTGGCGGCAGGCGGTATCGTGACGGCGAGCGTGAGCGTAAATGTCTCACATGGCGCGATGTGCGCCGCGGGGGGCGTGATGCTGCTGGGCCAGGTATGCCCGTCCAGCGATACAGTGAACGCTTCCAGGCTGCCGGCCATGCCGATGTGCCGCAAGCGCAGCGTATAGGTGAGCGTGTCGCCGGGCAAACCGATACGCTCTGTAACTGGCGTATCTAATGTAAGCCCGCTACTCAACGGCGGGGTGGTCAACCAATCCAACGCGCGTTCCAACACCGCGACGCGCATGGCTGCGGTGGAAATCGCCTCGAAGCCGAAGGAGAACAACGCGGCCCGGTAGGGCGTACAGATCGAAGCGCCCACACCGCCGCCGCGCCCGCCCGTGTAAGTGAATAGCAGCTCAGACTTGCCAGCGTCCAACACGCCTACCTCGTCGGGAAAGTCCTGATTATCCGCCCCATCGCCGCCGGTGATGCTAAACGTCAACCCGGCAAATGGCCCGCGTCCCACGAGCTCGCGCGAGGGCGCATCATCGGCCAAAAAGCGCGCGCTCAGCCGGTCGTAGAAATAGGCCTCCGCGGGGATATACAAATATGCGCCGCTATCGAAAAAGGCCACATCCTGGCCGCTGAGCAGCAGGCGCCCGCCCTGATCGAGATAATCCTCCAGGGCCGCGCCCGTGCCGAGCAAGGCGGGGCTGCCCACCGGGGCCGACCACACGACGGCTTCGTAAGCGCGCAGTGTGGTGGTAAGGAGCGTCTGGCTGCTGCTTTTGATGAGGTGTTCATCATAGGCATACTGCAACGCATCCAGCGCCGCCCGCCAGTAATGGGTGTGTAGTTGAAAGGCCACCGTGCCCTGATCTATCAGCAACAGCGTAGGCGCGCGGCGGAGCGTGAAGTCCTGCGTGGCGGTGCTGCCTGCCGTCACCGTGACCGCTGCCGTAATCACGCGGTAGCCGTTGCCGCGCATCTCGACGGTGTAAATGCCGGTGGGTAGGGTCAGGGCATAGTTGCCCGCTGCATCGAGCGTAGTTGTGACCGGCGTGGCGAGCGCGCGCACCGTCACGGGCAACGTGGGGACATCCCCGGTCGGGGCTACCGTTACCCGGCCCACCAGTATGCCGGTGGGCAGTTTGGGTAGGGTGAAATCGAGCGAAACCACTGTATTTGTCAGCGCGAGCGCTGGTCGGATGACAGGAGTATAACCGAATGCCGACGCGGTCACGTCGTAGGGGGCAGGGACAACCGCGAGGCTATACGCGCCGCCAGGGCCAGCCTGGCGCGTGACCGGTCGCCCGTCACTGCCGCTGTACGGTTCCGCGTGGATAACGGCCCAGGGCAAGGGTTGGTTATCGCTGCCCTGCACATTCCCTGTAATCCAGCCTGGATGCGCCGCTACGACCACGGCTTCATAGACATCGAGCCGCCCCCAGCCGCTATCGTTGTTGGGGATGGGCGATCCCAGCGGTACAACCGTTTGGGTGAGGATGCGCGTCACTTCCACCCAGGGCAGTGTCGGGTCAGCAGCGCGTACCAGGGCTGCCGCGCCGGTGACGTGCGGCGTTGCCATCGAGGTGCCGTTCCATTGCTGATAAACGCCGCCGGGCACGGCAGAGAGCACATTCGCGCCAGGGGCGCTCAGGTAAGGTTTGATCTCGCCCCAGGGCGAAGGGCCGCGACCGGAAAAGTAGGTCACATCATCATTTACATCGGTTGCGCCGACGGCTACTACACCGGGTAGGCTGCCCGGTGAGGTCAAGGTGCGCGCGCCCGACCCGTTGTTGCCGGCGGCGAAGATGGGGTGGATGCCCGCAGCCTGGAGCAAAGCAATATCAGCCTGGAACGTGGTGAGCGTGGCATTGCGGTTGCCCCAGGAACAGTTGACCAGATCGGGCGCGAGGGCGGGATTGCCGCCGGGGGCCAACAGCCACTGAAAACCGGCATGCAGCCAGGAATCGTAGGCGTAGCCGTCGCTGGAAAAAACCTTCACCGCGATCCAGCGCGCGCCGGGCGCGACGCCGATGCCGCTCTGACCCACTGCCGTCCCCAGGATGTGCGTGCCGTGACCGTAATCATCGTAGGGATAAATGCCGCCATTGACCGCATCGAACCAGGCGGCGCTATGATCTACCCAGCCGTGGCTCAAATTGCCGCGATAGTTGCTGTTGAGCGCCGGGTGCAGCCAATCCGCGCCGGTATCCATTCCGGCCACGACGACGCCCGCCCCCGTAATGCCGAGCGTGTTCCAGACTTCGGGCGCGCGTACCAGATCAATATGCCAGGGGGTGTTGGGAGTCGTCGTAAGCGGAGCCGTGGAGGGCGCATCCAGGTACTGGCGATACTGATCCAGCCGCAGCTCGGCTATTGCTGGCGATTTGAGGAGCTCATGCACCAGATCAGTCTGCGCGGTGAGCGCCACGCTGTTGATGAGCCACAAGTCGCGGCGAGCCGTGAGTTGCCCCTGCGCTTCAGCCTGCGCCAATACCGGTTCCAGTGGCGCGAGCGCCGCAGCATAGGCGCTCTGAGCACGCAGCACATACAACGCGCGGGCTTGCGCGGGCGCGAGCTCCGTGCGGAAGGTCGCGTGCTCATTCGGCGTGCGCAACACAGCGATTACCCGCAGCGGCGCAGTGTCGGGGGTGGCTAATGCGCGCCAGAGGTCAGGATCAACCATCGGCGCGACTCGTGCCGGAGCACTGGCGGCGGGCAATGGGGACAGACACAACAAAGCAAAAAGCAAGGCCACATAAAGACAGCGTGGTAAGGCGCGCATCAGAGCCTCCTTCTAACATCTGCAAATCACAAATCATCTACGGTATAACACAAAAGCGTGAAACGCGAATTGCTTCACGCCTCACGCTTTGTGTTTCACGCCCTGCTTACCGGCTGGTACGCAGGTATTGCCCGTACAGACCAATGGCACGCTCGATCTCAGCGAGGGCTGCCGCGCAATCTTCCCAGCCCAGCGGCTCAACGCGGATGTGTTGCAAGTCCTTGTAGACGGTGAAGAAATGCGCTACCTCGTGCAAAAAATGGGGTGGCACGTCGTTCAAGTCAGCGTAGCCATCAAAGAGCGGATCAGTGGCCGGCACCGCGAGAATTTTATCGTCCGCCAGGCCGCGATCCCGCATCCGAAAGATTCCTACCGGGCGTGCTTCGATGACGCACCCGGGAAAGGTCGGCTCGTTGGTCATCACCAGCACATCAAGGGGGTCGCCGTCGTCGTAGTGGGTGCGCGGGATGAAGCCGTAATCGCCCGGATAGTGCAGTGATGAATAGAGCACCCGGTCAAGTTTGATGAAGCCGCCGTGCTTGTCGTACTCGAACTTGTTGCGGGAGCGTTTGGGAATTTCCACCACCACATAAATCACCTCTGGAACGTTCGGCCCGGGGGGAAGTTCGTGCCACAGATTTGCCATCGGTTGCCCTCCATTAGTCATTCAACAGTTGTGATTAACAGGCGTAAAATGTGAAACGTAATTTCTCTCCACGCATCACACCAATACCCGCACCAGATGGTAGTTCTTTTTGCCCCGGCGCAAGACGATGAACTTACTCTCAACCGTATCGCTCAGGTTCACCGTGCGAGATTCATCATCCACCCGGACATTATTAATGTAGACACCCCCGCTGGCAAGCAAGCGGCGCGCTTCGCTCTTAGACTTGAGCTCGCCCGTCTCCACCAGCAAATCCACGACAGGAATGCCGCTCCCTTCAAAGGTGGTTTTGCCCAACTCGCTCGAAGGTACATCGGTGAAGATGTCGGCAATATCGGCGGCGCTGAGGCCGGCCAGCTCGCCACCAAAGAGTACCTGCGCGGCCTTCTCCGCATTATCCAACGCCGTTTCACCGTGCGTCATGCGCGTCATCTCGCGGGCCAGCGTCCGTTGTGCCTCGCGCTGATCAGGGTGTGATGCCAGCGCATGTTCCAGCTCCGCAATCGCCGCCTGATCGAGCCAGGTGAAGTAACGCAAGTAGGCGATGACATCCGCATCGCCCTGGTTTAGCCAGAACTGGTAGTAGCGGTAGGGCGAGGTGCGCTCCGGGTCGAGCCAGATCGCGCCCTGCTCGGTCTTACCGAGCTTGACGCCATCGCTGCTGGTGACGAGCGGGTACACGAGGCCGTAAGCGCGCGCGCCGCGCACCCGGCGGATTAGTTCCGCCCCAGCCGTGATGTTGCCCCACTGGTCGCTGCCGCCCGCCTGCACCGTGCAGTTGTAGCGGTCATACAGTTGCAGGAAATCGTAAGCCTGAAGCAGCATATAGCTGAACTCGGCGTAGGAGATGCCTTCCTCCCGCTCCAGGCGGTTCTTGACCGAATCCTTCGCCATCATGTAGTTGACGGTGAAATATTTACCCACATCACGGAGAAAATCCATGAAGGGGATGGTTGTTAGCCAATCGGCGTTGTTGACGATGCACGCGGGATTGCTGCGCGCATCGAAATCGAGGAAGCGGGCCAGCTGGGGCTTGATCGCCTCAACGTTGGCGGCAATCTGTTCCAGAGTTTGCAGCTGCCGCTCCTGGCTCTTGCCGCTGGGGTCGCCAATCATGCCTGTGCCGCCGCCCGCCACTGCGATGGGCGTGTGACCGAACCGCTGCATCCGCGCCAGCCCCATCAGCGCGAGCAAGTTGCCCACTTGCAGGCTATTCGAGGTGGGATCGAAGCCGATATAGGCTGTCACTGGGTCACCCGCCAGCGCGTCTTGTAGACCCTCGGTGAAATCATACACCAGTCCACGCCATTTGAATTCGTCGAAGATGTTCATAACTTGTGCCTCCGTGTGCAGCATACCGGGCTGCGTCTCGTCTCTATTGTACCACGGCGTCAGAAAAGACGGAAGACAATCAGTTCTGTCTTTTTGTCTTTCGTGTCTGTTCAAAAAGCGGTAGAGAATCTCGATTGAGACAGGGGACTACGCTGA
>CAZDDI010000056.1:0-28510 GCA_964504195.1 uncultured Anaerolineales bacterium
CCACAAAAAAACCCACAAAAACCCCCCCCCCCCCCCCCGCGGGGGGGCGAAGGGGGGGCGGGGTTTTGGGGGGTGACTGAAGGCTCGAACCCGTGCTTTATTTCCGGATTAATTTTTTAAAATTCATCATGCGCCGTTCGCAGCTACGCGAAGTAGACGCTTCGCGCTACGTTGGTTTTGATTTGCGATTTGCTGATTTTTCGATTTGCCAGGGAGGTTTATGATGGATCGAGATGCCTTACTACACCTGTTGGCCGTGGCGCGGGGCGATACGCCCGCTGATGTGTTGCTTCGCAATGGGCGCGTGGTCAATGTCTTCACCGGCGAAATCCTCCAGACGGATGTGGCGCTGGCCGGGGCGTGGATTGCAGCGGTGGGCGCTGGCTACACGGGCCTGACGGAGCTCGATCTGGCCGGGCTGTTTGTGACGCCGGGCTTGATTGACGGCCACGTTCACATCGAATCCTCGATGGTGACGCCGGCGCAGTTTGCGCGCGCCGTCGTGCCGCATGGCGTCACCACCGTGGTGACCGATCCCCACGAGATTGCCAACGTCGCGGGCGCTTCGGGTATCCGCTATATGCTGGCCGCCTCCGAGGGCCTGCCGCTCTCGGTGCTGGTCAACCTGCCCTCGTGCGTCCCGGCGACGCACATGGGCACGGCAGGCGCCGACCTCGACGCCGATGCGCTCCTCGCCCTGCGCGACCTGCCCCGCGTCATCGGCCTGGCCGAGTTTATGAACGTCCCCGGCGCGGTGCTGGGTCTGCCCGGCGCGCTGGAAAAAATCCTCGCCTTCCGCGACGGCCACATTGACGGGCACGCGCCCGGCGTGAGCGGCCCCTGGCTGCAAGCGTACCTCGCCGCCGGGCCGAGCACCGATCACGAAAGCATGACGGCGGACGAGGCGCTGGAGAAGGTGCGTCTGGGGATGACCGTCCTCATCCGCGAGGCGACGGCGGCGAAGAACCTGCACGCGCTGTTGCCCGTCGTCACGCCGGAGAACGCGCGCCGCTTCGCCTTCGCCACCGATGACCGCCACCCCGCCGAACTGCTCGCCGAGGGCAGCATTGATTATCTGCTGCGGCTCGCCATCGCCGCCGGACTCGATCCGGTCACGGCTATCCGCATGGCGACGCTCAACGCCGCCGAAGCGTTCGGCCTGCGGGATCGCGGCGCGCTCGCGCCGGGCCGCCGCGCCGATCTGGTCGTCACGCCCTCGCTGGAGCGCTTCGAGGCCGCCCTGGTCTTCAGCGGCGGGCAGCTCGTGGCCCGCGATGGTGCGCCGGTGGGTGATTGGCTCTTGCCGCAGGTGGATGAATCCGCTGTGCGCGGCAGCATCCGCGTGGATAGCGCCGCGCTCGATTTCCACATTCCCGCGGAAGGGAAACAAATGCGCGTCATCGGCCTGATCCCCGACCAGCTGCTCACCGAGCACCTGCTGCTCGCGCCCACCGTGCAGCACGGTGAGGCCGTGAGCGATGTCGCGCGCGATCTGGTCAAGCTGGCCGTCATCGAGCGCCATCGCGGGACGGGCAACGTGGGGCTGGGTTTCGTGCAGGGCTTGGGCCTGCGGCGTGGCGCCATCGCCGGGAGCGTGGGCCACGATGCGCACAACATCACCGTCGCTGGGGTGAGCGATAGCGACATGCGCGCGGCGGTGCAGGCGGTCAAAGACCTGGGCGGCGGGCTGGTGGCGGTGGCCGATGGGGACGTGCTCGGCAGCGTGCCGTTGCCCATCGGCGGGCTGATGTCCGACCAGCCGGTGGAGGCGGTGCGCGCGCAGATGGCCGCCCTACTAGAGGCCGCCCGCGCGCTCGGCTCGCCCCTGCACGACCCGCTGATGCACCTGGGCTTCCTCGCGCTGGAAGTGATCCCGAAACTCAAGTTGACCGATCAAGGGCTGGTGGATGTGGAACGGTTCGAGATCGTGCCACTGTGGGTGGGGTAAGAAGGGCGGCTGTACTCATCTGCTTTGTTGGCTTTGGCATTAGCACGCTGCCGTCGAACACGCGGATGGAAACCAACCCGCCTGTGGCTCACAAGCGGCTTCTGACTGGCGATTCATCCGTTAATTCCTTGGGCAGCTAAACTGTAGTTAAACATTGAAAAATATGAATAAGTTTATTCTTCCAGATATTGATACAATAAACCAATACGAATTTTTTATAACTTCCGAAAACTTTCACCTTGCTTGGGAAAGAGTTAGATATTTCGATAGAACCGATTCGCGAGATTGGATTGGTTTAAAAGTATTTGCAGCCAATCGGGACTATAACCTGGAAATCATAAGACAATCGGTTATTCACAAGACTTATGAGCCATCACCACCTGAAATTAAATACTTCCCTAAAAAATCTCAAACGCTTCGTCCTATGGCGATATTGCCCATAAAAGACAGGGTGGTATTCCAAACGATTGCAAATGTTGTTGTTGAGTATGGTAGATCTACTCTTTCATTAGTAGCAAATAGACAATCATTTGCCAATGTTCTACAGCCACCTAACACTATCCAAATGTTTTGTCCCTGGAAAGAACAGTATTCTGCCTTTCAAACTAAATATGGTGAATTAATTGATGAAGGCAATTCTTGGGTAGTTGAGACTGATATTGCTGCTTTTTACGAAACCATAGATCATGTAAAACTATATGATATTTTGTTAAGCGGGAATTTTCTGGATGATGCGGTTCTTGAATATTTAAAAACATATCTGCCAATATGGGCCTCGGTAAAGGAGGGACAAAAAGCGTCCAGAGGAATACCGCAAGGTTGTTTATCATCAGATCTTCTTGCCAACGTCTATTTAGTAGATTTAGATACAGAATTAGCGACTCGTGAATATCATTATTTGAGATATGTAGATGACATCAGATTAGTCGCTGACAGGAAAGATAAAGCACAACGTGGTTTGATTCGCCTCGATAGATATTTAAAATCACTAGGACTTTTGTTGCAAACCAAAAAGACTGTTGTGCGAAGTATTATGGCAAAAGAACTAGAATTTGACCGATTATCTTCGGTACTTTCTGATCTGGATAGAAGATATAAAGAGCAAATTGCATTTACAAAAACAAACGAAACCGATAGTTTGTCCGAACCATCTTTGCATGATATAGCTAGGCAAGGTCTTGATTTCGACCCAGACAGATTTGTAGAAGCCTACTCTACAGGTCAAGAATTGCAGGATGAATTATCTACCCTCTTTTGGCAATCAGTAAGCGCATTAAAAGATTCCCTATATGCAGAAAGACACATGAGATACTGCTTGTGGAGATTATCTCCCGATGATTCCATAAGAGATTTTGTTGTCACAAATCTTCTGGAATATCCTTGGATTACAAATCTTTTTTGTCATTACTTGTTTAAATGCGAACTTAGTGACGACAACTTGAAATGTTTACACACCATAATTGCTGAATATGATGTATACGATAGCGCGATTGCAGATATTGTTGATTTACTATATAAAAAGAACATATCCCTTCGGCGACATCATGGACAATTTAGAAGGTGGCTTATTAATTCTGAGCGCGATTGGGTTTTACTTTCTGTGGTGGCTACTGTATTAGGAGTATCTACAGACAATCTTACTGTGTTAGTAAAAACTATAGAAAACCATTATGCCAATCCAATTGTAAGGCGATCTGCACTCGTACAAGCCTCAAAACTATCTAGAAACGCCTATGAGTCAATTCCAATATTGAAATTAGGCGTTCTTGACACTACCCCTATCGTTATAGATGCAGCACTTTATTTGTTATATGTGGATTGGGGATTGAATATTGAGAAGCTGCCTATTCGGGAAATACAAAAACCAAGCGAATATTGTTTAGCTATAGCAAAAGGCTACGATGTAACACTTCCTCAATATCAACCTTGTTATATCCGATATGTTCTAGCAAAAGATTATAGCGTTGATTTTTCTACACCTTTTGATTTTTACGCTTTATTTAATTCTGAATACGATCGAGCTGCCAACTTCTTATGGCAAGCCCAAACCTCATTTCTCTCCAATCCTTCTAGATATGTATCACAGTTGGATTTGTTCCACGAAGAAATACTCTATCCCCTGCTTGTAGATAAACTGAAATGGAAAACTACCAAACAAGATTTGGCGAGGGTCTCCCTTCCTGATCGTATGACTTATCTACGAAATAATCATGAATATCTTTCTGTATTTGCGAGTGTGCTGTCAGAATGTCACAGATTAAGGTCAAGTTGTACAGAAGCTCATACTAGGCTAGATAAAGTTACAGATATAACATCTCCTGTTACCTGGAGGCAACGCAACGAATTAAAAAAGAATTTGTGTGGTGCTTATCAAGAGTTATCAACTTGGCTTATGGTAAACCCATGAATTTTTCTGATTTATCGTGCTGAAAAACATTGATTACAGGCTGTCATAATTCGAGTTTACTCACCAAGTACTGGTAAATTTGGAGCAGTTCAAGATCGTGTCATTGGGGGTAGGGTGAGGGAGTATGAAAAGAGAAGACTTCCAAATCGGCATGGAATTCTACACGGCGGCTGGGAAATGGCGTTGCACTGATATTGGCACGCGAATCATTGTCGCTATTCGGCTTGACCAAGAAGATCCACGAAATTATAACGGACCGCCCTATTCAATACCAGAAAATGTGTTTGATGAGTATGATTTGGATGGGTGCAGTCTTGATCCAGAGGATTTTGTTCACTCGACCTCGCTCACCGCGTTCATGGACGAGTTGAGCGACAAAGCCGAAGCGCGCGGGCTAATAGTGGCAATTCAGGAAGGCCGGCAAAATGCGTTTGTGGATGAAAGCGAAATTGCTGCTATCTTAGCGTCTGCAAAAGTATGATTTCCGCTACAGCCGCCCCCGGGACGGGGGCGGAGAGCAAAGATTGTCCGGAGTCGGCTTGAGCCGACTTGGGGTAGCAGCCTGCGAATTCATTCGCGGGGCGGGGAATGCACACGAAGACTGAAACCTTACCATGAATCATCCCACTACCACTACCGCGCAAGCCATCAGCATCCCCGCGTGGGAGAGCCTTCAGCGCGCTCCCGGCGAGGCGCGCGTGCTGGGACGCTTCGAGCGCGTGGTGGATCTGCTGCTGGGCGATGACATCCTTGCGTTGGCGACGCCGGACGTGGGCTGTGGCCCGTTCCATCTGGTGGTGGATGCCCTGCCCGCCACACCGCTGCCGGAGCGGGTCGCCCTGCGGGTGCTGCCCGGCGCGCTGTGGATCGGCCCCTGGCAGATCGCGCTCCCGGCGGAGTTGCCGCTGTGGAATCCCCGGCCCGCCTGGGAGCAGTTGACCTGCGCCCCATCGCGGCTCGCTATGCTGCGGGAGCTGGTCAGCGCGGCGGCGCGCGCGGGGAGCGTTTCGCCACTAGCGGGCGCACTGTGGGGCGCAGCGCCCGCATCGGTAGCACAGCTGGCGGGCGCGTTGGATGGGCAAGACCCCGCCGCACTCGATAAAGCCGTCGCCGTGCTCGCGGGCTGGGGGCCGGGACTCACGCCCTCCGGCGATGACTTCCTCGCCGGGCTGATGCTGGCGCTGTGGGCGCGGGAGGGCGAGGCGGCCCGTCCCTTGTGTGCGGGCATCGCCGCCGCTGCCGCGCCGCGCACCACCCGGCTGAGCAGGGCCTTCCTCCGCGCCGCCGCCGAGGGGCTGGCGGATGAACGCTGGCACGCCCTGCTCCACGCGCTCGCCGCAGGCCCGGAGGCCGCCATCGAACGCGCCGCGCAAGCCGTCCTCGCCTTCGGCGCCAGTTCGGGGCTGGATATGCTCACAGGATTCCTGTGGGAAAGGATGAAGGCTGAGGGATGAAAGTAGAATTTCTGCTTACGCAGTACGCATTACGAATTACGCAGTACATCTAAGGAGACACCCTTGATTACACAAACAACCATCAAAAGCGGGGAATACTACGATTCGGTCACGCTGTTGCAGGTGGCGCAAGGGCTGATGAATCTGGCGGGCATCGAGGATGCCGCCGTCATCATGGCGACGCCCGCCAACAAGGGCTTGCTCGCATCTGGCAACCTGCTCACGCCAGAGGCCGAAGCCGCCGGGGCGGATGACCTGGTCATCGCTGTGCGCGCGGTGGATGAGGCGACTGCTGTTGCCGCGCTCGCCGAGGCGGAGCGGTTGATGAAAGCCTCGCGGCAGGCGCCGACAGAGAGCAGCGGCCTGGACGCGCCGCCCAAGACGGTGAGCGCGGCCATCGAGCGGCTCGGCAGCGAGGCGAACATCGCGCTCGTCTCCGTCGCCGGGCGGTACGCGGCCGGCGTCGCCCGCGAGGCGCTCCAGCGCGGCCTGCACGTCTTCCTCTTCAGCGATAACGTCGCCGTAGAGGATGAGATCGCGCTCAAGACGCTGGCCCGCGAGAAGGGCTTGCTCGTCATGGGGCCGGATGCCGGCACGGCAATCATCAACAACGTGGCGCTAGGCTTCGCCAACGTCGTCCCGCCTGGGCCGGTGGGCGTTGTCGCGGCGAGCGGCACGGGCCTCCAGGCGGTGACGTGCTACATGCCCCGGCTCGGCGTGGGCATCACCCAGGCCATCGGCGTCGGCGGGCGCGACCTCAAGTCCGACGTGGGCGGGATCATGATGCTCGAAGGGCTGAAGGCGCTCCAGGCTGATCCGGCCACGAAAGTCATTCTGCTCGTTTCTAAGCCGCCATCCGCTGATGTGGCCGAGCAAATCCTCATGCGCGTTGAGGCGAGCGAGAAGCCCGCCGTGGTGCTGTTCCTCGGCGACGATCCGGCGGCGGTGGAGCTGGCGGGCGCGCTCCCGGCGGCGGATATGGAAGAGGCCGCGATCCTGGCCGCAGCGGTGGCGCTGGGGAAAGACCCCGTCGCAGCGTTGGCCGAGCTGCACGCGCAGCAGGCGGGTCTGGCGGAACGCGCGGCGGAACTCAAGGCGCGACTCAAACCGGAGCAACGCTATTTCCGGGGCCTGTTCAGCGGCGGCACGTTCTGCTACGAGACGCAGCTCATCCTCAAAGCGCTGGGCATCGAGGTGCAATCGAACGCGCCGGTGGAGAAACGCCTGCACATGGCCGATTCCAACCGCAGCGTGGGGCACGTCGCCGTGGACTTGGGCGAGGACGAGTTCACCGTGGGGCGGCTGCATCCCATGATTGATCCCTCGCTGCGCAACCGGCGCATCGTGCAAGAGGCCAAAGACCCGGAGACCGCCGTGATCTTCCTCGATGTCGTCATCGGCTACGGCTCGCACGAAGACCCCGCGGGCGAGGCGGTCAAGGCCATCCACGAAGCGCAAGCCGTCGCTAAGGCCGAGGGGCGCGAGGTCATCTTCGTCGCCTCCGTCTGCGGGACGGAAGCTGATCCACAACGCCTGAGCGCGCAAGAACAGAAATTGCAAGACGCTGGAGTAGTGGTGTTGTCCACCAATGCAACCGCGACGCGTTTCGCAGGACATATTTTGACCTAATAGCTGAGGATTGGTCAAAGAGCTGATTTCAACGCAAAGGCGCAAAGTCGCAAAGCCGCAAAGTTTTTTAATAACGCTTACTTTTTTCCTGGCGTCTTGGCGTCTTTGCGGCTTCGCGTTAAAAACTCGTTTTCAGGAGAGAACTATGCCAATACAAGACTTGTTTGGTCAGCCTTTGAAGGCTGTGAATGTTGGACTTGAGAGTTTCGCAGAGAGTCTCGAGGATCAAGGCACGGCGGTGGCGCATGTGGATTGGCGTCCGCCGCTAGAGGGCTATGTGGAGCTGACGCACACGGCGGGGGGCGCGGAGATTGACGCGATCAACGCCGAGGCGGTTGAGCGCATCCGCAAGGGCCGCCCGCTGCTGGTGGGGATGGGCATCGCCCGCGATGTGATCCCCGGTATGGGCGAGCGCATGATCCTGCACGCCGGGCCGCCTATCGGCTGGGAGCGGATGTGCGGCCCGATGCGCGGCGCGGTGATGGGCGCGGCGGTCTACGAGGGTTGGGCTGCGACCTACGACGAGGCGGCGAAGATGGCGGCGGCGGGCGAATTCACCTTCGATCCGTGCCACCATCATCACGCCGTTGGGCCGATGGCGGGGATTATCTCGCCCTCGATGCCGGTGTTGATGGTGCGCAACGACACCTACGGCAACGTGACCTATGCCACGCAGAACGAGGGGCTGGGGAAGGTGCTGCGCTACGGCGCGTATGGCGACGCGGTGTTGGCCCACCTCAAGTGGATGGAGCAGGAGCTCTACCCGGCGCTGGTGCGCGCGTTGGAAATCACCGGGCCGATTGACCTGCGGAGCATCCTGGCGCAGGCGTTGCACATGGGCGATGAGGGCCACAACCGCAACCGCGCGGCCACGTCGCTGCTCATCCGCCAACTGATGACGGCCATCATCCAGACTTCGAGTAGCGAAACGGCTATCAGGGTGTTAAAGTTCATTGACAGCAACGACCACTTCTTCCTGAACCTCTCCATGCCAGCGATCAAATCCATGCTGGAAGTGGTCGAGGGTACGGAAGGCTGCACACTGGTCACGGTGATGGCGCGCAACGGGACGGATTTCGGCATCCGCGTGGCCGCCATGCCCGATGCGTGGTTTGTCGCGCCCGCGCCCATCGTTGAGGGGCTGTGGCTGCCCGGTTTCAGCGAGAAGGACGCAAACCCCGACATTGGCGATTCCAGCATCACCGAGACGGGCGGCGTGGGCGGCTTTGCGATGGCGGCGGCGCCGGCCATTGTCAAGTTTGTGGGCGGCACGGCATCGCTCGCGCTGAGCGTGACGCAAGAGATGTACCAGATCACGGCGGGCGAGCACGAGTTCTTCAGCGCGCCGGTGCTCAACTTCCGCGGCCTACCGGTGGGCATTGACGTGCGCAAGGTGATGGCGACGGGCATCCTGCCCTTCATCAACACCGGCATCGCGCACAAAGAGCCGGGTATCGGCATGGTGGGCGCAGGGCTGACGCGCGCGCCCAAGAAGTGCTTCGAGGATGCGTTCAAGGCATTGAAGGGTAATAAGTGACGGATGAGGGGGCTTTTCCTCATTCCCCATCACCCATTACCATTGTTTTTGAGGGAGGAGGGTGACATGGGCGTTGACGATTTAAGCCAAGATTTTTCGCTCAAGCAGGCGGTGCAAAGACTCGGTAAGTTCGCCTGGACGCTGGCGTTGTTTGCCATCGTGCCGCTTATCATGTTGTACGTTTTTGGCTTTTCGGCCAAGAACACCGAGGAGTATGCCTGTGCGTTACGCACGGCAGAACAGAATGCGGAGGTCAGCGCGATCATCGGGGACCCCCTCATGCCGGGCCTGTTCGCGTGGACATCGTACTTTGAGAGCGGCGGGGGGCTGCGCCAGGGGCGCTTTTCCACCAGCGTCTCCGGCCCGCGCGGGAAGGGAACGCTTATCGTGGAGTTTTACCGCACGCCTGTCGGTGCAACATTGGGATTATGGCTCAAAACGGGGGGCGAGGAAATCACGATTTACTACGGTGACTATCCGTGCCGGTAATCAAAAGGAGGGTTTTGCCATGAAGCGCTTAGCGTGCCTTGTGTGTGTGCTACTGACCCTGCTTGCCTTTGTAGGAACCGGCTTTGCCGCGCCCGGCCTCTCACCCGCGCCGCCCGCCGAACCGGTCAAACTTATCTTTATCCACCACTCCACCGGCGGAAACTGGCTGGCCGATCCCAACAACGATCAGCCCTACGGCGGATTGGGGCGCGCGCTGATGGAGAACAATTACTATGTCAGCGCGACGAATTACGGCTGGGGGCCGGAGGGCATCGGCGACCGCACCGACATCCCCAACTGGCCGGAGTGGTTTCTGGGGCCGAACCGCGACCGAATTATGCAAGCGGTCTACACCGAAAACGGGCAGAACGTGGGCGATTTCGGTAATTGGTCGCGCATGGGAAACGATCCCGGCGGCGAGAATACGATTATCATGTTCAAATCCTGTTTTCCCAATTCCAACCTGGAGGGCAATCCCAACGATCCGCCGCTTGACCAGTACAATGATTGGGAGTATTCTGTAGCCAATGCGAAAGCAATCTACAATGCTCTGCTGGAGTATTTCAGATCGCGCCAGGATAAGCTCTTCATCGTCATCACCGCGCCGCCCTTGATGCGCGGCGAGACGCCGACGGCGCAGGCGGCCAATGCCCGTGCCTTCAACACCTGGCTGCTCAATGACTGGTTGCGCGATTACCCTTACACCAATGTCGCAGTGTTCGATTACTACAACGTGCTAACCGATGCGAACAATCATCACTGGTGGAATGGCAGCACCATCGAGCACAGCCAGACCGCCAACAGCAACGTCTCCGCCTATCCCAGCGGCGACAGTCACCCCTCGACTGCCGGGCATAGCAAGGCGACAGCCGAGTTTGTGCCGTTGCTCAATGTGGCCTACAATCGTTGGCAGGTCGCCGGGCCAGTCGCGCCGCCGACAAGCGTGCCGACCACTGCGCCTCCCGGCGAGACGTTGCCCCCACCCACTACCATCGGCGAGATAGAGCGCTTCGAGGGCGAGTTTGCGTGGTATGCGGATGCCGGTGAGCAAGCGGTGGTGAATTGCCAGCCCGCTCCGGGCATGTCGCACAATGGCACAACCGCGATACAACTGGTGTACACCATCCCCGCTGAAGATTGGGGTGGCTGTTGGCGTTACTATGATGAAACCCAAGATTGGGGTGGCAGCGCGGGGCTTACGTTCCAGATCCGCGCCGCTGCGCCCAATACCGGCATCACGCTAATGCTCTTCTCTGGGGAATTGGACGCGCCCACACCCTTCGAGACCAGTTTCACCGTTGGCGCGGAATGGAGCGCGGTCTCGCTCCGCTGGGACGGCATCCCGCGCGCCGATTGGGCTGAGGCGACTGGCCTGCAAACGCTCGACCCGGCGCAGATTACCAGCCTCGGCTTTGTCCCGCTTCCCGGCAGCGGCGAGGTGTGGGTAGATGACATCGCGCTGTTCACCGGCGATGCCGCGCCGCCGCCGGTCGCCACGCCCGCGCCAGGCGAGACCGTCATCGCGCCGCTGCCCACAGAAACGCCCGCGCCTCGCGGTGGTGGACTGCCGTGCGCTTCTGCCCCGTTGGCCTTATCGCTGGTTGCGGTGAACCTGGTTCTTAGCGGTCGTAAATCAAATAGCAAACGTTGAACAATGATTTGCCGATTTTTAGATTTCTCACATTTTCTACAGGAGGTTTTCACATGAAGTTACTGGATTTGACGATTCCCCTCGGAATTGCCACCCCCGCGTGGCCGACGTATGAGCCGCTGCAAGTGAAGTATTTCAAGCGGCTGGCGCCCAATGGCGCAAATGGGCAACTGTTGACCCACTCGAACCACTTAGGCACGCACCTTGACGGTGAGATTCACTTCTACACCGCCGGGAAGGACATCGCCGATTTGCAGCTGGATTTCCTTGTTCACGATGCGGCCGTCGTGGATCTTTCCGATGTGGTCGCCGATTACGATATCTACACCTCGGAGATGATCGAAGACAAGGTGGAGGTGAAGCAGGGCGACATTCTCATCATCCACACTGGCTTCCATCATTTCGGGTGGGATCAGCCCTACGCCGATGAGATCCGCTACATGGTGCAGCATCCTGGCCCGGATCGCGAGTTCGCCGAGTGGGCCAAAAAGAAGGAGCTGCGCTGGATCGGCGTGGACTGCGGCAGCGCCGACCATCCGATGAACACAATTGTTCGTCAGTGGATGCCCCGGCAGGCGAAGCAGGCGGAGGCGCATTTCCAGAAGAAATACGGCGGCGGGCTGGCCGACATCTTCGACGACACGAAGTACCAGCTCATGCACATCGAGATGTTCCCCGATGGCATCATCCACGCGGAGTGCCTCGGCGGCGACCTCGACCTCATCGTGAACCGCCGCGTGCAGATTGGCTTCTTCCCCTGGCGCTTCGTGGACGGCGAATCGAGCATCGGGCGCTGCGTAGCTTTTGTGGATGACGATGAGTACGCCGACCTGATGGCGAAGAAAGCTGAGATGCCCAAGACCAAGTTCGGCGACGCCTACAACCCGCAGCATGTGGAAAATCTGAATCAACAGATCAAGGCGCGGGTGTAGTCAGATAGTTGGGGAGTCGGGGAGTCAAAAAGTTGATAGGAAGCGGTCAGGTGGTGTTATTCAATGGCCCCGACTCCCCGACTAACAACTACACAACTAATGCGACGATGGGAGAAATATCTATGATGGCTTTGGAGGGACTACGGGTCCTGGATTTGACCAGGGTGTTAGCCGGGCCTTATGCGACGATGATTCTGGCCGACTTGGGGGCGGATGTCGTCAAAATCGAGTTACCCGGTGTGGGCGATGATGCGCGCAGCTTCGGCCCTTACCTGCACGGGGAGAGCGCGTATTTCATGAGCCTCAATCGTAACAAGCGTAGCATGACGTTGAATCTCAAGTCGCCGCGTGGGAAGCAGGTGTTTTGTGAACTGGTACCGCAGTTTGATGTGTTGGTCGAAAATTTTCGCCCTGGCACGTTGGAGAAGCTGGGGCTGGGTTACGAGACCTTGCGCGACCTCAATCCGCGCTTGATCTATGCGGCCTCGTCAGGCTTTGGGCGCACCGGGCCGTACAGCCGCCGCCCGGCTTACGATGCGGTGGTGCAGGCGATGGGCGGTTTGATGAGCATCACCGGGCAGGCCGGTGGAGCGCCCACGCGCGTGGGCACTTCGATTGGCGATATCACGGCGGGACTCTTCACAGCCGTCGGTATTCTGAGTGCGTTGCAAGCGCGCGCACACACCGGGCAGGGCCAGGTGGTAGATGTGGCGATGCTCGATTGCCAGGTCGCCATTCTGGAGAATGCGCTGGCGCGGTACAACGTGACCGGTGAGATACCGCGGCCCCAGGGCAATCGCCACCCTTCCATCGTGCCGTTCGAGCCGTTCGAGACGCAGGACGGACAGTTGATGGTGGCTGCGGGCAATGATGCGCTCTGGAAGCGGCTTTGTGATGCGTTGGAACGTCCAGAACTGGCAGCGGATCCCCACTTCGAGACAAATCCGCTGCGCAACACGCACTATGCCGAGCTGCGCCCCATCCTGGCGGAGATCTTCCAGCAGCGGACTACTGCTGATTGGCAGACTTTGCTGGAAACCGCAGGGATTCCGGTCAGCCCCATCAACAACATCGCGCAAGTTTCCGAGCATCCGCAAGTGCTGGCGCGAGAAATGCTCGTCAAGCTTGCCCATCCGGTCGCGGGCGAGATGACGGTCCCCGGCATCCCGATCAAGCTGAGCGAGACGCCTGGCACGTTGCGCACTGCGGCGCCGGTGTTGGGTGAGCATACCGAAGCGTTGCTTGCCGAGTTCCTCCACTACACGCCGGAGCAGATAACCGAATTGCGCAGCGAAGGGGCGCTTTGATGCAACGCTTCACGGTGGCCTGCGCGCAGTTTGCGGTGACGCCGCTGGCGGTGCGCGAGAATATCCAAAAGACGCTAGCGTGGACGGAACGGGCGGCGCGGGAGACAGGTGCGCGTTTGGTGGTATTGCCCGAATCGGTGACGACGGGCTTCACGCCGGGTTGTCCAGTGGAAGAGCTGTGGGCGCGCGTGGATACCCTTCCCGGCTCGCAGACGGAGCCGGTCGCGGCAGCGGCGCGCGCGCTTGATCTCTATCTGGTCTTCCCTACCTACGAGCGCGGACCGGAGCCGGGCATCGTCTACAACAGCGCCGCGCTCTTCGGGCCAGAGGGGTTGCTGGGTGTCTATCGCAAGACGCATCTCTTCCCCACCGAGCGCCGCGCCGCTGGCGGTTGGTCTACGCCGGGCAGCGCGCCGGTGGTGGTCGAAACGCCCTTGGCGACCATCGGCTTGACCATCTGCTACGACGGCGATTTCCCGGAGCTCTATCGCTGCGAGGCCGTGCACGGCGCGGAAATCATCGTGCGCCCATCGGCGCTGCTGCGCAGTTTCGAGATCTGGGAGATGACGAACAAGGCGCGCGCCTACGATAATCACGTCTACA
The DNA here is from genome assembly GCA_964504195.1 of uncultured Anaerolineales bacterium. GTDB lineage: Bacteria > Chloroflexota > Anaerolineae > B4-G1 > SLSP01 > CAZDDI01. The sequence continues at coordinate 13,958 of CAZDDI010000056.1, forward strand.
TCGCCGCGTGCAATGCCATCGGGCCGGATGCCGGGGGCCACTACTACTTCGGCCACAGCATGATTGTCAGCCCCATCGCACAGACGCTGGCGTTGGGGCGCGGGACGGAGGACATCATCGCGGCGGAGCTCGACCCAGAGCCGCTCAAGCGGATTAGCTACGGCTCCACTAGCCCGATGATTTTCGATCACCTGGAAGATCGCAACCTGGCAGCGTATACCGATGTGTTGACCCCGGCGCAGAGTCGCTTCGAGCCGGCACGGCGTGTGCTACAGGAAGCATGAAGTGCGCATGGTTCGGGCTAAAGTCTGTTGTGCTGTCTCGTTCACGTGTACAGAGTAGCCGTTCTCCGTTACAGCTATGTTTAAGGGAATTCCTCATTAACTGGTGTTCACTAGCGATTGGATGAGAATTCGCAGAGCTAGCGCTCCCCTCAGATCTCGAAGCGGAGTGTTAGCTCCGCGACCGGGTCAGTTTTGAGATTCGCTATTCGCAATTTGCCATTTTCACAAGGAGGTGACTATAGTCAATTCATAAGCCCTCTTTATACGTTTCTTTGCTTTGATCCTTTTAATCTCACATTTATCTTAAGGAGACGTTTCGATGGCTAAGAAGAACAATTTTTCGGCTAAAGATAAGAAATCCAAGGTGATAGGCTACATGCCCAATGAGGCCCCACCATTTGGGGCTATGGTGGGGCTAGCGTTTCAGCATGTGTTGACTATGTTTCCTGCTACCGTCTTGGTAGCTATACTTACCGGCTTTGATGTTAGTGTGACTCTGTTTGCGTCCGGGCTGGCAACCATTGCGGCGCTCTTGCTATCTTCTTACATTGCTAAGAGCTATATCCCTCTCTATTACGGTTCCAGTTTTTCTTACATTGCCCCAGTCGTTGCCATCACCATGACCAATATCTATAACATCGATGATCCGGTAACCCGTATTCGGATTGCCCAAGGTGGCATAATGATGACCGGTTTGCTAAACATCTTGGTTGGTCTCTTAATTCGGTACATTGGCAAAGCTAAGTTAGATAAAATATTACCCTCAGAAATCACCGGTTCCGTTGCTATTGTTATCGGTATTGCACTGGCTTACACGGCTTTGCAACAGGCCAGCGGCACTATTATGCTGACTGATGCAGATGGAGCGCCAATGGCGGCTACTAGTTGGTGGATTGTATCTTTGGTAACCTTGCTATCCACAATCTTCTACTCTATTTACCTGCGCGGTAAAGGTTTTATCGGAATGCTTCCGGTGCTTCTCGGCGGTATCACTGGCTACATCGTTGCATTGTTCTTCAAACAGCCTGAAGGTGCCTATATGTTTGGCGCTCCGGTTGGGGGAATGCCATTAGTGGCTTTTCAGGGTGTACTGGATGCACAATGGTTCCGCTTGCCGTCTATTACATTCCCTATCTTCTTCAGCAAAGAGGCTGGTTTGGCTCCGCTTCTGGCCATCGCGCCGATTGCCATTGCCACCATTCCCGAAAGCACTGCCCATCTTTACCAGATCAGCTTATATGTTGACCAACTGGCCGCGGAAATGAAGAAACCAGCAGTCAAACTTAGCCGTCTTGTCGGGCTAAACTTGATCTGCGACGGCTTGGGAGATGCAATCAACGGTTTGTTTGGTGGCTGTGCCGGCACAAACTATGGTGAGAACAACTCGTTGATGGCAATCACGCGCAACTACTCTGGGCCAGTGCTCATAACCGCCGGCGCTATCGCGATTTTGTTGGGCTTTATTGGCAAGCTGGCTGCATTAGTCAATACTTTGCCCACAGCTGTGACCGGTGGTTTGGCAATTTATCTCTTCGGTGTTATCGGCGCTCAGGGTATTGCGTTGCAGATTGCGCAAAAAGTGAACCTTTTTGACCCCCGCAAATTGGCTATCATTGCCACCATCTTAGTCATTGGTATCGGCGGTTCCATTGGCTTCCCTGGTGGCATGATCCCGGTTTTTGGGATGCAATTGCCCTCGATTGCTACAGCCTCTGTGTTCGGCATTATCTTGAATGTCATCTTTTTACTTTTCCCGGCCAAAAACATTGACCGGGAGTTTGAGAAGATGCGTATCGAAGATCTGAATATTGAAGTATAGATTCTCGTTGTGGAGGCCATCTGTACGTTGATGATGGCCTCTAATTTTTTAATTAGGAGTGTTCTATGCGACCATTCGATTATTACAAACCGGATACTTTTGAAGAAGCGTTCCGACTGTTGACGCTGTCGGACAAAAAGGTGCTGCCCCTCGCTGGCGCGACGGATCTGATCCCGATGACGCGCGATGAGCATTGGCAGCCAGACGTGGTGGTGGATGTGAAGGCTCTGCCGGGCCTGTGCGACATCACGGAAACGCCGGAAGGCTTGTTTGTAGGCGCGGCGGTTTCCATGGCGAAGCTTGTCCACCATCCGCTGGTGAACGGGCCGCGCTGGAATCTGCTGGCGCAGGCGGCAGCAGCGATGGGCAACGAGCAGGTGCGCACTCGCGCCACGTTGGGCGGTAATCTCTGCACCGCCTCGCCCGCCGCCGATTCCGCGCCTGCGTTGCTGACGCTGGAAGCGTTCGCGGTGATACGCAGCGCGCAGGGCGAGCGACGTGTACCCATCGCGGAGTTCTTCCTCGGTCCGCGCAAGACCGCGCTTCAGAAGGGCGAGTTGTTGGTGGGTGTGTTGATCCCCGCCCCGCCGGAAGGGGCAGCCGCAACGTATGTGAAGCTGAGCCGGCGTAAGGCGGGCGACCTTGCCATCGTAGGCGTAGCCGCGCTGGCGTATCCGTACAACGGCGGGTATGCGTGGCGAGTCGCGCTGGGCGCAGTCGCACCCACGCCCATCCGTGCGCCGGAGGCTGAGGTGGTGCTCAGTGCAGGGCACGATGAAGCGCACATCGAGCAGGCGACCAAGTGCGCCTTCGATACCTGCTGCCCGATTGACGACATCCGCGCCAGCGCCGAGTATCGCAAGGCAATGGTGAGCCGGATTGCACGCCGGGCGATTGAAGGCGTGTTGGAGAAGTTATCGTAATGCGACCTGCGTAAGATCTTCTCTGGATACGCATTACGCATTACGAAGTACGCATGTGAGGAGCAAACTATGCTACATGAAATTACTTTGAATATCAACGACGAAACCTACCCGGTCATCGTGAAATCTCACTATACGCTGGCGCGGGTATTGCGCGAGCAGTTGGGGCTGACCGGCACCAAAATCGGCTGCGAGAATGGCGAGTGTGGGGCCTGCACGGTGCTGTTCGATGGCGCGCCGGTCAACTCGTGCCTGGTGCTGGCAGTGGAAGCTAACGGTCACAGCATCGAGACAGTGGAGGGTCTCAGCAAGGGCGGCGATCTGCACCCGTTGCAGAAAGCCTTTGTAGAGCACAACGCTGTCCAGTGCGGCTTCTGCACCTCCGGAATGCTTATGTCGTCGAAGGCGTTGCTGGCGCGCAATCCCCATCCTACCGAAGACGAAGTCCGCGAAGCGCTGGTGGGCAACCTCTGCCGCTGCACCGGCTACATTCGGATTGTGGATGCGGTGCTGGATGCTAGTTGCTAGAAGCTGGTTGCTGGAAACTGGAAACTGTTGCTGGAAGCTGGTTGCTAAATCCAGTAACAAGCAACGAGCAACAAGTAACCAGTTAGGGAGAAGCAATGACGATACAGAGCTATCGGGACTTGGAGGTGTTTCAACTATCGTTTGAACTGGCGGTTGAGGTGGATCGTGTGTCTAAAGCATTGCCGAAGCATGAACTGTATGAGGTAGGCAGCCAGATACGGCGTTCGGCCAAATCTATTCCGGCTAACATCGCTGAGGGTTTCGGGCGGCGGCGCTATAAACAGGAATACATCAAATTCCTCGTGTATGCGTTAGCTTCTTGTGATGAAACTCGCGTTCATTTGGATATACTTTTCCAGACTGGCTCACTACAAGAAGCCTTTTATCAACCGCTCGCGTCCCGATATGACCTTTTGGGAAGAAAATTAAACAACTTTCTCCAATCCGTCATCAAAAATCACCAGGAACCCTATCGCTCTGAGCAGTGACCAGCAACAAGTAACCAGCAACCAGCAACAAGTCCCCATGATTATGGAGAAAACTATGACAGAACAAACATCAAATCCCGTCGGTAAAAGCGTCCCACGCGTGGATGCGTTTGAAAAAGTCACCGGCGCGGCGAAGTATGTGGATGATATGGCCTTCGGGCCGACGCTGCTCTACGGCAAGATTGTCCACAGTCCAGTGGCGCACGCGCTGATCAAAAAAATTGATGTGAGCAAGGCGCTGACCCTGCCCGGCGTGAAGGCGGTGGTGACGGGACAGGATAATCCCACCCACCTGGGCCTCTATCTCAAGGATCGCTTCATCTACGCCTATGACCGCGTGCGCTATGTGGGCGAATCCGTCGCGGGCGTGGTGGCGATCAGCGATGAGATCGCGGAGCAAGCCGCCAAACTCATCGAGGTGGAGTACGAAGTGCTGCCCCCGGTCTTCGATCCCTACGCGGGCGCGCAGCCGGATGCGCCGCTGATTCATCCCGATTTGGGGAAGTACGAGGTGGTCAACTTCATCTTTCCCCAACCCGGCACCAATGTCTCCGAGCACTTCAAGCTCCGCAAGGGCCAGGTGAGCGATGCGGGCGTGGCCGAAGAAGTTTGGGCGCAGTGCGCGGTGATTGTGGAGGATACCTACACGCTGCCGCAGATTCAGCACGCGCCCATCGAGACGCATATCGCGGTGGCGCAGTGGAACCCCGATGGGCAAGTGACGCTGTGGGCGGCGTCGCAATCGCCTTTCGCGCAGCGCGATATTCTGGCGCAGAGTCTCGGCATCCCGCACGGCAACCTCCGGGTGGTCTCGCCTTATGTAGGCGGCGGCTTCGGCGGCAAGGCCGGCATCTCCATCGAAGCCAACGTGGTGCTGATGGCGAAGGCCGTGCCGGGCCACCCGGTCAAGGTGCGGATGTCCCGCGAGGAGGAATTTGTCGCCACGAACGTCCGGCAAAGCCTGGTGGGCAAGTACAAGATCGGCTGCGATAAGGACGGCAACCTGCTGGCGATGGAGCTGGCGTACTACTTCGGCGGGGGCGCGTACAACGATTATGGCGTGAATATCGCCCGCGCCGCCGGGTACTCCTGCACCGGGCCGTATGATGTGCCGCACGTCAAGGGCGATTCCTACTGCGTCTACACCAACCACCCCATCGGCTCGGCGATGCGCGGCTTCGGGATGCCCGAAATCCACTGGGGCCTGGAGCAGATCATGGATCGGCTCGCGGAGACTATCGGCATGGATGCGGCGGACTTCAAGCGCCAGAACTGCGTCCGTCCCGGCGATGTCATCCTCACGGGGATGACGATGCCACAGGTGGATTTGCCGCAGTGCATTGACAAGGTCAAGGCGGCGATTGGCTGGGGTAGCCCGGCGAAGCCCTCCGCGCCGCACAAGCGCCGGGGCAAGGGCCTGGCGATCATGTGGAAGGCACCCGCCATGCCGCCGAACCCCGGCAGCTCAGCGATTGTGCGCTTCAACGAGGACGCCACGCTCAATGTGTATGTCTCCGGGCAGGAGATCGGGCAGGGCACGTTCACCGTCGCCGCGCAGATGGCGGCGGAAGCGCTCGGCATCCCCTACGAGTGGGTGCGCGTCTCCGCTAACCCGGTGGATACCAAGTACAGCCCCTACGAGTGGCAGACCGTCGCCAGCCGCCTCACCTGGTCTATGGGCAACGCGGTGAAGAACGCGGCGGAACACGCGCGCGGGCAGATTCTCGACATCGTCGCCAAATACTGGGACGAAGACCCCGCTGATCTGGACATCAAAGACGGCGTGGTGATCTCGTACAAGTCCGAGCGCGAGCAATCGCTCAAGAAGATGGTGGTTTACGGCCTGCCGAACGAGAACTACGAGGGCTGGCAGGGCGGGCCGATTATCGGCAGCGGGAAGTTCATGCCCACTTATGTGACCGGCCTCGACCCGGAGACGGGCCAGGGAGGGCGGGCCGTCGTCCACTACACGGTGGGCGCGCAGGCCGTGGATCTGGAAGTGGATACGGAAACCGGACAGATCGAAGTCCTCAAGATCGCCAGCGCCTACGATGTGGGCAAGGCGATCAACCCCGACCTGGTGTTGACGCAGATCGAGGGCGGTGCGGTGCATGGGCTGAGTTCGGCCTTCGAAGGAATGTTCTTCGATGCCAAAGGGCGGCTGCGCAATCCCAGCTTTGTAGATTACAAGCTCGCCACCACGCTGGATGCGCCGCGCGAGATTCACGGCGACATCGTGGAGACGCCGCTGGAGGATGGGCCTTGGGGCGCGCGCGGCGTCGGCGAGCATGTGATGGTGCAGACCGCGCCCGCCATCGCCAACGCGCTCTACAACGCGCTCGGCGTGCGCTTCAATCACCTGCCGCTCTCGGCGGAGAAGGTGTATCTCGCCACGCATGAGGGCGAGGAGCTGGTGTGTAAGCTAGCGGAGTGAAACGTGATGAATTTCACGCTTCACGCAGTGTTAATTTCTTACCCCCAGCGCATAAGCGCTGGGGGCTTTTTGTGATTGTTGATTTGGGGTGGGAAAAGCTGTTTAATGAGAGTATAGCTACTGGTGACAGCCATCATTGGGCAGACGCTGACCCATCCCAATTAATAACTACTCAGGCTCAAACTCTATTTGTCATTGCAAACCTTCTGCGGCAAAGCAATCTCAACCATAAACGAAATTATGCCGTTCGCAGGCGAACGGACGTCACGGAGACGTGGCTTGCAATGACAAGGCTGAGTAGTTACCTTGCATACCTTTTTTGACAAAAAGCCACATAGTGGTATACTTTCTCCGCTCGCAAGGGCAAAAATCTTGTAAAGGAGGGCGGCGGCGATGGTGAATCTAAGTGTTACCCGTTTACTACAGATAATTGTTGCTGTGGCATTGCCTTGTCGCAGTGTACCTCCTGCCAGGTTGACATAACGTAGTTGTTGCGTTGTCTTTCTAGGCCGTGGGACCTGCGCTCCCACGGCCTTTTTTGTTGTCTTACTTCCGTAAAATAATTTTTCACAAGGAATACACCATGAACCATATACTTGAATCCATTGTTGTCCCTGATGCGCCCGCGATTGCCGGGCTACACTTTCGGGGCTTTCGCGGTCCGGAGGATTTCCCGCTCATGCACAATGTCATCGAGAAAAGCAAAGACGTTGACAAGCAAGAGTTCAGCGAAAGCCTGGAAGACCTCGCGCGCAACTATGAACATCTTACGAACTGTGATCCCTATCAGGATATGCTGCTTGTTGAGATGCACGGTGAGGTCATCGGCTACAGCCGCGTCTTTTGGGCGGAGCTCAATCTGGAAGGGAAGCGCGTTTATCAGCACTTCACCAATCTGTTACCAACGTGGCGCGGACAGGGCATCCGCCAGGCGATGCTGCGCTACAACGAGCACCGCCTGCGCCAGATAGCCGCCGGGCACGCCTTCGCTGGCGAAAGCTACTTCGAAGCGTGGGCTTCCAGGGATGAGACCCACTGGGCGGGCTGCTTACAAGCCGCCAGGTATCAGCCCGTGCGTTTCGGTTACGAAATGGTACGCCCTAATCTGGATGATATTCCCGATATTCCCTTGCCCACCGGCCTGGAAGTACGCCCGGCTCGGCCTGAAGACCACGATCGCATCTGGTATGCGGCGCGCGAAGCCTTCCATGACCATTGGGGTTATTCAGATGATGAGTGGTCTGAAGAGAACTGGCAGCAGTGGCAGAAAAATCCCATCTTCCAGCCACACTTGTGGCAGGCGGCCTGGGATGGGGATGAAGTTGCCGGTATGATTCTGAACTTCATCCACGAGGCCGAAAATCGTGAATACAACCGGTTGCGCGGCTACACGGAGACCATCTGCGTCCGGCGGCCCTGGCGTCGGCTGGGCCTGGCGCGAGCGCTGCTGGCGCGCAGTTTCCATGTCCTCAAAGCCGCCCGCATGGCCGAAGCCGCGTTGGGCGTGGATGCAGAAAATCCTAGCGGCGCGCTCCAGCTCTATGAGAGCATGGGCTTTCGCGTGCATAAGGAATTTGTTACTTATCGCAAACCGTTAGCCTGAAACGTCAGATATAAAACAGCTACTAAAAATACTAATTATAACAATTTCGTGAAAGTACAAGTTGTATACCCGAGACAGTCACAAAATATTTGCCATTACCGCCCTGCCCGGCAGTCAACCGCCGGGCAGGGCGGTAAAGTTGGATTTATCCAGCGTCACCTCTGTAGCACAGGTACAATAACAAATACTTTAAGACACGAACGATTTAACTATCCGCCGCAAGCAAATGGAGATACAAAAGCATAAATTATGACCGTGCCAAGTATACAGCAAAAAAATGTCAATTTGTTACCCCAACAAACGTATGCTATACTTGCATTACATAAAATTGCTACCGGTTCTCAAAAATACTCATAGAACGCGGATCAACATAAATCTCAGAATTAGCCCGGTTGCATGAAAATGTAACGAACTGTCAGCGCGTAGATGCGCCGTTCGCGCGCGCCAAGCAGACGCTTCGCGTTACGCTGGTTTTGATTTGCCATTCGCCATTTTCAAGGGAGGGCCAACACCTTGCCCAATCTACGACGCGCAGGAAAAAGGAGTGCGCTCCGGATTACCCTCATCTACCTCATCACCGGCGGGCTATGGATTGCGTTCTCCGATAGGATACTGCTGGAGCTACTGCCCAATCTCCCGCAGCTCTCCTATGTGCAAACCATCAAAGGCATAATCTATGTACTTGCCACGGCGGCGCTCCTGCATGTACTCATCCTGCACACCATAACCTTACTGGAAGCCACAGAAACCGCCACGCGCATCGAAAAAGCCAAACTTAAAGCCGTCCTCGAAAATACTACCGACTTGATCTGGTCGGTAGACCGGGATTACCGGCTCATCGCCTTCAACACCGCCTGCGAACAACATTTCTCGCCATTACTGGGCGTCCCCCTGAAAACAGGAATGCCGTTCCTCACAGTGCTGCCGACTCCAATGCGCCCGATGATGCAAACCGCCTTCGAACGCACCCTACAAGGTGAACGGGTCACCCTGGCACACCCCCATCACTTCGGAGAACCACCACGCCACTTTGAAATCTACTGCAATCCTATTCACACAAATGGGGACATCACCGGAATTGCCAGCTTCGCGCGCGACATAACCGAGCGCGAACAAATGCTCGCAGCACTGCGCAACTCAGAAGCCCGCCATCGGGCTATCTCCGAAACAATTTCCGATTTCGCTTATGGGATGCGCCTAGCGCCTGACGGAACATTACAATGGGACTGGCTCGTGGGAGCTTATGATCACATCACCGGATACACTATCGAGGAAATCACTTCAGAGCAAGCATGGGAGAAAATCATCCACCCGGATGATTTTCCCATCCTGCGCGCAGCCAACCGCGCAGCGCTGATGGGAAAGAGCGCAGTCCACGAAATCCGCATCCGCACCAAATCTGGCGCTACCCATTGGATACAAGTGCATGTGCGTCCGATATGGGATGACCCCCATCTCCAAATTGTGCAGCTCGTAAGTGCGGCCCAAGATATTACCCGCGAACATGCTACCCGCGAGGCGCTCCGCGATAGCGAAGCCAAATATCGGACCTTATTTGAAACCTCCACCGATGCTATTTTTCTGGAGACGTTGGAAGGGCAAGTATTGGATTGTAATAGCGCCGCGCTGACCCTCTATGGCTACACGGCAGAGGAAATGTTTACGCTTAACGTAACTGATCTGGTACCGAAAGAAATTGCGGTACAACTACCGCGTATTATCACCGAGGAATTACTCCAGGGCAGCATTTTCGTAGAAGCCATGGGTAAACGTAAAAACGGGACCGTCTTCCCCACCGAAGTCAACATACGCCAAGCCATGATTGGTGACAGCAAACTGGTGATTGTCTATGTCCGTGACATCACTGAGCGGCATCGAGCGCAGGCCGCGCTGAAAAAGGAACGCACCCTACTGGCAGAGCGTGTCGCCGAGCGCACGGCTGATTTACAAGCCGCAAACATGGCATTGGCGCAAGCCTCGCGCACCAAAGATGAATTCCTCGCCAATATGAGCCATGAGCTGCGCACCCCGCTCAACGCTATCCTCGGCCTCACCGAGGCACTACAAGAATACGTCTACGGCATGTTGAACGAGACACAATCTCGCGCGTTGCAACAGGTACAAGAAAGCGGGCACGATTTACTCGCTATCATCAATGATATTCTTGATCTCTCGAAAATCGAAGCCGGTAAGTTGACCCTAGACATCGGCCCGGTAGAATTGGAAACCGTGTGCCAGGCCAGTTTACGCACAGTGCGACAAGCAGCACACGCCAAACACTTGAACATAACCTATACCACCGCGCCTGACATCGGCATCATTCAAGCTGATGGCCGCTTGCTCAAGCAAATTCTAGTCAACCTGCTGAGCAATGCCATCAAATTCACGCCCGCCGGGGGAACGGTAGGGTTGGACGTAAGCACAGATACGACCGCCCCATCGCTGATATGCTGCGTGTGGGATACGGGCATCGGGATTGCAGTGGAGAATCAAACGCGCATCTTCGAACCATTTGTACAAGTAGATAGCAGCCTCTCACGACAATACGGCGGGACAGGGCTGGGCCTGGCCTTGGTGCATAAGCTAGTGCAACTTCATAATGGCGAAATTACTGTCACCAGCGAACCCGGCGGGGGTAGTCGTTTCACTATATACCTGCCCTGGCAACACACCACGCCAGCTTATGAAGTGTTACTTGACCTGACCCCTCCCCCACCAACAGTTGCCCGCCCCGCGCGCACCTCGCCAGAAGGAACTCCCGCACCCCATGTATTGATCGTTGAAGACAACGCCATTACCCTGCAAACGCTGCGAGATTATCTGCAGGCGTATGGTTACACAGTAACCTGCGCCACAGACGGCCTTGACGCTATCGAGAAGGCGCTACAAGAGCTGCCTGCGTTAATTTTGATGGATATTGAACTCCCGCGCCTGGATGGATGGGATGCCATCCGCCGGTTGCGCGAGCGCCCCGAGCTCGCCGATACGCCTATCGTCGCATTGACAGCCCTGGCGATGCCGGGGGATCGAGAACGCTGTATTACCGTGGGCGCAAGCGCCTATTTGAGCAAACCAGTAAGCCTGCGCCGCTTGACCCACGTGATTAGGGAACAGTTAAGCGTGAGGCGCGAGCCATGATGTGTAATCCTTCATTGCCCACCCAGTATAGATGGAGTAACCATGCCACACCCTGTCTGATTTTTTAAGATTTACCATTTACTACTTTCGAGAGGAGTTCCCATGCCCCACACCAATACAGTACTAATTGTAGATGATTCACCGCTGAGTTTGGAGACCCTGGAAGGGCTGCTGCACATGGAGGACTATCAGTTGGCACATGCTAGCAGCGGGGCAGAGGCACTGGTGAAAGCTGCCACGCTGCGACCAGACCTGATTCTGCTGGATGTGATGATGCCGGAAATGGACGGATTTGAGGTGTGCCGCCGCCTCCGCGCCGACGCCGAACTCGGCGACGTGCCGATTATCATGGTCACAGCGCTCGATGATCGCGAGTCACGGCTATTGGGCATCGAAACCGGTGCGGATGATTTTATCTCCAAGCCTTTCGACCGCACGGAGCTGCGCGCCCGCGTGCGTGGCGTGCTACGCCTCAACCGCTATCGCCGCCTGCTGACTGAGCGTGCCCGCTTTGAATGGGCTGTGGAGCAGGCAGATGACGGGTATGTGATTGTATCCCAAGATGGCAAGGTGCATTACGCCAACAATAGCGCCCGGCTATTACTGGGCCTGCCCCCCGATGGGGCGTTGCCTGCCGAAGATTTCTTAACTGTGGCTCGCCGACAATACAATTTGGAACCCCAAGCCAACCCGCAAATAGGCATCGCGCAACTGCTTACAACCAACAGTTCCAGCTACCTGGTACGCCCGGCAAGTCCCCACGCCTCTGAGTGCTGGCTGCGCGTCAACGCTGCTGCTATCGCCACACCGCCACACAACGAATACTTGCTCCATCTGCGCGAAATCACAGCGAACATCCTGCAACAAAAAGAAATTTGGCAGTTTAATTCGATGGTACGCCACAAGTTGGGAACGCCGCTAGGTGTGTTGTTGGGAACAGTAGAAATTTTCAGCAAGGAATATGCAACCCTATCAAAGGAAGAGCTAGGCCCATTACTGGAGATGGCCCGGCACGGGGCACAGCGCCTCCGACACGCCATTGAAGATATCTTCAATTTTATCGAGGCCTCCAACCTGACGCACCCCAACGGAGACAGATTTACACTGGCCGAGGTACCTGCACTGCTAGGGACGATTCAGGAAGCGTTGGAGCTGCCGCCAGTAACACTCCACTATGCCGACCCCACGCTAAAAACGATGCTCCTGGCGCTCCGCCCCCAGACCTTCGAACTCATCCTCTGGGAATTGCTGGAAAATGCAAAAAAGTTTCACCCACAACAAAGCCCCACCATCGAGATCACACTAGACCCCCGGCCGGGCGGTGTCTGTATGCGCGTGCTGGATGACGGGCGCACACTCCCTCCAGGCGATCTACGCAAAATCTGGCAACCCTATTATCAAGCGGAACGCTACTTTACCGGACAGGTGCCGGGAATGGGACTGGGACTTTCCGCCGTTGCTGCGATGGTATGGAGCCTGGGCGGAGCCTGCCGGGCCTACAACCGTACCGATCAGCCGGGGCTGGTGATTGAGTTATGCCTCAATGTGATTGAGTTTAGGGCATAGACCTGGCAGGTTTCAAGACCTTGATTCTGCAAAACATCGTTATTCACCGACAAAATGCTACCCCACCCAATTGGGACGAAACCTGCGAGGTCTTAACTTCATGACATTAAGTTATGCTTACCAGGGAAACGTTGAGACGTGAAACGTGAACAAAAAATCACGTTTCACGTTTCACAGCCTCACGCTCCGGCGATTTAAACTTGAACCACACGGGCACGAGACTCAACAGCATCGCCCCAGCTGTGATTTGGAAGGGAAAGCGCGGACTAATCCGCTCCCAAAGCTGCGCCCCAATCGCCGGAGCCGGGAGCGAGAAGATTCCCAGGCTCGAATGGAACAAGCCGAAGGCCGTGCCGCGCATCTTTTCCGGCACGGCCTTGCTGATGAGCGACTGATACGCCGGCGCCATCAACGCCACTCCCACCCCGAACAATCCCCAGCACAGCGCAAAACCGGCGAACGTCTCCGCCCCCAAGAAGGTCAACATCGCCAAAAACTGCACGACAAACCCCGCCAGAATAGCAATCCGCTCACCGTAACGATCCGCTAATCGCCCCGCCGGGATGTTAGTCAGCATGTTGCATATCCCGAAAAGCGATTGCAGCCAGGTAATTTGCTGAATGGTCAGCCCGCCGATGTCTTCCAGATACAGGGGCATCAGCTGGAACGAGAGGGAGAAAGCTACATCGCGCACGCCATCCGTTACCAAAATCCAGGTGAGCAAGCCGCCGGCAAGCACCAGCCCGAACGCCGCGCCCAACGTGCTGCGCAGGTTACCCATTGAGAGCGCCTGCGGATGCGCTTCCGCGCCGCGCGCTGCTACGCGCGCCATGCCGATGCGGATAGCGGCAGCGACGGTGTAGATTAGCCCGGCGACCACCAACATCGTCCGAAACCCGTACTGCTGCGCCAGAAAGCCCCCCAGCGGCGGCCCCACAATCGCCACCACCACGAACAGGCTCTCGCTCACGGCAAACACCTGCGCGCGATTCTCTTCCACCGATTGTTCCGCAATGAACGCGGCAAAGCTCGGCCCAATGAGCGAGCGCGTCACGGCATTGAGGCCCTCGCCCACCAGGAGCCATTGCCAGGTGGGGGCCAAAATCAGACCGACATAGGAAAGCACCCCGGCCACGCTGCCGATAGCGATACTGCGCAACCGCCCTAATGAATCCGAAATCCACCCGCCCAAAATCTGCAAAATCAACGGGAAGACATTGAGCAGCGTGAAGAACAGGCCGATTTGCACCACATCGGCGCGCAGTTCTTTGAGATACAATGGCAACAGCGGGCCATACATATTCCCGCCGATGTTTGCCAGGACCATCGCGACCATGAAGAGCAACAGAAGAGGCGTGAGCAAGGGCGGCTTGCGCGTAGGGCGAGCGGATGTTGGTTGTTCCATAAACACACCTGTCATCAAGATGCGTACAGTGTAACACAAAATCTGTCCGCGCCAAACATACTTCGACAACAAAGGTGAGATTAGCACATTTGGAAAACTGATCCCCTCATGCTGCCCGTTGCGCCGCTAAAGCCAATACGGTTCAGTTAAGGGCGTTTTTAGAGGGGATGTTTGTGGCGGGCGAAGCCCCGCCACAAACATCCCCTTTTATCCCCGGCCTTATGAAAATTAAGAAAATAAACCGGAAATAAAACCATTTACAAGAATCACTCTTTAAAAATTTACGAATTGAGAATTTTGCCCCACCCCCTGCCCCCTCCCCACGCCGCTGTGCGGCGCGGGGAGGGGGAGAAAACAACGGGTTT
>CAZDDI010000057.1:0-27676 GCA_964504195.1 uncultured Anaerolineales bacterium
GTGCAGACCAATTTAGGGAGTATTTCCATGTTAAGGTACTGCAAAAGTCGAGTTATAACAAGCGCGGGTATACCCGTCAGAATAGCTGCCAAGCGCGTTCTGCTTCTGAAATTGTTATGGATTTCCAAGTCACCCACAGGCCCAGGGTCTAGCATCTCCCCCCACCACTCGGACATATCGCCTCCTTGGCGACTTCTGTAAGTAACGCAAGTTACCACCCAGGTTGATTCACAGATTTAGGACACAGATATTGCAGATCAGATAAATTTTTACGTGAATGTATACAAAAGACCTGCCAGGTTTCAGAAAACCTGGCAGGTATATCGCCCCCATCTCAGGCTGCCGGTGACAGCACCTCTTCCAAAACCTCCGCCATCGTCTCCACCAACACAATATTGAGCCGGCGCTTGACCACACCTGGAATATCATGCAGGTCGGGCTTGTTGCGTGCGGGGATGAGCACCTTGCTCACGCGCGCGCGCCGCGCGGTCAGCAGCTTCTCCTTCAGCCCGCCCACCGGCAACACGCGCCCGCGCAGCGTAATCTCGCCCGTCATCGCCACATCACGGCGCACCGCGCGCCCCGTAAAGGCCGAGAACAACGCCGTCGCCAGCGTCACCCCCGCCGAAGGGCCATCCTTTGGAATCGCGCCTTCCGGTAGGTGCAAGTGGATATCGGTCTTCTCGAACATCTCCACATCCAGCCCCCACGCTGCCGCCTGCGAGCGCAGATAGGTATACGCCGCCTGCGCCGATTCCTGCATCACGTCCCCCAGCTGCCCAGTGAGCGTGAGCGTCCCCTTACCAGGCAACAACGCCACCTCTACCGGCAACAGATCGCCGCCGTTGGGCGTCCAGGCCAGGCCCATCGCCACGCCTACCTGATCCTGCGGTTCCAAACGTTCTTGCAACTGATGCGGTGGACCCAGGTACTTCTCCACCGTCTTAGGAGTAATCGTGGTCAGCGGGGACTTATCCTCCGCCAGCCGCCGCGCGGCCTTGCGGCACAGGCTGCCGATCTCGCGCTCCAGATTGCGCACGCCAGCCTCGTAAGTATACTGATGAATCAACGTCTCTAGCGTCGGGCGTGTAAAGTGCGGCGGGTATTCCGTCAGCCCATTGACCTCCACCTGGCGAGGAATCAAAAAGCGTTGTGCGATCTCAACCTTTTCCTCCTCGGTGTAACCGGGGAATTCGATGACCTCCATCCGGTCATGCAAGGCCGGCGGGATAGTATCGAGAATGTTCGCCGTCGTGATGAACAACACCTTCGAGAGATCGTAGGGCAGCTCCAGGTAGTGATCGGAGAAAGCATGGTTCTGCTCCGGGTCGAGTACTTCCAGCAGCGCGGAGGCCGGGTCGCCACGAAAATCACGGCCCAACTTATCAATCTCATCGAGCATAAACACCGGATTGAGCGTGCCCGCGCGCCGCATCGTCTGGATGATGCGGCCCGGCAGCGCGCCGATGTAGGTGCGACGATGGCCGCGGATCTCCGCCTCATCGTGGACGCCGCCCAGCGACACGCGCACGAACTCGCGGCCCAACGCCTCCGCAATCGAGCGCCCCAACGAGGTCTTGCCCGTACCTGGCGGCCCGGCAAAGCACAGAATCGTGCTGCGGCTCTGTTCCGGCGCCAGCTTGCGCACCGCGATATACTCCAGGATGCGCGCCTTCGCCTTGGGCAGCCCATAGTGGCGCGATTCCAGCACCTCGGTAGCGTTCTTCAGGTCGAGATTATCCGTCGTAGTTTTCTCCCAGGGCAACTCCAGCAGCCAGTCCAGATAGTTGCGGATGATACCGACCTCCGGCGCCATCGGCGGCATCATCTCCAGCCGAGAGAGCTCTTCCTTGACCCGCTCCTTGACGTGCTCCGGCAGTTCGGTGTTTTCCAGCTCCTCCCCCATGCGCGCCACATCGCGGGTAAGCGCATCCGTCTCCCCCAGCTCCTTGTGGATCGCGCGCAGCTGCTCGCGGAGGAAATACTCCCGTTGGTTCTTATCCATCTCCTCCTGCACCTGCGAGTGGATCTTGTCCTCCAGCTCCAACACATCCAACTCGCGGGCCAGCAACGCGCTGATCTTTTGCAACCGCTCGATAGGCTCTAGCGTTTCCAATACATCCTGCCGCTGCTCCACGTCCAAATCAAGCATCTGCGCAATCAAGTCCGCCAGCTGGTTAGGCTCCTCGATATTCATCGCATAGATGAAGGCCTCTTCGGGCAAGCTTTGATTGAGCTGCACAGCCTTCTCGAACATCGTCAGCACCGCACGCATCAACGCCTCACCGAGCGGGCTTTCCTCGCGCGGCTCCGGCACCGGCTCCACCAACGCGATCAGATACGGCACTTCCTGCGTATAGTCAAGGATGCGCACGCGATTAAGCCCCTGCACAATGATGCTGGTCGAACCGTCAGGTAAGCGCAACGAACGGGCTACCGTAATCTCACACCCCATCTGGTAAAGATCGCCCGGCTCAGGATAGTCCATGTCCAGATTACTCTCGCGCTGTGCCACCGTCACCAGCGGCCAATCCTCTTCCGTCGCCACATTGAGCGCCTTCAACGACGGGTCTTGCCCCATATAGAGCGGCGAAACCATGTAGGGGAACACCACCAGATCCCGCACCGGCAGCACAATTGCCTCGAACGGCCCATCTTCGGGTAATTCCAGGTCTAAATCACCACCTACAAAATCATTCGGCAACAACGGCATATAATCCCAATCCATAAAAATACTTTACCTCTCGTTATACTTTAGCATGACACGCGAAAAACATCACGTTTTACGCATCACACACTACGCTAATTCCACGGCTCATCCGCCCAATCGCCTTCGGGTAAGGGCAGCGGTTTATCCTTCGCCCACACCTCGCGGATGTCAGCTACCACAAAAATCGAGCCGGTCACCAACATCCCCATCCCCGGCTCCAGTCGCGCCATTGCTTGCTCCAATGCGCGGGTGGGGTTGATAGCGATTTCCGCCCCCTTGCCCGCCTCCGCACACACATCGGCCAACTCGTAAGGCGTAGCGGCGCGGGGGTGGTACGAGCGCGTCACAATGATGTGCTCGGTGATAGGCAGCAGCGCGTCCACCATCCCCCGGATATCCTTATCGCTCGATGCGCCAAAAATCAGCACCCAGCGCGTGTCCGGGAACCAGGCGCGCAACGAAGCCGCCAGCATTTGCGCCGAATACGGATTATGCGCGCAATCCACCAGCACCAGCGGCGACTGGCTCAGCAATTCCATCCGCCCCGCCCAAGCACTTTGCGCTAGCCCGGCGCGTACCGTCTCCGACGTAATCCATGCCTGCCCGCGCGCCCGCAAGACCTCCAGCGTCGCCAGCGCAGTTGCAGCATTCTCCCGCTGGAAATCTCCCAGCAGGGGTAGGGCATACGCGCCCGCGAGCGGGCTGCCGGAAACCGCATCGAGCTGCACGCGCTGCCCGCTTACCGAACGTTCCATCGTTTCCCAGCGCCACGTCCGCTCCACAACGGTCAACGGCGCGTGGCGCGTCACCGCGATTTTTTCCAGCTCGACCAGCGCCTCCGGCGGCTGCGGCGCCGTCACCACCGGCACACCCGGCTTGATGATACCGCCCTTCTCGCGCGCGATCTCCGCGACCGTGTTGCCCAGCAAGTAGGTGTGATCCAGGCTCAGCGAGGTAATCACACTCACCAGCGGCGTGATGATATTGGTGGCGTCGAGCCGTCCACCCAGTCCCACCTCGATCACGGCCAGATCCACCTGCTGGCGGGCGAAGTACAGCAGCGCCAGACCCGTCGTCACCTCGAAGATAGTCAGCTCCTGGATGGCCTCGATGTCCGGGCGGCATTCATCCACCAGCGCAGCCAGCGCCGCGCGCGGCATCGGCTCGCCGTTGACCTGGATGCGCTCGCGGTAAGTGTGTAGGTGCGGCGAGGTATACAGACCCACGCGCAGCCCAGCGGCCTGCGCCACACTCGCCAGCATCTTCGAGACCGAGCCTTTGCCCTTCGTGCCGGCAATGTGCAGCTTGGGGTAGCGCTCCTGCGGCGTCCCTAAGCGCTCCAGGAACTCCACCACCCGCTCCAGCCGGAACTCCTCCGGCGCATACCGCTCGATGCGGCGCTTTTCATAATCTACCAACCCGTAGAGATAACGTAAAGCCTGATGATAGTTCATGGTCACACCTACCCAGTTGTCATCCATCGTCTGTCGCATACAAGCAGCGCTCAGGTTGCGTCACACAAAGAACGGAGCCGCACCTCGGCTCCGTAGGGGATTGTACTCGCTTTTAGGGGTTTGGCAAGAGAAACTTACCCAATCCTCAACTCTCTTGGCGGATAATCCAGTCCCGCACTGATAAGACTGCGCACATAACGGCTATTCTTGGTCAAAGTGCCCTTGCCGCTTGAAAGCCAATGATAGCTGCTGTTGAGTTTAAGAGCAGCGGGATTAGGCTGGCTGTTTTGCCAATCCTTGAGCCATTGATATTTCGCAATGACTACACGCACCTCACTATCACTTACATGATGCACTTCAACGTAATAGAGACGCGCGCGATAGCCAAAAGCATAATCCCAGCGATGCTGCTGCGGATATCGCTCACGCAAACAAGCATCTATATCTACGCTACCTTCAAGTGCGCGGGTATCCTCACGCACAATCAAAGTTGCATATTGTTCCAAGGCTTGTAATCCAGGGGATAAACAAGCAGCTACTTCTGTATGCTCGAAAACTTCTTGGAAAGGCATTGGATTCACCCCTGGCTATCGCGCACGGCCTGTGAGATAACTTCAGAAACCCGTGTGCTAAAGCCCGTCAACCCGCCCCAATCGGCCACTATTTCATCAGGATGATCTGGGGCTAGCTCCGAGATATCTCTGACGGTCACATCGGTTTGAGTGCGTTCAAAATAATAAGTGTGGAAAGTTTTACCCAGATTTGCTTCGGCCATCTTTTGAAGATAAGGCGTTTTATGTAAATCGAACAACTGCAAAAGCTGCTCCGGTGTGCTGGAAGTATCTTGTAACATCCGAATCGCCCAAACCAATTCTAAAACTTGAGGCGAATGGGTAGAGATAATTACGCGATATTTACGATGGAGCAATTCTAGCACCAACAATAACAAAGCCGAGATGGCTTGCGGATGTAGCCCCATCTCCGGTTCTTCAATAACTACCCAATCAATTGCCCGTTTTTTAGAGGCACCCGCTGAAGGCATAAGCGCATAGAGTCCCAGCAGTAACGGGATAAACTCACGCTGTCCCGCCGACCACACCATGAAAGGCAACAAACTTTCGTTGACCTTCAACACAATACGTTTCCGCATTTCGCTGGCATCCAGGCGAACTTCAGCATCCGAAAAAATACTCTGGTTGATAGCATCTCGCAAATCTTTATTCAAACGTCCTGCCTGTGGGAAAATAGCGTTTTTACCGCTCCCCAATCCGGCCTCCATGAGCCGCCGCAAATGTTCGCTAAACTGCCTGACCACATACGGGTCGCCCATTTCATAATCCAGAAAAGCGCGCGGCCAGCCATTGCGCAAGGTAATTACCCGTTGCGCCGGAATTAGAAAAAGTTTTTCCTCAGTTTTCTTCCTGCGGCTAGTCTCTAAACTATCAGCCAAATCAAACGGCTCACCATTAACTTCAATGCGCGTCTTTTCTGTCCACAGCTCCTGCATTCCTTCGCCAAAGTATAATGCCAGGAACTTATTCGGGTCTTCTTTCCAATCGAACCCTTGTTGACGAATAGTGCGCGCGATGTTTTGATAATCTAATGTCAATTTGACGGTCTGTAGAAAGATGCTCTTGCCGCTGGCCTGCGGGCCTACCAACACAGTCAAATCGCCCAGAGAGATGTCAGCTTCGCGTAATTGACCTAAATTTCTCACTTGAACAAGATCTATCATTTCGCCAGACTTGTCATCACGCAATTTATACATTATCATCTCCTTGCTTAATCTTACACTAACCGCAACCCTGGATCAATATCGAGCTCCCACCCGGCGCGGACACCTGCCTGGTAGCGGTACGTCCCGGCGGCGGCGATCATCGCGGCGTTATCGGTGCAGAGGATGAGCGGCGGGGTGTAGACGGGGATGTTCAAGCGCGCGCGGGTGGCCTGGCGCAGCGCGGTGTTGGCGGAAACCCCGCCCGAAAGCAGCACCGCTGTCACGTCGAACTCGCGCGCGGCCTGCGCAGTCTTCTCGGCCAACACTTCCACCACCGCCGCCTGGAACGAGGCCGCCATATCGGCAATGAAGCGCGGCGGGCGCGGGCCGTTGTACTGGCGCAGCGTCCGCATCACGGCGGTCTTCAAGCCGCTGAAGCTAAAATCGTAAGAGCCGGGCAGCCACGCACGCGGAAAAAGGTGCGCGCGCGGATTGCCCTGGCGGGCTGCCTGTTCGATGGCCGGCCCGCCAGGGTAGCCTAAATCCAGCATCCGCGCCACCTTATCGAACGCTTCCCCGGCGGCATCGTCGAGCGTGCCGCCGAGGTAGGTATAATCGCCATGCTCACGCACCAGCACCAGCTCCGAGTGCCCACCGGACACAATCAGCACCAACAACGGGAACACCAGACTGCCAGGCGATGCGCCCTCCGCACCGGTGATGAGCCAGTGCGCGTAAATATGGCCCTCTAAATGATTGACCGGCACCAGGGGCAGCCCCCGCGCCAGCGCGACGCCCTTGGCAAAATTGAGGCCCACCAGTAGCGAGCCGGGCAGCCCTGGGCCGTAGGTCACAGCCAGCGCGTCCAAATCGCCCCAATCCAGATGGGCCTGCTCTAGCGCGCGCGTCGCCGCCGGGACGATGGCTTCAACGTGCGCGCGCGAGGCCAGCTCCGGGAACACGCCACCATACGCCGCGTGCAGCTCAATCTGCGAGGCGATGATGTTGGAGAGAATGATGGAGCCGTTCTCCACCACCGCCACCGCGGTCTCGTCGCACGAGGTCTCGATGCCCAGCACGCGCACAGTCATCTCAGCCCACCGGAATCACGAGCTCGAAGGGGAACTCGGTGAGGTTGTGGAACACGCCATCCCCATCACACCAGAACACATCCTCCAGGCGCGCGCCCATGCCCCGCTCCGGGTAGTATAGCCCCGGCTCGACGGTAAAGACGTGCCCGCGCTCCAGCCGCGCCGTGTTCTCCGTCGTATCGCGGAAAGTGGGCGCTTCGTGGAGTTCCAATCCCAGACCGTGACTCACCGAATGGACGTAGCCCTCCAATGTCTTGGGGTCTTCGGCGATGGTGGGATGACCGCGCTCGCGGAAGAAAGCGCAGGTGAGCTGCTGGTAGCGGCGCGTCTCCTCGCCCACCGCCAGCGCCCCGCCGATGTGTTGCAGGCAGGCATGGACCTCATCGTAGAGCTGCTGCACCGGTTCCGGCGCATAGCCCAGGCAGAAGGTGCGGGTCATGTCGAAGAAGTAGCCGCCGCCCGCCTCGCAGGGAAAAATGTCGAAGACGATGCTCTCGCCCAGGCGCAGCGGCGCAGCGGGCGTGCCCTTGCTGTGAGGAATGCCCGCGTCGCGCCCGGTGGCGAAGATGAAGCCTTCGGGGTCTTCCAGGCCGTGCATCCCCACCAGGCGGCGGATGTGCGCGTGAACCGCGCCCACATTCAACACCGCGCCATCGGCCTGCCGCAAGATTTCGTCATCGCCCACGCGCTGCTCGCGCAGGAAGTCCACCGTTGCCTCGACGATAGAGGCTGTCAGTCGCCCCGCCTCGCGAATGCGCGCCACCTCGGCGGCATCTTTGGTGGCACGGGCGGCGGTCAGTACATTGCTGGCATACTCGTTAGCGATTTCCAGCTCCGGGATGGCCTGTTGCAGCGCGTGCAAGAAGGTGTACGCCTGACCCTGATCGCGCAGGCCGTAGAAGCCCATGCGACCCTGTACGCCCAAATCGGCGAAGATGCGCTGGTAATAGGACACGTCCGCCGCGAGCAGGTCGCCGCTGTGCTCACGGAGCAAGCTGGCATACTCGTAGCGCGAACTCACCACCACATCCAGCCCCGTCGCGGCGGCCTCCTCGCGCTCCATCGGCCCGGCGATAAGCGTGGCCGGTTCGCCACGCCGCTTGACCAGAATCGCGCTGGTCATGCCGGCCCCGCCGGTGAGGTAATACAGCGCCGGGTTGCCGTGAATTTTCCCACTCGCCACCAGCGCGTCCAGATTACGAGCTTCCATTAGTTGATCTAGATTTTGTTTCATGGGTTTCCTTTCATGGTGCGTAATGCGTACTGCGTAATTCGTAAGGAGAATGCTTTTTTACGGAGTACGATTACGGTTACTTTTTCCACACGATTGAGAGCAACAACCACAAGCCCAGGCCCAGCGAGAGCGCAAAGCCCAGGCCCACGATAACTTGTAGGATCAGATGACTCTGCGCCAGGGTTGGCACGACAAGGGCCAGACCCACGATCATGCCACTGATGATGAGGCTGAGCGAAAGCCGCGTGACCAGCCGATCCGCGCGGTTAAGGATGCGATCGTCCACACTGAGCGGAATCGGCTCGCGCTGATTGATTCGCTCGATCAGCTGTAACGCGGCACGCGGTAGTGTCTCGAACAGATCGCTCCACACCAAGCCACGCTGCATCAGCCCCTCCAGCCAGCGGCGATTGGGCAGCACGCTGCCCAGCAACAGGCGCGAGACGTGCGCTTCGGAAAATTCAAAGACATCAAAAGCGGGGTCGAGCTTCAACCCCACCCCTTCAAGCATCGCCAGCGTCTTGCCCAAGAGCCACAAATTGCTGGGTAGGCGCAAGCGATAGCGAAAGATGATCGGCATGACCTCCTCCAGCACTTCAGCCGCGCGAATTTCCTGCAAGGACAGGCTGTGATACCGGCGCAACAAGCCCTCGATATCACGGGCCAGCGCGCGGCGCTCCACATCCGGCGGGGCCGCGCCGATATGCACCAGTTCATCCACCACACCATGCGCATCCAGGCGCACCGCCACCGCGTAAATGCGAATCAGGTTGACCCGGTCTTCCTCGCTGAGGTAACCGGTCATGCCAAAATCCAGCGCAGCGATGACGCCATCTTCCATGACCAGGAAATTTCCAGGATGTGGGTCAGCATGGAAGAAGCCATCCTGTAAGACTTCCTTGATAATCATGCGTGCCGCGTGGGAAGCTACCTTATGACGATCATGCCCTGCCGCATCCAGCGCGCCAAGCGCGTCAATTTTGATGCCGTAGATGCGCTCCAGCACCAGCACGCGCTCGGTGGTCAGCTCCCAATAGACTTTAGGGATGTACAGGTAGCGCTCGCGGGCAAAATTTTGACGGAAGCGGTCGGCGTTGCGCCCCTCGCGGCGATAGTTGAGCTCGTTATGAAGCGTGTCAGCAAAATCTTCCGCAATCTCTTCGAGGCGATAGACCTGTCCCAGCGCGGTGTAACGCTCGGCGTAATGTGCCAGGTCTTGCAGGATTTGCAGATCAGTCTCCAGCGTAGGGCGGATGTTGGGCCGCTGGATTTTGATGACCACCTCTTCGCCGCTATGCAAGCGCGCGGCATGAACCTGCCCCAGCGACGCGGCAGCCATTGATTCCGGGTTGATATGCGCGAACAACGCTTCCGGCGGTTGCCCCAGTTCTTCTTCGATAGCCTCACGAATCTCAGCCCAAGATACCGGTGGCACCTCGTCTTGCAGCTTGGCGAGTTCGGCAATGTAATCAGGCGGCAGCAAATCGGGACGCGTGCTAAGCATTTGCCCCAGTTTGACAAACGTAGGGCCGAGCTCTTCCAGAGCAAGGCGAAAATGCACCGGCAGGCGCCGGGCTTCTGGCATGGGGGCAGCACCACGCAACCAGCCCGGTTCTGCTGGCAACAGCGAGATGGCAAAGCCAAATCCGTGCCGGGCGAACACCGAGAAGATATGCTGGTAGCGCCGCAGGTGGCGCACATATTGGGCAATCGAGAGGCGTTTGAGCACTTAGCTTAACTCAGCATTACCGACCTGGCTTTGACTACCGACGACAAACTACAGACGAAGGTTGGCATCTATAAATGATCTGTAATTGTCCATCGGCCGTCGGCCGTCGAAATGATGCAGCTTTGCGTGAGGAATCTCAAGGCATATCCACCGGCAATTCGCGGCGCAGGTGTGGGAGCAGGGTTTGCCACAAGGCTGCACGCTCCACTTGACCCAAACCCGCCAGCAAAGTCCCCAGATGTCGCTCGATGATGCCTTGCAGCAACGCAGCACGCTCTTTCGGCAACAATGATTCGCACAACGTGAGTAGCGCCTCATCCAGAATAGCCTGGGCCTGGTCGGGGCGCAGATCGCGCAAGGCGTGCTGAATCAGCCCGAGCATGAAGTTATCAGGCATCTTTCGCCGCAGCAGTAGGCTTGCCCTTCGCGGCGCTCAGCGCGGTCAGCTGCTGCTCCAAATCAATAAGCTGCTTCTTGATGGCTTCAACATCGCTCTGCGTGGCGATGCGCATCTCGGTCAGCGCGCCATCCACTTCCTTGCGCACCACCTTGCTCAACGCCTGGCGCTCTTCCTCGCCGCGCTCCAGCAGCTTATTGGTCACATCCTTGACCTCGCTGCGGGCGACCTCGCCCTGCTTGACCAGTTCCTCGACAATGGTCTGCGCCTTCTCGCGGGTCAGCGACAAGAGTCCAATGCCCATCAACAACGATCGTTCGAGCTGTTCTTTCAACATGGTATCCTCCCTGAGTTCAAATGACAAATCTCAAATCTCAAATTGTCTACCGTACATTTTCCAAGCGCATTCAGTTTTAGCCACGAATTAGCACGAATTTTACGAATTTCTTATTGTTTTCGTGTTAATTCGAGTGAATTCGTGGCAAAAAATCTACAAGTGTACGGTAGCAAAATCTCAAATAGCGAATGGCGAATGGCGAATGGCGAATGGCGAATCCAAAATCTAAAATCGAAAATCGGCATTACCAGCCTTCCAGGAACGTGCGCCAGTTTTCATAGCGCGAGAGGTAACGACCAAAACAGTACATTGCGGTAAAGCGCGGCTCACGGGGTTGGCTCAACAGGGTCATGTGGGCTTCTTCTGGGGTACGCTTGCCTTTGCGCACGTTGCAGGGCGAGCAGGCCGTCACCAAGTTCTCCCAAGCGTCGCCGCCGCCCTGATGTCGGGGAACAACGTGGTCTATCGTGGGCTGCGCCACCTCGCGCCCGCAGTATTGGCAACGGTAATCGTCACGGCGGAACACGTCGCGCCGGTTGGGGTAGTGCTGCAAGCGCGGACGCTGCACCACCTGGTTGATGCGGATGACCGACGGCGCGGGGAACGTCGCAGACACAGCCTGCACCCACCCTCGCCCATTTTGCACGATGGTTGCTTTTTCATTCAGCACCAGAATCAGCGCCCGCTGCATGGAACAGATGTTAAGCGGCTCGAAGTTGCCATTGAGCACCAAAACCGGCGCGTGCATCACTGCCTCGCCCATGGTCGGCTTCCTCCACCCCTATTATAACACCAATCTGGTTGTAACGCTAAAAGCGCACCACCCGGTATTTGAACAATGTCCATAGCACCGTGAACCCATCGCGCCACGAGATTTTCTTACCCTCTTCGAACTCGCGCCCGTTATAGGCGATAGGGACTTCGTAGATGCGATAGCCCCGGCGCAAAATCTGCGCAGTGATTTCGGGATCGAACCCCCAGCCTTTAGCTTGCAGGCGCAACTCCTGCGCCACCTCACGGGTGAAGACCTTGTAGCACGTTTCCATATCGGTCAGAATAGTGTTGTAGAGCAAATTAGTGACAAAGGTAAGAAAACGATTACCAACCATGTGCCAGAAGAACATGGCCTTGCTCGGTCCACCGCGAAAGCGCGAACCGTACACAACTTTGACCCGCTTTTCGAGGATGGGCTGCAACAGGTGCGGATAATCGCGCGGGTCATATTCCAGATCAGCGTCCTGGATCAGCATGATGTCGCCAGTGGCGTTCTGTAACCCGGTGCGCACGCCCGCGCCCTTACCCTGGTTGACCGCATGGAAAACAACCTGCATATCGGGATCGTCCGCCAGACCACGTAAGTAATCGCGCGTACCATCAACAGAGCCGTCATCCACTACAACGATTTCACGCTCCAGGTTGACCGCTGCCTCGTTCGTTTCGCCGTTCCAGATGACGATATGCAGCGATACTGCACGCACGCGCTTGATGATTTCCGCAATCGTGCCGATTTCGTTATAAACAGGAATAATAATGGAAAGTTTCATGTTATTGGCTCCAGTCTGATATGCGAGTCAGCGAAAAGGTGGGAAAGCGATTCCCGTCTACTGACTACCACTCTACCGTTTACCAGTCTTCCTCCGCCAGCGATTCCAACAGCAGGTACGCGGTCAAATCGAGCTGGAGCGGGGTGATGGATATGTAACCCTGGGCAAGCGCGGTCACGTCTGTGCCATCCTCGCGGATGCCGGTGGGCGGCTCGCCGCCGATCCAGTAGTAGGGGCGACCGAAGGGGTCTGCGCGGCGCACGAGCACATCGCGGTAGACCCGCGAACCCAAGCGCGTGATCCGCACGCCCAGAATCGCCTCAGCGGGCAGCTCCGGCACGTTGACGTTAAGCAGTATATGCGAAGGCAATCCGGTCGCCAGAACTCGTTGGGCCAGCGTGACGGCAAACGCAGCCGCAACGCTATAATCGGCACGCCGATTGCGCGTCCCCAGAGAAACAGCTATCGCCGGGACGCCGCCGATAGCACCCTCCATCGCGGCGGTGACAGTGCCGGAATAGGTCACATCCCGGCTCAGATTCTCCCCGCGATTGATGCCCGCCATCACCATATCCACTGGCCCTTCGGCCAGCCCCAACAGCCCCAATGCGATAGCATCCGAGGGTGCGCCGGATGTCACCAGCGCGGGCAGCCCGTTGGCGAGCTGGCCCGGATCGGCGCGAAGTGGCTTGTGCATAGTTTTGGCGTGCCCGGCGGCGCTCCAGTTGTGATCAGGCGCGATCACGGTCACGCGCGCGATAGCGGTCAGCGCCTCGGCCAGCGCAGCCAGCCCCGGCGCATGGACACCATCATCGTTAGTGATGAGAATGTGAGGGAGTGTATCTGTTGGCAATGTTAGACCTCCACGATAAGTACCACTGGCATTATACTCAGGGCGTGCTAAAGCCGCAAGTCATACAAGCAAAACCCGCCTGGCCGGGTTGCGGCGCAGGCGGGTAAGGGTTCTCGCCCGACTTACTCTTTGGGCAAAACAAATTCCTGACCTGGATAGATCAGGTTCGGATCCTTGATCTTGTCGCGGTTCAGCTCGACAATCTCCGGATAGCGGTTAGCATTGCCCAACTCCGCCTTGGCAATTTTGCTGAGACTGTCACCCGGCTTGACCACATAGATGCGCTCTTGCTGGGCCTCCTCTTCGGCCTCCTTCTGGGCGCGCTGCGCGGCAACACGCTCCTCAAACGCCTTCTGAGCGGCCTCGCGGCGCACCTCAGCGGCCTGGGTCTGCGCCTGCTGCGCCCGTGCCTCGGCCTCACGCGCCCGCTTCTCCGCAGCCTGCGCCCGCGCCTCGGCCTCCACGCGTTGGGCTGCCTCTTGCGCCGCTTGGGCTTGCGCCGCTTCAGCGGCCTGCTTCTCATCACGAGAAGTAACAGCATCAATCGCCCGATCTAAAATGTTCTTCTTCTTTTCCTGTCCCATGTCAAAACTCCTTTCTGAAAACTATTTATTGAACAAACCCTGAAGAATGCTTTGCGCGATAATCGTCCCCGCCGCAGCACGCGGCGTTGTTTGTGCAGCGGACGTCTGTCCGCTCAACAAAACCTGTACCAGGGCTTGACTGGCAGCGGAGGTGGTATCCGCACCACCCTGTTTGGCCTGCAAATAGGCCAGACCCGCAGGAAGCAGCTTGTTGACCACATCATCTAACCCAAAGCCTTCGCTTTCTGGGACGCGCGGGGCTGGCGCCTGCGGTTGCGGCGCCGCCGGGCGGGTCAAGCCGCCGAGCAATTGTCCCAACATATCACCCGCACCTTGCGCCGCTTGAGATGGCTGTGGTGCAGGCGTCGTAGACTGCCCTCCCAGCAATCCACCAACAAGTTGCCCCAATACACTATCCCTAGCTTGCGGCTGTGGCGCAGGCCCTGATTGCGCGGGAAGCGCACCCAACAAAGTTTGTACCAAAGTCACCACATCATCCTGATTTAGCGCAGCATGCCCCTGCAAAGTCTGTGAGGCTTGCTGCAAGCCGGTAGCATAATACTGGCTTGTGCCACCATGCCCGGCCTGTTGCAATTTATCGCCCGCGTAACGCAATGCCTCAGCAGGCGGAACGGAAGATTTCTCGCGGACAGCATTAGCAATGAGCTCGAGGTTGGTAACCATATTATCGCCATGGTTACCATTGTAACCATCAAGTTCGTTAACCTCCTGGCGTTTGCTCTGCATCGCCTGAAGCGCAAGGTTAAAAATACTGTTAAGATCAAAAGTGCGTTCGTTCATAAGCTCCTTTTCAATAAGCACCCCGCGCACATCACAGCGACGGGTTGACCCATTTCAAAATCAGAGTACCATTTATAGTAATATACGCGCAAGTAGTGGCATCCACATTTGTGAACTGCTTGTATACGTATACAAGCAGTTCCTTTCCCAAATTGGAGCAAAGCCAATAAGAAACTACTTCTATCTTACACCCAAACACAATAAGGGTCAAGTTTTTAACAAAAAAGAGCAACTTTCCTGAAAAATGGCGAATGGCGAATCTCAAATACTTAGGTAGTTCCAAGATTTAAAGCACGCCACATCAAAAGAAAGTTCCCGCGCCAGCGTCAAAACCTGGATAGTTTATTTTCTTGGAACGGCCTTACCCAGTCGCGGATTTGGCGATCCGCTCTGAGCACGCTGGCTTTGAGAGGAACGCCAGTTAATGAGGAATTCCCTTGAAAATATCTCAGACCTGGCAGGTTTTTGAAACCCGACAGGTCTCTACACGCTTAATTTTCTAAAAAACTCCATGATTTTCTCCATGCTCTCTGAGGTGAAGATTAGTTTTTTCAGGGCAGTCAGACTATGTTTATCGTAACAACAAGATTTGAAAGGAGCTAACAAATGGTCGCATTGAACACACAATATATGGGATTACAGTTGCGCAGTCCGCTTGTGCCTTCAGCATCACCGCTCACGGGTGATCTCGATACTATCAAGCGCATGGGGGAGGCGGGTGTGGGAGCAATTACACTCCCCTCGCTCTTCGAAGAACAAATCGAGCAAGAGGCGCAATTGCTAGGGACGATCCTCGATACTACGCAATCCATCTACGCGGAATCGCTGGACTTCTTCCCCAAGCTCGAGGAGTTCCGACGCGATGAGCGTGCATATCTCCAGTTGATTGAGCAAGCCAAGAAAACTGTAGATACCCCGATCATTGCCAGCCTCAACGGCTATAGTTCCGGCAGTTGGACGCATTATGCGCGCCAATTCCAAGACGCCGGTGCCGATGCGGTCGAATTGAACATCTACTACATCCCCACCCACCCGCACGTGACCAGCACCCACATCGAGGATATGCTGGTGGAAGTGGTGCGCGAAACCAAGGGGCAGGTGCAAATCCCTGTCGCGGTGAAACTCAGCCCGTACCTCAGCGCGCCGGTACACCTGGCGCAACGGCTGATCGAAGCCGGTGCCGAGGGCCTGGTCTTGTTCAACCGCTTCTATCAACCTGATCTGGACATCAAGGCCCTGGAAGCCAGGCGGCGCCTGGTATTGAGCACCTCGGACGACATGCTCCTGCCGCTGCGCTGGATCGCCATCCTCTATGGGCAGGTCAATGCCTCGCTGGCACTGACGACGGGTGTTCATACAGCTGAGGATATGATGAAAGCGCTAATGGCTGGGGCAAGCATTACCAACATCTGTGCTGTGCTGATGAAAAACGGAGTGGAAGTTATCACTGAGCTGCTGAGCGAGCTGACGATTTTGATGCGGGCGCGCGGATACAATTCGATTGCGGAGCTGCAAGGCGTGCTGAGCCACAAACATACCCCCAACCCGGAAGCCTTCGAACGCGCGAATTATGTCCAGTTGATTGGGCAGTAAGTGAGGTGATAATGAACAAAACATTATTTTACACGGGCAAGGGCGATCAGGGCGATACGGCGCGGCTAGGCGACACGAAGCGGATTTCCAAGAGCGATAACCTGCTGGATACCATCGGCACGCTGGATGAAGCCACTAGCGCCATCGGGCTAGCGCGCGCGCAGGGGTGCGACGCGCTACTGTGCGATGCACTGCTCAAAGCACAACGCTGTCTGTACCGACTGATGTCACATCTCTCGGCCACGCCAGAGCTGCGCGCAAACTACACTGGATTAACAGACGCAGATGTGACCTGGCTGGAAGACATCATCGCACAGTTGGAGCCGCAGTTGCCACAATTGCAAGGGTTTGTGCTGCCCGGCGATTCCCCCGCCGGGGCTGCCTTCCACCTGGCACGCACCATTGTCCGCCGGGCTGAACGCCGCCTGATCGCCTTCACCGAGATGGAACCCAACATCGGCCCGGCCAATCTGGCTTTTGTGAACCGCCTCTCCTCGCTAATGTTCGTCACGGCATTGATGGAAGACATCGCTGCCGGAGCGGAGCTCTCGTATGCGAAGGAGTAAACGCCGAACAATCTTAAATGTTCATAAGTGTAAAAAATACATATCTAAACTATTGACAGCTACGATACTTTAGCATACAATATAAATACCTAACTCCTCTCGGGCGGCCAACAGGGCAGAGCGCTAGTAAGCGCAACAACTGCAAAGCAAGGCGAGGTATTCGCTAGATGGCCGTACTAAACCCGAGAGGAGTTTTTATATACATAAAGCCGCCAAGCTAACGCTTGGCGGCTTTGTTTATACGCCGTGTGTACTACCGGCTACGGCTGCGAAACAGCAAACCCGTAGAAATCGCCGCTTGTGAGGACAAAACCAGCGGCAGATAGACAAAGTGTTCGTCTGAAATCGCCACTACTTCGACCGTGGTGCTGAAGACACTGCTGCCTACGAGATTGACCGCTGTCAACGTGACCGTGTATGTCCCGATCAGCGAGTAGGTGTGAGTGGGATGCTCCAGTGTGGTAGTGATTCCATCACCGAAGTCCCAAAGGTAGGTGGTCGCTGCGGGATCGCCAGGGAGCGTGGTATTGGTGAAGAGCACCGGCTCGCCTAGTGTCACCGGGGTATTGCTGATAAAGTTCGCTACGGGCAAGGTGCCAGTAGAACCGAGCACTTCAACCACCGCACTGACAGCATGACTGCCGATGGCATTCGTTGCAGTCAGCCACACGGTGTATTCCCCTGGCGCGCTATAGATGTGCATAGGATGCTCTTGCGTAGATACCTCCCCATCACCAAAAGCCCAGACATAAGTGGTCATTTCTGGATCGTCAGAAAGCGTGGTATTGGTGAAGATCACCGACGCGCCCAGCACGACCGGGCTGTTACTCTCGAAGCTTGCGGTTGGCGCTTGACCAGCCGGACACGGGCCGAGATGCTCCAGGAGCGTCGCCAACACTGCCTGCCGGGCATTGGCATCGGTTACAGTTTCCAAACCGAAGCCCAGATAGGCCAGGCTGTATGCACCGTCGTAGCCCAAGGCTGCCGCGCTCGTTTGAGGCACGGGGAGGTCGTAAAGCCGCGTTGCGCCGTTGCGGGGGGCGAGTTTGCTCACCTGCATCGCACTGTTCGCCGTGACCGTTACCGGCTGCCCAGCCAATACGCCTTGCCCCGTCAAAGGCAACGTCCCAGCAGCCAAATCGCCACCATAAGTAGCACGCAGGTAGTTCGTCATGAACGCGCTATCTTTGAGATCGCTGCCCACGCCCCAGCTGCTCAGCAACAGACTGCCACCGCCATCGAGATAGCCCCCCAGCGCTGTTTGATCAACGGTGGTCAGGGTATTCCCATAACGCCCACCGGTAAGCCACAACACGATGGGATACTGCGCCAACAAGTTCCCCCCAGGCCCATTCCCGGCACTGCCGGAAACTGTATGGACATTGTACGCCACCCCTAGCGCATCGAGCGCCGCCAGATATACCGTTTGTGCGCTGCCGCCGCCATCATCATCCACCAACAACACGCAAGGCCACACAGGAGTGCTGAAGGGGCGGGCTGCGCTGAAGTCACTCTCGCCACAACCATTGAGCGCGCGCACGCGCCAGTAGTAGTGCTGCAACGCCGATAGCGCGCTGGGTAGTGTGTAACTGGTTCCAGTGATATTGATTACATCAAAGACCAAATCCGTGAAATCAGAATCGCGCGCGATTTGCAGGTGATACGTGGTGGCGCGCGGGGCAGCAGCCCAGCTGAATGTGGGAGCTAACGAAGTCACCGTTTCTCCCGCAACCGGGGCCAGCAAGGTTAACGCATCAGGCGCACGATTTACCGTATAGCCGGTCGTAGCTATGTGGATATTATCGTCCTGCGCTGTGCCGGTGATGATGTGCGTGTATGTCCCATCCGCCGCCGCAGCCGCAGCGGTGAGCGTGAGCAAAGTTTGTCCTGGCGGCGTCACTTCGAGAGCCGCCAGCTGCACCGTCACCCCTGTGGGGGTCGGCCCAGAAGCCAATGTCACTGGATACGGATAGCTCAAGACTTCGCCAAGCTGCACCGTGTAAGTGACAGTATCCGCCACGCAAAGTTCCTGCGCTTCCGGGGTGATCTCCAGTGTATAATCGGGCAAATCAGGCTCCATGAAGATTTTTACCGAAGGGTCACCCATGATATTGTAAGCTTCCCAGTAGTAGCGCGCGCTGCTAGGATAAGAAATGCCCACTTGCGCCAGGCCGTAATAAGTCGTCGCGGCCACGGCAGGATAATACCCATCGCCATCACGGGTAAACTGAAAATCGAACATGCGTCTTTCCATGATGTCGTCTTCCGGCCAATAGGTGTTGTGTGAAGCACCCAAGAACGCTATCGCGCCCTTGTTCTCCTGTAGCACCCACGTCTCACCGAAGGACTCCGTGACGTTGAAGGAACCGGTAACACAGGAGTAGCTGATAACGAAGGGGTAGATGCCCTGATAGGTCAGGTTGCGCACATCGGTCTGGGAGAACGAGACTGCACCATCGGCCCAGCTGGTTTCCCCACCGTGACCG
Organism: uncultured Anaerolineales bacterium; assembly: GCA_964504195.1. Lineage (GTDB taxonomy): Bacteria > Chloroflexota > Anaerolineae > B4-G1 > SLSP01 > CAZDDI01. The sequence continues at coordinate 19,097 of CAZDDI010000057.1, forward strand.
GAGAAGATGATGGCCCAACGCCCATCGTTGGCGGCGGTGCGGATGTGATTAGCAGTGCCGTTGTGGGTGACACAGTAAATTTTGTCACCGCCAAGCTGGGGGGTGTTGGGGAAAAGCCCCGTGAAACCATGAGGTTGCGTGTGCGTGCTAACGGCGTAGTTGTGCGAGCCTTCGGCTACAGGGTAGTTGTCGCAGGTGGCGATGAATTCGATTTTCTTGAGCCAGGTTTCATCGCCGATGATACCGGCATAATCGAGCGCGCGATTGACCATGATAGTAGTCTGCGCTACCGAACGTACAGGGAAGCGCCCACGGGCCACATCGGGAACCCAATCGCTGGTACCATCCATTGTCGCGTAATAGAGATCGGTATATTTCCCGCTCGATTGCGTGCTGCTCCAGGCCGGGATGGTATCCGTGTCGCCTACCAGCAGCAGGTAGCTCGGCGGCGTGGGCCAGGTATCATAAGCGTTCTGGATATACGCCTTGATGCCCGCGGTTGTCGTACCATTGGCAATCTCCGAGGTGCGCGTCATCGTGACCTCGAAGCCCCGATTGACCTTCAGGGCCACGAAGGGCTGCATGGCATCGTAATAAGCATCGGCAGCAATGATGAGGTAATGCCCCTGCGTCTGCGCGAAGGTAGCCGCAGGCCGCCCCTGGCGATAGTTCAGCAACTGCGCTGATAGTTGCGCCTCGAACGCAGAGGAAGCGTAGCGGTCGGCCAATGCCGCCGTGAGCTCCATATCACTGGCATCTAACCGCAAGCGGAAACTGACCTGATGGTACAGGCGCACCCGCCCCGTGCTGGGGTTGTAGGCGACAGGCCATACTTCCACCGGTTGCACGCGATGCCCACGCACGATGTAGGTCTCGCCCAAGCTGACGGGCGCGGCAACCGTAAAGTCCGCTTGGGCGTAGAAAGTCGCATCGTAGCGGAACGGCTCCTCTGGCGCATCCGGCTGCTTGATCGGGGTGGGCTGCAACGGATAGATGCGATGCAAGCCCAGCTCTGCCAGGGTGTGCTCCGTGTAGTCAGCGGCGATAATGTCCACCGACACCGCGGCGCCGAAGGGGATTTCCACCTCACGGCGCAATACCGGTAGATCGGGCTGCCCCAGTGCTGTCCCGAAGCTGTAGCCTTCACCACCCAGCCGTGTGTAGCGTTGACCTGCGACCTGCACAGTCTCAGCCCGCACGCCCGGCAAGTCCGCGTGAAGCGCAATCGTTGCGCTATTGGCCGAGCGCAACATCAACGCCGGCAACGCATCTACCGGTGCCCCGCTGAAGCTCAGCCATTGGTCAGCGGGAGGCGGATCAACGCGCAGCGCAGCGCCAGAAGCGGTGGCGCCCGCCGGTAAAAGCAGGGCAACGACAAGGAATACCATCAACCAACGACGAAAGAGAGACATTGTTTCAAAACCTCCTGGTGAAAAATTAAGAAATCAGCAAACTACAACTCAAAAACTGAACCGGTGTAGGCTACCGCGCACGCCACCACCAATGCGCCAGCGAGACGTTCCCTTCAGCACGCACCACCAACGGCAGGAATACCCTATATTCCAACGCATTTACGGCCACTGTGGCGCTGAAAACGGTGCTGCCCACGAAATTCGTCGCGGTCAGCGTGACGGTATACGTCCCAGTCAGCGCGTAGGTGTGACTGGGATGCTCCAGCGTGGCGGTGATCTCATCGCCGAAGTCCCACAAATAGGTGGTATCCGCCGGGACGCCGGTGAGCGTGGTGTTGGTGAACACCACCGGCGCGCCCAACAGAACGGGGCTATTGCTTGTGAACTGTGCCTGCGGCAACTGGCCCACCAGCTCCACACTGACCGTTCCACTAACGCTACTGCTGCCGGTGGTATTGGTCGCCGTGAGCCAGACCGTATAGGGCCCCGCTGCCGCATACAGATAAGCCGGGTGTTCAGCCGTAGATACCCCCACCCCATCACCGAAGTCCCAGAGATATGTTGTGTCCGCCGGGACGCCGGGGTGCGTGGTGTTGGTGAACTGCACCGGGTCCCCCAACAAAACCGGCGCATTGCTCACGAAGCTCGCCACAGGCACAGATTCCACCGAGCACGGCCCAAGCCAATCGAGCAACGCCGCCAGCGTCTCCTGGCGAGCCTGCGCATCCGCCACCGTCTCCAGGCCGAAGCCCAAATAGGCCAGGTTGTAATCCCCCGCATAGCTAAGCGCTGCCGCCGTGGTGTGCGGCGCGGGGAGGTTGTAGAGCTGCGTCGCGCCGCCGGCGGGCGTGAGCTTGCTCACTTGCATCGCCGCCGTCGCGGTGACGGTGAGAGTAGTCCCGACCAGGAAGTCCTGCCCGGCCAACGGCAACACGCCAGAGGCCACATCGCCGCCGTAGGAGGCGCGCAGATAATGCGCCAGGAACGGCGCGGTTTTCAGGTCGCTGCCTACGCCCCAGCTGCTCAAGAGTAGATTGCCGCCGCCATCGAGATACCCGCCCAGCGCGGTTTGATCTGCCGCCGTCAAGGTGTTGTTAAAACGGCTGCCCGTAAGCCAAAGCGCGTGCCGATATGCTTCCAGCTGCGCCTGCGTAGGACTGCCGGAAGTTGCCACGTTCCAGGTCGTATACTCTACACCCAGCGCATCAAGGTCAGCCTGATAAGTGACCTGCGCGTTCTCGCCCTGGTCATCATCCACCAGCAACAGACAGGCGCGGGGTGCGAGCGCGAAGTCTTGCGTCTGCGGGGCGGCGACCTGCACCGCGTGCATCGTCGGCTGGTAGCCCGGCGCGTGCGCTTCGAGCACATAATCACCGGCGATGAGGGAGAGGCTGTACGCGCCGGTCTCGCCAGCGCTCACGGTAGCCGCGTAGATGTGCGGCTCGCACACGCCGCCCGGACACTGGGCCGTGAATACGGTCGCCGTCAACGGCACACCGGTCTGCGCATCGGTCACAATGCCGGAAATATCATAACGCGGATAGGGCTGCAAAGCAACATCGAGCGGGGTCACTGTGTCAGTGATGATTTCCACCCCTGGTGCGGTATGCGCAACATAACCGTAAATGTGTGGGGCGACCGTGACCGTGTACGCCCCAACGGGCAGCGTGATGGTATAATAGCCCGCCGCGTCGGTGGTGGTCGTGAAGTCCGGCCAATCGCCGGAGGCAGTAACGGTCGCCGCGAGCGGCAAAGCCGTATCCGCAGCCGTGACGTGCCCTTCGAGCGCGCCGAAATCACCCACCATACACCCCATGTGTGCAAATGTCCCTAGAGCAGCTTTAACGAACTCCGTATAGTAAGCCATGTTGAGCGTGGACAAACGATCATTGACTGTATGATAGTGAGGAGTAAAATCTTGGAAATCTTCAATAGCCAGAATGGCAGGGTAACCATACGTCCAGAAAGAGGCATGATCACTGGCTCCGGAGGCATTGGTGGGAATCACAGGATTCAAGTCAAGATTATAGACATCAACAACATCTATAAAAAGGTTAGCGATGGCTAACTCAGCCGGGCTGGTGCTCCGTGCGTGAAGCTCGACCTCCGGGTTGGAATTTGAATCGTAAGCAATCATATCGAGATTGAGCACGCCCAGAATATTATCCCCGTTGTTGTAAGCTGCTTGTGCATAGACTTTGCTCCCTAGTAACCCTTGCTCTTCACCGGTGAACGCCACAAAACGTAAGGTGCAATCCCACTGGTATTGTGAAAGGATTTCCGCCGCCAACAACACAGCCACTACCCCACTGGCATTATCATCAGCACCGGGCGATATTGCGCCGCTGGGCATACTATCCAGGTGTGCCGTAATGATAACAATCTCTTCGGGGCGCTCCAGTCCGGGCAACGTCCCGACTACATTCACACCGGAGTAGCCACTCAGCGCCCATGAATGATAGGTAGCAGTAAGCCCAGCATCCGTGAAATGCTCATGCACATACTGGGTTGCCTTTTGGATAGAAGCAGTAGCATTTGTATGGCGGGAACTGATGGTATACGGCACTCCCCCAACCATAGCCGGCCATTCACCACTAAGTTCCCCCGTCATCGAATAGATCTGCGCAGTTGTGACCTGCGCGAGGACCTGCGAGACATACGGATTGGGCATGGTGAGGGAGGTAAATGCGTCCAGCGCCCGCGCCTCTTGTTGCCGGGCAAATTCCGACGGCACCAGCAGCGTGGCGGTCTGGTGCTGCGCAATCCAGTCGTGCGTAACCTCTCCCGGCCAGGGTGGCGGCGGATTGAAGGCCCCCGCACGTGCAAATGTGAGGGCCGGGAAGGCACTGCCGGTGATGAGGAATAACAACAGTGTACAGGTCAACAGAATGCGTTTGATCATGACATACCCCCTTGAAAATGGCGAATGGCGAATCGCAAATCAAAACTAGCGTAGCGCGATGCGCCTACAAATACGTGTTCGGGCGAGGCAATCCTCGTCAGGCCCGACCTGGGCGGATCTGTTGAGTATGCGCAGAGCCTGGTCAAGGTTGGCAAAGCCAGGATTGCCTCGCCCTAACCACCCCGTAAATCCTCGTGAAATTCTCGTTATCGTTGGTGTGGCAACGCCACAGGGGAGCTTCTCAGACCTGTCAGGTTTTTGAAACCTGACAGGTCTTCTTTCCACCCTTCAAAAATCAACAACCAGCACCGAGCCTCGGCAGGGCTTGCCCGCCCTGCCGAGGCTCTACAGATTACTTAGCGCGCACGTTGGCGCAACGAAGTCACAAGCGCGGCAGGTTCACCCGTAGCGTGTGACACCAAAGGCAGATACAGGCTATGCTCCCACTTTTCCGTCACCACGATAGCGGCGTGGTAACTATCATGCCCGACCGCATTCGTCGCGGTCAGCGTGACCGTATACGTCCCGGTTAGCGCGTAGGTATGGCTCGGATGCTCCAGGGTAGCGGTGATCCCATCACCGAAGTCCCACAAGTAGGTGGTATCCGTCGGGATGCCGGTGAGCGTGGTGTTGGTGAACTGCACCGCTGTGCCCAACAAGACCGGCGCATTGCTCACAAAGCCCGCCACTGGCGCGAGGCCAGCCACTTCGACCGTGGCGCTGATGGCGCTGCTGCCGGTGACATTCGTTGCGGTCAGCCAGACCGTGTAGGTGCCGATGGCTGCGTAGCTATGCGCTGGATGCTCCAGCGTGGCCGTCTCCCCATCGCCGAAGTCCCACAGATAGGTGGTGGTCGCCGGGACGCCGGTGAGCGTGGTATTGGTGAACACCACCGGCGCGCCCAACAGAACGGGGCTATTGCTTGTGAACTGTGCCTGCGGCAACTGGCCCACCAGCTCCACACTAACCGTCCCACTGACGCTACTACTGCCGGTGGTATTGGTCGCCGTGAGCCAGACCGTGTAGGTCCCCGCCGCCGCATACAGATAAGCCGGGTGTTCAGCCGTAGCCGCCCCCACCCCATCACCGAAATCCCAGAGATATGCCGTATCCGCCGGAACGCCGGGATGCGTGGTGTTGGTAAACTGCACCGGGTCCCCCAACAAAACCGGCGCATTGCTTGCGAAACCCGCCACAGGCACAGATTCCACCGAGCACGGCCCAAGCCAATCGAGCAACGCCGCCAGCGTCTCCTGGCGAGCCTGCGCATCCGCCACCGTCTCCAGGCCGAAGCCCAAATAGGCCAGGTTGTAATCCCCCGCATAGCTAAGCGCTGCCGCCGTGGTGTGCGGCGCGGGGAGGTTGTAGAGCTGCGTCGCGCCGCCGGCGGGCGTGAGCTTGCTCACTTGCATCGCCGCCGTCGCGGTGACGGTGAGAGTAGTCCCGGCCAGGAAGTCCTGCCCGGCCAACGGCAACGCGCCAGAGGCCACATCGCCACCGTAGGCAGCACGCAGATAATTCGCCAGGAAGGGCGTAGCACTCAGATCACTGCCCGCGCCCCAACTGCTCAACAGCAAGTTGCCCCCAGCGTTAAGATAACCGCTCAATGCGACCTGATCCGCAGCGCCCAGGGTTTGCTGATACTGATCACCGGTGAGCCAAAGGGTATGCCGGTAATCTTCGAGATCCGCCAGGGTAGGACTCCCGGATGCAGCCACCGTCCAGGTAGCAAAATCCATCCCCAACGCGGTAAGATCAGCCTGATAAGTGGTTTGCACGTTTTTATTGCCGTCATCATCCACCAGCAATAGGCAGGCCTTAGGGTCAAGCGTGAAATCCTGCGTGGTGGTGAGATTAGCCTGCACGGTGAGCTGCGCATGCGCCGACTCATAGCCCCGCGCCACCGCAGTGACAGTATATGCACCGCTAAAAGCGGGGATGGCATAGCGCCCGGTGTCCGGATCGCTCACCGTCTGCAACAGGGTGTAATCGGAAATCGCCGTAATCGTCGCTTCAAGGGGTTGATCGGTGCCCCGTGCGCGCACTTCCCCGGCGATGAAGCCCGCGGGCAATGCGGTAAGGTTGAGCGCCTGCGTCGTAGTCATACCGGCAACAGCCTGCACCCCCGTCAGCGTGAGCGGCTGATAGCCGTAGGCCGAAGCCGCCAGCGTGTAAGTGCCGGAGAAAACCGCAAAGGCATACGCGCCCGTTGCGTCCGTGGTCAACGTCTGCGTGAAAACGCCGCCTGTGAGCACCACCTCCGCCGCATCCACGGGTATTCCGGTGGCGATATCCTGCACCACGCCGGTAATAGCGCTATCGGCGGCCATCGTCACCGTAAGGAAGACGGCACTTACCGGCCCCCAAGAACCGTTCGCGTCCTGCCCCCGCACATAGAGCGTGTGCCGCCCGGCGGCCCAGCCGGTGGTATTCACCGTCGCCACGACGCCCTCAGTCTTACTGTTGAAGTTACCATCGCTGGGCAGCATCGGGTAGGCGACCGGCGCGGGCGAAGTCACCCAGGGCGGGGTGTTGAGATAATACTCGGCGGCGACGATGTTTTGGGTGGCCGAACTCCCCACACGCCGGGTATCATCCACCGTAGCGGTCAGCTGCACCGGTTCACCGGCAGCCACTTCGCTTGTGTCAAGCCCGGGGTTTACCACTTCCGGCCCGAAGGAGGTGATATACGGTGTGCGCACAGTCTTCGCCGCGTAGAGCAACGCCTGGATATTGGGATTGACCAACGCATTATAACGGGAACAGGCAGGGTAAAAGCCATCACTGCTGCTGCCGATTTCAAACGTGTAGGCGGCAATCCCCAACTCTCCGTAGGCGAAATCATCGGTCGCGCCGGTGGTTTCATAAAGCAGGCTGGATTGGTGCGGTGTGTAGTTGTTGAAATAGGCCATCCGCTCACCCAACATCTGGAGCTGGGTGCCGTTGGGGGCCGGGTTAATTTCATCGTCTCCCCAGGGCCACAGCACCAGATTGCTGTAGCTGTGCAGCGTGATAAACACGCCGGTGGCGTCATCTGGAGCAGGATCGGTAATGCCCGGCCCACGCTGGTCAGGAAAGAGGGTTTGCATAAAGTTCTGCACAGCCTGCGTCTCGCTCTCGGAGGCTGCTGCAGGGCCGCGATAGGTATCGTAACACGGATCAGTGCTGGCCCCCTGACCACCCCAGTGAAAGCTGGAATTGCGGTTAAGGTCCACGCCGTAGCTGGTGCTGCCACAACTGCCGTAAGGATGTGCGTTCTTGCGCCAGTAAGCCCAGGGCTGCCCCCCCTGATTCTTAACCAGACCATCGGGATTAGCGCTAGGCATCACATAAATATCGTGATAGTCCAGCAACCAGGTAATATCAGGATCGTGGCCATAACCCTGCAATAGCGTCTCAATGAAGACCATAGCCGTCTCTGGTGTAATCAGCTCCCGGCCATGGATATTGGCAATGAGGAAGAACACGGGCTTGGTGTGTGAGGTCGCGCTATTAGTTAAACGCAGCACCCGCAAAGGCCGGTTCTCGTAACTGTAGCCAATTGTCGAAAGTTCAGTAAGCGCAGGGTAAGCAGCGGCCCACTGCGTCAGCTGTGTTTCCAACTCGGGAAAGGTGCGATAGCAAGGGAAGCCAGGAACCGTCGCTGGAAAGTTAGAACGTTCAACATCCACTGTGTATGTAAAGTCTGCCGTGGCAAGCCAGGCCCGTTCGGGAGCAGAAACATACGCTACCAGATAACCGGCATCGTGATGCACCTCCCATATATCCAACTGTGCGGCCAGCGCAGCCAACTGTGCCGGCGTATCGAACGGGATATAAAGTACCTGCCCGCCCGGCTCCCCGTCCGGATCAACTGGCAGCGCATGCCCCGCAAGAGGGGCGGCGGCGCTCCCTGAGAGCGCTCCCAACACACACACCAACAAAAGTATTCTGAACCAACGCATGACTTAAAACCTCCTCCGAAAATAGTCAACAAATCTCGAATTCAACGAATGTAATTGCGGCCTCTTCCCCAATAGCATGGAGAGGCGCGGAATCCTTTCCGCGTCTCCGCCCCGCGACAAGACTGTCACGGCTACATTTTCATCCTCGTTGGTGTGGATACCAACATGGAAACTCCTCTGAAAATGGCGAATGGCGAATCAAAACCGATGTAGCGCGAAGCGTCTGCTTCGCGTGGCTGCGAACGGCGCATCTATGCGCGGCGCATGATGAATTTTAAGAAATTAATCCGTAAATAAGGTTTTATGTGAAATCGGTCGCTAT
>CAZDDI010000058.1:0-27519 GCA_964504195.1 uncultured Anaerolineales bacterium
GAAAGGGGGCAGGGGGATAGGGGGAAAACTCCCCAATAATTTGTCCTATACCCCCTGAACATTTGCACTTTTCAAACAATACCCTTATGATAGGCATAATGCAGGACAAAGATGCAGTATTCTACATCCAAATTACTCAGGAGGTGAAACTATGATCAATGCAGGCGAACATCAGGGTAAGCCGCTCATCAGTATTACCAATGGCCAGAAGTTAGGCGAAGCCAAAGACTTGTACTTTGATGGCGACTTGACCAGAGTGACGGCGGTATTGGCTGGTGGCGAGGGCGGGCTTTTTTCTCGAAAAGATTTGGTGATTACCCGCTCTAACGTGCAGGTCTACGGCGTAGACGCCTGGCTGATTGCCGGCGCGGAAACTGTAGTGCGGCTGGAAAACATTATCGAGGTAGACACTTTTGTAACACTCAGTAGTTTGCGCGGGCGCGAGATTCAAACCGAGGGGGGGACCAAGATTGGCACGGTGGGCGATGTGCTGCTGGATGCCGAGGCGCGGGTGTTGGGCTTTGCACTACAAAAGGTCTATGTGCAAGGCCCACTGGCGGAGCGCAAGGCCATTGCACGCAGCGCAATTTTGAATGTAGGGAAGAAGGATACCCCTATGTTAATAGTCTTAGCGGAGGCTGAGGCCGCCCCTATCGAGGAAAACTAAAATTCCCAATTGCTATCCTGCCTCCAACGCTAACCTGTTGGAGGCAGGATTTGGTTTAGAACTCTCTGGAGGACCACATGCCTGAGGATATTATGGATTTCTTATTCGATCCTTTTGTAGGCCGTGTAATCACAATTCTCATCGGCTTTCTGGTCATCAGCTTGCTGGCACACTGGATGCAACGGTGGCTCACCCGCTACATCCGCAATCAGCGCACCGCTTCCAGCGTGAGCCAGGTCATCAAATTCCTGAGCTATCTGGCGGCAATCCTGCTGGTGTTTACCATTTTCAGCGGCCAACTGCCCGGTTTGACGGTGACATTGGGTGTAGCCGGCGCCGGTATTGCCTTTGCGCTGCAAGAGGTCATTGCCAGCATCGCCGGTTGGATTGCGATTTCTTTTGGCCAATTCTATGCCGTTGGCGACCGGGTGCAGCTGGGCGGCATCCGGGGCGATGTCATTCAAATTGGGGTTTTGCGAACATCACTGATGGAGATTGGCGAGTGGGTCAGGGCCGACCAGTACAACGGGCGCATTGTACGGATCTCCAACGCATTTGTCTTCAAAGAGCCGGTGTTCAACTACTCCGAAGAATTTTCCTTCATCTGGGATGAAATCGCTATTCCTGTGCGCTATGGCAGCGACCACCATCTGACCCGCGAGATCATGCTCCAGGCTGCCGATGCAGTGCTCGGCGCTACCATCGAGGGAGTGAGGGGGGAATGGGACAAGATGCGCCGCAAGTACCCCGTTGAACATGCCTCGGTAGACCCGCGGGTTTTCCTGATCGCTAATGATAATTGGATGCAACTCACATTGCGCTACCCAGTGAACGCTAAACGCCGCCGCACCATCCACGACGAGCTCTTCATGACCATCCTCGACGCCATCGCCGAAACCGAGGGGCGTGTGATGCTGGCCTCGGCCACCATCGAACTGGTGGCGGTGCCGAATCTCGAGGTGCACGTGCAGTCGGGACAGAAACCGGAGTAACAGGGAGCGGCACATGACAGCACTACCGCATCCGCAAACGCAGCGCCGCTCCGCTGGATTACGTTTCTGTAGACGTTTGTTATACCCTTTGGCAGGATAAAAGTATCACAATTTGTTTTATTCATCAATGCTCATACCTTCTGCTGTGGCCGGTCTGGAGACCGGCCATATTTTTTGAGTACTCAGGACTTACGCAAGTAACGTACCCTGAGCCTGTCGAAGGGTACGCGCTAACCAAGACTCGCTGCCTTCGACAAGCTCAGGCAGCGGGATTGCGTAAACCCTATACTACAACCTTTGCAAGCTACCGAACCGTGTTAAACTATGCGTATCCCACGCAGATATAAGGCTATTCCAAGAAAATAATTCTTCCACTTGCTCCTGTTAGACGGCGTCCCGTGAAGTAAAGCGCAACGGGATTGCTAAATCCAGCGGGTTACCAGATACCGGGTGGGCAAAGGGCGTGGATTTGACAATCCACGCCGAGCGCGGGAACGATTTTAATTCTTGGAACGGCCTAAGAATCTATCCGAAAATTCACAAAGGCGGCGGTTAAGCCTGTCGAAACCACCGCCGGGGTTCGGCAGGCGGTGGGTGAGCCTGCCGAACCCCACCACCGGCAGAATTTTCGGACAAGTTCCAAAATCGTTGTTACTCTATTGCGCTGCAAAGCCATTCTATCACAGGAGAAAAACGATGACATTGCAACAAGGTATTGTCTATGCTGTCATCTTGTTCACGCTGCTGTTACCGATGTGGGACCGCTGGCGTTATGATTTGGTCGCCCTGCTGGGGCTGGTCTTGCTCTCCCTGCTCGGAATTATCCCCGCGAGCGAGACCTTCGCCGGTTACGGGCATCCGGCGGTCATCACGGTGGCGGCGGTGCTGGTGGTGAGCCGGGGATTGCAAAACGCCGGGGTGGTGGATATGCTGGCCCGCTGGATTGGCGGCGTTGGTGAGAATCTCTCGCTGCAACTAGCGGCGCTTTGTGGATTGGTGGCGCTCGCCTCGGCCTTTATGAACAATATCGGCGCGCTGGCGGTGTTCATGCCCGTCGCCATCCGCATGGCGCACAAAAGCGGGCGCTCGCCGGCGCTCTATCTAATGCCCCTGGCCTTCAGCGCGCACTTCGGCGGCATGATGACGCTCATTGGGACGCCGCCCAATATCATCATGTCCACCTTCCGCGAGCAGTACGGCGGCGCGCCGTTCCGTATGTTCGATTTCGCTCCGTTGGGGTTAGGGATTACGTTTTTCAGCGTCGCCTTCATCGCCCTGGTCGGCTGGCGACTCATTCCCCAGCGCCGCGGCGGCGCAACCACGCGCGCGCTGTTCGAGATCGAAGCCTACCTGACCGAAGTACGGATTCCCCCCAACTCCCCCCTGGATGGCCGACCCGTCCGCGATTTGCGGACGATTACCGAGGCCGATGTCTTGATCGTGCGTATCAAACGCGGCGAGCAACGCCTGCCCGCCCCCTCGAGCTTTGAGGTACTGTACGCCGAAGACATTCTCATGGTGCGCGCGGATGCAGAAGCCCTCAGTACGTTCGTCGGCGATGCCGGGCTGGAGCTGGCCGAATCCAAACCGCTTAGAGAAGAGGCGCTACAATCCGGCGAAGTGACGCTCATCGAGGTGATTGTCACTGCCGAATCGCCCCTGGTGCGGCGGACGGCGCGCAATCTGAACCTGCGCTGGCGCTACGGCGTCAACCTGCTGGCAGTCTCGCGGCGCGGCGCGCGGCTCAAGGCCGAACTCAGCACCATCCAGCTGGCGGTGGGCGATATCTTGCTGCTGCAAGCGCCGCGCGAGACGCTGCAAGAGACGCTACAAAGCCTGGGCTGCTTACCACTTGCCGGACGCGAGCTGCAACTGGGACGCCCCCGGCGCGTCCTGCTCTCGACCAGTATCTTCGCCGTCTCCATGCTCGCGGCGGCGACTGGACTGCTGCCCGTGCAAATCACGATGACGCTGGCGGCGTGTGCGATGCTGATCGCCGGGCTGCTCACTTTACGCGAAGCCTACGCCAGCATTGATTGGCCCATCATCGTGCTGCTGGGCGCGATGCTGCCGCTGGGCGAGGCGATGGAATCCACCGGCGGGGCGCAGCTCATCGCCGAGCAGATTTTGCGCGCTTCCGGGGTCTTCTCTCCAGCGGCCATGCTGGTGCTCATCCTGCTGGTGACGATGTTCCTTTCCGATATAGTGAAAAACGCGGCGGCGGTGGTGCTGATGGCCCCCATCGCCATCGGCGTGGCGCACGGGTTGGGGGCTTCGATTGACCCGTTCCTGGTCGCCGTGACGATTGGCGGCTCGTGCGCTTTCCTCACCCCCATCGGGCATCAGTCCAACGTGCTCGTGTTAGAGCCGGGCGGCTACAAGTTCGGCGATTACTGGCGCCTGGGCCTGCCGGTGGAGTTGATCATCGTGGCAACCGCTGTGCCGCTACTGCTGTGGCTCTGGCCGCTGTAGGAGGCGAGATGAGAATCAAATCCTTCGAGTTCAGTTTGCGCGAATTGAGCGGCGCGATGGGGGATTTCGGCACGCTGTTTCCTCTCTCCGTCGGCTACATCGTCGTTTGCGGAATGAACCCCGCCGGCTTCCTGGTGATGATGGGGCTGGCAAACATCGCCACGGGACTACTCTACCGCCTGCCGCTGCCCATCGAGCCGATGAAAGTGATCGCGGTGGTGGCGATTGCCCAGGCATGGCCGCCCTCGCAAATCTACGCGGCGGGCTTCACCATGGGGCTGGTGTGGCTACTCTTCGCCACGACTGGCGTGGTGGATTGGATCGCCCGCCACACGCCCAAGTGCATCGTGCGTGGGATTCAGTTCTCGCTGGCGGCGTTGCTGCTTCTGCAGGCGCTCCGCATGGCCGCAACGGGCTGGGTCTGGGGCGCGATTGCGCTGGCACTCATCCTGCTGCTGCGCGACAACCGCTACGCGCCCGCCGGGCTGGTGGTGATGGCATTGGGCGTGGGAATCGCACTCTGGCGCGGCGACCTGCGCGGCCTTGCCCCGCCGGGGTTCAGCCTGCCGCCGCTCACGCGCTTCACCTTCGCGGAGATGTGGGCGGGCTTCCTGGGCGCGGGACTGGCGCAGATTCCGCTCACCGCCTCGAACGCCGTTATCGCTACAGCGGCGCTAGTCAAGACCTACTGGCCGGAGCAACCGGTAGCCGAGCGCAAGCTCGCGCTCAACCAGGGGATTATGAACGCAATCGTACCGTTCTTCGGCGGCTTCCCGCTCTGCCACGGCGCGGGTGGGCTGGCGGGGCAATATGCCTTCGGCGCGCGGACAGGCGGCGCGAACGTGCTGGAGGGAGGCATCGAGGTGGCGTTGGGGCTGTTCCTCTCCGCCTCGATAGCGCAACTCTTCTCCGTGTTCCCGGAGGCCATCATCGGCGCGATGCTGTTCTATGTGGGGCTACAACTGCTGAAGGGCGTCAAAACCCTGGCGTGGAATTACGAGCTGATCTTCGTTGCCATCACCGTCGGCGTCTCCGTGCTCAGCAACATGGCGGTGGGCTATCTCGCGGGCATGGCAACGTATCATCTTACGCAGGCGTGGCGAAAGCGGGGATAGCTAAGGAATAATTCCCCCACTACAACCGCCTCCGTGACAAAGGCTGAGCAAAAAAACGGGAAGTTGTATTTTTACGAATGCTTAGCCCGTTTTTGAACCTTTACAAATATCTTCAAGTATAAATAGAGTAAGCAAATAGTGTTATGCTAGGTTATGAACTCAAAGGATGTTCCAACTATGAAAACAATACGACTTACTCTTGTTACACTAGTGTGGCTATTGGCTGCCTGCGGAGGCACTCCCCCGACTGACCTCAGTCCCCCAACATCCACAACGCAGCCTACTGTTACACTCACGCCCCCCCACGCGCCGTCCGCTACATCTACCCCCACCGCTATCCCCACCCCATTCGCCGTTCCGGCGGAAGTGACCGCGTGGCTCATGGCCAACGCGATCCCGTTCGACAGCCCCTTGCCCGGCCACGGCTGCGACGATTTGCGCCCCCTGCTCGACATGGTCGGCGACGCGCGCATTGTGGCCCTGGGCGAGGCCACCCATGGAACCCGTGAATTCTTCACCATGAAGCATCGCATCCTCGAATGCCTGGTGCAGGAGAAGGGCTTCAACATCTTTGCCATCGAAGCCAATGCACCGGAAGCCAATCGCGTCAACGCTTATGTGCAAACCGGGCGAGGCAATGCAAAATCTGCGCTCGCCGGGATGTATTTTTGGACATGGAATACGCACGAAGTCCTGGATATGATCGAGTGGATGCATACACACAACCAAAATCCGGGAAACGCTCCCCAGGTCAGCTTCCGTGGGTTTGATATGCAATTCGGATTTGTCGCACTCTGGGATGTGCTCAATTACCTGCAACGAGTTGACCCCAATATCATGGGACAAGTGGAGAGCGATTTGCAGTGCTTGGGCCTGCCACACGGTGATATGAACTATGTCAATTTAGACGCGGAAACCCAGAATCGCTGCCGACAAAATGTAGAGGCAATCCATGAGCTGTTGCTGGCGCAAGAGGATGTATACCGCGCGGCTACCTCAACAACAGCTTACGCCGAAGCCGTTGAAGCAGCGCGGATACTAGTACAGCACGAGCAGTTCTTACGACTGAATCGCCAAGATATTTCTGTAGATTTGTTCAACTTGCGCGATAGAGCCATGGCCGACAACATAGCCTGGCTCTTGGAACAGGGTGGGCCAGAGGCCAAAATCGTGCTGTGGGCGCACAATGCACATATCCAAACACTCCCCTTGTCACCCCCGAATCCAGATCTTGAAGGCACCTTTCGTAATTCTGATGCAATAGCGCTCACGATGGGGAATAATCTCAGAGCGCACTTTGGGGCTGATATGGTGGTCATTGGATTCAGTTTTGAAAGCGGACGGTTTCGCGCTATAAGCGGAAGCCGGGAAACAGGGTACAGCGGACTCAGAAGTATCCCTGTCCAGCCCCCCTTACCCAACAGCCACGAAGAATACCTGTATCCGGAGGGCCTAAATCATTACTACCTTGACCTGCGCACCATCCCCTCCGAAGGCCCTATTGCGGAGTGGTTCCAAGAGTCACGTTGGTTACGGACTATTGGCAGCGAGTATGATAGAAACGACCTGACAACGACCTCACAACGGATGAGACTACAAGAGGCTTTCGATATTTTGATTGGGTTAAGAAACACCACCCCCGCCGAAGGGATAGAATTTGAGTATTAGAGTTTATCGGAAATAGCATTTGAAGGCAATGTGACTATTTGTTACCACTGATAGGAAACTCCAAACATGAAAAAAGTAGGATTCACCCTAATTCTCCTGGCGTTACTGCTAACCGCCTGTGAAGTCACGCCTACCGTTGACCTCACGCCCCCAACCGCCACAACGCAGCCGACGGCGACGCTCACGCCCAGTCCCACACCCACGCCGACTGCGCCATCTACCCCTACCGCTATCCCTACCCCACCCCCGCTCGCCGTTCCGGCGGAAGTGACCGCGTGGCTCACGGCCAACGCAGTCCCGTTCGACAGCCCCTTGCCCGGTCGCGGCTGCGACGATCTGCGCCCCCTGCTCGACATGGTCGGCGACGCGCGCATTGTGGCCCTGGGTGAGGCCACCCATGGAACCAGCGAGTTCTTCACGATGAAACATCGCATCCTCGAATGTCTCGTGCAGGAGAAGGGCTTCAACATCCTGGCGCTCGAAGCCACCGATCCCGATCTGGTGTACCTCAACGCTTACCTGCAAACCGGCGAAGGAGATATGGAGACCGCCCTGGGTAGGTTGCTAAACTTCTGGACGCTAAACACTGATGAATTTTTTGATATGCTCGCATGGTTGCACACACATAATCAAAACCCTGGGCAAACCCTAAAAGTCAGCCTGCGCGGGTTCGATGTAACATCAGGACACATGGCCCTACAAATACTTCTCGACTATATGGAATGGGTTGATCCTCACAATCTGGAGCAAGTGCAAGAAGATGTGGACTGCTTGCGCCGGGGAATGACCAATCCCCAAAATTACGCGGCCTGGACCACCGAAAATCAACTGCGTTGCCAACAAAGCATAGAAGACGTTCATGCGCTGCTGTTGAATCAAAGAAGTGCATACCAGACAGCCTCTTCCCCACTAGCTTATGCCGAAGCAGTAGAAGCAGCGCGCATACTCCAGCAATACGAAGAACTTCTACGCACAGATTATCAGGACTCGACAGCAACGTTTAACTTGCGGGATAGATTTATGGCGGAAAACGTCGCCTGGCTGTTAGAGCAAGCCGGGCCAGAGGCCAAAATCGTACTCTGGGCGCACAACGGCCATGTTCAAACCAGCACCTTATCCAGGCCAAATCTCGAAGACATTGCATCGCTTCCGCCAGAAACAGCGCCGACGCTACTTCCGATGGGAGTACATCTAAGAGAATGGTTCGGAGATGAACTGGTAGTCATCGGATTTAGCTTTCAGTCTGGAAGTTTTAACGCTATGGGTATGGATTTGACCAACGGTTTCACCGGGCGCATGGAGCACACCGCCCGCGCCCCTTTGCCCGATAGCCACGAAGCATACCTCTACCCGGAAGGCCTCGCGCGCTATTATCTCGATTTACGCACGATTCCGCTTGAAGGGGAGATTGCAGATTGGTTCCAGGAACCGCGTTGGTTCAGGTTTATCGGCAACGAATATCTTGAAGATTATGGCGAATACATGGTACAATCGCTCAAACTACCAAACGCCTTTGATGTTATTGTTTGCCTGCGGGATACTACCCCTTCCAGAGGCCGATAGAGGATAACGGGGGGTATTCAGCGCCCCGCGTTGAAACCTTGCACCCCCGTGTAATACTTCACGCCCTGCTGCGTATAATTCTATGTGATGCGCAGTCAAACAACACCTCTGTCGATGGATTGGGATATGGTGTATACAGAGCAGTTGCCCCGCGTCTACAACTACTTCCGCTATCGCGTGGGCGATGGGCCCTTGGCGGAGGACTTGACGGCTACCACGTTCGAGAAAGCCTGGCGCGGACGGGGGCGCTACCGGCGCGACCTCGGCGCTTTCACCACCAGGCTCTTCACCATCGCGCACAACGTCGCCGTGGATTACTTCCGTCGCCAGAAAGCCGACCTCTCGCTGAACGAGACCCCGCCGTTAGCCGATGCTGCCCCTTCTGTTGAGGAAATCGCCCAACGCCGCGCCGACTTTGCCCGGTTGAGCGCGCTCCTGTCCCGGCTGCCGAAGCGGGAACACGAATTGGTTGCCCTCAAATATGGCGCAGAGCTGGGGCATCGCCGCATCGCCGAGTTGACCGGGCTGAGCGAGAGCAACGTCGGCGTCATGCTGCATCGCATCGTCAAACACCTGCGCGCACAATGGGAGGATGAAGATGAACGATGAGTTCCTGACCCGTTTCAGAGAGCCGCCGCGCCCGGAGTTTGCAGCCCGCTTGCGCCGACGACTCAATGGCACAGCCCTGTTGCTGGGCGGGCTATTGTATGGCCTGTTCTATCCCCTGGTCGGCGTCATGTTGTTACTTTTCGCCCCCTTCAAATTCCATGGGGCGATTATCTGGACCGATTGGCTCTACCTCTACCCGCGCGCGTTGGTGTTCAGCCGCCCCTGGCCTTATATCCTGACAACTCTCGGTGCGCTTATCTTGGCAGTAGGAGCATTGTATTGGGACAAACCGGGCAAACTGACCCGTTGGCTGCTCTATATTATCATGGGCAGCATCCTGCTCTACCCCTTCGTCGCCGCTTATCGCCCGGCGGTTAAAGCCCGCGCAGGCTATACCTTGCTCAACGCCACTCAACCGCCGTTTCTGTTAGGGCCAACCAAAAGCGCGCAGGTCGGGGCGGAAATCCATCGTTGCAGCTACATGCTGCTGGGCTGGGATGAAGACACCCTCTATTATGAAGAGGATTGCGAAGGCTCGCTCACCACCTGGCGCTACACGCCGCCCGCGCGACGGGGAACACCCGCCGAAGTAACGCCAGATGTGCTCACCAGCGACCCAGCTACCCAGGCCGATCTCGCGGTTAGCTCTCAAACGCCCTACAAAATCCTCACAGCAGCCGGTGTGCTCACCTCGCCTGATGGTCGCTGGCACACTTTCGTCGCCCAACACAGCTACGGCCCAGAGAATGTACTCCTGATTTCCACGGCGCCATCGCCCTGAGCTGTTCCACAACAACGCGCTGATGGGGAAGTTCCCCATCAGCGCGCTTTTGTCGCCTAGCCTTCTCGCCTACTGAATCAAGCCCCCGTGATAGTGCAGCTCATACACCACCATGCCGTCCCGCTCAATCCACTCGCGGCCCGTGAAGGCTGTGAAATCACCCTCGCTGGTATCGTGGTAGATGCTGCCATACGTTTCGTAGATGAAGCCGCCGAGAAAACGCCCCTCGCGGTACATCTCCGTGAGGCTGGCCTTGATGATTTGTCCGGCCTCCGCCGCCCCGATGCGCTCCGGGTGCAGGATGCGCCCGTAGTAGTTCATCGCCCACACGGGTTGCCCCTCGTAGTACACCACCTCTTCGCCGATGAAGTCCGCGCCACCGAAGTAGCTGTCCAGATAGGCGAAGGGCGCGCGATGGTACTCCAAATCGTGCGCGCCGGGGCGATGCGCCAGGCTCGGCTGCCCGTTGCCAACGTAGGTATGCGCTTTGGACTCAACGATGAATGCGTGTAATGCTGATAGTTGTTCTGTGTTCATAGCTCTCCTGATGTTGAAATGTGTTTTGTTGCCTCAGCCGCTACGCCTCGGGATTACGTACCACCAGCACCGGGCGCGCAGCGCGTTCGACGACGAAATCAGTGATGCTGTTCACGAAATGACGGCGCAAGCCGTGCGCCGCGTAGGTTGAGCCGAGCGCCACCAGGTCATATTCCCCCTCTTGTATCTCCGCCAGGATTTGCGCCTCCACCGGGCCATGGCGCAGCTGCACACCGGTTTCGATGCCCAACCCACGCAACTGCTCGCGACCGGCTTTCAGGTTGCGCCCTTGTGAGGTATCGGTCTGGAGCAGCGCCCCCCACGCATCTTCAACCTCACGTAGAATGGGATAGTGGAGCTGCGGCTGAGGGGTGACGTAGAGCAACGTCACATGGGCACCGGTTGCCTGTGCAATTTGGCCTACAAGCTGGATCGTTTTGGCTGGATACCACAGGTCGCCGCTGCACAGGAGGATGTCGTGTAATGCGGGCCGCCCAGTGGGGACGACAAGGACGGGCACGGTCACTTCGCTCAGCACGCGCCGCACAAGCGAGCCGTGTAACCAGCGGTTGATGCGGCTTTGTTCCAACGCCCCGATAACGATCAAGTTGTATGTTTCCTGAGCGGCCTGCGCTACAATCTCATGGGCCGGATTGCCGGCGCGCTGGAGCGGCTCGCACGTCAGCCCAGCGGAGTGCAATATTGCGCACACTTCATCTAACGCGCGGGCGAGGGCCGACGCCCGCTCCGGGCGATCAGATGCGCCCAGCGCCGTTACCTGCGCCTGGAGTTGAATCGCCAGACGACTGCCCAGAGTCAGCGCGGCCTCGCTACCCGGCGCGCCATCGGAGCAAAGTAATAGCTGCATGGGGAGCCTCCTAAGCAAATCAAAAAATCACAAATCCTTACCAGTTGTTCAACAGCTACCGAAACAGTACGATGCCAACCAGTCCGGCAACGAGCAGAACGATAGCGGGCGGAACTTTGAAGACCGTCATCGCCAACAGGCTAGTCGCGCCCAAGAGCAACGGCTGCCACTCGCGCCACACACCTTCCGCCACAAGGTGGTAGGCGGTGATGAGCAGCAGCGCCGCCAGTGCCGGAGCCAACCCCTTGATGAAACCCTCAATCCAGGTGGCACCGCGCAGCCGAGTCAACACAACGGCAGCAGAGAGCATGATGAGCAGTGGCGGCAGAATCGTACCTAGGAAAGCGACCAGAGCGCCGGGGATGCCAGCCACCCGATAGCCCACGAACACAGCCAACTGAATCGCATCCGAACCCGGCAGAACGCTGGAAAAGCCTACTGCCTCGATGAATTCCTCGTGGCTCAGTAATGTATCTACAGCTTCGGAGTAGAGCAAGCCTACCGAGGCCGGCCCAGAAGTTGTCAGTAAGTTGATTTTGAGAAACATGACAAACAGCGACCACCACTTACCCATGCTCCACCTCCCGTCAATAAAGTTCGCCCTGCAAATAGGCGCGGGTGCGCGCCTCGCGCGGGTGATTGAAAACCTGTTCTGCCGGGCCGTGCTCGATCAGCTCGCCCAGATACATAAAAATCACATAATCGGCCAGCCGCCGCGCCTGGCGCAGGATATGCGTCACCAGCACTATTGTATAATCACGCTTGAGTTCCAGCAAGCGATCCTCTATGCGCTGCGCTGAAATCGGGTCGAGCGCAGAAGTAGCCTCGTCGCACAGCAGCACCTCCGGCTCGACCGCCAGACCGCGCGCCAGGCAGAGCCGCTGTTGTTGGCCGATAGAAAGCGCCGACGCGGGCGCGTGCAAGCGGCTCTGCACCTCATCCCACAGCCCGGCGGCCCGCAGTTGCTTCTCGACGATGGCATCCAATTCCTGCCGCTTGCGGATACCGTGGATGTGCGGCCCGTAGGCCACGTTCTCGTAGATAGACATGGGCAATGGGAAGGGCCGTTGCGCCAGCAGCCCGATGCGCTTGCGAATCTCGGTCACATCCACGCGCGGGTCATAGATATTCTGTCCCTCGAAGATAACCTCGCCCCATACGCGCACGCCATCTACCAGCTCCACCAGGCGGCTGATGGAGCGCAGCAGCGTGGTCTTCCCACACCCCGACGGCCCGATGATAGCCGTGATTTGCTGCGCGGGGATGTCTACGCTGACCTCTTGCACAGCCTGTTGGCTGCCATAAGTCACATTCAGATTGCGGATTTGGATTAGAGTCTCGTTGGTCATAACAAACCTCAGCGGATCATATACTTGGTCAAACGGCGGGAGAGCAGCCGCGCGCCCAGGCTGATGATGAGGATGATAACCGTCAGCACCAGCGCCGAGGCGTAGGCGCGCTCGCGCACCTCTGGCACGGGCGTGCCCAGCTGGAAGAAGACGGCCAACGGCAGCGAAGCAACGGGGCGCAGCAGCGAGGTGGGCAGCCGATCAGTATACCCGGCGGTGAAGAGCACTGCCGCCGCGTCGCCGATAGCGCGTCCAAAGGCGAGCAACAGCGCCGTGAACAGCCCTGGCGCCGCTTGCCGCAACACCACACGCAGCGATGTCTCCAGCCGCGTCGCGCCCAGCGCATACGAGGCTTCCTTCAAATCGAAGGGGATCATCAACATGACCTCTTCCATGGCGCGCACCAAAATCGGCAATTCCAGCAGCGCCAACGCAATGATGCCCCCCAAGAGCGAGGCGCGCAATCCCAGGAACAACAACAGCGTGAACCCGAAGGCCCCGTATACAATGGAAGGCACGCCCCAGAGCACATCCAGCGAAAGCCGCGCCAGCTCCACCAACCGCGCGTTTTTAGCGAAGACCTGGAGATAGAGCACCACCGGCAACGCCATGAGGCAACTGAGCAGCGTCGCGCCACCCGCCAACGCCAGCGATCCGGTGATGGCATTGAGGATGCCGCCCTCTTTGCCCAAGTAGTAGCCCCCGCGCGGCGTCTGGGTCAGCATCGCCAGGTTGAGCGCGGGCAGACCCTTAATGAGCACTGTCGCCAGGATGAGGATCAAAACACCCACGATAAACGCCAGCGAGGCCAACATCAGCCCTACAAAAAGCCGTTCTTCGAAATGCTTGTTCATCAAGTTGCCCTCCTGACCGCGCGCAACAGCATGAGCCGCGCGACGATGGTGAAGAGTAACACAATCAACAGCAGCACCAGCGCGGCGGCGAGCAAGGCCGCATCGTACAGCGGAATGGACATCATCTCGCCGTAGTTGTTGGCAATGAGGGCCGGCAGGGGATAGGCAGCGTCGAACAGGGAGCGCGGCAGTTGTGGCACGTTGCCTACGACCATCATCACGGCCATTGTCTCACCGAAGGCCCGCGAGAAACCCAGCACGATGGCCGCAATCACGCCCGGCAGGGAGCGGCGCAGCACCACGCCCTTGACCATCTGCCAGCGGGTAGCCCCCAGCGCCAGGGCCGCTTCGCGCAGGCCATCCGGCACCGCACGGAGCACTTCCTCAATTACGGAGATGATGATCGGAAAAATCATCACCGCCAGCACGATGCTACCCGCCAACACGCCATAGCCGGTGGGATTGTCGGAGCGCAACAACGGGATGAATCCCAGGTACGTGTTGGCCCAGGGGGTGACGAAATCGCGGATGATGGGCACCACCACCAGAATCCCCCACAGCCCGAAGACTACCGAGGGGATGCCAGCCAGCAGGTCTATCAGCGTTTTGGCCGCATCGCGCACGCGGCGCGGCGCATATTCGGCCAGATAGATGGCGCTCAGCAGGCAAGGAGGTACGGCAAGCACCATCCCCAACCCGGTGACCCATAATGTACCAACGATGAACGGCAGGAAGCCGAACTCACCGCGCAAGGGCCGCCAGGTGGATGCGGTCAGCAGCTCACCCAACGGTTGGATGTCGAGCAGCGGGCGAGAGCGCGCCAACAAGCCTAACCCAATGAGTAGCACTAGGGAGGCGGCAAAGATGGTCATCCCAGCCATCACTCGTCCGGCGAGCCGATCCAGGCGCAATCGCCAGCGTGTGCGTTGGCCTGTCATGTTACTCCAATTTAGCCAGCTCGGCCTGGATTTGGGCCGGCGAGAGCGGGATATAACCGGTCTCGTCCACAAAGGCTTGCCCTTCGGTTAGAATCCAGCGGATGAAGGCCGCCGTTATCCCACTGGGCGCGCCGCGCGTGACCAGATACAAGTCACGGGCGGGCGGCGAGGGATACCGATTCTCGGCAATGGCTGCAGTCAGGTCGCTTTTTGTGGCGTAGAAATCCTCATCGGGATCAATCTGACCGTTCTCGTTAACATCAATGGGGATGATAGCCAGCCCCGCCACCGGGCGACTGCTGTCCATATCGTAGGCGAAGTTGAGGTTACTATAACCAACGCCCAACGTGTCCTGGACAACCGCTTCAGTCAGGCCCGGATCGCCATAGACCGCCACGCCCAGCAGGGCCTCTTGATCATAGTCGCCCAAGTATTGCGCCCAGGTGGCGGCGGCACCGCACGCATCGGAGCGGGTGTAGACGTGCAGGCTGTCGGTTACCACCGGATCACCGATGAGCTGGCCCCAGGTCACGAGTTCGCCCATCCAGATCGCCTCAAAGGTGGCGCGGGTCACGCCTTGCGCCTGGATGCGCGCCAGGTAGGGGCTATTGGCATTGATGGTGGGCAGCACCGCGTCTTTGGTAGCGGCGAACCAAACCGCACCCTGCTCAATCTCGACCGGATAGATTTCACGCGAGACCATGCCGATCTCGACCGCGCCCGAAAGCGCATCGGTCATACCTTTACCGGCCCCGCCCGCCGAAATGTCGAAATCAACACCAGGATACAACGCGTGGAACTCCTCGCTCCAACGCACCATCATTGGGTAAAGCGCCCACGCGCCGGAGATAGTGATCGTGCCGCGCATTTCGCCTTCGATCGGCGCATTCGCCCCACATCCGCTGAAAAGCAGGCTAAACAGGACGACAATCACCATAAACCGAGTTGTTTTGGTAACCATAGTACAATCTCCTTTCGCCAATTAATTTGCGAGCAACCGACCTATATCACATCAGCAAGTGTGGTGACTTCAAGTTTTCTGGAAATGTAATCACGAATATCTTTGAAGACTCCAAGCAAACGGTCTTCTTTCTCAATAGGTGTGGATTCATAAAAGTAATGGCTGGCCGATTCGGTAGGTGCCAACGCCCCTTCAAACAAGCGAATGATCTCTGCGAGTGGGATAGTTTCAGGCGGTTTTGCCAGACAATAGCCGCCGTGCTGCCCTTTGGAACTCCGCAGATACCTGGCACGCTTGAGCGCCAATAAAATCTGTTCCAGGAATTTGAGGGGGATTCCTTGCGCCTGCGCAATTGTCTCAGCCGAAACGTAAACTTCAGTATTGCTGCGGCTTAGATAAACCAATGCCAGTAACGCGTATTCGCTGCGAGAAGTTAGTTTCATGCTTACTCCATTCACGACTTATCATATAGGAATTGTAGCATAACAACAAAAACTTGTCAATGACTTTCTATCAATAGCACCCTCAAATTTCCATTTGCCTTCCCCACCCTTTCATGATAAACTTACCCGTTGCAAGTACATCATCTTTGTGTTGATATCAAACCACACAATTCCCTTGAAAAAAGGGGGCGTCCCCACAGAAACACAAAGAATTATCATTGAGAGCAGGACTTACACAGCACGAGATTGTTAATCATCAAGGAAGCCCGGCGCACCCAGTTTTCATAAAATAGTTCTATGTGTGAGACCTGTCAGGTCTGAGAAAAAGCCACTATACCAACGATGACGAAAATGTAGCGCGAACTGTCAGCGCACAACCACGCGAAGCGGACGCACTACGCTGGTTTTGATTTACCATTTGTAATTTGCCATTTCCAGAGGAGTTACTATGCGATTAACCCAAATGTTGCGATATGGGATTTTGCTCGGACTATGTCTACTCTTGGGCCTGGCGCAACCAGGACTGAGCGCCCCTTTGCCTCAAGAACGAGTGTGGCTCGTCACCTATCCCTCCGATGGAACCAACGTAAGCGGAGAAATCACCATCACCGGCACGGCCACCCACCCCAATTTTAGCTCCTACGGCCTGCTCTATGCTCCCGGGCCTAGCCCCACCGCCAGCTCACAATGGATCCCTGTTGTGTTCGGTGTGCAAACGATGGTGGTCAACGGCCCCTTGGCAACGTGGGACACCACGGGCGTTCCCAACGGACAATACACACTGGCCCTGGCCGTCTACGAGGTGGGCAACGATACACCCAACCTGCACTTTGTCAACAACATCACCGTGCAGAACGATCCCCCTACCCCGACACCTACCCCCACCCCCGAACCTGAAGAAACACCCCCACCAGACGGCCCTACCCCCGAAGGCCCTCCGGCTGGTCCGACTGTGGTGCAACCGCCCACCGCCACCCCGCGTCCCACCGGCACACCAGTGCCCGGCCAAACTCCCACCGCATCGGATGAACCTGACGAACGCGATCCGCTGCTCGAAGCCTTCTCCACCCACGCCATGCGGGAAGCCGTTTGCTCCGGCGCGTGGATTGCAGTTATCCTCTACGCCATCGGCGGGTTGTATTTCGCCGCGCGAGCTGCATTCCGCTACTACCTGCGCCAGATGCGCCGCCGCTGAAGCTCCATGACCGATTTTGCGCTCATCGTAGGGCTGGGCAATCCCGGCGCACGCTATGCCGCCAACCGGCACAACATCGGCTACCAGACAGTGGACGCGCTGGCCGCCGCGCACCGGTTCGATTTCAACCGCACCGAGCACCGCGCCCAGACCGCACATGGCAGTATCGGCGGGCAGCGCGTCATCCTGGCAAAACCACAAACGTGGATGAACGAAAGCGGCCTGGCCGTCGCGCCCCTCGCCCGCTTCTACAAAATCCCCATTGAACGCCTGCTGATCATCTACGACGACCTCGACATCCCCCTGGGCACGCTCCGCTTCCGCAACGAGGGCAGCAGCGGCGGGCAACGCGGCGTGCAATCCATCATCCAACACCTGGGCGGGCAGAGCTTTCCGCGCCTGCGCCTGGGCATCGGGCGCCCGCCGGGGCGCATGGATCCGGCGGCCTACGTCTTGCAGAATTTTTCAAAGGATGATGGACCCCTGCAATGGGAAGTCCTCCGCTTAGCCCAACAGCTCGCGCTGGAATGGCTGGCGCGGGGGGCGGATTTCGCGCCCACCGGCAAAACCTGGCGCATTCCCCCGCTCGAAAGCCAAGAGCCGTGACATGAGCGAGTTCACCGGCCTGCTCGCGTGGCTGCGCGACCACCCCGCCTACCAGGAGGTGCTCCAACAGCTCCGCGCCGGGCTGGAGCTGCCCGCGCAGCCCCTCATCGAGCAGGCCACGCCCGCCTTGCTGGCCGCACTGGCCGATGATATAGCCGCCCCGCTGCTCGTCATCGTCCCCGACGTAGACGAGACCCGCCGCCTGGCGGAAGCCCTGCGTAACTGGCTTGCCGCCCCCGAACGGCTGCTGCTCTTCCCGGAGCCGCCCGTGCTCCCCTACGAGCGCGTCCCCTGGCCGCCCGAAGCCATAGCAGACCGGATGCGCGCGCTCACCACGCTCTTCCTGCATCGCGTCAGCCCCGCAGAGAACCCCGCGCCCATCATCCTCGCCTCGGTGCGCGCGCTGATGCAGCGCACGTTGCCCTATCGCAGCCTGCGCACCACCGCGCGCCGCCTGCAAGTGGGAGGCAAAGAAGCCCCCCGCGAACTCGCGCGCCTATGTAGCGGCCTGGGCTACGAAAGCGCGTCCGTCGTCGCCGCACCGGGCCAGTTCAGCCAACGCGGCGGCATCCTCGACATCTTCCCGCCCCAGGCCGCCGCCCCTTACCGCCTGGAGTTCTTCGGTAGCCAGATCGAATCCATCCGCGCCTTCGACCCCGCTACGCAACGCTCCACCGGGCGTGTGAGCGAGTTCTGGCTGCTGCCCGTGCGCGAGGCGCTCCCCAGCGACGCCGCCGCGCGCGCGCTCCCCGTCGTGCAGGCACAGCTGACGCAAAATCCGCTCCCCGAACTGCGCGCCGCACTGGAGAAAGAGGGCACCGCGCTCGAAGCCGCCGTCCCCTTCCCCACGCTGGAATACTACATCCCCTACATCTACCAGGAAGTAGGCCACCTGCTGGGGCATCTCCCGGAGCACGCGCTGGTCATCACCTGCGGCGCAGAGCGCCTGCCGCCGCGCTGGGCCGCGCTGGAAGCCGAAACGCTCGATATGCGCCAGCGGCTCCACGAGGAGCTCGACCTGCCTGCGGATGCACCGCCGCCGTACATCGCGTGGGACGCCTGGGAGGCCGCGCTGCACAGCCGCCACACGCTCCATCTGGGCGAGGGCGCCGAAACGCCGCTGAGCCAGGCGCTTGGCCCAGAACCGCACTTCGCCGGACGCCTGCCCGAAGCCCTGGGCCGCGCGCGCCAATGGGTGTCGCTGGGCGATCAGGTGGTCATCGTCAGCCGGCAAGCCGCGCGCCTGGCCGATCTGTGGCAGGGCTTCTCGCCGCCGCCGGTGCTGGCGACCCTGCCCGCGCCGCCGGAAAGCCTCATCACCTTCGTGCAGGCTGCTGCGCCGGGCGGCTGGCAGCTGAGCGGCGCGCCGCTAGTGCGCCACCTGCTCACCGATGCGGAGCTGTTCGGTTGGCGACCCCCCGAACCCCGCCGCCGCAAACGCCGCCGCGTCGCCGCGCCGGAAATGCCCTTTGCCGATTTAGAACCCGGCGACGCCGTCGTCCATGAAGATTACGGGATCGGCGTTTTTCAGGGGCTGGTCACGCGCAGCGTTGATGAGATTGAGCGCGAGTATCTACTCTTGGAGTACGCCGGGCGCGACCGGCTCTACGTCCCCATCCATCAGGCCGACCGGTTGAGCCGCTACATCGGCGCGGAGAGCTTCCAGCCCGCGCTGAGCAAGCTCGGCAGCGCACAATGGGCCGAGGTCAAAGCGCGCGTGCAGGCCGCCGCCGCGGAGCTGGCCCGCGAGCTGCTGGAGCTCTACGCCACGCGACAGATAGCGGAAGGATACGCCTTCGCCACCGATACTGCCTGGCAGATTGAGCTGGAAGCGGCATTCCCGTATGTGGAGACGGAGGATCAAGCCCGCGCGATTGCCAACGTCAAACAAGATATGGAGCAGCCCCGCCCGATGGATCGCCTGATTTGTGGGGACGCGGGGTACGGCAAGACCGAGGTGGCCTTGCGCGCCGCGTTCAAGGCGGTGATGGACGGCAAACAGGTCGCCATGCTCGTGCCGACGACGGTGTTGGCGCAGCAGCACTATGAGACCTTCCGCGACCGGCTGGAAGCGTTCCCCGTGAAAGTAGAGCTGCTCTCGCGCTTCCGCACCGACGCCGAGCAGCGCGCCGTGCTCACGGGGCTGCTGGATGGAAAAGTGGACATCGTCATCGGCACACATCGCCTGCTGCAAAAGGACATCGCCTTCGAGGATTTGGGGCTGGTGATTATTGATGAGGAGCAGCGGTTCGGCGTGGCGCACAAGGAACGGCTCAAGCGGCTGCGCACCGAGGTGGACGTGCTCACGCTCACGGCGACGCCCATCCCGCGCACGCTCTACATGGCGCTGACCGGCGTGCGCGACATTGACATCATCGAGACGCCGCCGCAGGAGCGGCTGCCCATCTCAACATACATTGGCCTGCACGACCCCGACATCGCGCGGCGGGCGATCCTGCGGGAGCTCAAGCGCGGCGGGCAGGTTTTCTATGTGCATAACCGCGTAGAATCCATCCGCAGCGTGGCGCAGCGGCTCCAGCAGCTGGTGCCGGAGGCGCGCATCGCGGTGGGGCATGGGCAGCTCGCGGAGCGCGAATTGGCGCGGGTGATGCGCAGCTTCACCGCCGGGGAGGTGGATGTGCTGCTGGCGACCACCATCATCGAGAGCGGGCTGGACTACCCCAACGCCAACACGCTCATCGTGGAGCGCGCCGACCGGTTCGGGCTGGCGCAGCTGTACCAGTTGCGCGGGCGCGTGGGGCGCGGCACGCGGCGGGGATATGCGTACTTCTTCCACGGGCGGCGCATGAACGAGGACGCACAACGCCGCCTGGAGGCGCTACAAACCACCGGCAGCGTGGGCGGGGGCTTCACCATTGCTATGCGCGATTTGGAACAGCGCGGGGCTGGCGAGCTGCTGGGTGCGCGGCAACATGGGCAAATCGCCGCCGTAGGATTCACGCTCTACACGCGCCTGCTCACCCAATCAGTAGAGCAGCTCAAGGCGGAGCGCGCCGGGCTGCCCACGCCACCGGAGCCGCTCGGCGCCATCACCATCGAGCTGCCACTGGCGGTGGGCCTCCCGCCGGACTACATCCCCCACGACGCGCTGCGCCTGCAACTCTACCGACGGTTGGCGGAGCTGGTCACGGCGGAAGAGATCGCGCAATTCGCGGACGAGCTGCGCGACCGATTCGGCCCGCTGCCGCCCACCGCCGAGAACCTGATCTACCAGCTGCGGCTGAAGCTGCTGGCGCGCGAAGCGCGCATCCCCACCATCAGCGTGGAGAGCGGGCAGATTGTGCTGCGCCCCGCGTGGCTGAAGGAGCTCGATGCCGAGACGCATGGCCGGTTGCGGCGGGCGCTGGGCGAACGGGGGCGCGTGGGCCGGCGCGAGCTGTGGCTACCGCTACACTGGGAGCAAGCGCGCTGGTGCGCTAACCTGGAGGCCGCGCTCGCCGTGCTGGCGGAGTGGTGGCAGGGGAAGTAACAAATCTCAGTAGGTGCGGTACGCTTCCCTTTACTCCGAGGGCTAACTAGGGGAGGCTTTCAACGCTACGGGCCAGGTTGGTGTATCTCTCAATCAAATCGGGCCATAGGCCAATGAAATAGACCGCATCACATAACTCGATGGCCACGCCGGTCTCTGGATTAACATGCCAGATAGAGGTCAGCTCATGCGGGGCGGCGGTAGTTAAAAGCAACTGCTCTTCAACCCAAAAGAGCGCCGTGATGGATTTTCTCCCCTCCAGGGTGACAGTCAGGTGATCTGTCTCAGATTCGTATTCTGTAATCCACAAAGTTCTTTGATCGGCTGCAACATAAGCCATACGCGAGCCATCTGGTGCCAAGGCTTGCACTCGCGTTGAGACAGGGGCAGGAGGCGCGGCAAGGGGGCGGAAAGCCATTGCATCTAACGAAAAGGCCCTCTGGCTCAGCAAATGCCAAATTTCGTGCCCATCGGATGTCCAGGCCAGATCCCAGGCTGAAGCCGATGTAGCCGGCACCTCAACCAGCCCCAACGACTGTACCTCGCCCGTCTCAGCCGCCACCAACAGGATCTCGACGTAGGCGGCGGCATCTCCCTCAACCAACTCCCCCGTAGAAACAGCCACAGCGATATGAGGCTCGGTCGGCGACCACGCAGCGGCGATAATTTTGGCCTCCAGATGCGCCAAAGGGCGCGCCGGTTCAAGGGTGGGCGATACCTGCTGGGTGTAGAGGATTTCAGGAGCCGCAATATCGGGAGTGTAAAAGGCGATCTGCCGCCCATCGGAAGCCCAGGTTACGCTGAGCGCCTGATCTGAGAGCTGCGACTGGGTCGCAGTGGGCAGATCGAGGAGCCATGTCGGCCCACCATCGGGCTGCGGGATCACCAGCTGCGTCGCATGGGGTGAAAGCCGCACGGGGGCAATCAAATAGGCCCACTGGGACATAATCGTGGGCAGATAAACGCCCGGCGCGGAGAGCGGGTGTCTCTCGCGCGTCGCGCTGTCGAACAAGAATAGCTGCCCGTCTTGATCGCTCAATAAGATAGCAATATCAATGTTTACAACGGGCGGTGCGGCATCGGGAGGATATGTGGGAATGGCTGTAGTAGAAAACGTTGGCTCGTCAACGACAACTGTGGGAGGAGCTGTCAGAGTTGATAACGTCTCTGGTGTGTTAGCAAGGCTGCAGCCGGATAACATTGTTATCACAATAAATATCACACTCAATTTTTTTATGTTCATATACTAACCTCCCGTGCGCAAAGTTGCCTGATTCAAATGACAGCCCTCTCCCGCTCGGTGAGCGTGGCAATTGCTGGGGGGAACGCCGCATCTCCCCGCACCCAGATTAGGACACACAGGCCTAAGGGGTGCCGCTTACCGGGAAGAACTCGACAGAATCCAAAATCGCCTGCCCAAGAGGATGCAGCTGTGCCGGTTCCGCAGCACAAAAGGGCAACCCAAACGTAAGCATATGCACGAAGCTATCCCCTGGGACATATACATTCAAACAAGTGCCAGTATTGGCAAGATCCCAGAAAGCCACACCAACAATACCACCTACTTCAATAGGGGTCGTATAAAAATCAGTAGCGTACATAGTCCAATGCTGAACAAACACGTCCGTCATCTCCAAAAGGTCAGTAGGCACATTATCAACAAATCCGATAGCTAGGCCGCCCGTGGCTAAGGAAATTGCCATCTCCGAAGGTGGCCCAGCCATATAAAAACCCGGCATACGCTCCAGCTGCCAGCCAACAGGCAGCGCCAGGCGCGTGCCCAACTCAGGGAATTCATGGATCACCCAGGCATCTACCGTCGCGGGCAAAGTGGCTACCAGTATAGGCGAAAGCGTCGGCGTAGCCTGCGGCAAAGGCGTAGCCTGCGGCAACGGCGTGACTTGCGGTGAGGCTATTGCCGCAGGCGTTTCGGTCGCGATAGGTGCTGGTGGCAGCGCCGTAGCGGGGGGCGTGCAGCTAGTTATCAGCCCTAAACTCAACAACAGCCCGGCTAACCAAGGTGCGTTTTGGCGTATACACATATACTTTTTATAAAAACTGAATCTGAGAACACTCACTGGTCCTGCACGATAGGTTTACCGATGTGGCGCAAAGGTCGCCGAGATGAAAACTTTTCCTTAGGCCAATCTACACAGCCAGAAGCCGCAGTGGGCGCAGGGGTTTCTGACAGCGGCTGCACAGGCGCTTGCAAGAAGAGGCCGTCTGCTGCTGGCAAAGCCAAGTCTGTCAAAGATTGTCGGGGAGTCTCAAAACGCAATGCCGCGACCAGCGATGTTTCCTGTATCGAGCGCGGTTCGGCCCGCTGCCAGATTTCATAGACCCGGCCCTCCACCGACAGGTAGATACACGTCACCGGCTCTATCCCAGGCAACGGGGCCAGCATCACCCCTGAATATCCAGCAATAGTCACCGGAACGCGCTGAATATCAAGTCCGGGATGGCCCTGGATTTGCCGGGCTATCAACAGCTCCATTTGCTCCGGGGCGGCTTCATGCACCCACCCAACTCGCAAAACCAGTCCACCAGATTTATCCGCCAGGGTAAACCCATAGGTCGGAAGCAGATATTCATCCTCCGTAAGTCTCCAGGCAGCGGGATATTCCAGACGCGCACCCAAAACAACATTTTCGTATCTTGTATAGGGGGCAGCTTCCGTGACAGGATCATCCCGAAGTTGGGGTGGGAAGGGCGAACTCGCCTGCACGGTTTGAACTATCACCAATGAAAACAGCACCACCAGCAGCCCAACGGATAGCGGATAGCGTTTCATAGTTAACCTCCTAAGCATCAATGAATTGACGAACATCGAAACCACGCGATACTCGCATCAATGTTACCATACTCACAATCAGGTTGTCAATAACAAAACTTTGCTATTTTTTTACCCTAAATATAGCAAAGTTTTGCTATAGCCGCGATTGCCAACCCTCCTGAAGCGCACGCGCCACTACGGCTAGCCGATTGGAACAGCCCAATTTCTTCAAAATGCTGCTGACGTGCCGCACTACGGTATGGGTGCTAATCTGTAACTGGGTGGCAATGGCCGTATTGTTAACGCCCTGCACCACATAACACAGCACATCCCGCTCCCGCTCGGTGAGCGTGGTAATTTCTGGGGGGAACGCCGCATCTCCCTGCACCCAGGCCGCGACCGTTGCCTGCACTTGCGACGTGAACCACGGCTCGCCCCGCGCTACGGCCCGCAGCGCGGATAACAAAACCTCAAGCGGCTCAGTCTTATGCACATAGCCGGCAATATCGGCATCCAGCAAGGGGTAAATATAAGCGGGCGCGGGATTATCGCTGTAGAGCAAGACTTGTGGGGGCGGCTGCGCCGCGCGCAAGTGCCGTAACACTTCCACAGTGGGTAAATCGGACAAGTTGGAGTCCAGCAAGACTACATCCGGCATACAATCTGCCGTCCGTTCTATCGCGGCGGCACCATCGGCAACCGTGGCGAGCAATTGCATATCTGTGACAGCTTCCAGCAGCACGCACAACCCGCGCAGGGTGGCTGGGTGCGCTTCGGCAATCAACACACGAATGGGCATGGTGTACCTCTCTGGGACATATAACGTATAGCGAATAAAGCATACTTTCCCACCATAATCGCCCCTACCCCAGGAGCGGAGAGCTAAGAACGGACAGGGATATTTTACAAGCCCGCAGCACATTATAACCGGGGCTTGCAAGAAGCGCAACAAGGCAATCGCACCTAACCGCTGCACGTAGTGAAAGATTGCAAACCCGCCCGCCAATAAACAAGTATCGGCGGGCGGGCAAAACGCAACGTTGGGCCGATGGGACCAGCGCGCGTATCAGACCCTATGGCGCACAGGGTACCGCATAGAGATGCAAGGCAGTTGTTCCGGCTAATACCAGCCAGCGGCCAGCGGATGACCAGCGGGCAACGCGATCTGTCGGCTCACCGGAAGCCGGAAGCTCATAATGCATAGAACCATCTCCGGCAAGAATCCAGGCGCGACCCGCGCCATCTGCATAAAGCACCTGGCTGCTATCGGGCGACCAGGCCAACGCCAAGGATGCCGGCAACATCTCGCCTGCCTGGCTGACAGCGAGATCCAAGGTTCCGACCTCAAAGTAGCTAATGATTTCGCCAGTGGGCCAGTGATACAATCCCACCCCCAAGGGCTGCGGCCCTGGCGACGGTGGGGCTACACCCGCCCAGCTCCCGTCAGGTGCCACCAGCGACGTACCCCAGGTCAAAAAAGCGATGCGTTCACCATCGGGCGACCACTGTGCGGCGATGACGCCAGGTAACAGGAACGCGGCGTCTGTGCTGGCGATGTCCCATACCCACAGCTCCGGTGGCGTCGCCCCCGCAGCGGGCTGCCGTAAGAAAAGTACATGGCGGCTATCAGGGTCCCAAGCGGCAAAGAACGTCCAGAAGTCCGCCCAGGCTTCATCCATAGCCCTGACGCCAGAACGCCAGCGGAGTTCATCAAGCCCGGAGTGTTGCAAGAGCGTCCCGGGCTGGGGTGCAAACAGGCCGATTTGGGGATTGAAACCTGCTGTAGCCACGAACGCACTGCGATCTGGACTCCAGGCATACTGATAGATTCCCGCAGGCCCGTCAGGGTACACATCCGTTTGCGTTTGCTGAACGAGATCGAGCAGCAGCAGACAGCGCGCTCCGCTGCCACAGTTGCGTGCCACCAGCAAGTGTTCGGCATCCCACCAGCCCGCCAGGGCTTTGAAACCGGCGCCGGGATCGGTTTGCGCCGCTGCGCCAGGGAAGAGGTCGCGCAACTCCGTCCCGTCACGGTTGACGAGCATCACAGTACCCAGCGCATCTGCGGCGCGCTGCGTCACGAAGGCTAATTGCGTTCCGTCAGGTGACCAGATGAGCTCGCTGTTCGCAGGGGCGGCTAAGCGCTGGGGCGACTCAAAATCCGAGGCCGCGACCAGCATCAAGACGCCCTGCGGCGCTTCTCCTGGCGCGATGTAAGCCAGGACTGCATCAGTGGGCGACCAGGCAAAGGCCTTGGGCTGGAAACTGCCGTTAGCCAGCAGGGGCAATTCGGCGACGAGGCACGCTTGAGACGGTTGTACAGGCGGCACGGGGAAGCCCAACGGCACCGGAGTGAGAGCCGGCGTTGCCAAGGGTGTTGCTGAAGAGGGAACGGTAGTAGGCGTAGCGGTTGCTGCGGGGGTTGTGACAAGGGCAAGCGGAGGCGTGGCCTCCCGCTGACAAGCAGAAAGGCTGAACAACATGAAGGTTATTGCCAAAACAAAACAAAGGGATTTCATACCACCAGCTCCTCCTACAGATTCATCACACAGAAGAAAAATTGGATTGCAATAGGTTTCAAAATCTTGCCTGTGCCCGCATCAGATCGTAAATCGGCTCGAAGTCAAACTGCTGGACATGGGTTTTGGTAAACGCAATGACCACATCCTCCACAACGGCCAGCGTCGTGTAGAGCTGGATACCCATGGCTTCGTGAGAGAAGCCGAGTGCCGGTAGCGCACCCAGCATGGTTTCTATCGGCGTGCCCACATCAAAGTACATTACGTCTTCAGCCACATCGGCACCAAAGGGTTCAGCTGTGGCGCGCTGTGCCAACCAGGTAGGTAAAACTGCGTCCGGCGGGGCGGAGGATGCCGCAAGCCGATAGACGGCAACACTGATAACCGGACACTGGTATCCACACGCCTCAGGGGAATCCCACACAGGCGGTTGGAATGCCAAGCTGTAAAGACGTTCGCCCATCTCACTCCCTTCTGTAACCACCCACCCTGGCGGGGCAAGCAGTGCCCCGGAGGTGTGGGGAAGCGGGTAAACTTCCCAGGTCGTGACATCGGTGTACTCGCTCAAGTCGAAAACTAGCGAAGGCACACTCGTGGGGGTAACGGGGGGCACAAGCGGAGTGGGAGTGGGGGTGGGCAAAGCGCCGGACGTAGTTGCAGCTACCCTAGGTGAAGCCGTAGCGGTGACCGGGGTTTCATCTATAGATACGGCTGGTTTTGAGTTGCAGCTGCCACAGATAAAGACCCCCAGGACTAGTAAAATCAGAAATCGCGTTTTCATGGATTATTCCCCCTATCTATTCAGAAATACCGAATGTGCGTAACACACCGCTGAGAAAATCTAAAAATTGATATGTATCGAATGACCGTTTGACACCGCCTTCAATTCTAACATCACCACAATCAGGTTGTCAATAACAAAACTTTGCTATTTTTTCGCCTCAACCATAGCAAAGTTTTGCGATAGCTGAAGGTTATTGCTAAAACAAGACAAATAGATTTCGTACAACTTGCTAGACGCGCGCGAAGCCCGGCTCCAGTTGCTTTTGATCGGTGGTACGCGGAAAGCTGTTCAACGACAACTAGAATTACCCATTGATGACAATTAGAAATGCCCAC
>CAZDDI010000059.1:0-27343 GCA_964504195.1 uncultured Anaerolineales bacterium
CTCGGCGCTGGCGACGAATTGACCAAAGTCAAAACCATTTCAGCGAATGGTCAGAAGTGATTCTTGTAAATGGTTTTATTTCCGGTTCATTTTCTTAATTTTCATCATCCTACGCTACAGTTGGATTGCGGATGTATACCTGCCAGATAGAAGCCGCGTTATACTTGAAGTACGCCCACTTACTGAAGTTGTGATAAAACCCACAGCTTATCCAATACGCTTAGCCTTGAGTACATTAGGAATGTGCTCGATTTTACCTAGCACGCGCTTGAGTTTGTTGTAATTGGGCACTTCCAGCGTAAGGTAGACCGGAACGATGTTGAAGCGGTCCCGCTCCCCGGTGTTGACGCCCGCCATGTTGACATTTTCCCGATCAAGTACCTCGGTGATGTCATGGAACAGCCCGGAGCGGTCGTAAGCGGTAATGGCAACGCGCACCTGGAAGGTAACTTCATCGGTGCCCCATTCCATTTCGATCAGGCGCTCCGGCTCTTCCTGGACTAAGCGCAGCACGTTGGGGCATTCGCGTTTGTGAATGGTGACGCCCCGTCCACGGGTGACGTACCCCACGATTTCTTCGCCGGGAATCGGCTTGCAACACAGCGCAAGGCGCGTGAGCAGCCCACTGGTACCCCGAATATCAACCTTGGCTGGCGCCAATGGCGGTAGCGCTGCTTGCTGCTCCAGCTCGCTGAGCTTCTTGGCGGCTTCGGCCTCTTCAACCTGCCGACGGCGCACCTCCTCCAGGCGATCCACGATGCGCTCGGTGCTGAAATCGCCCATCCCCACCGCGGCCCAGAAATCCTCCGCACGCGGATAGCGCTTGGTAAACAGCTCCGCGACCTCATCCAGCGGCCAATCCAGCCCCAGCCGGCGGATTTCGCGCTCCACAATCGCACGCCCGCGCTTGATGTTCTGGTCACGATCCTGCTGGCGAAACCACTGGCGGATCTTTTGCTTGGCGCGGTTCGTTTTGACATACCCCAAATCCTCGATGAGCCAATCGCGCCCCGGCCCGCCGGAGCGTCCAGGAATTATCATCACTTGATCGCCCGTTTTGATTTGATAATCCAGCCCCACCCATTTACCGTTAATTCTGGCCCCCCGGCAGCGATGCCCTAAATCGGTATGGACACGATACGCAAAATCAATCGGAGTTGCGCCGCGCGGCATATCAATCACGCGCCCGTTAGGGGTGAAGGCGTACACATACTCCTCAAACACATCCGAACGCACAATCTCGATAAAGTCCTGTGCGTCGGGGGAATCCTGCGTCAGCTCACGCACACTCTGGCGCATTCCATTCATGTGATCGAGCAGGGCCTGACTGACCGCCAGGCCTTGCTCCTTATACAGCCAATGGGTGGCTACGCCGTATTCCGCCACACAATCCATCTCCCGCGAGCGGATCTGTATTTCCAATGTGCCGCCGTCATCGGTCATCACTGCTGTATGCAGGCTTTGATACCCGTTGGGCTTAGGATTGGCAATGTAATCATCAAATTCACCCGGCACCGGCTTCCACAGCCGATGCACAATCCCCAACAGTTGATAGCACTCCGGCTCCGTGGCAACGATGACACGTAGCGCCTCGGCATCGTAGACGCGCTCGAAGGAGACGTTCTTGCGATTGATCTTTTGGTTGATGCTATAGATGTGTTTGGGACGTCCCTTGACCTCAGCCACGATACCTTCGGCGGTGGCGACTTTTTGCAAGTGGGTCTTCAGGCGGGTAACACGCTGTTGCCGTTCCTCTTTGCGCGCCGCCAATAGTTTCGCCAAATCACCATACCTACCGGGATTGAGCGTGTGGAACGCCAAGTCTTCCAGTTCCGCCTTCCAGCTCCACAGGCCGAGCCGGTTGGCAATGGGGGCAAAAATATCGAGCGTCTCGCGTGCCATCCGCAGCTGACTCTTGCGCGGGAGCCATTCCAACGTGCGCATATTGTGCAAACGATCGGCCAGCTTGATAAAAATCACCCGCAAGTCATCTTCCGCCATCGCCACAAACATCTTGCGCAGGCTCTCCAATTCCTGCTGGTCACGATCGCGCTCGCTATCTTGCTTAACGTGCTTCTCCGCTTTTTCGATCTTGGTCACAGCTTCTACCAGCGTGACCGTCTCTTCCCCAAACAGCTCCGCCAACTGCTCGTGTTTCACTTTGCAGTCTTCTACCACATCATGCAACAAACCGGCAGCGATGGCTGCCGGTTCCAGATGCAAGTCCGTCAAAAGATAGGCGACCTGCAAGGGATGTTCGATATAAGGTTTCCCCGATTTACGCTTTTGCCCATCATGCGCTTGATAAGCGAAATCGTAGGCGCGGCGCACAAAATCAAGGCTCTCTGGTGTACGATACGGCACGGGTAGCGCCTGTAATACCTGCTCAATAGTGACATCTGGATACTGCGTCATGGTGCGCCTCCTCAACTTATAAAATGCGCGTAAAAATAACCGCTAATCCAATGCGCGGCCCTTGCCGGAGTCGCTGATGGTTATCAATGCCTCCGGATACGGCTCGAAAAAGGTTTGCCGTGCCAGGTACGGTTCATTGAACCGGGCGATCCATGCCCCTATCAAACTGACCGGCACACTCAGGGGGGCCTTTTGATCCCGATATTTCTCTAACGTGTCCAGAAAATACGCTTTTTCTTGCGACGAGAGGCCTTTGGAGAAGTAGCCCAGCGCGTGCATCAATACATTGATACCGGCGGTGCGCCGGGGGGGACGCGCCAACGCCTGGGTGAGATGTTGCGCGTAATCGGCGATCACGTCGGCCACCGGGCGTTGCGCGTGGTTGGCGACCAGCGGCCCCATCACCCGCAGCCGAGTCTCGTTGTAAGCCATCAACAGCAGCTTGTTATCGCTGTGGAAGCGCACCAGCTCGCGCATGGTCTGCGCGGCCTGCACCGCGCGGAAATCGGCCAGCGTAAATAGCGCCGTGAGGAAGTGCTCGCGGATGGTGAAGTTGCTGAGGCGGCCTTCTTCCTCCACCGGCAGATGCGGGAAATGCTCCAATACCGCCGCGCCGAAGAACCCGCGCCCCTTGTTATCGGACATCGCGCCCCGCTCAATGCCGCGATAGCGCTTCACGTCCTTGATGCCGCACGAAGGCGAGCGCCCCTTGAGAACGAAGCCATCTATGTCGTGCAGCGTCTCGAAGTGCTGCTGGGCAAACGTCTGCATCGCCTCGGTCATATCCGCGCCGGTGGAGGGCTGCAGCAGGCGCGGCGCATCCTCCACCAGCACCACGCGGATCGGATCGCGCGGCACGCCCAGGCCGATCTCGACCTCCGGGCAGACAGGCAAATAGGTGACGTAGGGGCGCAGCTGTTCCACGAACGGATCGGGAAGCGATACGCCGTTATAGCGACAGGCTGCAAAGCCCAGGCACTTGCTGACTACAACTTGCGGTTGGGCAAAAGTTCGCATCGAATTTGCTCCTTTGAGAATCGCGTAACGCGAACTGGACAGTTCGCGCGCGAAGCACACGCTTCGCGTCACATGGGTTGCTCAGGTATTGCAAAAAAGCGGCCCTGCTGAGAGCAGAGCCGCTTTTTATAGAACACATATAACAGGTGGGCGATAGAGGACTCGAACCTCTGACCTCCGCGATGTCAACGCGGCGCTCTAACCAGCTGAGCTAACCGCCCCTAATGAACACGATTATAGCATAATCTATAAGAAGCGCAAGTGAAATGAATGGCGAATTATCAATAGCAGATACAGCTTCTCGCTAACCCGCTGATTCGCTACGCCCTCCCATCCAACCCCTGCAACATCGCCCAGCCGAAGCGCGCGGCCTTCTCCAGCCCGGCGGGGACGAGGTTCTGCGTGTTATCCGCGTACTGATGCCAATTCTCCAGCCAGCCATCCGGCCCGTACCCGGCGATACACACGCCGCGATAGCCGCGCTTGCGCAGTGCGCCTACTTCCTCGCCGATGACCAGATTGCGCCCGGCGACACCCAGCTCCGGGTGGTGGCGGGCGGTCTCCTCGGCCCACGTCAGCGATTCCGCATCGGGCGTGTAGGCGCTCAACAGCGAAAAGCCGGTATGCTGGGTAACGTAGGCGATCTGCTCCGCACCTACCATCTCGAAATCCAAGAACCAGGCGTCGCGCAACGTATCGCCGTAAGCATCAAGCAGCGCGTGCGCGCCCATGCAGCCCACTTCCTCTGCGCCGGTGAACGCGAGCCAGACTTCGGTGTGCTGCAACGGAGCGGCTCGGAGCTGCGCGGCCAGCCCCAACGCGCAGGCTACGGCGGAAGCGTTGTCGCTCGCGCCGTCCACATAGCTGCCGCGCTCATCGAGCAGTTCCACGCCCAAAGTGACGCCCATCGCCAGCGCACTGCCCTGACGGAAGCGTTCCGCGCTTTTCCCGCCACCGAATCCTTGCGCCAGCTGCGCCAGCCCGTTACCGAGCAGCGCACCCAAGCCAAAGGTCGTTGCGCCCAATAGCGATTTTTTCATACCGGGGGTGAAGGACAGGCGATGCTTGTTGGTATCGGTATGTGCCAGCAGCACCACTTTGCGGCGCGCGGCTCCGGCAGGTGGAATGCGCAGAATCAACGTGGCGCTGGGTCGCCGGGGTGCCAATGCCGTGAGCGGCTGCTTCCCGACGCGCGTGGCATCCCAGAGCAGATAAGCCGCGCCGAGTGTGGTCAACCCGCCCAGCAGCCGGGCCGGGCGGCTCTTGCCGAGCGCGTTTGCCAGCAGTCCCAGCAGCAGCGGGCCGAGCATCGCGTACCCCCAGGTATCGGGCGCAGGGAACGTGAGCGTTTCCGGCGCGTCATAGCCCAGCTCGCAGAGGATTTGGCGGATGTACTGCCGGGCGCGCATCTCGGCGGGATGCCCGGCGGGGCGGGGGCCAATCTCATCGGCCAGCGCGCGGACGTGGGAAAGGAGAATGTTAGCGGACAGATAGGTATCCATTGGCAACCTCCCTGGAAAATCAGCAAATCACAAATCAGTAGGTTCGGGCGAGGCAATCCTTGTTAGGGTCAACATGGACAAACCTATTGGATATGCAAAGCGCTTGGTCAAGTGTGACGAAACGCGGATTACTTCAATAGTTCAGGCGAGGCAATCCTTGTTAGGGTCAACATGGACAAACCCATTGGATATGCAAAGCGCTTGGTCAAGTGTGACGAAACGCGGATTGCCTCGCCCCAACAAGTTTCACCCGGCGGGCGCAGCGACGATTTTGACGTTACCGTTGCCCACCAGACTTTCAACGCTCTCTCGCAGTGCAGGTGTGTAGCGGGTGCTGGTGTTGGGAAAACTTAGCGCGATAGGCTTGGTGTTACCTTGCAGAATCACCACAAACTGATCCCGCCCGCGCTCCTGAACAAGCAAATTGTGGACTTGTGAGACCCGATGAAAGTCACGTTCATTATCGCCGGTGCGCTGGATGGTGATGTAGAGTGTGTTGGCAGGTTCTGGTGGCTCTTCCGGCGGCGCACTAATCGTCGCAATAGCGGGCGCACTGGGGAGCGGCGCAACCTGCGCGGTCGCATCCCCTTGCCCGTTACCGGACGCCTGATATGCTGGGGACACCTCGCGGCTCACGCTAGGGAGCGGGGCATAGTCTGTCGCCAGCGGCGGATCTTCCACCGGACGCAATAGCTCGTGCGGTTCCTTGATCCAATCCGCCATCACGGGGTGATCCTCACGGTCGGGCCGCTGATCCAGTTTACCACAGACCACGATCACCCGGCCCGGCGTAAACAGTTCGTTGTATCTCTCGTAAGTCTTGGGAAAGATGACGGCATCGAGCGTGGCGCTGGAACCTTCGAGCGTAAGAAAGGCCATCGTCGCGCCCTTTTTGGTCTGGATGCGCCGCACGCGCTGGATGCTGCCCAACAGTACCAGCTGCTGGCCGGGCGTACTATCAGCCTCCACCCGGTCGAGCGTAGTGCTGATCAGGCCGGATTGCAAGAGTTCGCGCTCCTGTTGGGTTAAGGGATGCTCGGAGATATACGTCCCCAACAGGTCTTTTTCCCATTCCAACAGCTTGCGCTGCGCGATAGGGGGGGCGAAGGGGGGCAATTGCAGCGTGGGTGCGCTGCCCGCGAATGAACCGAATAGGGAAAGTTGTCCTTGTTCGCGGGCCGTATGGATTTGACTGCTGGCGCTTAACAGCCCGTCCATAATCGCCAGCAGCGCAGCGCGGGGGCCAAAGGCGTCCAGCGCCCCGGCCTGGATCAGGCATTCGAGCGTGCGCCGGTTAAGCTTGCGTAAATCCACGCGGTTCGCCAGCGCGTCAAGGCTCTCGAATGGCCCGTCTTTCTGCCGCGCGGTCACGATGACACGCACCGCCTCCGCCCCCACGTTTTTGATTGCGCCCAGGCCGATGCGGATTGCACGCCCCTCTTCAAGATGCTCAATGGTGAAATCCACATCAGAGGCATTCACACAGGGCGGTAACACCTGCATCCCGGTACGTCGAGCGTCGCTAACGAGGAACCCCAGCTTTTCGATGTTATTACGCTCAGTGGTCATCAGCGCTGTCATAAATTCCAGCGGATAATGGGCCTTGAGGTAAGCCGTCTGTGCGGTGATGACGGCGTAATCGGTGGCGTGGGCGCGGTTGAAGCCGTAGCGCGCGAAGAACTCGATGTCACCCCAGACCGCGTCAGCGACTTCGCCAGGGATTGTACGCGCAATACAGCCCTCGCGGAACATCTTGTGGTGCTTGTCCATCAAATCACGCTTCTTCTTAGCGACGGCCTTGCGGATGCCATCGGCCTCGCCCGGCTCGTAGCCCGCCATATCCACGGCAATTTGCATGATCTGTTCTTGGTAAATGATGACACCACAAGTATCATTGAGGGCTTGTTCCAATAAGGGGTGATGATATTGGATGGTTTCCTCTCCATGTAGCCGCTTGATGTACGTTGGGATGTTGTCCATCGGGCCGGGGCGGTAGAGGGCAATCGCCGCAACGATGTGCTGAAACTGGTAGGGGCGCATATCACGCAGCACGC
The DNA here is from genome assembly GCA_964504195.1 of uncultured Anaerolineales bacterium. Taxonomy (GTDB): domain Bacteria; phylum Chloroflexota; class Anaerolineae; order B4-G1; family SLSP01; genus CAZDDI01. The sequence goes on from CAZDDI010000059.1 coordinate 6,989, forward strand.
GGCGCATCCCCGCGCTTTCCACCTGGAAAACGCCAGTGGTTTCGCCGCTGGCGAGCAGGTCATAGAGAGCTTTCACCTCAGCGTCTAACTGTGGGTCGTCTGGCACACGCTCGTAGGGAATCGTGTTCAGGTCGAACTTGCGCCCGTGCTCTTTTTCGATCCATTCGCAGGCTTTGCGCATGTGGGTCAGCGTGCGCAAGCCCAGGAAGTCCACCTTGAGCATCCCCAACGCATCCACAATCTCCATCGCCCACTGTGAAACCCGGTCAAGCGCACTCTCAGCACCCTCGCCTTTGGTGGGACGATTGAGCGGGAGATACGCGGTGAGCGGCAAATCGGAGACCAGTACCCCGGCGGCATGGGTGCTGGCGTGTCGCGCCACCCCTTCGAGCTGCGTGGCCGTGTCCAACAGCGTCTTGATATACGGCGTGCTCTTGTAAACATCTTTCAGCTCCGGGATTGTCTCCAGTGCCTCCTGAATGCTGACCGGCTTGCCGGGGAGATTGGGCACCAGGCGGGCCACGCGATCCACCTCGCTCAAAGGAATGTCCATGGCGCGGCCCACATCGCGGATGGCGGCACGCGCCCCCAATGTCCCGAAGGTGATGATGCCGGCTACCTTGTCCTTGCCGTAGCGCTCGGCGGTGTAGGCGATCAACTCCTCACGCCGATCATCAGGATAATCCAGATCAATATCCGGCATGGAAATCCGGCCCGGATTAAGGAAGCGCTCGAAGAACAGCCGATTCTTGAACGGGTCAACATTGGTGATATTGAGCGTGTAGGCTACCACCGACCCCGCGCCCGACCCGCGCACATTCCACCAAATATCCATACGCTCAGCGGCCTGGCAGAGATCCCACACGATGAGAAAATAATCATCGAAACCCATCTCGTGGATGATGGTAAGCTCATACTCCAGGCGCTCGATGTAGTCGGGACGGGTAGCGTCCGCACCATAGCGGACGGCCATGCCCTTATCGCACAAATGGCGGAGATAGGTCTGCGAATCACCGCAGCTTTCCGGCACGGGAAATTTAGGCACATGATAGGGCGGCGCGAATTGAATCTCTACATTACACTGCTCAGCGATCTTGACCGTGTTCTCCAGCGCATCGGGCGTGTCCTTGAAGAGCGCGGCCATCTCGTCCGGCGAGCGCATATAGTAGGAATTATCGCTCATGCGCATCCGGTTCGGCTCGTTCACGGTCTTGCCTGTGCCCACGCACAACAGCACATCATGCGCCTCGAACTGGTCCCGCCGGGCGTAATGGATATCGTTGGTAGCGACAAGCGGCACATGCATCTCACGGGCCAACGCGATGACCTTGGGGTTCACCTGCCGCTGTTCCGGGATATCATGATCCTGAATTTCCAGATAGAAGCGGCCGGGGAAATGCTGTTGATACCAGCGAACGGCCTCGCGGGCTTGTGCTTCTTGACCCTGGAGCAAGAGCTGGGGAACCTCGCCTTGCAAACACGCCGAGAGCACCAGCACGCCCTCGCTGTGTGCGGCCAAAGTCTCCTTATCAATGCGCGGCTTGTAGTAGAAGCCCTCGAGCTGCGCGAGACTGGCGAGTTCGAGCAAATTCTGATAACCGCTCTGGTTCTGTGCCAACAGGACAAGGTGGTAGGGTTTACCGTCGTTGCGGTTGCGGCTCTGGCGCGCACCGTGTGCCAAGTATGTTTCAATACCGATAATCGGCTTAATCCCGGCTGCTCGGCACGCCTTGTAGAAATCAATGATGCCATACATCACACCATGATCCGTGATTGCCAGTGCGGTCATGCCCAGCTGCGCGGCATAGCTCGCCAGGGCTTTGGGACTGCTCAAGCCATCCAACAACGAGAACTCAGTATGGGTATGCAGATGGACAAAGTCCGGCATGGATCAATGCTCCTCGCGTCACAGTAATAGCGTTGATTGAAAAGCGGTCATGATTTTTTGGGATGGGTGCGTGGTAAGGGGCACCATTCAGGTATGAACACACCCCTTACCCTGATTATAGACCAGAGTGGGGATTGTTCAAGTGATAAAGTATAGGACAAATTATTGACGAGCTTGTTTTCTGCTGTGTCTCATTTGGCATCGCAGCAAGCCGGTGTACAATACCAGTAATCAGTGGGGTGTGCTTCCTTCAACTACAATAATGAAGAGTGGCGCGGTCAAAGACCAGCTAAAGCGAGCCAGGGCCGGTCTCTAGCTGTGTCCCACTCAAGAAGAAACATCCCCATATCAGCAAACGACCTTGATAATAGTATGGGCAGATAACATCCTGCTATAAGCGGAGAATAAAAGAGTTATGTCTCAAAGAACGCAAGATTTGCTTGTGCGTGGCATGGGTGCGGCACGGGCAAAAGACTTTCAAGAAGCCCAATTCTATCTCGAATGGGTGCTTCGTGAAGATTCCAACCAGGAGCAAAAGCTCGAAGCCTGGTTTTGGTTGAGTGAGATCGCTGATGAACCGGGCAAGAAACGGGGCTATTTGGAAGACATCCTGGCGCTCGAACCGCACAATCAGCGCGCTCGCCGCTCGTTGGCGTTGCTGGATGGGCACATGGATACGCGCCAAAGCACCACGCACTCCCCGGTCGCAGATGTGGACATTTCCGCTGATATACCTCCGGTCGCGTTGCTCCAACAAGGCATTGAAGCGGTCAAAGAACAGCACTTGCCTGAGGCACGGGCCTATCTCACGCATTTGCTAAAGCACCCACAGGGCACACGCGAGCAAAAAATTCAAGGCTGGTTCTGGCTTTCAGAAACTTGCGACACGCTAATAGAAAAGCGCCGCTGCCTCAACGCTGTACTGACACTGGATCCCGACAATGCAGTAGCCCGGCGAGCCTTGAGCCGCCTGGAAGATCAAACTGAGGCGCTACTTCCTACGCCTGAACAGGCAACGGTTACAGAACGCTCCCCAGGCACCGAACCTAAACCGGACAGGGTAAATCTAGCGGCACTAACCCAGACAGTGATATCTCGCACTTTCCCTTGTCCACACTGCGGCGACACATTAACCTTTAACCCGGGGAAAAACGCTTTCTTATGCGCTTATTGCAAGTACCAACGCTCCCTTTTAGAGGCCTTGCGCCCTGAAGCCGACATCGAAGATCAAGCTTTTATAGCGCAACTTTTCCAGCTCAAAGGTCAGGCGCGGACAGTATCCATACCCACGGTAATGTGCCCGTCCTGTAAGGTCACTTTTTTGCGGGGAGCCACAACCTGCCCTTATTGTAGTAACACACAGCTGACACCGTTGCCACCACAGGAACTACTTGCACCGCAAGGGGCATTCCCCTTTGCATTGTCACAAAAACAGGCGCAGCAAGCTTTAGCCGATTGGCTTCAACGCGAGAAAGTGCGGGCGAAATCAGAAACGCTCTCATTACATCCCCTGTACTTGCCGGTATGGAGATTTACGATTGGTGGCGCGCTCACCTGGTATTCCAGCAGCAAGCGGTTGCAGGAAGGCGCAGTAGCCACGCTGGCCGCGGGCATGATCTCACCCACAGCGGCGGCGTTTGAAGCGGGTAAGGCGCTTGCCAGCTCCGACACTCAACGGGGCACAGAGCCTATCGAACACAATGACCTACTCATACCGGCCAACCATCGCCTCACACCAGAACTATTGCAGGGCTTATCGGCGCTAGCTCTGGATGAGGCCGTGCCTGTAACACCCCAGATAATACAAGCCGGCACGGTCGAAATTTACCAGATCACGCTTTCAAATGCCTCCCTGGCAGCGCGGCACCAGGCTCTGGAGCGCAATCGCGAACGTCTAGCGGCACGCATTCGCGGCGTGGGGAGTATTGATGTGCAGAACATCTCTTTCAGCACAGCGGATATGGCTGTGGAGGCTTACACCTTACTCCTGGTGCCTTTCTGGATCACAACTTACGCCGTTCAGGACGTCACGTACATCGTAGTTGTAGATGCACAATCGGGAATAGTGTACGGACAAAAACCGGCGAGTGGGTTCAAGAAACTCCTTGGCGGGCTGTTAGGCGGTTGATAGAGTTGTTGTTGACCCTGGTCGAAAAAGAGGAACGTAACCTGTGACTGATACCATAACCCTCACCTCTGCCCAGCGCGCGTTGATCGCCGCGCCACTTGATGCTAAGGCGTTCCTCACCGGCCCGGCAGGCAGCGGCAAAACGACGGCGGCGACAGCCCGGCTGCACCACTGGCTGGCGGAAGGCGTCCCAGGACAGCACATCCTCCTATTGGCGCCGCAGCGCACGCTGTTGACCCCGTACCAAACGGCGCTGACCCATCCCGACGTGGTCGCGGGCGGGCTGGTGGAGTTCGCTACGCCGGGGGGTCTGGCCCGCCGCATGGTAGACCTCTTCTGGCCCCTCATCGCTGAGGAGGCCGGATTCGCCCATCCCGACCAACGGCCCACGTTCCTCACACTGGAGACCTCGCAGTACTTCATGGCGCGCGTCGTCGCGCCGTTGCTAGAGCAGGGCTACTTTGAGGCCGTCGCTATTGACCGCAACCGGCTCTACAGCCAAATCCTCGATAACCTCAGCAAAGCAGCGAGCGTGGGTTTCCCGCACACCGGATTGGCGGATCGCCTGAAATCCGCCTGGGTGGGCGAGAGCAGCCAACTCCGTATCTACGATGAAGCGCAGGAGTGCGCCAATCGCTTCCGCGACTATTGTCTGGCGCACAACCTGCTCGATTTCTCATTACAACTGGAACTTTTCCTCAATCATCTGTGGCGCGAACCGCTCTGTCGCAACCTGCTGCTGGAGCAATACACGTACCTGCTCGTGGAAAACGTCGAGGAGACGCCACCCGTAGCCCACGATTTGTTGCGCGATTGGTTGCCGCACGCGGCGGGCGCGCTCGTGCTGTACGATGACGACGCGGGCTATCGCAGTTTCCTGGGGGCCGACCCGGAGAGCGCCATCGCGCTGGCCGAACTCTGCTCCGAGCGCCACGCGCTTACCGAGTCCTTCGTGATGACCCCGCCGGTAGCCGCCCTGTGTACCACGCTGGCCGAAGCGGTCGTCAATCAACGTTCACACCCCGCAGCCGGAGCTACCGATGTCCCCCACGCCTTGCAGTACGCGATGCGCCGGTTTCACCCGCAGATGCTCGATTGGGTGACCGAGACCATCGTCGGGCTAATCCATGATGAAGGCGTGCCGCCAGGTGAGATTGTAGTGCTGGCCCCCTTCCTCACCGATGCGTTGCGCTTTTCGCTGGCCTATCGCCTGGAGCAGCGCGGCGTGCAGACCCGCTCGCACCGCCCCTCGCGAGCCTTGCGCGAAGAACCCGCCGCACAGACCCTGCTCACGCTGGCAGCGTTGGCACATCCCTCCTGGAACATTGCGCCCACTCGTCACGATGTGGCCTACGCGCTGCAACAATCCATCGCCGGGCTGGATCTCGTGCGGGCGCAGCTCCTGGCGGAAGTGCTCTATCGCGTACAGCACGGCACACCTACGCTGGGTGCATTCGAGCCGCTGAACCCGGAGATGCAGGAACGCATTACTTATCTTTTGGGCGGGCGCTACGAGGCCTTACGCACCTGGCTAGCGGAGTTTGCGGAGGCCCCAGATGCGCCGCTCGATCACTTTCTCAACCGGCTCTTCGGCGAGCAACTCTCGCAGCCCGGCTTCGGCTTCCACGATGGGTTCAATGCCGGACAAGTAGCGGCGAACCTGGTAGAATCGGTGCAAAAGTTCCGCTGGATTACCGATACCAGCGGACTGGAAGAGGGCGTTTCGCTGGGGCAGGAATACGTCCGCATGGTGCAGGCGGGCGTGGTGGCGGCGCAATATATGCGCAGCTGGCAGCCGCCCGCCGAAGAAGCCGTGCTGCTCGCGCCAGCCTATACGTTCCTGATGAGCAATCGCCCGGTGGACTATCAGTTCTGGCTCAACGTGGGCGGAAGCGGCTGGTGGGAGCGGGTCTACCAACCGTTGACCCATCCGCACGTCCTCAGCCGCCATTGGTCGCCTACGCGCCAATGGACGGATGTGGAGGAGTTCGCCGCGCGGCAACAGGCGCTCCACCGGCTGGTGCTGGGCCTGCTGCGCCGCTGTCGCCAGGGCGTTTACCTGGGCCTGAGCGAGCTGGGCGAGCAGGGCTACGAGCAACAAGGGCCGCTGCTCGCCGCCTTGCAGCGGGTGTTGCGGGGCGCGCGTGAACCGGCTTCCCCTCTGGATGCAGCTATGGATCAAGCCACACCGGACAACCTGCATGAAGAAGTCGCAACAGGCAGCCCTGCCGGAAACGAAATCTGGTAATTGCTTTCAAAGATTTTTACTGCAGAGATCGCAGAGATATTTTCTTCTCATTACGCATTACGCATTACATTTTATAAGCGAGTCCAACTATGAAAACCATCAACCTGGCTACCTGGCCCCGGCGCAAACACTTCGAGGTGTTCCGGGAGTACGATTATCCGCACTTCAACCTGTGCGCCAACGTGGACGTAAGCCGCCTCTACCCTTGGGTGAAGTCACACGGGCTGTCGTTCAATACCACCGTGGTCTACATCACCACGCGCGCGGCCAACGCGATTCCCGAATTGCGCCAGCGCATTCGCGGCGCGGACGTGGTGGAGCATGACTTCGCCCATCCCTCGTTCACCGTCCTGGCGACGGGTGACCTGTTCAGCTTCTGCAACGTGGCCTACACCGAGGACTTCACCACGTTTCATGCGCGGGCCGAAGCCACTATCAAGCAGGTACAGGCCAACGTCGTCCTCGAAGATGAACCGGGGCGCGACGACTATCTGTTTATGACCAGCATCCCGTGGATTTCGTTCACCAACATCCAGCATCCCATCCACACACACCCCGCCGACTCCGTGCCGCGCATCGCCTGGGGCAAATACCACGCGCCGGGCGACCGGCTGCTCATGCCCCTATCCATACAGGCGCACCATGCCCTGGCCGATGGCATCCACGCGGGGCGCTTCTACGAACGGGTGCAAGCCCTGCTCGACAGGCCAGAGGGTTTGGAATAGCCATGCCCGCCTTCTCCCCCCGCCCCGCGCAGCAAGCCGTCCTCGCCTACACCGGCGGACAGATGGGCGTTTCCGCCGTACCGGGCAGCGGCAAGACGTGGACGCTCTCGCTGCTAGCGGCCAATCTGCTTGCCTCTGGCCGGCTAGAAGACACTCAGGAAGTGTTGATTGTCACATTGGTCAATTCTGCCGTGGACAATTTCTCCGGACGTGTGCGGAAATTCCTCAGTGCGCAAGGACTCTTTCCCATCGGCTACCGGGTACGCACGCTGCACGGCTTGTGCCACGACATCGTGCGCGAGCGGCCCGCACTGGCGGGGCTGTCGGATCAGTTCGACATCATGGATGAGCAGCTCGCCAACGAGCTGTTGCGCGAGGCCGCCAACAACTGGCTGCGCGCCAACCCGGTCGCGTTAGACGATTATCTGATCCACGATCTCGATGCACGCAAGGCCCAATGGGTGCAGCGTCAACACCTGCCCGATTTAGTCGTCAATATGGCAACCGCGTTCATCCGGCAGGCAAAGGATTTGCAGCTCACGCCGCCAGAGTTGCGCTTCCGTGCCGACCGGCTCAGCTGGCCGTTGCCGCTGGTGGAGATGGGATTGGCGATTTACACCGACTACCAGCGCGCGCTGGCGGCACGGGGCGGCGTGGACTTCGACGATCTCATTCGCCTGGCGTTACACGCGCTGCGCCAGGATGAGGCCTACCTGACACGGCTACGTCAGCGCTGGCCCTACATTCTTGAGGACGAGGCGCAAGACAGCAGCCGCTTGCAGCAGGAAATCCTCACACTGCTAACCGGGCCGCAGGGCAATTGGGTGCGCGTGGGTGATCCCAACCAGGCGATCTATGAGACCTTCACCACCGCCAACCCGCGCTATCTGCGAGAATTCATCCACCGGAAAGATGTGCAAGCGCGCGAGCTGCCCAACTCCGGGCGCTCGATGCTGAGTGTGATTCAGATCGCCAACGCCTTGAGCGATTGGACCCAAGCCGAGCATCCCGTGCCAGAGCTGCGGCAGGCGTTGACCCGGCCCCACATCGCGCCCGCACCGCCCGGCGATCCGCAACCCAATCCACCGAACGCACCGGAGCAGGTAAAGCTCGTGCTGCGCAAGTTCACGCCGCAGGAGGAACTCGATGCCGTCGCCAACTCGCTGGAGCGGTGGCTAGTCGAACAATCCGCCAAGCCGCCAGAGGAGCGCGAGACTGCCGCCGTGCTAACACCGCGCAACCAGCGGGGGTTCGAAATCACGGAAGCGCTCAAAGCGCGTAAAATTGCCTTTATCGAGCTGCTACGCAGCTCCCGCGCCACCCGCGAGGCCGCCGGCGCACTGGGCAACATCGTCGCGTACCTGGCCGATCCCGCCTCTCCGCCGAAGCTGGCAACGGCATACCGCGTCTGGCGGCGCGAGGATCGCGACGCCGACGGAGAGCGGCAACGATTGGAGGCAGTGAGCAAGCAGCTGCGCAAGTGCCGCTTTGTGGAAGACTTTCTCTGGCCCCGCGCCGACCGGAACTGGCTCGATGCACTCGAATTGGAGGACACCCAGCCCGCGCTGCATGAGCATCTGGCGGAATTTCGCGCACAGGTGCGCCGCTGGCAAGAGGCGGTCGCATTGCCCATTGACCAGCTCGTCCTCACCATCGCGCAAGACCTGTTCACCGCACCGTCTGATCTGGCAGTAGCACACAAGCTCGCGCTAGTGCTGCGTAGCGCCGCTGCTGCCCATCCCGAATGGCGGCTACCGGAGCTCACGCAAGAACTGGCCGTAGTTGCTAAGAACGAGCGTAAATTTCTGGGCCTCAGTGACGAAGATACCGGCTTCGAGCCGGACGCGCACCGGGGCGAGATCGTCGTGGCGACCATGCACAAGGCCAAGGGCCTGGAGTGGGATCGCGTGTACCTGATGTCAGTGAACACCTACGACTTTCCTGCTGCGATGCCCGGCGACAGCTACATCTCCGAGCGGTGGTTCGTGCGCGACCGGTTGAATCTGGAAGCGGAGGTACTAGAGCAGTTGCGCGCTTTACGCGACAACGATCTCTACGATGAGGGCACGGCAACGGAGCTGGCGCGTATCGAGTATGCGGCGGAACGGCTGCGCCTGCTCTATGTGGGCATCACGCGCGCCCGCAAGGCGCTCATCGTCACCTGGAACACCGGGCGACAAGGCTCCGCGCGTCCCGCTGTGGCATTCGATGCGTTGGAGGCGTGGTGGGGGGAGCAAAATCAGCGCGTAAGTGAGTAAGTGATGTTGAAGGGATTGTTTGTAAGGCGACGCAGCAAGAGTGGCTTTTCGATTGTGCTGTTGATTTTAGGCGGGTTGGGCTGTCTCTCGTCGTTGTTGGCGGTGGGACTGGGCACGCCGATGGCTTTTGCGAATGCGCGGCAGGTCGCTGCATTGCCACAACCCGCCCCCGATGCACTTGCCGGGCTGGCGCTCGGCGAGCAGGCGCTCTTCGTGGGGCAGCTGCCGGATTCCACCGCTACTGGCCCTTTCAGCCTGTACCTGTACTATTTTGAGTCGGAGGTGACGACCACCTCCGAAAGCGGCGCGGAAACTACCCGCTGGGTGCGGATCGCCCCGCCGCCGGAGCAGGTGACGGTCTATCTGAGCGATGGCGCGCCGCTCACGGTACGGTTGCCCGCAGATGTCGCTTTTCTCAACGCGCACCGGTACGATGCGCAAAGCGATACGGATCAAGAGGGTCGCCGCTATGTGGGCTATCATCCGCTGACCACGTTGACCATCGAAGGGACGTGGCAGGGCGAGGGGCGGGTGTTGGCGCAGCAGCTCTATGCCGGCTCGGCGGAGAGCTACCTGCGTTACCTTCGGGCGCAACCGGGGCAGCTGTTTATGAGCGGGATGTTCTGCGGTGGGCTGGCGCTGATTTTGTTGCTAAGCGGCGCGCTCCTGGCGCTGATGGGGAAATAGGCGTCGGGGATGTTTGTTTGCGCATGACCAACCACATGCAATGAAAGCCTTGTCCGCTTGATAATGAAACGTGAAACGTGAAACGTGATGCGTGAAGAAAATTCTGTTCCTGTGTTCTATGAAACGCAGGGGCTTGCAAGGAAATTGTTGATGAACGCTGTACCACCTGAATTTCAGTTCAGCCAGGGCAGTCTGGGGGATTATGTGGCCTGTCCGCGCCGCTTCGAGCTGCGCTATGTGCTGCGCGTAGCCTGGCCTGCTGTGGAAGCCGAACCCATCGCCGAGCAAGAACGTCGCATGGAAGCCGGTCAGACGTTCCACCGGCTGGTGCAGCAGCATCAGGTGGGTATCCCAGCAAAGCAGCTGGCGCGCTTCGCCGCCAGCGATGCAGATTTGGAGCGCTGGTGGCTCAACTACCAGACTTATCGCCCGTGGGAGATCGCTACCGGAAAGCATTTCCCAGAGATCGGACTAGCGGCGACGTTAGCAGGCTACCGACTCGTGGCGAAATATGACCTGGTAGTAACGACACCAGAGGACGAGGCAGTAATCATTGATTGGAAGACTGCCGCACGACGCACGGAACGGCGGCGACTGGAAGAAGCCATGCAAACGCGCGTCTACCGCTACTTGCTGGCGCGCGCGGGGACCGCGCTCAACGGCGGGCGCGGCTTCGCGCCGGAGCAGGTCACGATGGTCTACTGGTTCGCACAGTATCCGGCCGCGCCGGAGCGCTTGCCCTACGCTGCGGCGCAGTTTGCCAGCGACGCAGCACATCTAACGCGCCTTATCGAAGAAATCACCGCACGGCCCTTGGGCGATTTCCCGCTGACCAATGACGAGCGCGCCTGTCGCTATTGCTGTTACCGCTCCCTGTGCGATCGCGGGCAACGCGCTGGCGCACTGAACGAACAAGACGAGCTCGCTGAGCCGGGCGATTGGCGCAACTTCGAACTGGACTTTGACCAAATTGGCGAAATAGCGTTCTGATTTTAGATTTCTGAAATCCAAAATCAAACAAGGCACGTTACCGAACCTGTGTATAGCTCCAATAATGAAAATAGGCAGTACCGCACAACTAACCCTGTAGGATGCTCAAAACACGCTTATTGCCGGCTGTGACAGCGCGACTTTTACGCGATGGCCATCCAGGCAATAACGTAGGGCAACCGGGAGAGGCTTCGGCAGGCTCAGCCACCGGACTTCTCCGGTGCCTGAGCCTGTCGAAGGCCTCTGCGCTCGTCAAAGGTCGTACCGCAAAACACTAACCCTGTAGGATGCTCAAAACACGCAGATTGCTGGCGACTTTTGCACGATTGCGAAAATAGGCAACTGAGAGCGAATTAAAGTTCGCGGTACATTTGCGATGTTGATTTGAGATTTGTTGATTTGAGATTTTCAGAGGAGGGTTTGATGACAACTAAAACCGATTTCACTCGTGACGAATGGATCACGCTGCGTGCGCTAATGCAAGCGGCTTTTTTCAATATGGCGGTGGCCGACCGGCTGCTCTATGATGAGGAGGCCGAGGTGTGGGGCCGCTTGCGCCCGTACACCGTGCCGTTTGTGCAGGAGCTCATTCAGCACAGTGATGATCCAGAGGAAGATGATGCTGTGCTGAATAAGGCCGTACACACTGAACTGGCCTTGCTTATCGAAACGGCCCGCGAGATTTTGCAGACCAAAGCCACGCCAGAAGAGATGGACAACTTCAGTCGTACTTTACAGGCGCTCGCGCACGCCGTCGCTGAAGCCGACGGCAACGTGGCGGATCAGGAAGCCGCTTTTTTGGCGGAGCTCTGGCTGCACTTCGAGGATTGGGACGAGCAAGCGTAATCCCCGGTTTGAACAGCGGCGGAATCAATATCATTAAGTTTAGGGCATAGACCTGGCAGGTTTCCAGGCCTTCAGTCTACAAAACGTCGTTATTCACCGGTAAAATACTACTCAACCCAATTTGTGCGAAACCTGCCAGGTCTTAACTTAATGACATTGGCGGCGGAATCAATAGGGTATGTTTCATTTCAGTTATGGAATGAAAACTGGCCCGGTCGGAGACAGGCCAGAGCAGGCTGGGGTCGGTCTCCGACTGTGTCCCGCTCAACACAAATGAAACATACCCTAATCATTTCAGCGATGAAAGTTTGGTGCGTAGTGCGCCGCTTTGGCATACACTGCACGCCGATTTTGTCTATGGAGCTTCATTCATAAAGCAGGCATAATGAGACACTGGCGCGATCCCTCTGAAGTTTTCGTCCCTGCAGAGCTACACGCTCTGGTAGGCGGTCACCCGCTAATAGCACAGACCCTTGTGCGACGCGGACTTGCGACGCCTGAAACGGCCCGTGCATTTCTCGATCCACACGCCTACGCACCCGCCCCCCCCACGGCTCTCCCCGATTTAGAGCGGGCCGTCGTACGGTTGGAAGAAGCTCTCCGCAGAAAAGAATGCATTTGCGTCTGGGGTGATTTCGATGTGGACGGGCAGACCTCAACGACCGTGTTGGTTACCACGCTGCGCGCGCTGGGCGGCGAAGTCGTGTACTATATTCCTGTGCGGGCGACTGAATCGCATGGAGTAAATGTGCCCAATCTCGCCCGAATGATTGACGCGGGCGCGCAATTGATCCTCACCTGTGACACCGGCAGCGATGCACACGAGCCGATTGCTTATGCGCAGAGCCGGGGCGTCGAGGTGATTATCACCGATCACCATGATTTGCCGCCGGAGCTGCCGCCGGCCGCGGCCCTGGTCAACCCACATTGCCTGCCACCCACACATCCGTTGGCGACATTGCCAGGCGTAGGAGTGGCCTACATGTTGGCACTGGAACTCTATCGCCGGGCCGGGCGGGAGACAGAAGCTGCTGCATTGCTTGATTTGGTCGCACTAGGGATTGTAGCGGATGTAGCCGAGCAGATGGGTGATACACGCTATTTGTTGCAACTAGGGCTGGAGGCTCTGCGGCACACCACGCGGCAAGGGTTATTGGCAATGTTGGCGCTCAACAATCTCATCGCCGCGCAACTCAACACGGAACATATCGGCTTTACACTAGGCCCACGCCTCAATGCTCTGGGACGCTTGGATGACGCCAATGTAGGTGTAGAATTCCTCACTACCACCAACGTGCAACGCGCACGGGTGTTGGCACAGCAATTGGAGGGGCTAAACACTGAACGCAAGCGGCTCTCCAACCTGGTACTGCAAGGCGCGCTGGCACAAATCGAGCATGATCCCAGTTTGCTAGATTACGGCGCGCTAGTATTGGCCGATCCGCAATGGCCGGCGGGCGTGGTAGGGATTGTTGCCAGCCGCCTGACCGAGCAGTACCATCGCCCCGTCGTGCTGATGACGGCCCCGGCGGGGGAGCTCGCACACGGCTCGGCACGCTCCGTCGAAGGGTGCAATATCATCGAGGCCATCGCAGCCCAGAGTGCGCTGTTGGAACGGTTCGGCGGGCATCCACAGGCCGCCGGGCTGGCAATCCAACCGGAGCGTATCATGGCGTTCCGCCGTGGGCTTTCAGAAGCGGTGGAGACTCAGTTGGGCCAAGAGGTGCGCGTACCAGAGTTGCGGATTGATGGCTACCTTTCGCTGAAGGAGCTTTCAATGGAACTGCTGGATGATTTGGAGCGGCTGGCCCCCTTCGGACAGGGCAATCCACCGCTCACGCTGGCAACCCGCGGACTGAAGCTCCAATCGCACAGCACATTAGGCCGCGATGGCAATCACCTCCAGCTCATTGTTGAAGACGAAAGCAAAACGGCGCTGCGCGTGTTGTGGTGGCACGGGTCGGGCAGTGAACTGCCCGAAGGCCGCTTCGATCTAGCATATACGGCACGAGTCAACATTTTCCGTGGAGCGCGACAGTTGCAAGTAGAGTGGCTCGACGCGCGCTCCATCGAGGCCGCCGTGGTACTGGCCCCAGAACCGTTACCGCTGGAGGTGCTTGATTACCGGCGCGAACCCCAGTCGCGTATTCTGATCAAGCCACTGCTAACCCGGACAGATGCGCAAGTATGGGCCGAGGCACAATCGGAAATCGTAGGGCGCGCGCGGCAGCAATTGGAGCCGGCAGCATTACTGGTAGTATGGACACTACCACCAGGGCCGGAAGTGTGGCGCGCCGCAATGAACAAGGTCAAGCCCCACCGCATAGCCTTATTTGCTTACGACCCGGAAGTGGATGCGTTGGAGCCGTTCCTCAAGCGCCTAGCGGGATTGGTGAAGTACGCGCTTAACAATACGGAAGGGCGTGTGCAGCTCGTGGCGCTCGCGGCAGCCATGGCACACCGCGAAGCAACGCTACGCAAGGGCCTGGCCTGGCTAGAAGCACGAGGCTATATCGTGATCGAAGGTATCAAGGAAAACGAATACACACTGGCACCCGGGCGGGGTGAGGTACACGAAGACGCCGTGCGCATCACAGTGGATCTCAAGGCCCTGCTCGATGAGACGGCGGCCTACCGGCGCTATTTCGCCCACGCTGAGCCGGAATCACTCTGGCCGGGAGCGCAACGCCACGCTGGATAAGAAGGCCCGATTGAATCAGACCTATCCACACAACCAACGCACAGTATTCTTGCGCCGTCCAAAAATGGTAGGAGATGCGGGAAAACGGCTGTCGCGGGTGCTACCCTGAAAACAGAGTCAGCAGGCCCTATGGCAACTTGACGAGATATGAGTTTGCGGTATAATTTCCACCGTTGATCCTCGGTAGCTCAATCGGCAGAGCGACCGGCTGTTAACCGGTTGGTTGTAGGTTCGATTCCTACCCGAGGAGCTCTGGTAGCGGCCTCTGGCTGTGGTGTGCAGCCAGCAGCGCCTCTACGATAAAGGCGGGCTTTCGGTTTCTCCTTATAGAGACGCAACCCCGCTACCCAGTAATGACTTTCCCAGGCCTCTGAGCCTAAGTCACAAACTGCCCGGCAAAATACCGGGCAGTTTGTGTTAAGTCATTTACTGATCAAGACATAAAAAACTAAACAGGTTTTGGCTTTTGGTTGCTATAGCTCAGGTTGAAAAAGTTTAGCAAATTTTGTCCTGATCAGTAATGAGAAGTGACGATGGTAACTTCTGATCCTCCCCCCTCTTATTCCCCTTACCCAAGCAGCTGCGAAATATGCGATTCCTCTGCAAGTGTTAGTCAAAGCTATTGATGATAGCATTGTTCGAGCGGCCATGGTTAACGATGAAATTGCAGTAGCAGATGAAGATGTGAGTATTTTACAGTTGGGGATTTCAATACGCTCTGAACTGCAAGGCCAACCCATCCGTGTTATGGACGCTTCAGAAAAATACAATGTTAATCATCGCAGCTTAGGTAACTGGGCAGAGGCAGGGTGTATTCGCATTTTAGATCGTGGCCCTAAGCTGTTAGTGCTTGACGAAGGTGAAGTTCAGCGAGCAGCAGAGATATTCCATCGCGCACGACAAGCCACTGGCTCTTATGTGCGTGCGGGTTGGTTGCTCAAACGAACACTTGCTCAACTTGACATTCAATCTGCCACGACATGAAGATTAGGTATATAGCTCGGCTTTTGCAGTAGATTGGACTATTTGAACATAGTATCCAAGTTAACTGCTATTTTCATGCCTGAACAAGAAAATGGTCATTGAAGGAATGGGTACAAATAACTAGCCCCAGTTTGTATCTGCATTGTCAAGAGAAATGGCACACTTATTTCGTACCCATTCCTGAAATACCTGTAGCGTCAACATTATACTATATTCCGTATAATGGATGGGAAAAATTAAAATCTCCCCTAATACTACCGCATTTAAGGCTCTCCGCCCCCGTCTCGGGGGCGTTTTTAGTGTACGCGAGTAACTGGCTGAGTAGTTACAAATGCTTTACGATCCGGAGGATGGCCGATGGAGAATAGATCAATTTGTGCAATGGATACCCCGCCCGGCGCCTTAAGCCGGGCTTTGTTTGTACTGGCTTTGATTTTACTGGTGGGGCTGGTGTGGACATTCTCTACGCCGGCCCTATTGAGCGCGCAGGGTGGATGTCCACCACCAGGCCCGCCTTGGTGTCGTGACGATGGCGGTGGTGGCGGCAGCGACCCCGGCAATCCCGGCCAACCCGGCCCCGGCCCAGGGCCGCAACCCACCCCGCCCCCCGGGTGGGGGCAATCCGCCACCCGGCGGAGGGACGCCCGAACCGCCCCCACCGGTACAAACCTTCTGGTGTACGGCGCATCCCGGCTGCCCGGAACTCGCCAACGTTTCCTATTCTTGTTCTCACGGCAACTGCTGGCCGATCTGGATCTTATGCCAGACCTTCGAGGAGTGTCGCCCGCCAGAAGGCGACCCCGGCACGCCCCCCGCAGACAACCAACCGCCCTGCGTGCCGGTCGTCACTGCTGACGGCATCACCCTGGAGTGTGACAGCCATGGCCGCGAGGGTTGGGACTGGGGTTATTACATCAACGCTTGGGCCAGCGTCCCGCCGCATCGCGTCCAGATTCGCCCCTTCCCGCGCTGGCTGGTGGCCCTCGAGGGGACCATGAGCCTCACGCGCTCGCCCGATTTCTCCGTCACCGGCGGGCCGACCGGCGCGGGGCTGGCGGAAGGCTTTTGGTCGGCGGGCGTCAATCTGCCCGTGAACCTTGACCTGGCTGATCCCAACCCTGGCGACATCCGCGACTACCGGATCGGCGTGCGCTGGCGGATGCTGCGGCCCTTCGAGCGGCCCTTCGAGCGGCTGTTCGGCGGCTCGCCGGTGCCCGAGTCGTGTTGGAACTTCGATGAGCGAGAGTGGAACATCGCCGGCGGCTACGCAGCCCCCGGCGCGTGTGGAGATGCCGTAACGCACGCCTACGAAACCGCGTCCTGCGGCAAGCCCGAGAACGGCGGGCGCTTCGTTCACGAAAATACCGGCTGCGCGCGCGTGCCTTCGGAGGATGGCGACTGGACGCTGCCGGCCTACCAGGTGCACGTGCCGACCTACTGGACGGTCGAGTGGGCTGACGATTGGTATGTGTGGACTGAGAATGGGTGAGAGTGGGACGATGCCTGCTTCTACCGCGCCTCGCCGCCTATCGGCCAGCAGTGGGCTAACTGTGACGGGAACGGTGATGGGCAAAACGACCCCGACTACTACCGCCTGGCGCGGCCCAAGTACGAGTGGGTGCATCAGCGCGTGGGCTGGTATCCGCTCGACCTGCGCCCCTACGGGTATCCGCAATGGTACTATGAGTCGTGGGCGGTCGTGACCACCGGCGCGGGCGAGTGGTGTCCCTTTGAGTATGCCGACCTCAACCCCGGCGACACAGTGCGGATCCCGGTGATCGAGGTGCAAACCGTCCTCGTGGACTGGTGCCGGCTCGACGGCACTTGCGGGAATCTGGAACCGCAAACGCCGTGGTAATCCGCCGCGCGCGGCTCACCGATCTGGCTCCCCTGGCCGCCCTCGAACGGGCGGCCTTTGTGTATCCCTGGGGCGGTCTCGATCTGCTCGTGGGCTTCCTGCCCGGCGGGCGCGTGCTGGTAGCGGAGCGCGGCGGGCAGGTGGCCGGCTACGCGCTGTGCCGGGGGCGCAGTCTCGTGCGCCTGACCGTATTCCCGGCTTACCGCCGGCAAGGGGTGGCCCGAGCGCTGGTGCAGGCGGTGCTGCGGCCCGGCTTGCAGGTGCAGGTGCGCGCCAGCAACCCAGCGGCGCGGGCGCTGTATGCAGGGTTGGGGGTTGCTGAGGTGGGAACGTGCCGGTATCGGGATGGCGAGGCGGGGATCCGGCTGCGGTGGGGGTGAACTGTTTTTGTCAAACGAAACCAGCGCGCGGCCTAGCTAGGCCGCGCGCTGGTGTTATGGATTACGCATACCGATTGGGATTATCGGTACTCAAGCCCTCAGCAAGTGCAGCGTGCAGTAAGGCATCATCTGCTGCCAGGAAAACCAGATCGGGCAAGCCGTTAGCACGGCGCAGAGTATGTAACGACACTGCGGCGGCCAGATGCACCGCATCATAGCCGCGCAACTGATGCTTTTCCACCAATTCCATGGCGCAATTGGTCAGCGTGGCGTTGATCGTAGAGCCGTTCCCAGTCGGCTTTGAATGCCTGGATCAGATGCCGGACCACAGAGCGGGGGAGTTCGCCAGTCCGCACCTTACGCACTAATGCGGCGACCAGTTCCGGGCCAGCCAATCGCACGGTGGTAAGCGGGTGCAATGGGGGCGACTCGACCAGCGCGCGCATCCAGGCACTGCCGCTTTCACGGGCATAGCACTTGACCAACACACTGGTGTCCAGGTAATACAGAGGCATCTTAACGGCGCTCGGCGATGATAATTTCTGAAAGGGGTGTGCCGGGCACTTCAAGAAGTGCGGGGAGTTGCCGCTCATGCGCGGCTAACGGAGTGGGAATTTCCACCAGCAGGCCCATGTCTACCAA
Organism: uncultured Anaerolineales bacterium; assembly: GCA_964504195.1. Lineage (GTDB taxonomy): Bacteria > Chloroflexota > Anaerolineae > B4-G1 > SLSP01 > CAZDDI01. Next base: position 25,324 of record CAZDDI010000059.1, read on the forward strand.
CTGCTGTTGAAACCGGGCTTCTGCCGCCGCCAGGGAGACCGCATCAGCCTCGCCCGGCGCGGACATGGGGGAGGCCAACTCGCGCTCGGCTTCGGGCAGTGCTTGCGCAATCACCCGCAAGCGTTCGCGCGGCGGTAAACGGCGGAGCACAGTCAAAGCGCGCTGCATTTGCTGGGTATTTAGTTCGCTCATGGCACACCTCCTTCAAAAGTGTCCTTATCATAACGCGAAACCACCAGGATTCAAGCGGGAATGCCTTTCAGTATCCTCGAACGGATCGTGGGGGGTGAAACTTATCTCGGTGAAGACGGTTTCGAGAGCGCGCAGGTGGTGGGCATGGCGATAGAGGCCGAAGATTGGTCTTCATGCCCCTTTGCACACTGACACACACTGAGTTCACTGAGACACTAATGAAACCCCCGGCAGCGTTTGACTCTCTTTCAGTGACATCATCTCCGCATCTGCTCAGTGCGCGTTTTTATGCCCCTTCGAGCATTGTCTGCGGGTTGACGGTAGACAGTAGACGGTAGACAGTAGACGGCGTTCGTTGAGCGTGGGAATACTCCACAATCTAAAATCGCAAGCCCCTTCGAGCATTGTCTGCTTTCTGACTTGACTTACTAGAGGGGGACTACGGCGACTTGTTGGCAAGTCTTAATGCCCCTTCGAGCATTGTCTGCTTTCTGACAGGACGGCGAGCCGCAACCGGTGCATTGGGGTGATCCAGATATGTCTTAATGCCCCTTCGAGCATTGTCTGCTTTCTGACCCCAGCCGGTGTAATATGCGGGCATTCGCTCCTGCACGTAATCGGGTCTTAATGCCCCTTCGAGCATTGTCTGCTTTCTGACGCTCACACTGCGCCGCAATCAAGAAATCTGCCAGCTGCGCTGGTCTTAATGCCCCTTCGAGCATTGTCTGCTTTCTGACAGTGCTAATGTGCAAATCAATATAAGCGTGCTTGACTATTTGTCTTAATGCCCCTTCGAGCATTGTCTGCTTTCTGACGAGGTTTGAGATGAGCGAGGGTAAAAGTCTGTTGGACGTCTTAATGCCCCTTCGAGCATTGTCTGCTTTCTGACGCACATACCGGATGCCGTTCACATCCAGATACGGCAACGTCCGGTCTTAATGCCCCTTCGAGCATTGTCTGCTTTCTGACTATCTCTACCCGCAACAGGCCGCCTTCGATGATGATCCGTCTTAATGCCCCTTCGAGCATTGTCTGCTTTCTGACGCAATGAATTGGAACAGGAACGCTACGCCCTAGCTAAGGTCTTAATGCCCCTTCGAGCATTGTCTGCTTTCTGACTAGTATCGGTCACATCGGCGGATACTATACAGACGGCAGCAAGTCTTAATGCCCCTTCGAGCATTGTCTGCTTTCTGACCTTCCGCTCTGCAAATCCAGGTACGTCGCGTACACGTCCAAAGTCTTAATGCCCCTTCGAGCATTGTCTGCTTTCTGACTTGTTACCCCAAAGGAAGTGCAGCGATGGAACAATTGAATCCCGTCTTAATGCCCCTTCGAGCATTGTCTGCTTTCTGACATGTATGCGCAACTTCTCAAGCGGGGCGTGGTGGTGGAGTGTCTTAATGCCCCTTCGAGCATTGTCTGCTTTCTGACTTGGGACTGTATGGCCCACGGCGGTCTGGAACGAGTAACACGTCTTAATGCCCCTTCGAGCATTGTCTGCTTTCTGACTTAACATGAAAGCCATTGTAATTTTGAACGAACAACAGTCTTAATGCCCCTTCGAGCATTGTCTGCTTTCTGACGTTTAATCGTGGCCGGGGCGTTGCTCACCGTGCTGGTCGTCTTAATGCCCCTTCGAGCATTGTCTGCTTTCTGACGAAAGATGGTTGGCAAAACACCGACTGGGAAAAGCAGCAGTCTTAATGCCCCTTCGAGCATTGTCTGCGGGTTGACGGTAGACAGTAGACGGTAGACAGTAGACGGCGTTCGTTGAGCGTGGGAATACTCCACAATCCACAATCTAAAATCGCAAGCCCCTTCGAGC
>CAZDDI010000060.1:0-27327 GCA_964504195.1 uncultured Anaerolineales bacterium
AAAAATCCCCCCTTTCCCCCGCAAGCGGGGGAAAGGGGGCAGGGGGATAGGGGGGTACTATTTTATTTTTAGAACGACCAACTTGACACAAAACCTTATTTACGGATTAATTTCTTAAAATTCATTATCCTGCATTGCAGATGCAGGATAAATCCTGTACTACATACTACGTTGAGTATTGATAATTGACAGGGTCTGTTATTACCAAATGTAATGAAGTTTATGTCAGGGAGGTAAAGATGAAAACGAAAACAATGTCTATCATCGTCATCAGTACAACGATTCTACTGCTGTTAGTCGGCGCTGCCGGGGCGCTGCCACAGAGATTATCCGCAAAACCGGCTGTACTGAATGCAGTATCGAGCGGGATAAGCTATCAAGGACGGTTGACCGCCCCTGATGGCGCACCATTGACCGGCACATACACTATGCGTTTTACGGTCTATGACGCTGCGGAGGCCGGAACAGCGCTATGGGATAGTGGGAATCTCGACATTGACGTGGAGAAAGGGTTGTTCAACGTGCAATTGGACGTGAATCCGGACATCGTCAATGGGCAGGCGCTCTGGTTGAGCATCATCATTGGCGGGCAAACGTTGTCACCGCGCCAGGAAATACTGCCTGCACCCTATGCGTTGAGCTTGCGCCCTGGCGCCAAGATTGTTGGCGAAACGCTGGGAGCAACCGACGCTGCTCTGGCCGGTTATGCGCCTGCGACGGGAACGGCGCTCCGCGCAGACGCCAACGGCGGCATGGGCCTCTACGGCGTCAGTGTGGGCAGTTATGGCGTTCGGGGAGCCAGCAGCAGTAGTTGGGGCGGTTATTTCAGCAGCAGCGATGGCTATGGCATTCGCGTGGAGACAAACGGTGCGGACCATTACGATCATGGCGCTTACATTACAGCGCAAGGCGGATATGGTGTGTACGCTCAGAGCACCACCAATCAAGCCGTGCGCGGTGAGGCAGGCGATGTGACCGGTATCTCGCAGCCTCTGGGCGCGGTCGGCGTGGTGGGGATCGGCACAAATCGAGGTACGTATGGCAGCAGTTCCTCCGGCATCGGTGCCTATGGCGTGAGCAGTTCCAATTATGGCGTGTGGGGGCAGAGTTCGGACTTTCATGGCGTGACCGGCCGTACCGGCCGCGTGGACAACAATTACGGGTTTTATACGCCCGACAACATTTATTCACTCAATTACAATCTGGCCGGGGCCGTTATGCAGGTGATGCAGAATGGTGGAACAGAGCCGCTGGCGCCGGGAGATGTGGTGGTTTTCAGCGGCATTAACCGGGAGGTAACGGCCGTTGATGGCCCGATTGTACAGGTGAGCAGAGCCAATGTGGTAAACAGTACCTCGGTAGCCGGCGTGGTCTTTAGTCGGTTCAACCTCGATGCCGTTGATCCCGGTACGGACTCCCCCGACGACGCAGTGCATGGGCGGCTGGCCGAAATGGAAGTGACGCTGCCAGGGGATGCTGCGCCCGACGACTACATCCTGGTCGTCGTGCTTGGCCCGACTCTGGTCAGAGCGGATGCTGCGAGCGCAAGCATTCAGCCTGGCGATCTGTTGTCTACCGGCAGTGATAGCGGAACGGCAGGGAAAGCGGCTACACTCACTCTGAACGGTGTGGAAACGACCGTTCCCGGTACCATTTTCGGTAAAGCCCTGGAACTCTTTGACGGGACACAAGACCTGATCTACGTCTACGTCACGTTACAGTAAGGAGTGCCAGATGAGACACAAGCATGTGACGAAGTTTCTGGCTGTAATTGTGCTGCTGCTATCTTTGACCATCGGCGCTGTCGCGCTGGCCCAAACGTCCGCTGGATTCAACCTGGAGTGGAACGTCATCGGTGGCGGTGGTGGCGAATCCAGTTCAGCCAGTTATCGCGTACAGGGCACGATAGGGCAGGCAGTTGCCGGCCCCCCTATATCTACCAGCGCCGATTTCAGAGTAGGCAGCGGGTATTGGTATGGCGCTATGGGACCGGCAGTTTCCACCATTTACCTACCGCTAATCCTCCTGAATGATTGATGTATTCAGTAGTTACGCGGTTGCTGTTTGCGCCACCGGCGCAAAGCAAATTTGGCGGCTAAAGACGTTAAAAATGGAATGAAGGCTAGCACAGTCGGAGACCGGTTAGAGCAGACTAGGGCCGGTCTCCGACCACGTCCCTCTCAACTCAAGATAAAACACATCCACCAAGCGAAGAGAGGCATGTCCCCATTCGCGGCTTGCTACACGCGCAGGGCGGCGGATGATACTTCCGCGTATGAAGGTGTTACGGCCGCTGTGTTCATTAGTCACAGGAGGATACCGCCACCAGGGCCGGTGTCCAAGTGACCAGCCATATTCCAGAATTCTATTGAGGATGACACGCAAGGGGTTTGTTGGTAAAATAAACACAGGCTACATAAGAAAGAAAGGCGTATGCGTTTCCGATAATGCACTGGATAGGGTGTGCGTTGACCGTCAGCACGGTAAATCCAGCAAAGACATTGGAGCTATCGCCTGATACAGAAAAAGGTGAGGCCGAACTATGGGTTACAAACGTTTTCTGATCCTGCTGCTTATCATTACTCTGACGGCTTGTGGTACCCTGCAAACGTCCATGCCCCCAACGCCAGGGCATACACCAGGGCCGGCAACCGAAGTTATGCCGACTGCAACGGCAGCCCCATCCACTGCTACGCCGGCAGCGACTTCCCCCGCCCCAACGGACACCGTCCTAATCACGCCGAACGCCGCATCTCCCCAACGCCCACTGCACGAATTCTTCGAATCCTCCTGGCGCGCTATCACGCTCCGCTATCCCGAAACCGTTCTGGGACTGGGGCTGACCGACCTCTACGGCGTCACCGACGTAAAATTGGATGATATATCCCTCACTTACCAACGCGAGACCTTCAGGCTCTTGGCAACCATCCTGGAAGAATTGCGTGCGTATGAGCGCGCCACGCTCTCGCCCCAAGAACAAATCAGTTACGATGTTTACGAATGGTATTTGATGGATCAACTGGCGAGTGAGCCATTCCTGTTGCACGAGTACCTGGCCACATTTTTCATCACGGCCATTCCGGCACAAATCATCCAGCTCTTCCGCGACACCCATCCCGTGGCAGATTTGCAAGATGCGCACGATTATGTCACGCGGCTAAGATTGGTAGAGACCAAGATTGACCAATTGATCGCCACATTAGAACAACAGGAGCAAGCCGGTATCTACCCGCCGGAGTTTGCCGTGCAGTGGGTCGTGTCCGGAGACATCGGTGCGCTAGCTAGCGCGGCGGCCACAGCGACCCCGTTCTATGGCCCGTTCCGTGAGAAGGTGCTGGCGCTGCCGAATGTGAGCCGCGCGCAGCAACAGGCCATCCTCGCCGAGGCGGAAGACGCCATCGCCCAAGAGGTCATCCCGGCTTTCCGCCGCTTGCGCGACCATCTGAGCGCCATGCCGGTCTACCAGGGCAGCGCCAGCGGCGTCTGGCGCTTGCCAGATGGAGAGGCGTACTACGCGCACCGGTTGTCACACTTCACCACCACCGACCTGAGCGCCAGCGCAATCCAGCAGTTGGGGTTGGATGAATTGGAGGCCCTCCACGCGGCGATGCGGGCGATTGCCGTCCGCTTGGGCTACCCGGAGCATGAAACCATCGTCCAATTGTATGACCGGGCGGCGCGCGATGGAGGGCACGTGGCCGGCAACGCCGTATTGACCACCTACGAAGCGCTGGTGGCGGAAGCCAAAACGAAGTTGAACGATGTTTTCGACACCCTGCCACAGGCCGACGTGATTGTGGTAGCCGACCAGTATGGCGGGTACTACGTCCGGCCGGCGGCCAACGGCGCACGCCCGGGCGCTTTCTACGCCGGGGTTGGCGGCGCTGGGGAGAATTACTATGCGATGCCCACGCTCGCCTATCACGAGACCATCCCCGGGCACCACTTGCAAATCGCTTTAGCGATGGAAATGGAAGGCCTGCCACCCTTCCAAGGAGCGTCGCTGTTCACGGCCTACAACGAGGGCTGGGCGCTATACGCCGAGCGGCTGGCCTACGAGTTGGGCTGGTATGCCGATGACCCGTATGGCGCATTAGGCTACTTGCAGGCGCAGGCTTTCCGCGCCGCCCGGTTGGTGGTGGATACCGGATTGCACGCCCAGGGCTGGACGTTCGAGCAGGCACAACACTTCTTTACCGCCAACACCGGTTTCGAAGTTGGCGACAGCGTCAATCCGCAGCGGCAGATCGCCCGCTACCTGGTTGAGCCGGGCCAATCCACCTCCTACTACATCGGCTACCTCAAGATTATGGAACTGCGCCAGCGCGCTATGGATGTGCTGGGCGACCACTTCGACCTGAAGGAATTTCATCGTGTGGTATTGGGACAGGGCGGCGTGCCGTTAGCCATCTTGGAGCGCATTATCGAGGACTACCTCGCCGCGAAGGCAGCTGAGCGCGCGACGCTCGCCAGTTTGCACCAAGTGGATAAATACCTGCTGTATACGATGCGCTATCATGGCGCGTATCTGTCGCACGCTACCCCCACCGACATTTCACAATCGGCGTACCAGCCGTCCGCCGCAATTCCCAAGGCGGCGAAGAGGAAGAGGCCACGGACAATCCCAGGAGCAGCAGGACTAGGATTACCCAAACGAGCCGTACCAACAGCGGGACGCGGCAATATTACCCGATAAGACTTGCTCAATCGCGCATACTGGTATAAACTACGTTAGTAGCGTTCAAGAAAAAGCGTTCCAAGCCGTGGCCACGTCTGGAGCGTAGGAGGATAACGTGCCAACTCCCAATGAAGCGCAAACCCGTCAAGCATGGATTGACCCGGCGCTGGAACGTGCTGGCTGGCGGCTGGACGATCCGCAGCGGGTGCGGTTTGAGATCCCGGTGGATGGCTACGACCCGCAAGCATGGCAGGCGTTGCAGCAGGAACTCACCATTATAAAGGAACAGCACGGCATTTACGAGGGCGCTTTGCCACCGGCAGCATTGCCGGCAGGGATTTGCGACTACGCGCTCTACCGGCCCAACGGCGAGATTATCGCGGTGGTGGAGGCCAAACGGACGAGCGTGGATCCGCGCCTGGCCGAGGCGCAGACGCGCTTCTATGTCACCGAGATTGAGAAGCGTCAGAGCTTCCGCCCCTTCGGTTTTATGACCAACGGGCGCGAGATTTACTTCTACGATGTGGGCCGCGCGCCGCGCCGCCAGGTGTAGGGCTTCTTCTCACCGAGCGACTTGGAGAATTTGCTCTATCTGCGCGAGAACGCTGTGCCGCTGGCAGATATCCCCATCAACAACGCTATTACCGACCGAACCTACCAGCACGAGGCACTCCGGCGCGTGAGCGAGGCCTTTGCGCAGGGCAAACGCAAGGCATTGCTGGTGATGGCGACCGGCACGGGCAAGACACGCACGGCCATGTCGCTGGTAGATGTGTTCCTCCGCGCCAATCAGGCCCGGCGCATCCTCTTTGTGGCCGACCGGGACGCGCTGGTGACGCAGGCTCTCAACGATGGCTTCACCGAGCACATCCCCAACGAGCCGTGTACCCGCATCTATACCTGGAACGCGCAGGCGGTGCAGACCCAGCGGCTCTTTGCCGCCACCTTGCAGACCTTGAGCAACTGTTACACGGCGTTCAGCCCCGGTTTCTTCGATCTCATCATTTTCGACGAAGTCCACCGCTCGATCTTCAACAAGTGGAACGAGGTGCTGCACTACTTCGATGCCCGCATGATCGGCCTGACGGCGACGCCCGCGGATTTCATTGAGCGTAACACGTTTCTGGAATTTGAGTGCTACGAGGGGCGGCCTACGCATCTCTATACTTATGAAGAGGCCATCCACGATAACTATCTAGTGGATTTCAGCGTCTACGCGGCGAAGACCAAATTCCAGCGGAAAGGCATCCGAGGCGTGGATTTGAGCGAGGAGGAGCGCAACGCGCTCATCGAGCAGGGCCTCGATCCCGATGCGCTGGATTTCTCCGGCACTGATCTGGAAAAGGAGGTGAGCAACCGCGATACGCTGCGCCAGCAGTGGCAGGAACTCCTGGAGGTGTGCTACCGTGATGCTGGCGGGCAACTGCCCGGCAAGACGATCATCTTCGCCATGACGCAGGCGCACGCGCTGCGGCTGGAAGAAACCTTCCACACGCTCTACCCGCAATATCCCGGCCTGGTGCAGGTGATTACCCACACGTCGGAGTACAAGGGGACGTTGATTGCGGCCTTCAAGAAGCAGGATTTCCCACGCATTGCCATCTCGGTGGATATGCTGGAAACCGGCGTGGACGTGCCGGAGGTGGTGAATCTGGTCTTTATGAAGCCGGTGCAATCGTACATCAAGCTGCATCAGATGATCGGGCGCGGGACGCGGCCCCAAGCAGCCTGCAAGCGCCCCGATTGGCTGCCGGTTGGGGGCAAGCACGAATTCCAGATCATTGATTTCTGGGAGAACAACTTTGCGAAGGCGGCTGCCGAAGCGCCCACGCAAAGCCTGCCGGTGCTGGTGGCGCTCTTCAATACCCGGCTGGCGCTGTTGGAGAAGTTCCTGACCGAGCAGCAAGCCCCGCTGGCACAGCGCGCCATCTGTGATCTGCGCGCGATGGTGGCGCGGATTCCCCGCGAGAGCTACAACGTCCAGGAAGTGCTCGCCGACATCGAGGCGATCTGGGACGCGCACTTCTGGGCCTTTCTGACGCCGGGCAAGCTGCAGCTCTTGCGCTTCAAGGTAGGGCCGCTGCTGCGCCTGGCGGCGGACGTAGACGTGCAGCAGGAGACGTTCACGCACAAGGTCGAGCGGCTCAAGCTGCAACTGCTGGCAGACCGGGATACCACCGCGCTGGCGCAATCCATCGCCGAGGATGTGAGCCGGCTGCCCAAAGATATTTACGAAAACGCACCCCATACACATGATCTGATGCGCCAGTGCCTTACCCCCTGGCTCCGCACCGCGCCGCCCGAAGCTCTGGATGAAGTCATTGATCTGCTGGCAAGTAGCATGAACCGCCGCAAGAAGATACGCAATACGCCTATCATGTTAGACTTACCGGATTTCGTGGAGCTGCGGGGCTACATCCTGCTCCAGGGCGGGAGCCATCCGGTCTATGTGGACGTGTACCGCGAGCTGGTTTCGGCGCGCATTCTGGAGTTTATCGGCACCGACATGACGCTGGACGCTATCAGCCGAGGCGAAGGCATTAGCGACGCGGCCTGGCTCGATTTGGAGCGCCGTCTGCACCAGGGCCTGGCCCAGGGCGATCTGGAACTCACCCCGGAGAATATCCGCAAAGCCTACGCTTTGCGTGTCGGTAGTCTGATAGAATTCTTGCGCACACAGCTTGAACTAGACGGTATCCCGGACTATGCTGAAATTGTCAAACGGCAATTTGAGACCTACATCACGCAACACACCTTCACCGCCAATCAAATCACCTTCTTGCGGGCAGTACAAAGCATGTTTCTGGAAAAACGTCGGCTGGTTCTGGCTGACTTCTACGACCCGCCGCTGACCACCTTCGGCGCGGACGCGGTGGATCGCTGGTTCAGCCCGGAGCAAGTCGCAGACATGTTGGCTTTCGTCGAAACGCTGACAGTATAAAACGCCAAGCCGCAAGGTCGCAAGGACACAAAGGATTCTTTTTGATGTCGTTCTGGCATTACTTGGGACTTGTGCTTACAGAGAAAGTGTGATACTATAATCTAAAGCATAAAAACTGAGATTTTTTCACACTTTAAGGTTTTTAGAAAGAGAGAAGGCCATGTTAGTCGAATTCAGTGTCGGCAATTATCGTTCGTTTCACGCTCCCGTGAGTTTGAGTATGCTGGCTGCAACGAAGCTCAAGCACCCCAATCTGGATGCCAACAACATTTTCACCGCGCCCGATGGCTTACCCATGCTCAAAACTGCCGCGATCTATGGCGCTAACGCCAGCGGCAAGAGCAATCTGATTCGGGCGTTGAGCTTTATGCGCACCTTTGTCTTGCGCTCATCGAAGGAATCTCAGGCAGGCGAAGCGATCCGGGTGGAGCCTTTTCGCCTGAGCACGGCCACCCTCCACGTTCCCTCTTATTTCCAGATCGTTTTTGAACTCGATGGCGCACGTTATCGCTATGGCTTTGAATTGGATGCCGAGCAAGTCCATACAGAGTGGCTCTACCGCAGCGTCAAGCGCGAAAGCCGGCTGTTTGTGCGTGAGGGTGATGAGTATGATATCGCCAGCGGCTTCAAAGAGGGGCGTGGGCTGGAACAGCGCACCCGCCCGAATGCTTTGTTTCTTTCTGTGGTTGCACAATGGAATGGTCCTTTGGCAATCGCATTGTTGAGTTGGTTTCGCAATGGACTAGAGCTCATCCTTGGTTTGAACGATGAATATTACAGTGCTTTTACACTAAAACGTTGCCAAACTGATTCAAATTTCCGCCAACGTGTTATCGCGCTGGTACAAGAAGCCGATTTAGGTATTACCCACATTGACATTGAAGACCGCTCCCTGGCGGATATGGGTATTCCTGAACCATTACAAGGCACTCTGGATAAGCTGTTGAGAGATTTCAACACTCTGTCCGATGAACCCGAAGCCTTGGGAGATGAATTGCGTATCCCACGGGCTAAAACTATCCACAAAATCTTCGACGCTACCCAGCAAGTTGCAGGGCAAGTAAGCTTTGATTTACAAACTGAAGAATCTCAAGGTACTCAAAAATTCTTCTATCTGGCAGGATATATTTTGGATGTGCTGGATACTGGTAAAACGCTGGTGATTGACGAAATGGAAGCGCGCCTGCACCCATTTCTCACACGGGCCATTATCGCCTTGTTCAACTCACCTGAGACCAACCCCAAGAATGCGCAACTGATTTTCGCCACCCACGATACGGGCCTGTTGAGCAATCAGCTCTTTCGCCGGGATCAAATCTGGTTCACGGAAAAGGATCGTTACGGTGCGACGGACTTGTACTCTCTGGCCGAGTTCGATCAACCGGTGCGCAACGATGCCTCGTATGATAAGGATTATCTGGCGGGTAAATACGGGGCCATCCCCTTCATCGGCGGGCTGAGTATGTTGTTCGAGGTACTAGCGGATGCCCAGAACGCCTAAGCCCAGCGGACGCAAATTGCCGGATAAAGGGGAGCAACTCTCCCAAAAGCGCGTGGTCAAGACTCGCTCTACACGGCCCGTATTTCTCATTGTGTGTGAAGGCAAACAAACTGAATCCAATTATTTCAAGGCTTTTGAGCTGCACTTACATTTGAGTATCACAGTTGAAGTGGTTGGCTTGGGGGATAATACGCTAAATCTGGTCAGGCAAGCTGGCAAACGGGCAAAACAAGGGGCCTATTCTCAAGTCTGGTGTGTCTTCGACCGCGACAGTTTCCCCGCCGGGCAATTCAACGAAGCACTGGTACTAGCCGAGCGCGAGGGGTTCAAGGTCGCCTATTCCAACGAAGCCTTTGAGCTGTGGTATCTGCTCCATTTCTATTATCACGATACCGGCATTGCGCGCGTACTGTACGAGGATAAGCTGACCGAGCGCCTGGGCAAGCCCTACCGGAAAAACGATCCGGCCATGTACCGACTCCTCGAAGACCTCCAGCCTGCCGCCATCCGCAACGCGCAAACGCTGTTGGACTCCTACGGCGAGGTACACAATCCCGAACAGGACAATCCCTGCACCACCGTGCATCTGCTGGTGCAGGAACTCAATCGCCACGCGCCTTAAATTCGTGCATTCGTGGACGGCGGTATTTGATATTTGTTGATTCGCAATGTCATTAAATTAAGGTCTGCGGGCCGTCCCCGAATGGTTCACGAATACACGAATGTGGGTCAGCGTAGGTGCATTCGTGTATTCGTGGCCTGATTCGTGGACGGCAAGCGCACCCACCAGGTTTAACTTATTGCACATTTCCATAAGGAGGTTGTATTTCATGAGTGTTGACTTTTCAATCCCCCGCGAGTATATTCCGTGGGATGGGAAAGGCGCTCCTGGGCCGTGCCCGCGCTGCGGCGGGACGTTGCAGCAGGAAAACGCTACCTACATGGTGCTTACCCGGCGCGGCAATAAAATAATGGATTCCTTTATCACCAATAGCAGGGAAGGCTGGTTCTGCACACAATGCCCGGCGCTGCTCATCAATCCCCAGAGCGTTGCTGGAATCTTCTCGCATCCATTGCCGGGAAAATGGGATCTAGGCGAGGCGTTTGCGATAGAAGGCATTGTAAACCTGAACGCGATCCCTAAGAATAAGCAACACCTGCCGCTGGGGGCCGCCAATAATCCCATTCCGCTAGTCCTATTCACCAACGTGAGCACAGCTGCCGCCCCCGACCCACGCCCAGCAAGCCCAACCCAGCGGTCACGAGCCAAACGCCGCAAGGGAAAAAGATAGGTATAGGTGCATTGCACTTTCTTGAGTGCGTTGCACCTATGCTATTCATCATTCGCCATTCTAGGAGATTCTATGCTCACCGACCCCAAACTACGTTCGCAAGTGGATCAACTCTGGGACAAGCTCTGGACGGGCGGTCTCACGAATCCGATGGATGCCATCGAGCAGTTCTCGTATCTGCTGTTCCTCAAGCAGCTGGATGATGCCGAACAGCAGGCGGAGCGCCGCGCGCGCCGCCGCGACGAAGCTCACACGCCCACTATCCCGCCGGAAATGCGCTGGGCCAAGTGGCGCAATGGCACCGCTGCCGAGGCGCTGGCCTACCTCCGCGATAAGGTCTTTCCCTGGCTCAAAGCACTGGGCGGCAACGGCAGCTCCTTCGAGCGCTATATGCAGAACGCCGAGTTCAAGATCAACAAGCCCGCGCTGCTCCTCGAAGCCTGCGGCCTCATCGAGCAGATGCACATCGCCGAGCAGAACCAGGATGTGCAGGGCGATCTCTACGAGTACCTGCTCAGCTATCTGAGCACGGCGGGGCGCAACGGCCAGTTCCGCACCCCGCGCCATATCATCCGCATGATGGTGCAGATGCTCGATCCCAAGCCCGGCGAGCGCATCGGCGATCTGGCGGCGGGGACGTGTGGCTTTCTCGTGAACGCCTACCAGTACATCCTGGCGCAGCACACCGCGCCGGAGATTTTGCAGCCGCACCCCGACGGCTGGGGCGCGCCGCTGGTGGGCGACCGGCTCACTGACGAGCAGCGCGCTTTCCTCCAAACGGACGCCTTCCGGGGCTACGATAACGACTCCGGCATGACCATGCTCCGCATCGGCTCGATGAACATGATCCTGCACGGCATCCGCCAGCCGCGCTTTTTCTACCAGGACACGCTCTCCAAGCACTTCGACGAGGCCGCCGAGTACGACGTGATTCTGATGAATCCGCCGTTCAAGGGCGCGGTGGATAAGGGCGATGTGCATCCCGACCTGCCCGGCGACACGCGCAAATCGGAGCTGCTCTTCGTCCATCTGATCCTGCGGGCGCTGGAGAGCGGCGGGCGCTGCGCCGTGATTGTACCCGATGGCGTGCTGTTCGGCTCCAGCGGCGCGCATGTGACGCTGCGCCGCCGGCTGGTGGAGGAGCACCGGCTGGATGGCGTGATCTCCATGCCCGGCGGGGTCTTCAAGCCCTACGCGGGCGTCTCCACGGCGGTTTTGCTCTTCACCAAGGGCGCGCGGACGGAGCAAATCTGGTACTACGATATGGCCCATGACGGTTTCAGCCTCGATGACAAGCGCCAGCCCACCGCCGAGAACGACATCCCCGACGTGTTGGCATGTTGGCGCCACCGGCGCGACCCGGCCTTTGCCGAGGCCCGCGCTGCCCGCCGCGCCGAGTTGGAGGCCGCCCTGGCCCCGCTGCAACAAGAACGCCTCCGGCTGGCAGCGGAACTCGACCGCCTCACCTTTGAGCGTGTGGTGAATGGGCGAATGGCGAATGGCGAATGGGCGAATGGCGAATTGCGAATGGTGAATGAAGAACCGCAAAACGTAGCGGGGGCGGTGTCGCTGGAGAAGGTTCAGGAAACGTTGGAAGCCCTGGCGGCAGAGATGGCGCCGCTCCGGGCGGAACTGGCCCGGCTTGACCGGCAGTTCTGGGTGCCGAAGGCGCAGGTGCAGGCGAACAAGTACGACCTTTCCGCCAGCCGCTACCGGCAGACCGCGCCCGAACCCGTGTACCACGCCGCGCCGGAGGTCACGCTGGAACGCCTCGCCCGGTTGGAGCAGGTGATGGGGGAGGAGATTGCAGCGTTGCGGGCGATGGTGGATGAGCGACCGGAGACCGACGACCGATGACCGCGCTATTAGGTCATGTAGCTGAAATCAACCCACGCAAACCACGCACTTTGGATTCAGCTGGTTTATGTTCATTCGTTCCGATGGAATATGTGGATGATGTCTCCGGCGCAATTGTCCAAACCGCAGTGCGCAAGGTGCAAGAGGTAGAAAAGGGCTACACTTATTTTGGAGATGGCGATATTCTGTTCGCCAAAATTACGCCTTGCATGGAGAATGGCAAATGTGCTCTGGCTCAAGGTTTGCAAAATGGCGTAGGTTTTGGCTCGACTGAGTTTCATGTGGTGCGTTCTGGGAACAAAGTGCTTCCTATTTGGGTGTATTATTTCTTGCGCCAGGAATCTGTGCGACAAGAAGCGGCCAGGCAGATGACCGGTTCAGCCGGGCAACAACGTGTTCCGACGCGATTTCTTGAGGAAGTGGAAATCCCCCTCCCGCCCCTGGAGGAGCAGCAGCGCATCGCGGAGGTGCTGGCGCGGGCCGACCGGCTGCGGCGACTCCGTCGCGCCGCCCGCGAGCGCAGCGCCGGCTATCTGCAAGCCGTGTTTCTCCAAATGTTCGGCGATCCCGTCGAGAATCCGATGGGGTGGGAATTTCAAAAACTACACAATCTTGCAAGCAGTGTGGATTATGGTGTAACTGCAAGTGCTTCACGTGAACCCATTGGCCCGAAATTTCTGAGGATAACTGATATTCAGGATGGTGTAGTCGATTGGGATAGTGTGCCTTATTGTTCTGCCTCTGGAAAAGAAAAACGAGGGAGTATGCTTCAAAAAAGCGATATAGTGTTTGCTCGGACAGGCGCAACAACAGGCAAGAGCTACCTGATTCAGGATTGTCCAGAAGGGGCTGTTTTTGCATCTTACCTGATTCGGGTAAGACCAAATCAGAAAATAGACCCGGTGTATCTCTCGATTTATTTTCAGACAGATGCCTATTGGAAGCAGATTCAAGAAAGTTCAACAGGTACAGCACAGGCCGGTGTAAATGCAACAAAATTGAAGCAGCTACGGGTTTTGATTCCCCCACTCCCCCTCCAACAGCGTTTCGCCGGGGTCGTGCGGCGCTTCGAGCGCCTGCGCGCGCAGCAGGTCGAAGCCGAGCGGCAGGCCGAGGCGCTGTTCCAAGCCCTGCTGGCGCGGGCGTTCATGTAAATGCACAGAAAAACAAAAAAGGCTTTGCGTCCCTGCGCCTTTGCGCCCTGGCGTTAAAACCAGGGCCTTTGAATTGAAAGCAAATTCCATGCCAACAAAAACCATGCCTTACTACGCGCTGCTCTGCACACTGTTGCTACTGCTACTGCCCACCCCGCTCAGCGCGCAGCCCGCACCCCCTGACGCCACGCCGCGCCTGCTGAGCGCCTCCCCCGCCGGCCTGCACCTGCATTGGGCAAGCCCCGCGCCACAGATGCAGCGCGCCCCCGCGCACGCACTGGACGTCACCCTGGCGCACTGGGATACAGCCCTCACAGCTGACCAGGTGCAGTTGCCGTATGCCACCGCACTGCTCGTCCTGCCGCCCACCGGCGCGGTCACGCTTACCACCCACCCGCTCACCGTCACCACCCGCCAGCTCCGCGCCCCGCTGAACACCGCGCCGCCCTGGGCCATCCCGCCCATGTGGCCGTTGCCCACCTTACCCACCGCCACCGTCACGCTCACCGAAATCGGCCACGTGCGCGGCGTGCGGCTCGGCCAACTCACCTTTGTCCCTTTGCAGTACGATCCGGAAACCTTGCGCCTCACCCACACCCAGGCCGTAGCGGTGCAGATCACCTTTGCCGCGCCGTTACCGGGGGGCACAGTCAGCACGCGCCCAGACCCCTTGCACGCCGCCTTACACAGCCTGGTGCTCAACCCCGACAGGTTAGCACCCTACCCCGCCGCCCCCCGCTCCCCGGCCCTGGTCGCAGCACTGGCTACGGCTGATCCCCAGGCGCAGCTGCACCTACATGAGCGCGGCCTCTACACGCTCCCCTGGAGCGCACTCGCAGCTGCCGGTCTGGTCACAGCCGCCAGCGATCCGGCGCGCGTACAACTCCAACGCTCGGCCACCGATGAGGAGCTCGCCCTGCACTGGGACGCCGCCGGGCAACGGTATCTGTTCTATGCCGATCCCCAACCCACACGCTGGGCCGCACACGAGATGTATCGTGTCAGCTACGCCGCACAGCCGGGCCGGCGCATGACCGCGCGCCCCGCGTCGCCTGCGCAACCCGCCGGCACAGCCTGGGCCACCGTATTGCACGCCGAACAACACCACTACGATTCACTGCGCCCCGCGCCCCGCTCCGGCATCCCCTGGTACTGGAATTGCCTGGAGCGCCCCGCCGGCGCCACCTGTTCGCCCGCCCGCGACTACACGTTTACCCTCGATGCACCGCTCACCAGCGGGCCGCCCGCCACCCTGACGCTCTGGCTGATGAGCTACACCGCCGCCCCGCCCAACCCCGATCACCACATCACGGCGCAGGTCAACGGTGCGGCTCTCGGCACGTTGACCTGGGAGGGACAAGGGCCACTCACGCTGACCCTCTCCGTGCCCGCCTCCCTGTTGCAAGCGGGCATCAACACCCTGCACCTGGCGCTGCCCGGATTGCCCGATGTCACCATCGAAGGCGTCTGGGTAGAAGCTTTCGCACTGCGGTATCCCGTCGCCGGGCTGGCTGACGAGCGCGCCCTGGTCTTCACCGGTGCCACCGACCCGCGCACCTACACCCTTACCGGCATACCTTCCGGCGCGCGCCTGTACGACATCAGCGATAGCGCCGCGCCCATCAGCTTGCCGCCAGACACAACCATCACCGACGGCGTAGCCGGGCCGCACACTTACCTGATCGTCCCCCCTGCCGCACTCCGCACCACGCCGCCGCTCGCCCCCATCCCCACCTTGACCGAGCCACCCGGCGCGGACTACCTCATCCTGGCCCCCGCCGCATTCATTCCGGCGCTCGCCCCGCTCCAGGATTTCCATGCCGCGCGCGGGCTGACCACCTTCGCCGCCCCCCTCGAAGCCATCTACGCCGCCTATGGCGACGGGCGCATGGATCCGGCAGCGCTGCACGCCTTTGTCGCGCACGCCTACGCCACCTGGGATCCGCCCCCCGCCTACCTGCTGCTCGTGGGCGATGGCACCTGGGACCCGCTCGATCATCTAGGAACCGGCACGCCCACGCTGCTGCCGCCCTATCTGGTCTACGCCGACCCATGGCTGGGCGAAATCCCCGCCGACAATCGCTATGTAGCCGTCGCCGGTAACGACCTCCTGCCCGACCTCGCTGTAGGCCGGTTGCCGGTGAACACCCTCGCGGAGTTAGAGGCCGTCCTCGCCAAAATCATCGCCTATGCTACCTCGCCCTACCCCGGCGTGTGGAACACCCGCCATGTTTTCGTAGCCGATGATCCCGATCCCGCCGGTGATTTCCCCGCTGAAGCCGAGAAAATCACCGCGTTCGTCCCGGTCACGCACACCGTCACCCGGTTGTATTGCACGGAGCAGCCTGGCGACCTCTATGCGTGCGGCAATCTGCCGGAAGTGCGCGCGGGGGTACTGGAAGCCTGGAACCAGGGCGCGCTGGTGATGAGCTGGGTCGGGCATAGTGCCTTCCAGCAGTGGGAACACGGGCGGCTATTCCACACCGACGATTTACCGACGCTCTCGCGTGGCCCACACTACCCATTGGGGCTTTCCCTGAGCTGCTTCACCGGGCACTTCACCCATCCCGACCCGGCCATGACAGGTATGGACGAGGCCCTGGTACGGCTGCCCCAGGCCGGCGCCATCGCCACGTTCGGCAATAGCGGCTTGGGGTTGGGCAGTACCCAAACGCCCCTGCATCGCGCCTTCTACCAGAGCGGCCTGAGCGCGACCCCCGCGCCGCCCGGCGTCGCGGCCACCAGCGCCAAAATCGCACTTGCTGGCGGGCCAGGGAAACATCTCATAGATGGATTCCATTTCTTGGGCGATCCCGCCTTACCGTTACAATGGGCCGTGCGCCCCTGGAGCGCCTGGCTCTACCTGCCCCTCGTCACGCGCGCGCCTTGATTAGGCTTTTCTGAAAATGGCGCATGGCGAATTGCGAATGACGAATTTCAAAACGTAACCCAGTCGCGGCTCTGAGGGGAACGGCAGTTCCCCGAATTTTCACCCAACCGCTCCTCCTCTGAAAATCTCTTTGCTACCGTACACTTGTAAATTTTTGCCACGAATTCACTCGAATTAACACGAAAACAATAAGAAATTCGTAAAATTCGTGCTAATTCGTGGCTAAAACTGAATGCGCTTGGAAAATGTACGGTAGAAAAAAATCTCAAATCAGCAAATCACAATTAACCATTCTGCCCCACACGTTCGGGCGAGGCAATCCCCGCTGCATCCAACCCAACCCCAGCCTTTACATATCCAACGCCCCCCGGTTGGGCCTGCTGAGGATTGCCTCGCCCACCCACCCCCGTAAATCCTGGTAAATTTTCATCATCACAAATCCAGCACGGTTTACCCATGACTAGACCAAGACTGTACTTTTACTGTACTTTCTAACCATTACAAATCATTACTTTTGAGCTAATTCCATGCTATAATAAATATAGGTTTGATTAATGTTTGAATTCCCTTAGATTTTATCATAACCAACGCAAGGAAGTGATTTTATGAAACCACAAGCAGGCTTGTTCAGAACAGTGTTGTTGCTGACCTTAGTGTGCGTGTTGTTAGGCGCATGGTTACAAACAAACCCCGTGGCCGCAGGGATAACGCCTACCCCGTCACCCACGCCTACAGCCACGGCCACGCCCACAGTTACCCCGACAGTTACCCCAACATTGCCGCCGTCCACAGAGGAACCTGGCCCGCAGCCCACCCCAGAACTTGCTGTAACGCCCACCGCCACGCCAGCGCCGATGTTGCCAGAAGCCGGTGTCCACACGGCAACGCCCTTCCCCCTGCTAACATTAGCATTGGGCTGTGTATTGTGTGGCGCATTGATCAGCCTGGCCCTGGCGCGTAAGCAAGCATGAACCGCCCCTGGCTGATGCAATAAGGATCACTCCATGCAACAAACAGGAAAACGCATGTTGTTGATGGTAGCTGCCCTCGGCATTGCGCTGCTGGCAGGCATCGGCGTGTTGTGGGCATTCAATCGCCCCGGGCGCACGATGCCTATAGCTACGCCAGCCACGCCGGTTACGCGCACAGCGCAACCCGGCACACTTGCTGCCGAAGACGTCGTCGCCTGGATCAACCGCAACCCGGTGCCCCTGGCGGCACTCACGCAGCGGCAGAACGTGGATCGCGCCTTCAATGCACTGTTAGGGCTGCCCACGGTTGATGAAGCCACCAGCCTGGATCGGCTGCTCAACGAGGCGCTGGTGTTACAAGCCGCGCAAGCTGCCGGGTTTACGGTGGCGCCCGAAGTCGCGCTCGCCGAACGCAACGCGCTGCTGACCGCTTATGGCAAATCCGAGGCGGAGCTATCCACAGCGTTGCAGGCCGAGGGACTCCCGCTGACTGCCTTCGATGCGTATTTTGCACAGTTGTTGACCGCGCGCGATTTCGTCACCGCACAGGCTGCGGCGCAGGGCATCACCCCCGAAGCCTACATCCTGGGCTTGCGACAAACCAACGATGTGCAGATCGCCACGCGCGAGGTTGCTACGCCGCCGACGGCGACCCTCCTTCCCGAAGCAGCAACACCGCTCCCATCTACCCCGGCTCCTATCGCCACCCCGACCCCACTCCCCACACCCGATGAGCCGCGCGGGGTAGCGAACGGGCAACACGCGCCAAACTTCACCCTTGCCACACTAGACGGAACCCCGCTCACGCTCGATACACTGCGGGGCAAGCCGGTGGTACTCAGCTTCTGGGTCACCTGGTGCGGTCACTGCCGCGCACAGATGCCGCTCCTGCTCGATGCGCACGCGCGCTATGGGACGGATGTGCATTTCGTGGGCATCAATGTACGCGAGACCCAAGATACGGCACAAAGCTATGTAACCGGGCAAGGCATTGCCTACCCCATTGTGCTCGATGCCGATGGCGCGATTGCGCAGCTGTATCAAATTTCGGGATTTCCCACCACCTATTTTTTGAATGCCGAAGGCCGCGTTGTGGCCCGGCAAATTGGGCAATTGAACCCGCAAGTGTTGGAACAATATCTAGATTTGGCGCAACAATGAACGCCACTGAATTTATTGGTTGACTCACGGAAGGAGCGGTATGATGAAAACTTTACGGTTGTTCCTGGGATTTTCGATGTTACTGAGTATGCTCGCGCCGGTGTTGCCCGTCGCGGCGGCCCCGCTACCGGGAGCGCAACCCGCGTCGGCATCGGCGGAACTGTTGCCGGCCTGGATGCAGCAACCGGCAGCGGCGGACACCTCAGCGGAATTGTTGCCAGCCTGGTTTGAGGCTGCTGCGCCGCGCGCACCAGACCTCGCCCCCAGCAGAGGCAATCAGATTTTTACGCCGATCCCGGCATCGTTATTGACGGTCAACGTCACCGGCCCAGCGTTTGCCAGCCTGGGCAGCCCGCCGGGACTGGGCGAGACCTACACGGCCATCATCCGCAACAACTCCGGGATGACAGCCTATGGCGTTTACCTCAGCGCCGAGTTTCCCGGCTTTTTTGTGCATGACGGCGGCGACAGCCTGAGCGACAGTGGCGGCGCAGTGGGCATCAATACCGTCGCCGGTTCAGGGTACATCACCTGGACAGTGGCTGCCCCCCCTTATAATCTAGCGCCCGGCGAGGTGCTTACGCTCACCTTCCGGCTACGTGCCGTGTGCAACGCCGAGTCGGGCCAGCAGATGCGCGTGCGCATCCATTACAACGCCGATCCGCCCCCGGCCCTACCAACGGAGATGAACACCGGCGGCCTGAACATCACCACCGGACGCGGCAACCTGGTCATCAACAAGACGCCCGCACTCCAAAACCTGGGCACGCCGGATTTCGGGCAACCGATTACCTGGACCGTCATCGTACAGAACACCGGGTTGGGGATTTTGTACAATGCCATCATCACCGATACGGGCGGCATCAACCTGGGCCAACCCGGCGGCGATTTGACCCCTTCCGTCGTGATTCCCAGCCTCGATATTAACGAGATTGTGACGTTCACCGTAGTGGGGACGGTGGAAGCGTGTAATTTCACCAATGTGGCGCAGGCCGCCTGGCCCTGCGGCAATCAGGTGGGCGACGCTACTTACACCAACCCATTGCGCTCAACGGCCAGCGTGCTCTTCACCCCCCAAATCCCACGCGTGCAGGTGCAAATATCCCCCATTCCACCAATCCCCTACTGCACGCCGCTGACGCGCACCGTTTATCTCACAATCACCAATACCGGCGGGCCGGCGGGTTCTTTCCGCCTGGATTCCACCTATGAAAGTGATGCGTTCTGGAACGTGTTGCCAGCCACGCTCAGCCCGGGCTGGAGCTACGACCCGGCAACGGGCATCTTCAGCTACACCGGTGGCACTCCAGCAGGCACGTTGCCCAACACTGCTGCGGGCGGCCCAATTTATCTGTCCTTCGATGTTGCCCCGCAGCCCAATCCTATCTGTTCACAAGGCTCAGGTAGCGTAGCCTTCGAACCGTTGTTCCGGGATGTGTGTACGGATAACCCCTTCACCGCCAATCCGGTAGAGACCAGCTATGCGTATGGCGCGGGACTGCAGCCCACGCTCAATGTGACGAAAGATGGCCCGCAATTCGTGCAAAGTGGGCAGACTTTCATCTATACAGTGACCGTTTCCGGCAATAACCCCGATCAGATTGCCGGGCCGATTGTGATTACAGACACGCTCCCCGATCCGCCCTTTACCTTTATCGGGCCGCTCAATGCCAGTGCTGGCGTTGCCGGGAACAGCGGCGGCCTCATCACCTGGGTGTTCACCCCTACGGCGAACCCCTACAATGAGACGCTTACCTATGTCATGCAAGTATTGACCGATACCAATTCCGGCGGGCTGTGCGAAGCCGGACAGATTGTTGCGAACCAGGTACAGGCGCGCGCCTACCCCAGTTGCGTGGGCTGCCCGTTACTGGAAGATTTCGCCTCTGTGGATACCGCGATTCTTAATAATGAAGGCGTGTTCCCAGGCGGCAGTGCCGCCGGCAACTTCGAGGTCTGCGGTGCAGGTGGGTTTACCATCAACAATCACTACCTGATTACCGGCTCGACGGTAGTAAATTGGGCCGGTGCGGTATTCACCGAGGCGCTCGGCACCGGCATCGGCGCGGGCGGGCTGCCCGGCCCAGATTATCTGGAATACATCCCTGGCTCGTTGATTGTGACTGTCAATGGCGTGGATTACACAGCCTTTTTGACGCCAATCACCACAACCGGGCAGCTAGTGATTGATCTTTCTCCGTTGGCCGCCGCCGGTGTACCCACCCAAAATTTGACGATTGCGTTCACCTACACGGTCTCCATCCCGGAAAGTGCGCTCAACGGGGCAATAGAGCAAACCTTCTATGACTGGTCGCAGCTCTTTCTGCCCGGCGTGAGTGATATCGCGGCCTGCGCGGGCAATGGCGCATTCAACCAGGCGTTGGCCCTGCGCATCGAGCGCGGCGATCTCACGGTGGGGCTGGAACCGCGCATCCTCAACCGCTGCGATACCAACCCGGTCGTCATCAGCGTCAATGACAACCGTGCCGGACGCCTCACCGATCACATCGTCATCACCTATACCGCCTCGGCAGAAGAGATCGCCTCTGCGCGCAACTTTGCTTTTACCGGCACGCTGGCCGCTATCACGCCGATTACCATTGACATCGGCACGACCGTGATTACGTTCACCCTGCCGCCCACCGCTGATTTGAACGGCAGCGGCGAAATCCACTTCGAGGTGGATGTGGACTGCACGCTAACCTCTATATGGACTGCGGGCGTGCGCTATCAGAGCCAGTGTGCGTTTGCCCACCGGCACGCCACGACCCGCGACCATCTCTATCGCGCGCCGGGCTTGATTCTGTTCGCCACCCCCATCCGCTACACGGTGCGCGAAAACACGGTGATGTGGAAATTCTTTGTCACCAACAATGGCAACTACACCGCCACCAATATTGTAGTGACCAATGACCTGTTCGGCCTGAACGTCACCGGGTTCACTTCCGATGAACCGACCATCATTGGCGCGTTGGGTGCAGCGGCGGTCTTTACGGTGCCGGTGCTAGGGCCAAACCAAATGCGCGCGGTGACGGTGACAGCCGACGTGCTGGTGTGTAGCCCGTTGCGGGTAGAACTGCGCGCGATAGATGAGTGTTTTGGCGATGCCTGTTACTATCATGAAGCCCAGGTAGATTTTGATACGCCCGATCCCTATTTGCTCACCAACAACGGCCAGAGCGCCGATTTGCCGATGTGTGATATAGGCTACGTCGAGTTTACCACCAAGAATGCTTCGGCGGATGTGACGCTCTATCAACTCAATATCACCGAAACGCTGCGTGGGCTGACGCCAGTAGCTGGCGCGCCGATAACCCTAACGATACTCAACGCGCAAGGCGTACCGGTCGCCAGTACCACGGCCTTCACCCCCACCCCAAGCTGGAACGGGCCAGACTTGCAGCTCACCTGGCTAGCTGCCGATGCACCGCCCGCAGTGGCGACCTGGTTCGATGCGTTGCCGCCACTCTATGTGGTGCGCATCCAAATTCCGGTGCAGACCGCCTGCACACCACCGGCCACCCCGCAATCGTTCGCATCTGCATCGGCGCTTGGCCCGTGCAATCAGCGCCTCGACTATACCGAGAATGCGGTCACACTCCGCACGCTCGCGCCGGATATGTATGTGACGAAGCAAGGCAAGGTCGCGGGCGGCACGTTTGGCGATACCGTGTATGCCTCACCGGGCGACACCATCGTGTGGCGCATCGAGGCGGAGAACGTCAATTCGGCGCGCTCATATCTGGCTCAAAACGTGGTACTCTCTGATACCTGGCCGGCCAACTTCAACTTCATCACCGCCTCATTGAACTTCCCCGTGAATGTGATTATGGCGTCGCGCACCATCACCTGGGATGTGGGCGATATGCTACCCGGCGTCACGCACTACTTCTACATCACCGGCACGGTCACGCTGGCCGACGATGCCTGCACACCCGAAACGCTCAACAACACGCGCTTGCGCTTCGGGTGCGATTTCGATGGCTGCACCAGTGCGCTCACACCCATGGATTCGGCGAGCCTCACGACCAACCCCGCCCTTACGGTGCAGCTTTCGCCCGGCCCGCTCAATACTTGTTTGGGCGATATCCCTATCACCATTAGCAACAGCGGCTCGCGCGCCTACACTAATGTATTGACCCTCACCATCCCGGCGGGCTACGTCTACGACCATGTGGTTTCGACCGGCTTAACCATCACGCAGATTATCACCGATCCCACTACACCCGTCTTCCGTTGGGATGAGATCCCCGGACACACCGGCGGTACGCCTTATGAATTTACCCTGGTCGTGCGGCTGAGAAACAGCGCCAGCACCGGCAGTTGTCCTATTGCCCATGGCGCACCCATTGCGGTTGCCCTGAGTTACGATAATCACGCCACCTGCGCCACCACCGGGCCATTCACTACGTCAGATTCCGTTAACCTGGTGGTGCAAGACCCCAATCTGACGATTGACAAGACCCCGCCCAACCAAACCTTAGCTGTGGGCGACCCGGTAGCCTGGACGCTCACAGTGCAGAATACCGGCAGCGGCATGGCTTACAACGTCGTCGTGACCGACATTGCCGGCAGCAATTATATCAACGTGGCGGCTATGAACGGCTCCGATGGCGCAGTCCCGATTGTTTCCGGCAACGCCATCACCTGGTTCCCTAATCCTATTCCCGCCGGTGGGACGTGGACAGCACAGGTAACGGCTATCCTTACCGATACCGGCGAGAACATCAACCGCGCCTGGGTGCGCAGCGATTGTGATACGGGCTGTGAGACAGCGGCAGCACAGGATACGGCACACACGACGTTGGTGCAAGAGTTCGGCAAGACGCCGGACAGTCAAAGCGGCACCATCGGCGATCTGGTCGTCTTCAACCTGGCCGCCAGCCTTTCGGACTGGGACGCGCTCTATCAGAACCTCATTCTGACAGACTTCCTGCCCGCTGGACTAGGGTATGTGGCTGCGGTGCTCACTTACACTTACGATGTGGATGGCAGCGATGGCGGGCCTTTTGGCCCCGTAGTCGCGCCAATCAGCGCGCCTGTGCCTTACAACACCGGCAACGTGATTTGGAACCTGGGCAATCTCTCCGGCACGATCCAGATCAACGGCGTCATCACCGCTGTAATCCGGGATGTGGGCGGCAATTACAACGGTGCGCTGTTGACCAATCTCTTCCGCATGACCTACACCGACGATGGCATACCCTATCAACAAGACGATACGGCCACCGTCACGGTGTTGGAACCCTTATTGCACATCGGGAAAACCTATGTGACGCCGCTGGGTTGCAATGCCACGCTCTTACAAACCAACTTCAATAGCGACGGGTTAATTCCTCCCTGGCTAAATCCGTCAGGCCTCAGCGGGTGGAGCATCATTAACGGCATGGCGCGCAACAACAGCAACGCGAGTAATCGCCGTATTTATCAGGGCGATGTCACCTGGACAGACTATAGCTTTTCGGCAATGGTGATGTCTACCGATGCCAGCGGCGATATCGGCCTGATTTTCCGTTCTCAGGCAGCCGATCAAAACTATTATCGTTTTATATGGAGCCGGAGCGCCAGTATAAACAACTATCGGTTGCAGCGAGTTGTTTCCGGCGGCGCAACCACGCTAGGCACTGTCGCGGGTACCGCCTATCAAACCAATCGTTGGTATCATATTGAGATCCAGGCTATAGGCAACCGCTTCCTCGTGTATATCGACGGGGCATTGGTACTAGATCGTACTGATCCCTTAGACCGGTTCCCTGCCGGACGGATTGGACTCTATGCCAATAACCAAAATGCCGTCTACTTCGACGACATCCTCGTCACCCGCCTGGATGAGATGGCTTGCACCGTCGGCGCGGGCGACCTGGTCACTTACACGCTCACCATCTCCAACCAGGCGCAGCTTCCCGCTTACGATCTGGTCATCACTGACATGATTCCCGCCGGAACGTCGCTGTGGAGCTACACCCTATCCAGCAGCGACCCGACGGCGGCAGTGGTAGTCCCCCCCGCGCCCATCCCCGGCGCGACCGGCGCGCTTGTTTGGCAGGTCAATCACCTCACGCCCACCGTGCCCTTCAATCCGCTCAGCCACACCTACATCAACTTGCAGGTGGTCTTGAAGGTCTCCGAGCAGATTACAGCCAACATCGTCCTCGCCAACCAAGCATTCCTGGTCTACGACGGGCAGGAAGGGACTGGCCCGGTGGGCATCGGGCGTGACTACAGCGGCGGCAGCCACTCCACAGCGATCCGCACGGTGAACGGCGGCCTCATCAAAACCGTGGACTTCAGCCCGCCGCCCACCGCTACGCTCGGCACGGTCGTGACGTACACGCTCATCGTACCTGCCACGCCTATCAGCGCCACGCTCTACGACGTCAATGTGACGGATACTATCAACAGTCGGCTCTCCATTGAGGGCGTGACTACCAGCGGCGGCACAGGCGCGGCTTCCGGTTGGCTGGGGCAGCTGGTCACCGCCACCTTCGCCAGCATCCCGCACAGCACGCAGGCCTTCATCACCATCACGGCCATCATCTCCGATCCACTGGGCGCACTGGCGGGCGATATCATCCCCAACGTAGCAGAAATGACCCACGCTACCGCGCCAATCACAACTAGCAATCAGGTGGATGTAGAAGTAGGCGAGCCGTTGCTCATGCTGGTCAAAGCCAGCGACCCGCCCACCAGCAATACCGTCGGCGCGGGGGATAGCATCACCTACGCGGTGACCATCACCAACATCGGCGATCCCGCCGGGCCAGCGCCCGCCTACGACATTGTCTTCACGGATACGCTACCCACTTACGCAAACGATGCGCCGCCGCTCCTGCTCAGCATCACGCTGGATGGCGTGCCGGTTGCGCCGGCGCTCTATACCCCCAATTATGTAGGCGGCGTCTACACCATCATTTTCGCGCCCACCTTTGCCTTCAGCATCCCGGTAGGGAGCGTGCTAGTCATCCAGTACGTTGCCACCGTTGATGCCGATGTCGGCGCGGGACTGGACTTAATGAACACTGCGCAAGTCTCGTGGTCAAGTTTGCCCGGCGCGACGCCCGGCGACCGCGACTATAGCCCGATTGCCGACGACACGACCGTGCATACCGTGTTGCCCGACATCATCAAGACCGTCACGCCCATCACCGCGTCCATCGGCACACCTATCACCTATACCATCCGCGTACCAGAAACGCCCATCACGGCCACACTCTACAACGTCATCGTGACCGATCAGTTCTCGCCCTGGCTGGAACTCGCCAATGTCGTTGCGCCGCTTAATACAACACAAGCCATCGAATGGGGGCCGCCAGCAGCCATCACCATCACCTACGCCACGATCCCCGCCGGGCAACAGCGCACCATCACGGTCACGGCGTATATCGCCGATGGCAGCACCGAGCCGGTTGATGGCGACATCATCACCAATGTTGTCACCCTGGAACACGATACCGGTATCATCACCAGCCCGCCGGTTACGGTTACGGTGGTCGAGCCGTTTGTCACGCTGGTCAAGAGTGTCGTGACGCCGCGCGACCCGCTCGGCGCGAGCGACATCATCACCTACAACATCACGCTGGAGAACAGCGGCAACTGGCCGGCTTACGATCTGGTCATCACCGATAGCCTGCCGGTGGGCCTGACCTACATCGGCGAGGTGGATTTCACCGTCACCGACCCGGCAACAGCCACCACGGGCGGCGCATACCCGCAGTGGACGCTCTCGCAGCTGAACGTGGGTGGGCAGGCCATCATCCGCTTCCGGGCGCAGGTCAATGCCGACATCGGGGCGGGCATCACCCTGACCAACACCGCCTGGGGCGAATACTCCGGGCTGCCGGGTGATAATCCCGATGAGCGCGAGTACGACATCCCCACGGATACCGTGCCGGTGGATGTGGGCCACCCGGTGCTCGATTTGGTGAAGTCGGCCGATCCCGATCCGGTGGAAGCGGGCGGCCTGCTCACTTACACGCTGACCGTTGCCAACACCGGTATCGTCTCGGCGACAGGTGTAATCGTAACCGACGCCGTGCCGCTCAATACCAGCTACCTCGCCTGTGGCCCGCTGCCCTGCGGTGAGGCTGGCGGTAGCGTTTCCTGGATTTTGGGCACGCTCGACGTGAACGAAACGCAGGTACTGACGATGCTCGTACAGGTGAATGCCTCTCTCCCCAACGGTGCTATCCTGACCAACACCGCCTGGGTCAGTTCTAGCGAGGGCATCACCGATACCGATACCATCACCACGCCTGTAGAGACCAGCGTGGAAATCTGGGTGATCAAGACAGGGAGTGCCTCGCCGGTGACGCCGGGTGAGGTGATGACCTATAGCCTGACCGTCACCAATGACGGCCCTTCGGACGCGGAGAACGTGGTGGTGACAGATACATTACCTGTCGAAGTGACTTTCGGCAACGCCAGCCCCGCGCCGGACAGCAGCCCCAATCCGCTGGTGTGGAACCTGGGCACGCTGACGCCGGGCGAGAGCCGGACGATCCTCATCACCGTGACCGTGAACCCGGATGTGACAACCGGCTTCACCAACACGGTCATCATCACGACGACCACGCCGGGTGACAATCCGGGCAACAACGAGGACGACTGGCCCGTGAACGTGCTGCCCGACGTGGAAATCTGGGTAGTGAAGAGCGGCAGCGCCTCGCCGGTGACGCCGGGCTTGCCAATGACCTACAGCCTGACCGTCACCAACGACGGCCCTTCGGATGCGGAGAACGTGGTGGTGACGGATACGTTACCTGTCGAAGTGACTTTCGGCAGTGCCAGCCCCGCGCCGGACAGCAGCCCGAATCCGCTAGTCTGGAACCTGGGCACGCTCACGCCGGGCGAGAGCCGGACGCTCCTCATCACCGTGACGGTAA
>CAZDDI010000061.1:0-26401 GCA_964504195.1 uncultured Anaerolineales bacterium
ACAAGAATGCCACACTTTTCTTATCCGTCAAATCGTCTCTGTTAAACTACTAGCACAAGGTCATCCATTGATGACACGTCTAGCCGCCGAAGCTTGGCTGAGCAATAAACCTTATGGTATTCCTGCCACTGAAGTACCTGCCCTACACGGACACAAAAAGGCAGTAGATTGGATTAAGGAACGCATTTTTGGACGGCTCAACGAACCACTCAAAAATGCGGTGTCTTGGGTTGCGCTGCTTCGTTGGTTTGATTTCGATAGCCTTAACACTATCCTTGCACTGCCTCAAGCACTTACACACGACAATTTCCGTGTGTTGACCAATTACGCTTTCATTATCCGACCACGCTTTGCACCAGACAAATGGGCCTGCCATGACTGGATCCGTCGAGCGCAGATAACCGAGTTAAGAGATTCTTTTCCAGAAGCATACCAAACTTTTCATCTACGAGCGCAGGAGTATTACAATATGCGGGATCGTCCACTAGATGCACTGTACCATACTTTTTTTAGTGATCCACTTATAGCTTTTGAGCAGTGGCAACAATGGGAAAGTGAAATTGCTTTTAGCTCCAATCACGAGACATGGGCAGCGTTATTTGAGGTAGTGAACACTGCCGAAGTGCAGATAAACCTTATTCCTGAACAACGTGCTGAAACGGCTTACCGTGCTGGAAAAATGATGATCATTTGGGCAAAGCTAAAGTGCTTCAATCTTTTGGCGACGTGCAGTAGTTTCGAGACGGTCCTGATACAGCATTGAAGAGTTATGACGAATCTTTGAACCTTTTCCGTGAGATTGGTAATCATTTGAACGCGGCAAATGTCTTAAAATCTATGGGTGATGTGCAGCAGTTCAGAGATGAGCAAACTGCATTGAATAACTACAACGAGGCCCTGGATCTTTTCCGCGGAGTTAATAATCGCTTGGGCGAAGCAAATGTCTTGAAGGCTATGGGGGATATACAATCACTTTAGAGTGAGTATGTTGCGGCTATGAACCTCTACGAACAAGCACTTAATATCTTCCGTGCCGAGGGAACGAAATTGGATGAAGCCAATGTATTACAGATCCTGCACATACAATTGTTCAAGGTTGGGGACAGTTTGCTGCCCGGCTATGCGAAGCTCTGTCCCAGCAGGGTGGGGGCGGCGCACGAGCACATTGATTTATGCGCTGCGGCTTTTATCTTCAATACCCGTAGCGCGAAGCGTTTGTTCGCATGGGTGAAGGGAAACTCGCGCTGAGTGAGTCAGCGAAAAAGCAGTGAGAAGGCGCACGTTTGCTTTTCACCGGCTACCGTTTACCTGTATATTAATAACTTCCGACTACATCATAAATTTGTATACCGCTGGCTGTATTTACATAATATACATAGTCGGAAGTTGATACGGGCGTTCTCTTAGTCCCTCTCAGGAAAACCTGCTACGCATTTTCTCGCTGATTCGCTGATTCGCTCTTTTTGTGTTACAATGCCCTTGTGAAAACCAAAGTTCGTCTGCTTGTAGCGATGTTATGTGGCGTCGCCTTATTGGCGGCTTTTGGCGCGGGCGTGTTGATCGGCGCGCGCCAGGCACATGCTGCTGCGCCATTCTCACTACTGACCGATGTTGTCGCTGTACTGGAGAAAGACTTTTACGGCACCTTACCACCACGCGCTGCGCGCACCCGCGCAGCGGTGCAGGGCTTGTTGTATACCCTCGATGACTCGCATACATATTTAATCGAGCCACAACCAGCGCAACAAGAATTATTGCAATTATCCGGCGACTACAGCGAAGAAGATGTAGGGGTGCATCTATGGTGGAGCACAGATGGGCAAATCGGCTTGACCCCTTACCTGGATGGCCCGGCAGCTCAGGCAGGCGTTAAAGCGGGTGATTATTTACTTTCCATAGACGGTATCGCAGTTCATGAAGCCAACGCTTCTGACAATCTATTCACAATAGCGCAACGGCTACGCGGGCCAGAGGGTTCTCCCGTTACGCTCGAAATCGCTCGCCCGCCCCACCCTACGGCAACCCTCGTGATCACCCGCGCGCCTGTCGTGCGTCCCTCCATTCACTGGCGTATCATACGCCCTGAGGCAGCCATCGCTTACCTGCGCATTGAGACTGTCACGGATCAAACAGCACAGGAAGTATCCATTGCGCTGAGCGATTTGCGCACGCACGGCGTGACACGCCTTATCCTCGATCTACGAAATAACGGGGGCGGCGTGCTGGCCTCCTTGCCCCGCCTGTTGGGGCTGTTTTTGGGCGAAGGCACTGTCATCTACCGCACTGCTACCCGTGATGCAGAACAAGTAACCTACTCTACCGGACAGGCGCAGTATCAGGAAGCACTGGTAGTGTTAGTCAATGCCCAAACGGCCAGTGCTGCCGAAATCGTTGCGGCGGCGCTGGCGGAGCAAGGCCGTGCGCCTCTACTTGGCGCACCCACTTATGGCAAGGGTTCGATCCAGTCCCTCTATCCGCTGCGTGACGGAAGCACCCTGCACATTACCTCTGCTGTATGGTTAACTGCACAAGAACACCCCTTAGAGGGAGCGGGGCTTGTACCCGCATTGACACCGGATGCACTGTTACCCACACATAACAGCTATCCGCCATGGGTAGATGAAATGATTGAGGCTGCGTGTATTTACTTACAGGGGAATGAATAAAGGGCAATAAATCTACCTTTTCATTGCATACCGAACCAGGAGATTCACATGCGTAAAATAGTCTTGGGATTGTTGATAGTGATAATTGCTGGGCTACTGCTGACCGGCGCGTTTAGTGGTGGGGTATTGATTGGGCACTTCGCCACACGTCAGAGTGCGCCGCGTAGTGATTTGCTTGATTACGAGCTGCTAAACCAAGTCTTAACGCTGCTCAATAACAAATATTACGGCGAGATTCCTGACGAGAGCACGCTTACTTATGGCGCAATTAGTGGCCTGTTGCTGACACTCGATGATCCCTATACGGCATTCCTTGAACCGAAGGTGGCGCGCATTATGCGTGAGGATGCCACCGGGCAATTCGAGGGCATTGGCGTTACTGTGGAGCAACATGAAAATGGCTATTTGGAAATCATCCGCGTCTTCCCCAATCAGCCAGCAGCACAAGCCGGGCTGCTTTCCGGCGATCTCATTATCTCTGCTGATGGCACAGATCTGACAGGACTAGGATTGTACGATGCAATCAATCTCGTGCGCGGGCCACGCGACACACAGGTAAGATTGGAAATCCTACGACAGGGAGAAGGCCTAGTGGATCCCTTGGTGTTTACCATCACTCGCGCCCGCATCGAAATGCCCATCGTGGAATACGAATTACTTGAGGGTGACATCGCTTACCTGCGCCTCACCGAGTTCGATGCTACCGCAACGACCCGCATGAAAGCCGCGCTGGAAAGCTTGCTGAACGAAATGCCGGCCGGCCTCATACTGGATCTGCGTGATAATCCGGGCGGCTACCTGCACGAAGCTTTTGGTGTGGCCGACCTGTTTCTGGATAAGGGGATTGTGCTAATTCAGCGTGATAGCGCCGGTCGGGAGCAAATCTGGCGCTCTACAGATGGGGAAGCCGGTGAGTACATTCCGCTGGTCGTATTGGTCAACAATGCCAGCGCCAGCGCCTCAGAGCTAGTCGCCGGAGCACTACAAGACCGTGGTCGCGCCGTGCTCATCGGGGAGCAGACTTTCGGCAAAGGGTCAGTCCAACAACCCCATGACTTCAGGGATGGGTCGCAATTGCGCGTCACCACCGCGCGCTGGTTC
The DNA here is from genome assembly GCA_964504195.1 of uncultured Anaerolineales bacterium. Lineage (GTDB taxonomy): Bacteria > Chloroflexota > Anaerolineae > B4-G1 > SLSP01 > CAZDDI01. Next base: position 3,768 of record CAZDDI010000061.1, read on the forward strand.
ACGCCCAATGAACAGTCTATCCATGGTGATGGAATTACACCGAACATCGAGGTCCCCCACCCTGCCGATGCCCTTCCCGGTGAAGACCCACAACTCCAGCGGGCTATCGAATACCTGAAAGAGAATTTTTGATGTCAAATTGTAACTACTCAGCTTGCAATTCACAATTAGGAGAAGACCATGCGTAAAGTCATAGTAGGATTGTTAATAGTGTTTGTGCTTTTTATGCTGGCAGGCGCAATGTTTGGCGCTGGCTTTGCCGTGGCGCGGGTGACCCAACCCAACCCATTACCAAGTACGATTACTACGCCGCCGGTAGCTACTACCCCTCTCGCCCCAGGCGCTCCGACCACATCACCGCCCGCCAGCGACGAACTGCTTGATTATGCGTTGCTGAACGAGATACTCACATTGCTAGATGCACAATTCTATGGTGAAATACCGGATAGCGAAACACTCACTTATGGTGCAATCCGTGGCCTCCTCCTTACCCTTGACGATCCCAACACCGCTTTCATCGAGCCAAACACCGCCCGCATCCTTGCCGAAGATGCTACCGGGCAGTTCGAAGGGATTGGGGCCTGGGTACAGATGCGACCGGATGGGTACCTGGAAGTTTCGCGCCCTATGCCAGGGCAACCGGCAGAAGCTGTTGGCGTCCTCGCGGGGGATATTATACTTACAGTGGATGGAGAAGAGCTGTTGGGTAAGGGTCTGTATGAGATGTTGACCTTGATTCGTGGCCCACGTGATACACAGGTAACACTAGAAATCGGGCGGCAAGGTGAAGTAGACCCACTGACCTTTGTAATTACCCGCGCGCGCATCGAGATTCCAGTGGTGGAATATGAAATGCTGGATGAAGGCATCGCTTACATCCGCCTCACTGAGTTCGATGCTACAGCCAGCAACCGTGTGCAAAATGCGCTAACCGAGCTCCTGGCCCAAAACCCATCCGGGCTTATCTTCGACCTGCGCGACAATCCCGGCGGCTATCTCAATGAGGCCATCGCCGTCGCCGATTTGTTTCTTGAAGAGGGGCTGGTACTGATTGAGCGGGACAGCAGCGGCGGCGTGCGGCGTTTTTCATCTTACAATGGTGATATGGCCGAACAGATCTCGCTGGTGGTCTTAGTGAATGGCGGAAGCGCGAGCGCGTCAGAAATTGTAGCCGGTGCAATCCAGGATCGTGAGCGTGCCCCACTAATGGGCGAACTTACGTTTGGTAAAGGCTCAGTGCAAATGCCCTACAACTTGACCAATGGCTCACAATTCCGTGTAACCATTGCGCGCTGGTATACGCCCAACGATAACACTATTCACGGTGCAGGGCTTACCCCCGACATCGAGGTAGAATTCCCTTCCGATACCCCTGCGGAAGAAGATCCCCAGCTTCAGCAGGCTATTGATTACTTACTGTCAGAGGATTAACGTGAGCGAAATCAAAACCGTTGCTACCAATCGTAAGGCACAGTACGAATACTTCATCGAAGAAACCTTCGAAGTGGGGTTGGTGCTAACTGGTACAGAAATCAAGTCAGTGCGGACCGCGCAGGTGAGCCTTAAAGAGGGCTACATTCTGCTGCGTGAGGGCGAGCTATGGCTGATTAATGTTCACATTGCTCCCTATGAAGAAGCCGGGCAGTGGACACACGATCCCAAGCGCACGCGGAAGCTACTTATGCACCGGCGAGAGATCAACCGGTTAAGCAGTATTGTGCAACAGCCTGGCTATACGCTGATCCCGTTGCGCTTGTACCTCAAGGGTAAGCGCGCTAAGCTCGAGATGGGGTTGGCACGCGGAAAGCACCAGCACGACAAGCGTGAAACCATCGCCAAACGTGATGAAGATCGCCGTCTGCGCCGTGAATGGCGGGAGTTCGAGCGCGGCTGAAAACCCGTTTGACATCATCGCCGGGTGCGTTATAATAGTGCTTGTAATTAGATTTAAGGGAGTTAATACGGATGTCGGAAGAGATGACGCAAGCGACAAGCATGAATGACCTACGCCCAAAAATGTGTCTGGAAGGGATTGTGACCCGCACAGAATTATATGGAGCTTTTGTGAACCTTGGACTGGAACGTGAGGGGCTGGTTCACATTTCGCGCCTAGCGCCCAAGCGGGTCAATAAAGTCACCGACAAAGTCAAAGTTGGCGACAAGGTCATGGTCTGGGTCACAAACGTAGACGCAGATCAAGGGCGCATCGGTTTGACGATGGTGGAACCGCCGGCGGTGGACTGGGACGAGCTCAACGAAGGGCAAATCGTCACCGGTACGGTCAAGCGACTGGAGCGGTACGGTGCGTTTATAGACGTCGGCGCAGAGCGGTTGGGGTTGCTCCACGTAAGCGCTATGGGGCGCTATGTGCGCGAGCCGTCCGAAGTCGTCAAGGAAAACGAAGTCCTGGAAGTACGTATTCTGCGCCTGGATCGCCGCAAACGCCAGATTGATTTTACCATGGATTTGGGCGACGAACCGGAGGTAGAAGAAGAAGTCTCTGAAGAACCGCTGCTTTCAGCGATGGAGATGGCTTACCGCCAGGCACAAAAAGTGAATACTCGCAAGAAAACGCATGGCGAAAAGATGCGTGCCAAACAACGTTTTGACTACGATGATGAGATGGAAGACATCTATCGTCGCACGTTAAGCGATTAATTTTTCCTGCGCGTACTGCTGCCAAGTTGTCAACCACCGTTTTGTAAAATTGTGGTTGCCGTTTGTGGTCTATATGTGAAGAATCCAGACAAAAGTGGGGATAGCTTTGGCTATCCCCTTTTGTTTACCTCTTACCGCACGCGCAATGGACGCGATAAAATGATATTGTCCTGGCGTGCGCCACTATCCGCCGCCCGTACCGGCAGACGTTCTCTTGTATGCAGCAAGTACAAGCCCACAGAGATCTCGTACTCTCCTGGCGGTAGTTCTGGCGGCAATACGAGCCGATGCTGATCCCACACATACTGATCCAACGGCCAGCGCATTGTCGGGAAGCCCCCCGGGTTCAAGTGATCGGATTGTGCCCACACTTGCCCTTCGGGACGCACTAGATGCACAAAAACCTGGTAATTCTGTGCTGGGGGCACTTGGGCAGCCCAGTACAGCGTTACTTCGACTGTCTCACCTGGGTGGGCTGTCTGTGGCACCAGATCAAAGCCCAACAATGCGATCTCGCCGCCAAAATCGGCGTGTAGCGGATAGTGCGCAGGGCGTGCCTCACCTGGCGCTGAGCGATAGTGAAACCAGCGTGTATGATCCGCAATCCCCACTTTGAAACTGGCAAATGCCAGCAATAGCGCCAATGCCGTGTAAACTGCGCGCGGTGCAATAGCTTCTTCAAGATAGGTTTGAGGCTGCAGCGGGGGACGATAGAACCACAGTGTCAGTAACAGCCCCCCCACCCCCAATGCTGCAATTAACCAACCCACTTGTCGCGGTGGAGTATCCTCAAAGCGGACTAGCACTTCATGAGAACCGGCAGGGATCGGGACAGTAATCCAGCCCTCCGGGTGCGCTAATTCAATAGGTACAGGGATACCATCAAGATACGCCTGCCAACCCGGGAAATCGAAGAGATAAAAGCGCAAGATAAAGGCTTCAGGCGTCTCAACAAAGTAACGATTAAGCGTCGGGCCTTGTTCTAGCAGCTGCGCGGTTGCGTCCGCTGGTACCCCATAGATGCGGGCGAGCGGCGAGCCCCATAGCTGTTGCCGCCAATAGGATTGCAACAATGGTTGCGCCGGGGCAGGGATTACCGTCACAGTGGTGGGAAGAAAATCATCGGTTGAAGTCGTACCTCGTGCCCATCCTTCCAACTCAAAAGCAATCATGCCAGTAGGACTGACATCGCCGAATTCTGCTTCCCAGAGGGGCGGGTACAAACCTGGCAGCGCGGCAAACAATAATAAGCCGGTTGCGCCCCAGACTATCCAGCGCGTGCGCAGTCTCTCCAGTCCGGCGGCCAGTGGTGCTATCACAGCAGCTAACGGCCCTAAGAAACGCCAGGGGAATTGAAAGTAGGCTAGGCCTGGAGCATGTTCCCAGATGGACGCGCTGTAAGGCGTGATAAGAAAAAACAATAGGATGGTACTTAGGACATAGAAAAAACTACGTCGGCGTTGCTCCGGTGCATGCCAGAGTAGCCCCCCACCAGCCAGTGCTACGATGAGGCCCAGTGGGCCGACCGTGTTGGGTAATTGTGGCGTTGTTGCCCCCCAATCCAGCGGTGGTAGCAACGCCAGCAGCGTGCGAAGCGGCACAAAATGGTTACGGAAATCATAGTGCGCACTGCCAATGACATCCAGTTTGACATAACCACGTTCAAGAAGAAATGGTAACCAAAAGAAAGCCGTGAGCGCGGCCAGGAGCAGTCCAGCGAGTACCCCCCACTTAAATTGTTGCTTTTGCCCTAAAATTAACCAGTGCCACAACCCCAGCCCTATTAACAGCCCCAACATTGTCAAGGCCGTAAGATTGTGGCTACAAAACACTATACACGCAGAAAGTACCGCGCCCAGCAATATCCAACGTCCGCCACCACGCCAGAGGCGCTCCCAGAACCACAACGTGAGCGGGAGCAATGCCACAGCAAAGACTTCAGGGACATCGCCGCGTATGTGGGAGTTGATTAACAGAATGTAAGGACTGCACAAAAACACTGTCGCAGAGAGGAAGCCCCCCCGTGCGCCACCATATTCCTTGCCTAATAAATACGCCCCTACCCCCCCCAGAATGTACGCCAGTAGCAGTACTCCTTTGGTGCCCGCTACAGCGCGTTCAGGTTGTAACAAAGTAAGCCAACTTCCTAGATGGTAAGTAAAAGGTGCGTAGTAGTTAAAAATAGGATAACCATAGCCATAGTAATAATCTGGAGCCCAGCGCGGATAAAACTCTCCTGCGCGTAGGCTATACCCCATTTCGGCAGTACGGTAGATGTGCAACTCGGCGTCGGTAGCGCGAGGTAGGCCCGGACGCGCGAGCAAGGGCCATGCCAGCAGAAGCCCCAAACAGACCACAAGTAAAAGCATCACAATACGATGTTTCATTCTTGCACCTTAATCGGGCCTAACAACACCCGCTCGTCCAGATGATACCAACCTGCTGGCGCAATGACCGGCAAACGACCGGTTGCAGCGTGAAAGAGTCCCACTTGCACGGGATAAGAGCCAGCAGGTGTATCTGGGCTTAGTGTAATGTGGCGCACGTCGGTTACAAGAGCGCCCGTGTGCCAGCCTGGCCCGGAGCCATCATGACTGCCCCAGACCTGGACATCATCCCCTATCGCCTGTGCGAATACAAGATAATCGTGAGCAAGCGACGGTTGTGGTTGCCAATAGAGCGTCAATGTGAAGGTTTCTCCAGCACATACCTGACGTGGCTCCAATACATAGCCCACCAGAGCGATTTCATTGCCGAAATTTGCATATAGGTTGTTCGGCCAAGGCCCTGACCGTGGCGTAAGATTCACCTTGCCTACGACAACACTATCGCCTAATAGCGAGCCATTGCCACTGAGGGCGGGGAGTCGCCCAGCAGTCGTTTCATATAGTCCCAGGTATGTGGTGATATGCGCCGGTGCGTAGGCCGCAGTTGGTAAATCTACACGATAAACATCCATAAAGGGCCAATTCCCCTTCCAAAAAGTCGTAGGAGCACGTCCCAGGCCAGGCCAAGTATCACGCTGAGATATCAAAGCTCCGTTTTCATCTACGAGATGAATGAAGACCGTGTAGGGGATTGGCGTCCATTGCAGCGGCTCCCAGACCACGGTTACGAAGATCGGTTCGCCGGGCTGCACTGTAGCGGGCTGTATGTCTACCGCGAGTACGCGAGCTGTATCTCCAAACTGGAGATGCACTGGTTGACCCGGAAATGGCTCAGTGACGCGCGGCGGATAGCTGACCGCTGGCCATAAGTAGCCCCACAAGCTAATCAGCATCAGCGGGAACATCAAGAGTGTCCAAAATCCCCCTACCCAACGGCTATTTTGTACACTCCGCTGCAATCCGCCAACCAATATAACGGCAAAAGCCGGTAGCACTGGAAAGAGAAACCGGCCCATCGGTCCGGCAGGTTGGATCAAGATATAGTAAGCAACAATAACCGTGAAAATAACGATGGCCGTAAACAAGAGCGCCAGCGCCATAGGGCGTGGCCCGCGCCGGGGCAATAGGTACCCTAGTAGTGAAAGAATGCAGATTATCAGCAAACTCATGTATATCCACGAAGGCAAGGGGATTTGCCCATAGCCGAAGCGCCCCCACAGAGTAGCCCATAGATAGGGCAACCCTTGCCAAAGTGCCCAGGCATTACCCTGTGCCGGACGGCCGCTCCACAGAGCATTGACCATGTTGAGGCCGGTAGGGTCGCCATATAGTTGCCAATTGCGCCAGAACCACCACCCCGCCAGGAGAAGCGTTAAACTAGCAATGATTGCCATTGCCAAGAGCCAAAAACGTATAAGTTTCTTGAAGGTTGGCTCAACCAGATTGCGTGCGATTGAAAGATACACGGACGGGGCAATGATCAGCCCGAGAGCTACCAGATGCAGCTTGCTGAGCAGCGCAAGACCGTAAACCACACCCAACGCTATCAAGGTACTGAAATTTGGGGCGCTTTGTAACAGCACGACACACAATAGCAGGACACCGGTTCCAGCAGCAGCAGCGATAATGTCGTTGTTCATCGCCCCACTGAGGTAGATGAACTGCGGATTGAGCGCCACTAACAGGGCCGCACTCCAGGCCAAATAAGAATCACTCCATATACGCAGCGTTAGTTGGTAGGTCAAAAAGACGGTCAATGCACCGAGCAACACATTAACCCAGCGCGGTAACATAGCTGCGAGGAAACCATCCTGAAAAGGAAAATTTTCAGCTGGAGTATGCCAATACTGAAGTTTGTTATCCACCCCTACATCCCAATTACGATATCCCCAAAATGGGTTAATAGGATGTTCGTAATCTTGCGTGTGTGGAGAGATAACAGAGCTACTAACCAGTGCGCTCAGAGCATAATACAACGGTGGATGATGGCTCTGCGAGCGCACAGTCTCTGCTCCTTGCACCGGCAGACTGCGCTGGGTTACGAGATGGCGTACATAGCGATAATGACGGAGTTCATCGGTGGATTCAAACAGTGGGTTGGCAAGGCTAACGCTGAAGGCCAACGTGAGGAATAATAGTATCAATATTGAGCAAAAGCGGCACGAGCTAACTGGCTTTTGCGGGGAATCCCCCACCCTAGCAGACAATATAGTGTTCACAAGGGGCTATTGTAGCGGTTTTTCAACAAGAGGCAAGTCCATATTTCGCATAGCCAATTGCTAATTAAAAGTAAAAAACAACTCTTTTCTGCATCCTTACCCCAACCCCTATGACTACGCGAAATCATAGTAAAAAAGCAGCATTTCACCGCCGTGACTCGAAACGAAAGCCGTGTCCCCGCACGGTTACTACATAGTTGTGATCAGGATCCAATTCAACCAACCGCTCGCGCAAACGATGTACTAACGCATCCAGTGCCTGATCTGTTACCCCGCCAACGGCATCAGGCCAGACGCGTTGCACCATCGCTTCGCGCGTCGCCACGTTGCCGTTCAATTCCATCAAATAACTAAGTAATACAAACTGCGCGGGCGAGAGGGGCGGCTCCAATTCACGCCGGCCCAGCCGTACACTGCGCGACTTTTCATCCAATTCGATACCCAGCAATGGGAACGCCGTTGGCTCCAACGGCAACGTGGCATCACCAGCGATAAATCCTAAACACACCACCCCGGCAATGGTGATCTCATCACCATCACGCAACCGATAAGATTGCTCGTGTACCGGCTCACCATTGACGCACGTGCCATTTTTACTACCCAAATCACGTAGCAAATAGCCTTGTGCATCACGCTCAACACGAGCATGATAACGTGATATCTGCCGCTCCAATAACACCACTTCACAATCCGCCGCACGGCCCAACGTGACACGTTCCTGATCCAGCATGTAACGCGCACCGGTACCAGCTCCTTCATACACAATCAACAATGGAACTTGTTCGCCCATATCACCTCCCACCAACCTTGACAAACTCAGCCACCGGTTTATGATAATACCTATGGTGAGATTGTTGGAACCACAGACCGTCCTACAAGGACGCTATAAAATAGCCGGACCCATAGGCCAGGGCGGCATGGGCGCGGTCTACCGCGCCGAAGATATCCTGCTACCGGGGCGAATTTGCGCCCTTAAAGAAGTTGCACCCGATCCGGAAAGTGCGCCGGAGATAGTGATGCAAATTCAGGAACAGTTTCGGCGTGAGGCTGAAGTATTGGCGCGATTGGATCACCCTAATCTACCAAAAGTATCCGATTACTTCACTGCCAATGCACGTGAATATCTAGTGATGGACTTCGTCCCCGGTCACGACCTACGCGAACTAGTCAACGAGGCCCGCGCTCAACGTGAATTCCTGCCCGAACCACAGGTCTTGGTCTGGAGCGAACAGCTATGCGAAGCACTCGCTTACCTGCACGCACAGGAGCCGTCCATCCTACACCGTGACCTGAAGCCCTCCAACATCAAACTCACCCCTTCGGGACTTATCAAACTAGTAGATTTCGGGCTGGTAAAAATCCTAACAGGCGACGAATCTCGCACAGTCACGGTCATTCAGGGCCGTGGAACGGCGGCCTACACGCCACTGGAGCAATACGGTGGGGATGACGCACATACAGACACCCAAAGCGACATATACGCACTCGGGGCAACGCTCTACAACCTATTGACTGGACGCCCGCCAGCAACCGCTCGCGAGCGCTTTCTCAACACAGACGCCCTGATTACCCCCCGCACGCTCAATCCCGCCATCTCACCCCATGTCGAGCGAGCCATTCTTCAGGCACTAGCCTTGCATCCTAAAGAACGTCCGCAAACAGTAGCGAGTTTCAAGAAGCTGTTGCAACACACGCAACTTTCAGATAACATTGAAATCCTTGAATCGCGGTCCCGCGTATGGCGTAAAGCCTTGCACACCAACCTACCGTTGGTACTTACGCTACTCGCACTATTGACGGTGGCACTATTGTTGACGCCCTAAACGCAACGGCGTAACAAACAAAAAAACTGCTATCAGCATCAAAGCGCCAGCCAGCAGCGCAATGCCGCCCGCCCAATGCTCATGGGTTGCCAGCTGATAGTAAGCCCCTGCGCCTGCCTGGCGTATCAGCAGCATCAATAACGCGTAACCACAGCTTCCAGCAATACCGCACCACAACCCCAATCTCACAGCCGACACTGGATTGCAAGCCCGCTTGTGCGCCCAAAATCCACCGCCCAACACACAGAGCAACACGCCACACCCTCCCCAAACCCATAACGCCACCCGTTGTGGGGCAGGCAAGTGTAACGGCTCCGGCAACATCTGCTCCTTAGGGGGTGGCTCTGGGTCGGGTGTAGGTACTGGAACGGGTGGCGTAGGCGTCGCAGTAGGCATGATAGTAACCAATGGCCCAGACTGATCCTCGCGGACGGTCAACTGTATGTGAAACGAAGCCAAGGCAGGCTCAGCCAGCACGGTAAAATCCAACTGCCCCACTCGATCCAGCGTCACCGATGTCATTGCCACACCCTCGCGCACCTCCGCCGCAATACGCTGCTCAATACCTTCCTGTAAATACGAAAGGATGAACTGTGCAGGGGTGCCATCTGGCACGGGATAGCCGTTACGATCGAGGATAACGCCGGTACGCAAGTAAACCACATCGTCCTTACGAATATGGTCAGCGTCCAAAGGATTGCCCTCAATATCTACCAGGCTAAGGGTAATGATCTGATTGGAATCAGGCGTGGTCTGAACAATGAGATCATAGTTGATGGCCGGAATATTGACCGGCGACGCACCACTTGCAACTATATCTCGGAATAGCGCACGCACGGCTACTTCGACAAAAGCATTGCGTGGACTATAGAGCGCGTAGTAAACATCCACCTTACTAATCTCAGTACTATCAAGGTCGTAAGGTGTGCCAAAGGCCAACACAACAATTTGCCCACTTGCCAGGCCGGTACGCTGCGCCAAAAAGTTTTTGAGCGCCCCGGAAACTGGATCGCGGGTATCCAAACCCGTCGTTGCAAACACAATCCAGCGTGCTTGTTCTAACGCTACGAGTACGGGAATTGCCGGAGAATCAGGCGCAAACGGCGGCTCAGCTGCCAGCGCAGACGCGAGGTCTTCAAACGTGAATACTTGAATTGATCCCTGACGAATTTGACCGGTGCCTTCTGGCCCATACAAACGCAGCATCGCCTGTGAAACAGCCTCCTTCGAGAGGGCCTCCATCGTTACCGCACCTGCTACCAAGGTAACAGGATGCTCTTGTGTGAATACCACAATCCGCTCTCCAGCCTGGGGCGCAGTCGGCAGCAAATCATCAGAAAAAGGCGCCAGCCGCGTAATCGCCCGGGTCGCAACTTGCGCGGTCAACCCACGCGCCAAACCTAACTCAGTTAACGCAACATCGGCCTCAACCAACACCTGATTGAGGGTCAGATTAGGATAGAGACGCAATTTGAGGCTCAAAATTCGCACCAGAGCAGTATCTACCTGCTCCTGAAAGCTAGGATCATCCTCATAACGTAATACAAGATACTCCAACACATCGCGGATATTGGCAAAATGCGCATCCCAATCCGCATTATCGGTAGCAAAGTTATCCAATATCAGCAAGTCGTTCCCTGCTGTAAGCGCATCCTGCACCACGCGCCGTCCACTAAACGAGCTACCGCGCGGATCATAGAGCCGATGCACCGAAGCTAACCCCAGATTGTCCGAAATCAACACCCCGCCAGCATCTCGCCAAGGGCGCACATCAGCTAACGCCAACTGCAACGCAGCGGCATCTAAACTGATGGGACGGGTTGCAGCGCGAAGATTATCCTGAAAACCCCGATAACGAATGTGTGTCACTAAAAACCCGTCAGCTATCGTTTCCAATCTTGGATCATCGGAGGCAACCGCATAGAAGGGCGCTAATTCGATTTGCTTGAGCTGCCCCAGGGGTTTTTGGATGGTAGGGATTTCTTCTTGCAAGAGCCGATCGGCACTGCCCAAGCCAGGAAAATGCCGCGGCACCACAGCCAGACGGCCATGGCTTCCCTGATGCAAGCCCTGAATATATGCCTGACCCAGTTCGCCTACCCAGAAGGGATCCCCGCCGAAGGAACGTATCCCCAAGTCAGCGGCATTGCCGGGATTAGGGCGATGTAACACGTCCAGGTCTGGGCCTAAGAAGAGATTGACCCCTAAAGCTGCTAGTTCACGGCCAACAGCCTGCCCGGCAGATTCAGAGAGGGGTACGCTCCAAGTAGCTCCCAAGGAAAGGGGTGTGGGTTGTGGAGTGGTTCCAGCAATCAAAGCCGTGATAGGCAATCCAGAGACTTCCGCCTCCACTGCAACAAACAAAGGAACGTGCAATAGCGGAGAAGGTGCTAAGTCATCTTCTAAGGGGCTTGAAAGCCATTGCTGCGAAGCTGTCCAAGCCGCCTGTTGCAATTGATTAACCGTGACAATCAGTTCCGCCGGATCAGCGACGCCTTCCGCCCCAAAATTGCCGTTGCGGGGCGAGAGAAGCACCCCACCCAGGGCATAGTCGCGGATCAACGCGGCAATTTCAGATTCTGCGCCCACATCCACGTCGGGGAAAGAAACCAACAGCAATTGGCCCACCTTCATCCGGGTGGGCATAGCTGCCATCAATTGTTGCACGGGATCGCCGCCCTGCTGTGCGTGTACCGGGGGGACCAGCATCCACAACACCAGCAAAGCCGCCAGGCCCCGCCACCAAACACGAGACCGCATTGTTCGCCTCCACACCCCATTGTAACCCAGAGCCAAAGTTAAGCAAATTGAAAAAGTCGCCAGGGCAACCGTTGGCCTCATATACCCGGTTGCTTGTTGTTGAAAGTAGGGTAAAATTTAGTTAGTATCTAGTGGGCAAGTCTGCTAAGACCTAGCGTTGATTTTAACAGTCTCAACCACCGCCATTGCGAATTTCGGATAGATTCTTAAAGAAACAACTCACGGGGTCTTATTAGGGGTTACGAGATGGCTTCACAAGTAAGCGAACTAGATTGTCGAGATTGTTCCCCGGAACAAATCGAAGCATGCATTCAACGTGCCCTACTTTCTCCGGGTGCTAAACGGGTATTGCGCGAAGCCCTTGCTGCGGGCACCGCCACTGAGACAATGATGCGACAATTGCAAGCCTATTGTCAGCGCCTCGCAGCTACCCCCACCAAGCGCAAACAGGGGATATTATCCCGAATGAAACCCAGCCCCCCCCCCGCGAAATCCACAACCTCAGCGCGCGTGGAACTCCCCCCTGATTTGCATGAAGCCCCGACAATGGTGATGGATGCCCGCGCCATGCAAGCTTTTATCGCCGAAACGATAGCTCAACCCTCACCGGGCGAGACTCTGGCAGAATCTATGCTCCAAGAAGAACTCCCTAAGCCAACAACTGCCTGGATGTTACACGTTCACAAAACGGGACATCGCGTTGCAGTTCCCCACACTGGACGTCTCACTCTCGGCAGCCTTGATCCTTTCGGAAGAATTTTTCCCGACATAGACCTTTCTTATGACGACCGGGAGCACCGTAGTGTGGCACTTGTTCACGCGAGCATTACAGGGCAAGATGATATGCATATTATAGAAGACTTTGGAAGTACGGCAGGTACGTCACTCAACGGACAGCGCCTGCTCGCGCGGAACGCCTACCGGCTGGAAAGGGGCGACATCTTAGCTCTGGGACTGTGCGAGCTGGCTTATGAACCCGCACCATCCAGTTGGACTATCCCCGGCAAACACTACATCCTCTACGCGACACCCACCGGTCATGTTTTCGAACTATCCGAAAGAGAAGAACTCATCATTGGACGCTCCGATCCACGACTAGGATTTAAACCAGATGTAGACTTGAGTGCCGAAGGCGATACCGCCACGCTTGTCTCACGTCGCCATGCCGCATTACGTTACCACGGCGGGTTCATTGAAGTAGCAGACCTGGGCAGTACCAACAAAACACGCATCAACGGTGCGCTCCTGCCCCCAGGGGTTTGGGTTCCCCTACGACCTGGGCAACACCTCTGGCTGGGCGGTTTCGGCTTGTCACTTGATACTCGCGATTAAACTGCATCAAGGCAACCGATAACTGTGAAAAACCACCCGTTACTCCTGACACTGCGCCACCTACGCGGGAATGCACGCGGCTGCGTGCTCACCGAGCCGTTGTGGGGTATCCCCTTCAACCTTTACGCACCCTACGCTTCCATCTATATGCTTGCCTTCGGGATGAATGACGCGCAAATTGGTTTGATTGCCAGCGTAGGAATGCTCTTCCAGGTGTTCTGGACGCTTCTGAGCGGTGCCATCACCGATAAGTTGGGGCGTAAGCGCACTACACTCATCTTCGACATCATTTCGTGGAGCGTACCGACCTTGATCTGGGCCGTAGCGCAGAACTACACCTACTTCCTGGTCGCCGCTATCGTCAATGCTGTTTGGCGTGTCACCCAAAACTCGTGGAACTGCCTGTTAGTGGAAGACACCGAACCCCACTTACTGGTAGACATCTACTCATGGATTTACATCGCCGGACTACTATCAGCCTTTGTTGCGCCGGCAACCGGGCTATTCGTAGGACGATTTGGGCTGGTACCTACAGTGCGCGCCCTTTATCTCCTCGCCTTTGTGATGATGACGGCCAAATTCATCACCCTCAACGCGCTGGCAACCGAAACTCAGCAAGGGCGGGTGCGAATGCAAGAAACGCACAAGTTGCCCCTCTTCAGTATTCTGCAAGGTTCTGGCAGCGTACTGCGGATTATCCGGCACTCTCCGGCCACCCTCTACACAGCCGGATTAATGATCCTACTCAGTATCGTCAGCACGATTAGCGGTACATTTTGGTCAATTCTAGTAGTCGAAGAACTACAAATTTCCGCCACCTACATCGCCATCTATCCTTTTGTGCGCTCTATCATGATGCTAATCTTTTTCTTCTTCATCATGCCCCGAGTGCGCTCTACGCACGTACACAAACCCATGATTTACGGGCTGTTGGGGCTGGTGGTTAGTTACATCATCCTGATTTCCACACCACCGGGCAACTATCGCATTTTGTTCCTGGCAACGGCACTGGAAGGCTTCTCCGTGCCTGCGGCCTTCACTCTGTTTGACACACTCACTGTCACCACAGTCAATGCCACCGAGCGGGCGCGTATCATGGCCTTGCTCAACCTCGCAGTGATTCTCTGCACCTCACCTTTCGGTTGGATTGCCGGACAACTCTCGGCACTCGACCGACGCTACCCCTTCATGCTGATTATAGGTGGGCTGCTGCTTAGCGGCATGCTCACTTATTTGGCCGGCCGCGCAAGAGCGCACCCGGCCAACCCACCCTGCGATGCTTAGAAATGCACTGAAACACGGGCAACCCAAACTCTCAAACTAGGGTTGAGGGTTCCAACAACCTAAAATCACAAACGGGGAATCAAAACCGGCGTACTCTTTTTATAAGTCTCGTAATCTGCCTGCCCACCCCATTTTTTATCTGCCTTTTCCTCAAGCAGCGGCACGCCGCTGACACGCGTAAGCAGAATGGTGACAAAAACAGGCGAAATCAGAGAGACCCACTGCCAACCTTGCAGAACGGGAAAAGCGATTACCGCTACGCCTACCCAGAGCAAGATCTCGCCAAAATAATTGGGATGGCGAGAACGCGACCACAAACCAGTCTGAATAAACTTGCCTTTATTGTCTGGATTGGCGCTAAAACGGCTTTTTTGCACATCGGCAAGTACTTCAATGACGAAGCCACACACCCACATCAGCAACCCCATCAGGGCGAACAGATCCAATGCCTTGCGGGTAGTAGTCGTGATTGCAACCAACGCGGCAGCGGCAGTGAGCGTGACCCACAACCCCTGGGTCGTCCACACGACCAGGAAACGGATGAAAGAAGGTTTGAGGGCGTCGAAACGGTCGTCCTTGCCCGCTTTTTGAATGCGCCGGAACAGGAACGTCCCCAAACGAAGCGCCCAGATGATGACCAACGCTGCCAGGAGAATGGCCCGACTGTCCACATGTGTGCTCAGCATCAGTGCGAACGTGGTCACAGAAATGTAGGTAAGGCTACCTGTCAGGTCGAAGAACTTTTCAGTCTGAAACCCATAGGCGGGGATGAAAACCAGCCACTGGATTAGAAAAATCAATCCAACCGCCACGGCAAATACGGGCATACCCAATACTGTAGCACCGCCTTGACCACCCGCCCAAGCGATCAGCACACCAATCAAGATCAACACGGGAAACACGATAAACGCTTTACGATCAGTTAGTTGCATGATATTTTCTCCTGGTAGAAATCTTGGTACAGCGGACTAAAATCCATGAGGTGGGTTTTCATGTGCCATACAGAATCCCTCCACAATAAACGCAAACGGCCCAGCACATTGCCGGGCCGTTTACATACCCCTGCCGCGACTTGAACGCGGGCCACCGGCTTCGGAGGCCGATGCTCTATCCAACTGAGCTACAGGGGCGCACAGGGTCATTTTACCATCAACCGCACTTTTGGCAAGGCATGTACAGCAAGACTATCGGATTTAGAAAACTTATCCCCTCACAATCCCTATTGCACTGCTAAAGTAGTGTTTTTAGGCTGCATTTCTGCAACAAAAGGGCAAAAGCGAAGCCCTAGCATGAACGGCCCTACAGCGGTCTACACTGACTACTGGCCGCGCTCACCTTACTCCCGTTAGCAGCGGCCTGGCGCTATGCTAACGACCAGCTCGCCACTGAGGCGAGCAGCTCACTACGTCACTAGTGCTATACCGCCTTCCTGCTGCTACCAGGGTTTTGGCCGAAAATGATTTGCGCGGGGCTATTGGGCTTGTGCAATGCCGGGTGGTATTCAATTCTCCAGGCCCGGCTTTATACCACCCAACCGGGGCGTAGCGGCCTGGCAGTGGCGGTCAACAATCTGGGGAGCATTCTGGGAAACTTGATTCCATTGGGGCTAGGGATAGCAGCCGATGGGGATTACAACCAACACTCTGGCTCTTGCTGATTGGCCCTATTGCGCTGCTGGTAAGATTGCCGCGCAAAAATCATACGCGCACGGGCAACTTCACATAGAACGTACTACCGGGACAAGCCTGCTCATTACAGCCAGGGCTTTCCACACGAATACTACCACCATGCGCTTCGATAATCCCTTTAGCAATCGCCAACCCCAAACCAGGACCACCACCCTTAAACTTAGTACGCCCAGATGAATGGCTAGCAACCGCGCCAATCTGAAAAAACTTCTCGAAAATAATCTCGTGATATTCCGGATCAATACCGATGCCGGTATCTTGCAAAGTGATTTGCACCAGAGGGTAACCATCCTCTAAGACTTCCTTGGCAGACACAACAATCTTTCCCCCATCTGGGGTATACTTCAAGGCATTGCTTAGCAGCTCATTAAAGGCGCGCCGCAACAAAACCCCATCCCCGTCCAATGTCGCTAATGCCGACAGATCATCCACTAACAAATTGATGTTGCGCTCCTGCAATGAGCGCTCGAAATCCACAGCCAAGCGCGCGAAAAGGCGATCCAGCTTGAGCGGCGCACGCACCATATTGAGCGCAGCGTTATCAATTTTAGCGATCTCCAACATACTGTTGACAATCGTGTGCAACCGCTCGGTACCGATAAGGATCCCGCTAAGCATCTCCTGTGCCGCCGGATTGCGCTCTCCACCTACGGTACCTTTAAGCACTTGCGTGTACCCCTTAATGACCGTAAGCGGTGTCCGTAGCTCATGCGCCGCAATCTCGATGAACACGGTTTTGTTCTTGTCCATCTTCTCCAGCGTTTTGTAAGCGCGGTTAAGCGCCTCCGTGCGCTCAGTAACCATTTGCTCCAACTGTTCATTGAAATTACGAATTTCGTTCATCAGGCCCGCGTTTTCCAGGGCAATGGCAGCCTGACCGGTAAACGCCATCACCAATTGTGCATCTGCCGACGTGAATGCTCCCACACCTGGGCGCGTAAGCGAAATAATACCCACCACGCGATCTTTAGAGATCAACGGTGCACCCAGGTAAGAATGATGCACCTCCAGGTCTGGCAGCTGCTGAAAACGTGGATCAGCAACAGTGTCGGCAATCAACAATGGTTCACGGCTGTCCACAATTTGCTGGAACAAATCCCCCTCACGGATGGCAACCGTATATCCATCACGCTCTATTTCGTCGGGATAACCGCGCAAAGCCACACTCCGCAACGCTACTGCTTCATGTAATAACACTGCCCCGCGCGTATAGGGAACGACCACCCCCAGTTGCTCCAAAATTCGCTGCGGCACCTCACGCAAATCCAGGCTACCAGAAAGCACACGCCCGGTCTTCTCCAGCGATTCGGACAGCTGCCGGCGCGCCTGTTCCGCCCCATAAAGTTGCGCGTTACGCATCGCCACAGAAATCTGGTTGGCAAGCGCCTGCATCACCCCCAGCGCATCCTCATCGAAGGCCCCAATTTCCATATTTTCAATATCCAGCACCCCAAGTGTTTTGTCGCCAAAGCGAAGCGGGAGCGCTAACACGGAGCGAGTGCGCGCCAGCGGCTCCAGCGGCAAATAATCCGGTTCTTGATGCACATCCAATACACGGCGATGCCCTCCCCGCCGATACACATCAGCCACAATACTGGCAGCATCCAACGGAATTCGCAAGTCGCGCCAGGCTTCAGCAGACTGATCCCGCAACACCCCGGCACGCAACATCAAATCTTGCTGCGCCTCATCGGGCAACCAGATACCCACAAAGTAAATATTAAAATTCTCCTGAATCAGCGTCGCTACCAGCGTCAACAATTCGTCAGCCTTGAGGATGGAGGTAGCCTGCCGCCCAACCTCATTGCTGGTCTCCAACGCGCGGTTAGTGGTTTTGAGCTTCTGATTGAGCCAGTCCTGGTTCGCTAACGCCTTACGCAGCTGCTCCTTGTTCTCAAAGAACTCGTCAGCACGGCGTTGGGCAGCCAGATAGCTCTGGGTGGAATAATTCGCCATCAAGTAAAGGCTGCCGGAGGTAACAGAAGTGATGCTGGTGATGAACCCAGAGAGCAGCACGGCAATCCAATCATAAGACGTAATGCCCAACAAGCCTGTGCGGCTCATCAGCAGACTAGAGAGTAATGTCCACACAACACTAATACCCATGATAATCAGCGCGCGGTCGAGCGCAAGCAAAATCCCGGCTACCACAGCGACCACAGTCAACATGAAAGGCGCCACCTGCCGCAATAACGGGCTATACACAACACCGTAGCGCATCAAGAAGGTCATCCCCAGAAGAAGCCCGATGATGAAGAGATAAACAGCCAGATCGAGATAATCTCGCTGCTGTAATACGCGAAACGCGGCAAAACTACCGAGGAAGATACAGATAAAGGGGATCAGAGAGAGGAACGGAAACGGTGTAATCTGCGTAAAAACTGAGACCAACGTAAAAATACCCAACAACCCCGCCGCAACCATCGCGCCCAACAGAATATTATGCAGATATTCCCGGCGCAACTGCGGTACAAAGCCGAGGTCTACCTGATCGCTGTCTTCGCGGTTGAGGCGATTCAATATGTCCAACATACTCCTTGATAATGCGAGCCTGATAGTTCTCCCCAACGGGAACCAACGCACTCCGCCATTTGAAGTACGCTCACTAAGGGTTCGTAAAAGTATAACTTCAATAGTGCTGCATAAATACCACTATTGAGGGCGCTTCAATCACGTAACTACCATTATTAACAAAAATCATAGCACGGCTTGGGAGACTGTCAACCAACCTAGCACTCAGGGCCATAGTCCTAGCCCATCATTACGTTCCTGGTATCTACGCGCATCGCGGCGCAACCAACGGCCCATAGAACTCCGGTCGCCGATCGCCGATTGTGTCCAATTCCATCTCACCGGGCCGAATAATGATGCGCTTCTCACGGGCCAGTACCGGCTCGATATCGGCATAGGCGATTTCGGGCTGATCACCGGTCTCCACATAGACCTTACCGCTCGTGCCGACGATCTGGCTGCGCCCGAAGAAGCGGAAGCCGCTCTCCACGCCTACGCGATTGCAGGCCAACAGGTACACGCGATTTTCGAGCGCGCGGGTCCGGGTCACATAATCGGGCATGAGCTCCGAGGTCTCCGGCCAGTTGGTGGGCAGCGCGATGATGTCTGCCCCTAGCACACCCAACACGCGCAATACTTCGGGAAAGCGTAAATCGTAGCAGATAGCGATGCCGATACGGCCCAGCGGGGTATCCCACACCGCAAAAGGACGGTCGCCGGGCGTAGCAAAGCGATCTACACCCAGATAGGGCAGGTGGATTTTGCGATACACGCCCACCAGCCCTTCAGGCCCGATAAGTGCGGCAACATTGTAGACCTCTGGGCTGTCATGCTCCAGCAAGCCCACCACCGTATACGCTCCAGTAGCCGCACACGCAGCGCTCAGCGCGTCGGTAGTAGGCCCGGGAAGCGGTTCGGCGACAACCCGGGCGGATTCCAAATCCGCAAACCCGTAGCCGGAGATGGCGCATTCGGGAAATACTACTAGCTGCGCGCCATGCTCGACGGCTTCATGGAACAGAGCCAGCACACGCTCCAGATTGAGCGCATTCTGCGCCAGTTGGGGATCCATTTGGGCAATGGCAACACGGACGGGCATAACACCTCCTGTGGCGAGAGAGCGAATCAGCAAGAAAGCGAAAAGGCGGTGGCTGAGCCTGTCGAAGCCCGGTGGCTGAGCCTGTCGCAGCCCCGCCGAGTCTCGGTTAAAAGCGGGCTTGCTGCGCAAGGCCGGCTTTGCGCTTGCGTTGATAATCACGGATTTCTGCTGCGAGTGGATGTTTGAGAGAAATACGCAGATGCGTCAACGAGACGACTAAGCTTCTTTAGCATCGCATGAAGGGGTAATGTCGCACAGAATCCCCCCATCATCACCACTGTTACTTGCGCTGGATCATCAATCATAGAAAATCCCCTTCAAAAATGGCAAATACACATTCGGGCGAGGCAATCCCTGCTGCATCAAACTCGCTTCGGCCCCTCGCATATCCAATAGGTCAGCCGGGGATTGCCTCGCCCTAAAGCACCCTGCACTTAACCCCATCGCGGAACTGATGCTCCGCTCTCAGATCTGAGGAGAACGTTAGTTCCCCAAATTTCCATTCAGCAGGCCTGTCAGGTTTTTGAAACCCACCAATCTCCCGCTCATCTTATTCAGCCGACGCAGCAGAAAGCTCCACATTGGCAAACAAGTCGTCCAGCATGATAAAAACCTGGATCACCTCCTGACATTGGGCCGGTGTGAGGTCTTGAATCCAATCCACCATATGCTCCTCAGTATGTCGCAACAGCGCCTCGTATTCAGAGCGCCCCACCGGTGTAAGCGCCAGGACAATCCGGCGCCGGTCATGAGAATCCTGTTCACGAGCCACCAATCCCCGCGTTTCCAAGCCTTGCACCAGTTTGGACATTGTAGGTAGTGAAACTCCCTGAAGTTCCGCTAGATCAGAAAGGCATTGCGTTCTTTCGCGAAACAGAGTCGCCATTACGCGAAACTGCGGCTCAGTGAACAAACCGGCGCTGTGCAAACGCAAATCTTTACGCATCATGCGCGAAAGACGCGGCACTGTTTCGATAATAATATGAGCACACGCCAGTAACTCTTGATCCTTTATCATAAATTCCTCCCTCACCTACTAACCCAATGCAATAATGGGCAATCAAGCTCACCCAAAGTCGCCCCCTCCAAAAACTCCAACCTCCCAAAAGACTAGCCGCACTTCCTGACCCTAGACAGCACGCGAAGCAATGAAAAGATTGTCCAGAGCAGCTTCAGTCATCCGCAGACTCCGGCGCGGCGCACAAGTAGGGGCGCAATGTCGCCTGGAGCGCCGCCTGGACTGCTGCCACCGAGCCGGTCGCGTCAATATGCCGCCAACGCGCCGGTTCGCGCGCAACCAGCTCCAAATAGCCCGCCCGCACCCGCTGGTGGAACTCCACCGCTTCCCGATCCAGGCGATTCATCTCCTCGCCACCGGAGAGCCGCCGCTGCAAACCCAGCTCCACCGGCACATCGAGCAGCAACGTCACATCGGGCGCGAGATCAGCCACCGCAAAGCGCGTGATGGCGCGCAAAGCGGCTAAATCCAGGCCGCGCCCGTAGCCCTGATAGGCGAAGGTGCTATCGAAGTAGCGATCGCATAGCACCCACTGCCCGGCAGCGAGCGCGGGCCGGATGACCTGCGCCGTGAGCTGCGCGCGCGAGGCGGAGTAGAGCAGGATTTCGGCGTGGGCGGCCATCTCCGTGTGGGCCGGATCGTGCAACAGATCGCGAATGCGCTCACCGATGCGCGTACCGCCCGGCTCGCGGGTAGCGAGCACCGGGTAGCCCTGCTCCGCCAGCCAGTGGGCCAGCAACGCCGCCTGCGTGCTCTTCCCGCTGCCTTCCGGGCCTTCCAGGGTGATGAATAAGCCTTTTTGCATGGAATTAAATCTTGAGCTCCACAAAACACTGTCAGGCTACTGCGTAATGCGTAAAGAGAAAGATTACGCAGTACGCATTATTCCTTAAAAATCCGCACGCGCCGTTGCGGTTCTTGCCCCACCGATTGGGAGCTGAGATGCGCTGCCTGCGCCAACTCGTGCTGGCGACGGCGGATGTAGGAAGACTGCGGGTTCAATTCCACCATCGGAGAGCCGTTGCGCACGCGCTGCACGGCCTCTTCCGTCTCTTCGACGGCACGGGAAAATGCATCCGGCGTCTGCTGATCCTGCACCCCAAATAACGTCGCCAGGAAATCCTCCATCTGCGCGGTGGTATTAGCGCGGATGACATACACCGGCATCTGCCGCCGTTCCGCATCCACCACCACCTGCGGACGCCGCCGGTAGAACTGCTTGGAGGTCAGCACAACCTCGGCCTCGCCCAACCCATCCACGATACGCACAGGGACGCGCATCTGTCGGGCCGCCTGCAAGAGCCGGTTACGCGCTACGCCATAGGGGTAGACAGCGGTCTCCTTAAGCCGCGGCGTCGCACCAAGAGCAGGTCGTAATGCCGGTTGCACCCGCTCACGCTCCTCGTATTCGGGCAAAGCGGCGGCGGAGGGCGCGACGTGATCGCGCTGGACCTTCCCGTTGCCGTCGCGGTAGCGCAGTTCCGCGCGCGGCGAGCTGTTACGCAACAACAGATCCACTGCCCGACCCACGTCCAGGTGAATCAACAACTGCTGCCGGTCTTGAATTTCCACCAGCACATCGAACGTGGGCGGGGCGCGGCGCTCCAGCACCGTCTTCTGCGTGCCGCGCCGCCGGGCCTCCTCATCGGAGAGCGTGACGCTCTCGATGCCGCCGACGAGGTCGGAGAGCGTGGGGTTGAGCAGGAGGTTGTCCAGCGTGTTGCCGTGCGCGGTGGCGATGAGCTGCACGCCGCGCTCGGCGATGGTGCGTGCGGCTTCAGCCTCCAACGCCCGCCCGATCTCGTCAATGACGATGACTTCGGGGTTGTGGTTCTCCACCGCCTCGATCATCACC
>CAZDDI010000062.1:0-25636 GCA_964504195.1 uncultured Anaerolineales bacterium
GTAAGGGGGATTTTACCATGTGCCGTGTTTTTAATCTAGATGTACGGTAGAAAAATGAAAATTAAGAAAATAAACTGGAAATAAAAGCGTTTTCAATAATCGTTCTTTCAAATGTAAGAAATTTGCCCCACCCCCTTGCCCCCTCCCCACGCCGCTGCGCGGTGCGGGGAGGGGGAGAAAATAAGGGAGTTTTTGTGCGGCGGCTTCGCCGCCGCACAAAAACTCATCAAAAAATATCCCCCCCTTTCCCCCGCTTGCGGGGGAAAGGGGGGAGGGGGGATAGGGGGAATCAAATTACTTGTATAAAGACAGATTTCGCGCAAAGCCTTATTTTCGGAGTAATTCCTTAAAATTCATTACTAAGGCCGTTCCAAGAAAATAAACTACCCAGGTTTTGACGCTGGCGCGGGAACTTTCTTTTGATGTGGCGTGCTTTAAATCTTGGAACTACCTAAGCGTAGCTAAGCCGTTATGGTAAACCGATGCTGCTCAGCACGCTCTCAACTTCATCCAGAAACTCAGATAAATTTACAGCGCGACATCCATCCGCGCTGTGATCGTGGTGCTGTGGAGCAGCAGCCGTATGACGATGCCAAACGTGTCCGAGCTGATCCCGCGCATATAACCGTTGTCCATTGTGGATCAACACCAGATTGGTCGTATCATAGCTATCGTTGCGATAAACCTGAACGAACAGCTCAGGTAAAATGTACAAACGCGCCTTGAGCAAGGTTGCGCTTTAATCAAGTATGTCCAAGCGACTGATGTAGGCGCGGCTTTTGGCTTCCTGGCGCAAAGAGCGCGCCAACTCGGCGACTTTCATCATCAACGGCTCAATCCTCTCAGCCGCTCGATTTCCTGCTGCATATCGGCTATGCCAGTCACAGCCATTTCCCAATCATAGTAATCCTGCTCCATCTCAAAGTCTGGCTCGGAGTTGAGGATTATTTCCCGGAACGCATCGAAATTTTGCTCATATTTGGCTGCTAACTGGCGAGCCATGACCTGATACTTGAGCAGGTTCTTTTGCGCTCGTTCTAGCAATAGCTCTG
The DNA here is from genome assembly GCA_964504195.1 of uncultured Anaerolineales bacterium. GTDB lineage: Bacteria > Chloroflexota > Anaerolineae > B4-G1 > SLSP01 > CAZDDI01. The sequence goes on from CAZDDI010000062.1 coordinate 1,053, forward strand.
CCAGCACTTGATCCAGGCTTTGATTAGGGAATAAGTGACGCGCGCTGGTTTCCAAAATTGTAGTCGTGCTTATACCCATCTGGTACCTCCATAAGCGCCATCCCGATTTTATCCGTATAATTCGGGACCTACCTGATCAAATTATAGCCTGACTTACAGGTTTTGTAAACTTCCCGTGAAATTCCTTACAACCGCGCCACAAACCGCGCCAGACGCTCCAGCCCCTTCTCGATCGTCGCCATATCGGTAGCATACGAGAAGCGGATGTTGGCATCCGCCCCAAACGCCGACCCCGGTACGATGGCGACGTGTTCCTCTTCCAGCAACCGCTGGCTGAACGTGAGCGAATCCAGCCCGGTGGCGGTGATATTGGGGAAGGCGTAGAACGCGCCTTGCGGCTTGGGGCACACCAGCCCCGGAATTGCGGCCAGCCCCTCGGCCATGCGGTTGCGCCGCCGCTCGAACTCCTGCCGCATCGCCTCGAGCGCATCCTGCGGCCCTTCGAGCGCAGCGATAGCCCCGTATTGCGCGAACGTGGTCGCGCCGGAGGTGGTGTGCGATTGGATGTCAATCGCGGCCTTCACCACATGCGCCGGCCCGGCGGCATAACCTAGCCGCCACCCTGTCGCCGCATACGCCTTGCTGAACCCGTTACAGGTCAGTGTGAGCTCGAAAATATCCGCGCCGAAGCTGCCGATGCTCACATGCTCCTCGTCATCGTAGATGAGCTTCTCGTATATTTCATCGGCCAGCACGGCGACACCGCGCGCGACCAGCACCTCCGCCAACGCCTGCAATTCCGCTCGCGTATACATCGCGCCGGTGGGGTTGCTGGGCGAGTTGAGGATCAACACCCGCGTCTTGCCGTTGATGGCGGCATTCAGCTGCTCCGGCGTGATTTTGAACCCGGTGCGCTCATCGGTGGGCAGCATGACCGGCACAGCCCGGCAGAGCTGCACGATCTCCGGGTAACTCACCCAGTAGGGCGTGGGGATCAAGGCCTCATCGCCAGGGCTGAGCGTGGCTAACAGCATGTTGAGGATGGCCTGCTTGCCGCCGGTGCTCACCATCACCTGCTCCGCCGTATATGAAAGGCCGTTTTCGCGGGTGAGCTTCTCCGCGATGAGCGCGCGCAGGCGCGGCACGCCGCCCGCCGGGGCGTACTTCGTCTTGCCCTCATCGAGCGCGCGCTTGGCGGCCTCGCGGATGTGGGCGGGCGTGTTGAAGTCCGGCTCGCCCACCGTGAAGTCGCACACATCCACCCCCTCCGCCTTGAGCGCCTTCGCCCGGCTCGAAAGCGCCAACGTCACCGAAGCCTGCAATGTTTTCGTGCGGTCTGCTAATTCGATCATGGTCAACTCCTTTGAAGCTCGTAATGCGTACTGCGTACTGCGTAAAGAGATGCTTCGTGCAAACTGTTACGCAGTACGTATTACGCAGTAGGACTGTTCCCTTGCGTAAACGGCTACTTCATCTATACTATCCTCTATCCGGTACAAAGCGCAACTGCAAGTCATCCCGTTTCCTATGAACCTTTTAGCACCTTAGCCGGTGTAATAGTGGGAGTTCTCATTCAGACCTGACAGGTTTCCCAAACCTGCCAGGTCTAAGAATCTATTCGAGAATCCACTAAGGTGGTGGTTGAGCCTGTCGAAACCACCACCGGGTCTCGACAGGCTCGACCACCGACAGAATTTTCGGATAGATACTAAGCCAACGGAGGATGGTATGGACGACGTGAAAACTTTTGCTACGCGCCTGTTGGATAATATGCGGCAGGTCATCGTGGGTAAGCGTGAGACTATCGAGCTCACGCTGATCTGTTTGCTCAGCCAGGGACATCTGCTCATCGAAGATGTGCCCGGTGTGGGTAAGACGATGCTGGCCCGCAGTCTCGCCCGCTCGTTGGATTGCGACTTTGGGCGAATCCAGTTCACGCCCGACATTCTCCCTAGCGATCTCACCGGCGTCTCCATCTATAACCAGGCCACCCGCGAGTTCGAGTTCAAGCGTGGCCCGCTGATGACGCAAATCCTGCTCGCCGACGAGATCAACCGCGCCACGCCTAAGACGCAGGCGGCGCTGCTTGAAGCGATGGAGGAGCGCCAAACCACGGTGGATGGCACCACTTACGCGCTGCCCCATCCCTTCATGGTGTTGGCGACCCAGAATCCCATCGAGTACGAAGGCACGTTCCCCTTGCCCGAAGCCCAGCTCGACCGCTTTACGCTGCGTGTGAGCCTGGGCTATCCCCAACCGGCGGAAGAAATCGTCATTCTCGATCAACAACAGTTTCAGCATCCCATTGAAACCCTGACGCCGGTCGCCACGGCTGCGGAACTTCAAGAGGCCCAAGAGGCTATCAAAACCATCTACGTTTCCCCGGCGGTTAAAGATTACATCGTGCGGCTTGTCGGACAAAGCCGGAGCCACGAGGCGCTCTATCTGGGCGGTAGCCCGCGCAGTAGCCTCAATCTCTATCGCACCGGACAAGCCCGCGCCGCGCTCAAGGGGCGTGACTATGTGTTACCCGATGACATCAAAGCCCTGGCCGCGCCTGTGCTCGTGCATCGCCTGATCCTCAATCCCAGCGCCCGGATGCGCAACCTCGACCCGCGCAGCATCGTTCAAGAGCTGCTGGATAAAGTGAAAGTTTCCGAAGGGCCGTTTCAAGGATCGGCTTAATGCCCAAAATCACGCTCCGTAATCGCCTCTTGCCGGTGCTGGTGGGGCTATTGCTGCTCCAGCAATTGCTGGCCCCTTACCGGGGGTGGCTGATGCTGCTGATCGGGCTGGGCGGCGTGTGGGCGCTCTCCTATTTTTGGACCCGCGCGCTAGCTCGCGGGCTGCACCTCACTCGCGAGCTGCGCTTTGGCTGGGCGCAGGTGGGGGATCAGCTGGTGGAACGCTTCACCCTGACTAACGACAGCTCCATGAGCGCGCTGTGGATCGAATTACACGACGCTTCAACCTTGCCCGGTTACAACGCCGGGCGCGGTACGGGTATCTCACGCCACGGCTCTATCCGCTGGCATCGTGAGGCACATTGCACCCGCCGTGGCCTTTACATGCTCGGCCCGACCCGTATTGTTGTGGGCGATCCTTTCGGGGTATACACCGTCACGCACGAGTACCCCGCCGCCATGCCGCTGCTGGTGCTGCCCCCCATCGTGCCGCTGCCGGCCATCGAGGTCTCGCCTGGTGGGCGCGCGGGTGAGGGCCGCCCGCGCCCCAACGCGCTCGAGCGCAGCGTGAGCGCGGCAGCCGTGCGCGAGTATGTGCCCGGCGATAGCCGCCGTTGGATTCACTGGAAGACCACCGCGCGTCGGGGCACGCCCTACGTCCGCCTCTTCGACGCCACCCCCACCGGCGATTGGTGGATTGTGCTGGATGTGAACCGGCATGTCCAGGTTGGGTACGATGCAGCCGCCACCGACGAGCACGGCGTCATTCTGGCCGCCTCGCTCGCCGACCGAGGCCTACAGCTGGGCCACGCTGTCGGGCTGACTGCGCACGGCGGCCAGACCGTCTGGCTGCCGCCGGGCGCAGGGGTGGGGCAACGGCTGGAAGTGCTCCGCGCTCTGGCGCAGGTCACGCGCGGCACACACTCGCTGGAAGCGCTGTTGGGGCGGATGCGCCCGGCGCTGGGCCGTCAGATCAGCCTCATCATCATCACCCCCGATGTGGATACCGGCTGGGTGCGCGCCCTGCTGCCCCTCATTAAACGCGGCGCGGTCCCCACCGTGTTGCTGCTCGATCCGGTGGCCTTCGGCGGTCATCAGGAAGCGCATTCCCTCCAAACCATGCTCAGCGGGCTGGGCATAGCGTGGTATCCCATTACTCCGGACATATTGGATCGCCCAGCGCTCCGTTCCGCTACGGATCCCAATCAGCAATGGCACATTGGCGGCACGGGGAAGGTGATTCCCCTCCGCAAGGTTGCGGATACGGATTGGAGGGTGTTGGGATGAAGCGCTTATGGCTTCGGCTTGACCAGGGTGAACTTTTGCAAATCGCCCTGCTGCTGGGCGCGCTGCTCAGCGTGGCCTGGGGTATTATCCAGGCTGCTCCGCGCGGGCCGGATATGTCGCTCATCATGCCATTTATCCTGTTGGCTGCCTTGGGCGGTAGCGCCCTGGCGCATACCCGGATGCGCACGCGCACTGCGGTCTTGTGGCTGCTGCTGGGCGGCTTGATCCTGGTTGTGCTGCGCGTGGGCGCGCTATCCGGCACTGTGTGGCGCTTGACGAGCCTCCTCTATCGCCTGGCGGCCACGCCCGGCGCGGCGGCGCTCAGTCTCTACCCAGAAGCGCCCGATCCGTTGCTCCTGGCCTGGACGACGCTGGCGGATAGGGTGGGGGTCTTCATCGCCCGGGTGTCGGAATGGCTCCTCACCTTGTTCATGCGGCGCACGTCCTTCTTCGATCCGGTCGCCGCCGCCGCTGTGTGGGCCTTAGGGCTGTGGATGGTGTCTGCGTGGGGCGGGTTCGTCATGGCCCGGTATCGGCGCCCGCTCACTGCCCTGTTGCCGGCCACGGCCTTGCTGGCCACGCTGTTCGCGTATACCGGGCGTCCGCCCTATGTGCTCTTGCCCGTACTGGGCCTCACGCTGTTGTTGCTGGCCCTGAGCAGCCATCGTGAGCGTGAAACGCATTGGCGCGCCGTGGGGCTGGATTTCTCACACGATATTCGGGTGGATTTGGGGTTTTCGGCCTTACTCCTCACCGCCGGCCTGGTATTGCTGGCCGCGATTGTGCCTGCGCTCTCACTCCAAAACCTATCCGAATTTACCCGCCGTCTCACGCAAGGGCGAACGCAACGCAGTGAACAGGTCGCCGAATCGCTAGGCGTAGCCCAGCGCACGCCTGGGGCCGGTTCGGGAGGCGCTACTACTTTTGAGTTGCTGGGGCAGGCGACGCTACCCCAACAGCATCTCATCGGCAGTAGCCCGGAACTCTCGCAACAGGTGGCCCTGGTCATCCGCACCGGCGAACTCCCCCCACGGCCCGAATCCGAATTGCTCACCACCCCGCCCCGGCACTACTGGCGGAGCGTCATTTATAGCCGCTACACCGGCTGGGGCTGGTCGGCCATCGGGGCACAGATCAACAGCTACGAAGCCGGGCAGCCAGCGCCGTTGCCGCAGCAGCTCACCCAGAGGCGCGTGCGCCAGGAGGTGGAGGTCGTGGGCGATACCAGCGGGCGGCTCTTTGTGACCGGCCAACTGGTGGCGGTAGACCAGCCCTACGCGCTGGCTTGGTTCCCGCCCGATGAGATTTTCGCCGGTACGCTGGCTGCGGAAAGCTACCGGGCAGACTCGCTCATTCCTGTAGCAACCGCGCAGCAGTTGCGTTCTGTGCCGGCCCAGTATCCTGATTGGGTCGTGGCGCAATACTTGCAATTGCCGGAAACCGTGCCGACGCGCGTGCGTAGATTGGCCCGCGAGCTGACCGCTACCGAGCCGACCCCTTACGACCGCGCCTTAGCCATCGAGCGCCACCTGCGTACCTACCCGTACACGCTCGATGTGCCGCCGCCCCAACGCGAGGTGGACATCGCTGATTATTTCCTGTTTGAATTGCAAAAGGGCTATTGCGACTACTACGCAACAGCGATGGTGGTGCTGGCCCGCGCGGCGGGCCTGCCGGCGCGGATGGTGGTGGGGTACGCTCCCGGGACTTACGATGCCCTCAATGCTCGCTATGTTGTCACTGAGGCCGACGCGCACGCCTGGGTGGAAATCTACTTCAATGCGTATGGCTGGATCGAGTTCGAGCCGACGACTGCTCAGGACACCTTCGAACGCGCTCTAACCGATCTTGCGCCGGAATGGCCGGATGCAGATGCTGTGTTGCCCGGTGATGAAGCTGTGTGGGTGCCCGGTTCCTGGGTGTGGCCGTGGCTCTATGGGCCGGCACTGCTGTTGTTGCTGCTCGTGGGGCTGGTTGTGGTTGTGGATGAGGTGTGGCTGCGACTGCTCGCTCCGGCGCTGGCGGTTTCGCAGTTACATCGGCGGGTGCGACGTCATGCTCTGCGGCTCGCCGTCACGCTCACGCCCGGCGATACGCCCTTCGAGATTGCGGCGGCTTACGCGCAGCGCTGGGAAGCGCTTAGCGGGGGGGCGGGCTGGGTGCGGGGGGCGCTGGCCGCTACGCCGGAACTGCTGCACCGGCTGATGACGTGCTACGCGCAAGTTTGGTACATGCCCGATCCGCCGCTGCTTGCCGCGCGCGCCGAGGCGGTGGCGCTGTGGCGCGCGTTACGCTGGCGCTTGTGGTTTGCCTGGCTCTGGCAGCGTGTGCGAAGGAAGCGCTGAGTCCGGTTTTGGTTTGCGATTTGTAGAGGGCGGCGTGGCTACAATCCGGGGAGTTCGCGCAGCAGGCGGCGATAGGTGCGGGCGCGGGGAGCGAGGCGGGGGGAAACGAGACTTGCGCTGCTCATCAGCGCGGCGCGGGGCAAGTAGGCCAGGAAAAGCAGGGCCTTGAAGCGGCGGGCGGCAGCCGCGCCGAAGAATTTGCGCTGGAACTGCACTTTGCTCCGGTAGAGCGCCACGAACATAGGTTCTGCGGTCTGTTTGCTGCTGGCTTCCCCGAAATGCGTCACTTGCGCCTGCGGCACCCAGTAGAGATCCCAACCGGCCTGTAAAAGCCGGTAGCACAAGTCCATCTCCTCCGTGTACATGAAGTACTGCTCATCGAGCAGCCCCACCTGTGCCAGAGCCTCCTGCCGCAAGAGCAGGCACGCGCCCTTGATAACCTCGACCTGGCGCGGCGTCTCCCGATCCCAACGGTGCTGCGGATAGGTAGCGCAGGGCCACAGCCCTTCCAGAAAGAGCAGCCGCCAGAATTCCCGGCCCGCCGTGAGAATGGGGTGGCACGAGGGTTGCAGGCTGCCATCGGCATTGAGGAGCAACGGCCCACACGCGCCCGCCTGAGGGTGCGCGTCCATAAAATCCACGAGTATCTGTAACGCGCCGGGCAAGACCTCGGTGTCGCTGTTGAGCAGTACCGCGTAGCGCCCGGCGGCCTCCCGGAGCGCCTGATTGTTCGCCCGCGCAAACCCCACGTTTTCTGCATTCTCGATCAACCGCACCCAGGGGAAGCGCTCGCGCACCAGAGCGGCGGAGCCATCGGTGGAAGCGTTGTCTACGACAAAGACCTCGATGGGGAGAGAGGGTGAGGGGGTGAGGGGGGGCGAGGGTGAGGGGGGGAGTTCTGCTGCAATAGATTGTAGACACTGCGCGAGGAGCTCGCGGGTGTTCCAGTTGATGATGATGATGGAGAGATCCATAGTAACCACAAAGGACACGAAGGACTCAAAGGACAATGCGGCAGATGCCGTCTTTGAAATGAGGGACATTGAAGTTGAGGATGTAACCCAGACGTAAGCCCGTAGCCTTCAGATAAGACATCAACTGGGCCTGATGAATGGGGTGAATAGCTTCAACGGCTTTGAGTTCGGCAACAACTTGCTCAGCAATCAGTAAATCAAGCCGTTGCCCTTCAATGCGCAAGGTTTTGTAAGCTACAGTAATTGCTTTCTGCCGCTCAAAAGGGATTTGCCGGAGCGTAAGCTCGTGGCATAGCGCGTCTTCATAAATCCGTTCCAGAAAGCCTGCTCCCAATGCCGTATGCACCTCGAAACAGGCATTGAGCAGCGCCTTTCCGAATTTCTCAGTTTCTTCTGGAATGGGTGCATATTTCGGCATATGGATCTCCCGTTTTACCACCAAGTACACAAAGGACTCAAAGGTTTCTTACTTTGTGTACTTGATCCCCTTTGTGTCCTTTGTGGTTATACTGACCAGGCCACCCAAGAAAAGCCACACGAGTAGACTGGCCTGGAAGCCGGGGAAGCCGATGTTGTAGACGAAGGGCAGCATCCAATCCGCCAGGAGCATGATGGTGAGGCTAGCTACCCAGGCCGCCGTCATGCCGTTGACGTAGCCGCCCACGAAGCCCTCGGTGTGCTGCGCGCTGAGGCCCCATCCCAACCGGAAGAGCTCCCACGCGAACCACGCGAACAGCGCCAGCCCCACCAGCCCGGTGTGGGCGAAGAGATCTACATAGTTGTTGTGTGAGTTGACCTTGGGATTCATCCACAGGGCGCGCTGATAGCGCAGCGGTTCCATGTTGGCGTAGTTGCGGTACGAGGCCGGCCCTAAGCCGGTGAGGGGATTGCGCAGCGTCACCTCGACCACGCGCCCAATCAGCACCAGCCGCGAGCCGCCGCTCTCTTCCCACTCATCATCCCCACCGGCGAATTCGTAGAGGCTGGGGAACAGGACGTCGCTTAAGACGAGCAGAATCGCCAGCACGATCACCACCCGGCGCAGCTGTGGATAGCGTAGCCAGAAGAGCACGCCCAGCACTGCCAGGATGCCGACCCAGTTGGAGGCCGCCTCGCGCTGCTCGATGAAGACGTAGGTGAATACGGCGAGCAATACAAGGCCCAGGTAGAACTGTTGCCCCCGGCGCAGGTCGCGGTTAAAGAGCAGCTGCCCGCCGGTAAGCGCCGCCAATAGCACCCAGAACGGCGCGCGGATGAAGGTAATAGTCGTAAGGCGGTTGACCCATCCGCCAATGCCGGGCAATACGCTCAGGATTGCTAATCCGCCCCCCAGGTAGAGGAAGGCCCAGGTGAGCCGGGGTAGCCAGCGCTCCGCATCGCGCAGGTTCGCCATGAGCCAGAAGGCCAGCGCCGCAAACGCGAAGATGGCCCACTGCGCCAGCTGCACCAGCCAGAAGTTGGCGGATTTGGGCACGGACGGCTCCCAGAGGACGTTCCCAATCAACAGGGAGAACAGCCCCGCAACCAGAAAAAGCACCAGGGGCCGATCCACGGGCGAGCCGGCCCAGCGCAACTCGCTCCGGCGCAGGCTATCGAGCAGCCAGAGGCCGAAGAGCGCGGGGATGAGCAGCGTGGCGATGTTGAGCACAACCTCGGTGCCGGTGGAGATTTCTATGGGCGCGACGAGCGTTGCAGCGATCAGCCCCAGCAGCCCCAGCTGGGGCGCACGCAGCAGGGCGAACGCGCCCGCGCCTGCTACCAGCAGCATGATCCAGCGGGTGGAGGGACGCCGGCCCAGGTAGGCGGCAGCCAACAGCAGCCCCAGAATCAGGGCCGTGCGCCAGAGGTGCTGGGGAAGTTCTTTGCCACGAATTTCACGAATGGTCATAGATTTTAACCACCAAGGACACGAAGGGCACAAAGAACACCCATAACCAGGCTATCCCTTTCGCGTCCTTGGTGTCCTTTGTGGTTACATAAAAACTTACACCCATCAAGCGTATTCATAGACGGGCACCTGCACCACGCGCTTGGGCGCTGGCGCACGCGCAATGATGTGCTGTAGTTGTTCGACTGTCTCCGGCGCGAACAGTTGCTCGCCGGTTTCCAGGTTTACCCGCGCGGGCACATTTTCGATGACGAAGAGCTCACCCTGCACTTCCAGGGTGTAAGTGACGTTGCGCGTCTCTAATGTTTGCATAAATTGAGCATCTTTGCTCATCAACCGAAAAACTGTTCATAATCATTGTGCAGACCAATCCAGAACCAAGTGACGGTATCGCCTTCTAGCACACCCACCGCGCGACAGCGCAGGCTGATGCGAACAGACCAGATGTCTTCTTCACGATTGATGCACTTGAAGTGCAATGAGGGATGAAACGGATTGGTTTCCCACAAACGATAAGCCTTGCGCGCGCGTTGTTTGATGTCTTTCTCGAGATGTTGATAAGCCTCCCAGAATGAGGGTAGCGTACAGGAGTTCATAACCGGTCATGTTCTAGCGGAACAGCGAGTCCGGCAGCGATTTCTTGTTTCGCACGACGCGCGGCGGCGATCAATTGTGGTTGGGTCCTTTTGAATGTCGCATCCCACTGAAATTCGTCTTGCAGGGTAGCGATGTATTCGCGCAGATGCTCCACAACTTGCTCCTGCGCGGGATCCGGCAATGACTCGACCATTTTTACCAATGTCACAACAGCCGTGGTTGACATGATAATACTCCTTTTCTTATGAAACAACTACAGCCAGCGGACAGCAACTGCCTTGTATGGCACAGTTTCGCGCCCTTTCCCTTGATTGTACCATAGAAATGACCACGAAGGCAGGCTGTCCACGAATCAAGCCACGAATGCACGAATGGGCGCTTCAACGTGGACGCGCGACGATGCAGGCAAAGTCGCTCTGCAATGCGCCGGTTTCCAGCAGCGTATCTTCGATTTCAAATAGCATCTTGAGCAAGTGTAACTTCGCAATAGAGCAAAAATCACCCTGTCAATTATCAATCAACGTAGCACAGGATTTATCCTGTGTCCACCCATGCAGGATGAATCCTGTGCTACATTTTGAGCGTAGTACAGGGTTACTTTTGCGCTATTGCGTAACTTCATCTTCTTCGATAGCCTCTCTGCTTTCTGCAATTCGCCATGCGGTGATCTGGTGTTGCAACGCGACCGCAGAATACTGCTCCCGCAGGTCTTTCAACGCCCCAGCCCATTGAAATTCTGGTTTGGCGCGCGGTTGGGCAGCACGTTCTTGTAACAAAAACTCGATGAAGTTTTGCATTTCCTGAACCACATCGGGCGGTAGTTGGGTCACCAATTCTTCTTTAGTGGCTATCTTATGCCCGCTTTATACAACAACTTTGACATGCGCGTAGTTGGCAATTCTGTCATCTGTCGTAACCAGGGGGCAATCATAGACCCGCGCAGTTGCAACAATGAGCTGGTCGGCAGGGTCTCGATGAAAGGTCCCAGGCAATTGCGTGGATGCAATCGCTATTTCGGGCGTTAGTTCTAAAAGTTGCACTCCAGGATAAGCTAACGCTTGCTGAAACCACGCCGCTATACCACACGGCAGCGTCAAACGGCGATACTCTACCAATTTGGCGATTTCCCAGCACGAAATGGCGCTGATCCCAATGATGCTGGCTTCGTGTTCGGCTATCACTGCGGCTTGCGTCGCGCTAAGACGTGCTTCGCCATGCACCCACCAAACCCAAATGTGGGTATCTAACACAATCATTGCGCAGCTTCCCAATCAGCTTCGGCGACGCCCTCAAAAGGCTGGTCATATTGCACAGGCTGTCCGCGCAATGGATAACGCTTCTCAGGCGCATGAGGGGGACGGCGCACAATCAAGATTTCTACTTGCTCGCCAGCCGAAAATGGCAAGTCCCGCAAGGTGATGGTTTTACTGCCAGGCACTGTTTTTTCCAGGCGATATGTTTGTAGTAGCATCGGTACACCTCCTACCTTGATTGTACCATAGAAATGACCGCGAAGGACACGCAGCGGCATTTTACCTGGGGCCATCGCATTTAACGCTCGAAGCCCCGTCTCGGGGCGGCTTTGGCGCACATAAGCCATTTGCAAATCGGTATTTCAACCCTGAACCGCCCCCGGGACGGGGGCTTGGAGCATTTTTAGGGCCACATGCGATAGCGCATTTTACCTGTGTGCTCTGGGTGTCTTTTGTGGTAGCCCTTCCACCAGGGCCGCAAACTGCGCGCCGATGTGCGCCCAATCGTACTTTGCTTCCACCAGGGCGCGGGCGTTGTGTACCAGGCGCGCGCGCAAGGCGACATCGCGCAACAAGCGCAGCGTAGCCTCGGCGAAGGCAGCGGGATCGTCCGCGATCAGCAGATGCTCGCCATCCACACCATCCAGCCCCTCCGCGCCCTTCGAGGTGGCAACCACGGGCGTCCCCAGCGCCATCGCTTCGAGGATTTTGAGCCGCGTGCCGCCGCCTTGCCGCAGCGGGACGACGCAGACGGCGCTTTGCGCTACGGGCAGGCGAATATCATCCACATAGCCGGTGAGGTGGACGCTCTCATCGAGTTGCAGGCCGTTCAGGTCTACGCCCTGGGTGGAGCCGGTGATGCTGAGCGTGACTTCTGGCAACGCCTGCCGGATGCGCGGGTAGATTTCCGCGAGGAAGTAGCGCATGGCGTCGTAGTTGGCGCTGTAGGTGAGCGCGCCGTTGTAGATGAGTGTGTGTGGCCGGGCTTCCGCCAGGCTGGGGCGGTGATGGACGCAATCCACGCCGTTAGGGATGACGGCGACCGAACCATGATAACCGGGCAGGTTTTCAAGACAGGCGACTCGATCCTGCTCAGAAACCATCGTGACCAGATCGAAACGCTTGAAAAGGCGCGCTTCATGGAGCCGGCCCTTTTGCCAGCTGAGCCAGCAACGCAAACGCTGCACCGGAGATTGCTGTTCTGTGTAGCGTTCCCACGCCCAGCGCGACATGGCGTTGTGTTCTTCCAGAACGCGCAGCGTGCCCGACGGTGTTTCAAGGGCATAGGTCGCGGTGATTTCGGTGGAAGCAATCACGGCATCGAAGGTCTGATGCTGCAACACATCAGCCACCAAAGAGCGCATCGCTGGAATGGGCCGCGATGCCATCGGACGAAGGGAGAGGAAGGTTCGCAAGGTCGAGGCGCGGTTGACCTCAAAGGGATTGAGCGGTACGGTCTGAATAACCACACCGAGTTCGCGCAATAACTTCGCTTGCGCCAGCGCAGCCGTATCCCAGGCGAAGGAGACCAGTGTGACCTCATGCCGCTGCGCCAAGGCTCGCAGGAGGTGATAGACGCGGATTTTGGAGCCGTTATCCGGCGGGAAGGGAAACCAGGTGGAGAGGAAGAGAATGTTCATATTCTCTTTTGTTCCAAGATAGCCAGTTCCAATAAGTTTTCCACCCTCTCTACCATGTGTTCAAGAGTGTAATATTCCAAAACTGTTTTCTGCCCCTGAGAAGCAATCTGATAACGAAGGTAGGGGTTATCCAGTAACTGCCCGATCTGATGGGCCAAACCAGAGCAGTCCTCGGCTGCGAAAGTCAGTCCGTTTATACCATCTTGTAGCAATTCGCCCGTGCCACCTGTTAGTGTGCCCACAACTGCCAACCCCGCTGCCATGGCCTCGAGCACTACCCGGGCAAAGGCCTCCGGGAAAGTTGCCGTAAGCAGAAGAACATGACATTGGTGCATTAGCTCAGGCATCTGACTCCGCGGTATCCAACCTATAAATGTAACTCTATCTTCGAGGTGATACTTCGTCACAAGATCTTGTAAATATTCCATATAGTCCGCAGGCCCATCACCCGCAACAATCAATCGGAAATCGTGGTGAGTATATTGCTGCGAAAGCTGAAATGCAGCCTCAATGGCAACATGTACACCTTTATCTGGGCTAACACGTCCTGCAACAAGCAGGCTGATAGGCCGGTTTGTTGTACCAGGCTGGGGAATTTCACGGTAAAAATCATCTACCTCAACACCGTTGGGGATGATTTGAGTATGAACAGGCAATGTGCCTTCTGATAAACCTCTATTGCGCATATAAGCACTCACCACACCAACTTGCTGCATCCTTGGATGCACAGGCTTGCCCTCTCGCTGCATTTGTGCTATTGCAATCCATCTCAAAACACGTTTGAAGATCTCCAAAGAAACTCGTTTACCAGGTTGCTGATCCCAATAATGCCAGAATGAATCCGGTTGTGCCGGAGAGTAATGCGCTAACCAGTAGGCAACTGCGACCCCTGGGTAATCTTCAGTATCCATTGCCAACTCATAAGGTAGCCCTTCAAGGTTCCAGATGAACACCACGTCGGGATGAAATTGCTCGATCGCTTTATGTAAGACACGCCGATTATATGCTTCAACCTTGCGACGTGTGAGAAAAAACTGGAGGGCTGGATTCATCCACGAGCTATAATCTGGCTGAATCTTCAGTAACCGATAAACGTTGGGATCCTTATTAATTCTATTATGATCCAGACCGCGGTTACTAGCCAGTACTGCTGTCGTATGCCCCCGCTGAGTTAATCTATGCACCACATCCTGGCAGAGTTGTTCATACCCCCCGACTTCGTAGGGAGGGTAATAGTTGGAGACAAACAGGATTCTCATGCCGCTACTTCCTCCATCCACGCTTCCATCTCATCTACCATGCGCTCCAATGTAAAACGCTCCAGCACGGTCTTACGCCCCGCTTCTGCCAGTCGGCGCAAAAGCGCTGAGTCTTGCTGAAGACGCATAATGCATTCTGCAAGTCGCTCAGCATCATCGGGGGGATAGACCAGGGCATTGATGCCATCCTCAAGCATTTCCTGCTGTCCCCCAACTGGTGTCCCGATGACCGCCAGCCCCGCCGCCATAGCCTCCATCACGGTACGGGCAATGGGTTCTTCGTAGGTCGAAGTAAACAAAAAGACATCATGTTCAGCCAAAATGCTAGCGATTTGCTCGCGTGGCACACGGCCATGGAAGGTAACATGTTGCTGCAAATCCAGAGTAGCTACACGCTGGTGAAGCTGCGCCTCATAATCAGGATGACCGCCGCCCACCAGCGTAAGGTGAATCCCTTCGAGCGCGTCACGCTGATGCAATATGCCTAGCGCTTCAATCGCCGTGTGAACGCCTTTGTGCGCCACCAACCCACCCGTGTAGACTAAACGCAACCCGTTAGCGTGCGATGAGCGTGTTTTGGCTACCTTCAAGAAAGGGACCGGATCAATACCGTTATAAATAACACATGCCCCATGCGGCAAAGCACCTGCTTTGACAAGCTTGTCGCGTACATAATGACTTACACAAGCGACATGTTCCAAGTCCAAAGGATAAGCATTGCGTTCGCGCGCCAGTCTCCGCAGCGCCAGCCAGCGCGCAGGCGACATAACAATTCGCGCCCAAAGATGACGCGCCGGTTGCTGCCAATAAGACTTATGTGAGTTGGGTTGCATGGGCCAGTAGCCTGCCACTGCATACGCCACCCGTCCCGGCAACCACTGCTCGGCCCAATACGCCACTTGTGTCGAAAGATTCCATAGACCCCAGATGAAGATTATATCCGGCTTGAAGGTTTCAATCGCATAACGTAAGGCGCGCCAGTTGGCCTTTTCGCGCGCAGGGCGACGCAGGAAGAAATCCAGTGGACGGTAATAGTGAACATCCGCTTCCAGGTGCAACACGCGGGCGATCCCTTCTTCCTGGGGTGCTGGCTTCTGCACGCCGTAGGAACTGGTAAGAACATGGCAAACGTGTCCCCGTGCGCGCAGGCGATCCACGGTTTCCTTACAACGTATCTCCATACCGCCTAGGTCATGAGGTGGATAGAGGTTGGAGATAAAGAGAATGCGCATTCAGATCTCGCTTTCCTGTGCCGGCTTGAGTTTTCGTATCCAACCGATGAGACGCTTGCCAGCACAAAGTTTGAGCAGTCGTCGAGCGACACCCAGTTGGCGCAGCAAGCACGGATTGGCGCGCAGCGTTCGCGCCATGTATCTGCGCGCTTGTGACCACTGCCCAGCCTGGTCGCTGAGCATCGCTAGAGCGAGATAGGCATTGCCATAAGCGACGTTCTTCAATGCTTGCACTGGCACATCGGCAGTGGAAAACAAATGCGCCATGAGTTGCAGTATCTCAGTGCCATTGCTTTCGATATCCAGCGATTCGGCCTCTCCCCGATAACCCTTGGGTTGGTCGCCACAAGTTAATTCATAGAAGGTATCTAAACGCTGCAACAGGTCTGGCCAAAGGGCAATGCCGTGTGCCAACAATTGCCAACCTTCCTCTACTTGACCTTGTTGGATGTAGCCGTTCGCACCAGAGCGAAAGGCAAAGCCGTAAGCGTGGCGCTTTTCTTCAGACCACTCATCTGAATCGCCTTCCAGTGGGCCAAAGTGCTTGGTGAGCACGGCAATGCGATTGGCGTGCATCCGCGCCGCATCGGTAGACATACTGCCCGCGTAGACACGGTAAAACACCAAAGGTTCAGCTATTCCTTGCAGCGAGTATCGTGCTGAAATGCGCAACCAGAGATCCCAATCTTCAAGGCTGGTCAATTGTTCATCAAACATGCCAGCTTCTACTATTGTGGCTCGCCGTACTAGCACTGCGTGAACGGGGAAAAACCCGCCCTCAAGAATGTGTTTACGAAATGCCGTGCCTGCTAACGCTTGTCCCCCTACTCTGGGTAGGATATTTCTCGTCTCATCCACAAAATGGTTGCGAGTGTAAACGCCTGCCAGGTCAGTATCTGCGCAAAGCACAGCGAGACAGGTCTCAAAAAACGTCGGTGTCAGCAGGTCATCGGCATCAAGAAACGTCAGATATTCTCCCTCCGCCGCACGAATGGCAGTGTTGCGCGCGCCACTCAGCCCACGATTCTCCTGGTAGATATACCGGATGCGCGTATCGGTGAACCGCGCGGCGACCTCGCGGGTGTTGTCCGTTGAACCGTCATCCACGATGATGGCTTCCCAATCTGTATAGGTCTGCGCCAGCACGCTGTTGATGGCATCCGGCAGGTAGTGGGCGTGGTTGTAGCAGGGGATGATGACGCTAATTGTGGGCATGGTATACCTCATAATTCCTGGTATCCAGAAAAATCAGTGACGATGTAACAGAAAGACCAGCGCTATCAGCAAAAGAGATGCTCCAGTTCCCACCAACACCGGTGTGATGGTAGTACACATTGCTGTCCCCTTATCCTCAGTAAGAGAAACTATATTCGCCATATCAAAATTGGAGCTAACCAGTATCTCTTCATCACTAGGGGTTGGAGAAAGTGGGGGATCTTCTTGGAAAAGAGATTCCAACACAGAGCGGGGAATTGGTTGCCGTGGAATCGGGGGGACTGCAACAGTGCGTGTAGAATACCATACCCTATTATCTCCTGTTCTGTCGTAATATGTGACATGCAATTGATTTCCTTGGCAAATGGCAATAGCTTGCCCATGTGGATCAATGGAGCGATTGTCAATCCGTTCTGGAGTACCCCAGGCCTGTCTATCCCAGCCTACCGAATACACACCTCCCCCTGTAGCCAATACAACATGGATGGTCCCCGCACTATCTTTAACCAGGGCATTGGGGCCACCAAATGCAGCACCCAGAGGCATTATTTCTACAGGCGCGCTCCACGTCTCGCCACCATCCCTCGACCATTGATGCATACGACGTGGATCATGCCAGGTCAGATGTATCTCATTGTCATTGAAAACATAAGGCCTGATGGTAGATACACCCTGAAAAGTAGAGCCTAATACCTGTATTTGCTCATAGTTCCAGTTCTGACCACTGTCCGTAGCACGCAAGTAACCTACTTCGGAATAAACTCCATAATCTTGCGAGCGCAAAGTTACCCCAACGTGGCGGTTGCCTTGCGTGTCAACCGCAATCGCCGCAGAAATCGTCGAGGGCAACTGCGATATTGTTTGGAAAATAGAAATCGGTTGGGACCAGGTCATCCCATCAGATTCTGAATACAAATAATAAATCACATTTTCTCTACCATCATTGTTTGAAATGCCATAGACTACATGCACTACCCCGAAAGCGTCAACAAAAATATTGGCACTGTCCGTACTAACAGATAACAAAGATGGGGTGTTCCAGGCGCGCGGATCCATCGCAAATTCCAATGGTACCTGACTATAATAAACGTCGCCACCAATGTAACGATTCTGCCAGATTACATGGATTGTATCTGTTTTATTCGAAATATCAGCCGATAACCTGATGAGCGCACGGTCTGCCATTGCCACTACATCTTGAGGGATAGACCAATCCCCCATTGTATCACTCTGATAATACAAAGCGGAACCCATTTCTGACATGTTCGACCAGAGAAGATGCGTATTCTGGTATTGGTCACATAGTAGCACCCCAAAAGCTCCAGTATCAACGTCGGAGAGACTTACTATATCGTGAGGTTCACTCCAAGGTGTAATGGAATCTTGAGCAGATGCATAAGGCGTTGCCAGCGGGCATATAATCAATACCAATAGAGCCACAGATCCCCATAGTGATTTGATGCTAGACATTGTTACCTCTGCGAGAGAAAACCCATTGCGATATTTCGTCTTTCAGTTTTTCGCCAATAAACGATTGAGTCAAAATAGACAGCAGACCACGATTATGCCACCATGTAAAATCAAGCCACAGAGCATGTAGAAAAAATGGGCGAGCGACTTGTGGCCCTAAGTGTTCATAGGCAATGAATCCCAGTGTAGCATTAATGTGCGCCATTACCTTCCGTTCGAACCTAGATGATCGTACTCCAACTTTATGTAACTGTGCGAGAACCCTTTTGCCATACTCAATCCCATGGGTAAGGCCCTGCGGCAATATATTCTCAGCAAACATTACAGATTGGTTGACAATCAATGGAGTGAATACTACTTCATCTGTCAACAAGCTACTGTCCAACGTATAAGCAACTCGTAGATGTTCAAAGGCAGTATCAGGGGCGTCTACAGCCATATCGGCCACAAAAGCTTGTAAATAATAAGTACCTTTGATGTATCTCTGTTGCTCTGGCGTAATCATACAAGGATAAGTCTTGAAGGCTTTTTCCAGAATGCGCAAATGATCAGCTAGACGTTGTCCATTTTTCTGCAAACTAGGATAATAGCATTGTGTTCCAGAGTGGCGACGAATTAGGGCTAACGGTTCAGGTAAAGCCACAATCCGGGAATTTCCAGCGACTCTAATCCAGAAATCCCAATCTTCCCCAAAACGTATTTGAGGGTCAAATCCCCCTACCCTTTGTACTATAGCTCCATGTAATACAACGGTACTGGGACCAGAGACGTGGTTGCGAGATAGCAACATCTCAAGCGAGATATCGTTATTCTCAGAGCATGATTCCACAGAATCTGCTCGGAATTTTTGATCTTTTTCATCTACTAACCAAATTGCGCAACAGACCATTCCAACATCAGTCGCCTTCTGTAAAAAAGCAATTTGCTTTTCTAGTTTTTCCGGCAACCACAAATCATCCGAGTCCAAAAAGGCGATATACTCCCCCCGCGCTAACTCAATGCCGCGATTCCGCGCCACCGACTCTCCCTGGTTCTCCTGCCACTCGTAGTGGATACGATCCCCGTAGCGCGATTGCAGCGCCTCGCCGGTGCCATCGGTGGAGCCATCGTCAATCACGATAATCTCGTAATCCGTATAAGTCTGCGCCAGGACACTATCTATCGTCTCCTGGACATACTCCCGGCGGTTGTAGGTGGGGATGATGACAGAGACCTTTGGAGATATCATTCCAATAATCCAATCTTTCTCAAGAACACGCAGATCCCTTGCGCAACCAGGTCAATTGGAGTCAGATCTCGACCTCGAAATGCTTGAGGGAAATGCTGAACCAAATCCAGATGCGCGGAATCATGAGTCACGGTTTCGCTAAGAATCTTGAAACACGAACTACGCCACAACTCTTGGAACTCTCTTAACTTCCACTTATTGAGATGCTGTAATTCAATCATCTCCCGTCCCAAATCGTAAATACCCAATTCCCTAACCTTCTGTTCAATGAATCCATGTGAGAACAAATACTGTGGATATGGCATACGAAGTGCGCGATATGCATGAAGCCCCCATGGAGAGCAATAGAGCGGGCCAAAATCCAGAATGACCGTGGCCTGGTGGCGGGCGAGCCTCTCGATACTATGGAAAGCACTCAACGGATCTGTAAAATGCTCCATAGCATTGTAGGAATAAATAAGATCGAAGGAAGCATCATCCAAGGGCATCTCATCACAAACATCACAGGAAATAAAAGGCAGTGACTTAGCCCTTTGATTACGCCAATCCTCAACATCGCATAACGTGACATCATGGCCATAATCAGCGAGCAGCTTACCGGTCATGCCATCACCGGCAGCTACTTCCAGCACCCTCTTACCAGGCTCACGAAGCTCTGGAATCGCCAAGATAACAGCAGCCCGCTTGGCAGCTCGTTCCCAAGTTTTGTAAACATCATAGCCATAGGGCAAACGAGGAGAATAAGCCGCCTGTAGTTTCTCAAACAGTTCCTCTGAATCATAATAGCTACTGGGTCGTGGGTCTGAAAGGATCGGCTCAATACTCTTTATCTGCCGCGCCAGCTTGCGCTCCACAATTACCTTACGAATTTGATAGAGTCGCCATTCCAGAGCCGCACACAGTCTTTCGGCAGTCAACCCATGCAATTGCCCATCTACCACATGTTCACTCATAAGCACATTTCTTCCGAGTAGTCATAGTTCTCGATCAATATTAACCTTTGAGGGTTTATTTTTTGCTGGACGCTTCACCACAAAAGGGTTTCCAATTGCTAAATACCCTTTGGGGACCTGGCCTGTTACCACGGCATACAAGCCAATGATTGCATCATCGCTTACTTGCGAGCCCTTAAGGATTGCAGATCTCATCCCCATCCATACATTATTACCAATATAGATTGGTTTTGTAACAGGTCTGAGATCAGGAGTCTGAACAGTTGCATTCGGAAAGCCGTGATGTATCTCTTGAAGTCTCTTCAGTGGATCAGTGGAATGCGTGTTAGTATCAAAAATTATACAATCATATGAAATAAAAACATTTTTACCAATTGTAATGTGATCATAACACCTGATCTCGGTTCCATCGTTGATAAAAACATTATCCCCGATGTAAAATTTTGAGTTATCACAAGATAATTTACACATTAGTCTTACATTACTACCTATTAATATATTAGCTCGTGTTGCCACAATACTGGAAACTGAATTTGATTGTTTTTGTATTAGGAGAAAATTACCCGCTGTGAATTGCGAATTATCTTGAAGAAGTATGGAGGACCCTAACAAACGAAAGTTATTGCCTATACGAACTACAGTTTTGTTACTTTTTATTTCTCCATCGGATAATAAGAACAGATCACCTATACTCACATCAGAGTTAACCAAAGTCATACACGAATTGACGATTTCCGAGCTATTCAATCGTAAAGACGTATTCCTCAAATACAAATTTGATCTGCGGATATGAACGATCCCTTCAACTATAATCTGAGAAGATTTATCTAAAGATAGCTGAGAGTTATTATCAAGAATAAGTCTACCGTTAAGTATTATGTTTTTGGGGCAAAAGAACCTAACCCGTAGTGCTATTCGAATGAAAAACCACCAATATACACTCTTAATTATTCGTCCAAGAGTCTTACTCAATGGTTACCTCCAATCATGATCTACTAAAACAGCCAATTGACCAGATTGCTTCACTAAACGATCAATACCAAAAAAATTACCTTCTTGAATCTCAACCATTTTCACTTCTCTTATCCAGTCCAAAATTTCTAGACCTGATTGACAATATATGCTCACAAAATAAGTTCCGGGAAAAAGAGGTAAACGTGGAACAATGCATTCAAAATAGCCACTACCGTTTACTTCTTTATAATTCGCGTCTAGTAAACTCGTCCACAATAATATCTTATTTTCTCCAGCATGAGCACCAAAAGAAATAGATACTGAAACATCATGCAGTAACTTTAGGCAAGAGTAATGAAGCCTAATTCTCAGGAACTGTCCACAGGTTAAAACTGACAGAGGTTCCCCATTAGATCTATGGAAAGTGACTTCCGTGAAGCGTAATTTACCAGACCCCGAACGATCTAAACGTTCTCCAATATCTAAATTTACCAACCCATTAATTACTGTCTTGCTATAAAAATCGATGGATAAAAATTTATCGCTCTTGCTCAGAGCCATCTCACCACTCTGTAAAACAATTGCATGAGTGCATAATTCCAATACTGCCGCCATATTATGACTCACAAATAACACCGTCCGCCCCTCTCCTGCAATATCCCCCATCTTCCCCAAACACTTCTTCTGAAACGCGGCATCCCCCACCGCGAGCACCTCATCCACCAGCAGAATCTCCGGCTCCAGGTGCGCCGCTACCGCAAAGGCCAGCCGCACATACATCCCGCTGGAATAGCGCTTCACCGGCGTATCCAGGAACTTCTCGATCTCCGAGAAGGCCACGATCTCATCGAACTTGCGGGCAATTTCGGTGCGCTTCATCCCCAGAATCGCGCCGTTGAGATAGATGTTCTCCCGCCCGGTGAGTTCGGGATGGAAGCCCGTCCCCACTTCCAGCAGTGAGCCGACCCGTCCATGAAGTTCCACAAAACCTGTTGTCGGCTCGGTGATGCGGGAGAGAATCTTCAGTAGCGTGGACTTCCCCGCGCCGTTCCGCCCAATCACGCCCACCACCTCGCCGCGTTGCACCTCGAAGGAGACATCGCGCAGCGCCCAAAACTCTTCTGATTTTGGATTTGCGATTTTGGATTTTGGAGACTTCCGGCCAAAATCCAAAATCCCCAATCTAAAATCAGAGAGCGCGTCGCGCAGCGTGTCGTGCCGCTCCACGCCGATGCGATAGTGTTTGCTCAGGTTTTCTACTCGGATAGCGATGTCGTTCATAATCTCTATTCTATAATTCAAAATCCACTAATCATCCACCAGAATTCTCCACGCAACGGACGGCGCACGCACATCAAGAATGTGAATTGTTGGCGCATAGTCCATCGGATGAAAATCAAGTGCCAATTCTACTTGCAGATCCTCTACCAAGCGTAAAACCCGTGGCTCCCCCTCATATATCAAAAAAATCGTACTTGCGTAGGGCACAAGATTTCCTGACCCTAAGCTCGCGACCCCATCAGGCCTTAGCTCCACTTTTGAATCTAGATCGCGAAAGAATAGGTCAGCTGATACATTCTGCTTTCCATATAACACTTGCAACGCACGATTAACTTCCCATTGACTGGTAAGGGGTGTTCGCTGCCAGTTAACAAAACCAACGCGCTCCTCATAGCCGGTCAATACAAAGATCACTTTGGTGTCATCTTCCAGATCGGGTGCAAGGTCAAATAGCTGGTTCCATATTTCTTTCTGCTCTTGCCATGCAACGCGCGCATCATGTTGAATCCAAACCTGGGTCACCATCCCAACAATCAGCAGGGGAATAACAGAGGCAACTAACAGCATGTTGATCTGCTTGTGATAACGTGCCAGTAGCACAGCCACCCCATGTAAAACGGCGACGGTGACCAGTGAGGCCCCCGGTAACGCAAATAGATTAACCCGCGAGAAACGACCTGACAGATTCGGTGAGAATACTGCTACAATCGGTAAATAACCAGCAACGACAAACAGCCCCCCAATTACGCATAACACTACAGCTGTACGAATCTCGCGAAGTCTCGCAGCTTTGGATAGTGCATTCTCAGCAGAGCGGTTACGTCCCACAAGTAACACCATCATCCAGCCAAGAAGAATCACGCCAGCAATCACAAGATAGTACCGCCAATTAGCGAAGTAGGTAAACGAAAAATCGGGGCCGCCACCAAAAGATCGACGGAATGGCTCTATCCAGGCCCAGATCAACACCTTGAATCCAGTGAACAATCGTCCCAGTAAAATACTAGGGGAAAACTGTACCTGCTCCACATAGATATCGGCAACTCCAATCCTTCCAATCCCATACATCCGCCATATTCCATATACAATACCGATCAAGAAAGGGCTTAGCAATACTGGATTGTATTGTCGGGAAGCGCTCTTTCTCAGTCCGAATAATAAGATTGCCCACAATATGGCTATGCCGAGTTGTGCTTCATAGATACCTAGAGAAAGAAGCAAGCTCACTAGCCCAATAAACAAGTGAAGCTTTCGCCCATGTTCAGCATATTCGAGCAAACACCAGGCATAGATCAACACCAGTACCCATACAACCCAGATCCCAACCATGGTCAACCAGATGCGGGAGTAATCAGCGGGATGAAACAAAAACAAGGCTGTCGTCAACAAAGCGATACTTTTCCGTTCGGGTAGCAATCTGCGGATGATTGCGAATAGTTGAACAGCGGCAACAGCCTGCAACAGATACATAACTACATAGAAGGCCGTCACGTTGAGGCCAAACAGATTATAAAGAATCAATAATGGCGCGTCAAGGAGTGGTCTCCGGTTGCCCCAATCTATCCATTGGAGTTGTTGATGAATATACTGACCTATTACTTGCGACCAATCGTCGCCGAAAAGCATCGGTGCAAAAGCAAAAAATCGTAACATGAAATTTATCACTAGAATTGTAACGATAGCCAAGTGTTTACGCAAATCATATAGACATATCTTATACATCTTTAGTTTATACGTCATCACTACCACCAAATCAAGTTCAATAGCTCTGCAAAATACCAAATCACTCCACTTACAAGATGGAGCCCGTAGATTCCAATTATGAGGAGATTGACCTTCCTTGATCTTGTAAGGTAGCTCCTAGTAAAGTACACCATTGATGAAAAGAACCAGATGAATAGAGCTATTTGTGATCCCCAAGTGAAATTTCCAGCAGCCGGGCGAGAAGACTCAACAAATAAAAAAGTAGGTACTAAACTGATAAAAAACATTGCTGAACTACTGATAAAATAGATGTCTGTTCTTAAAGCCTTGGAATTCACTATATATAAACTCAGAGGAAAGGCAAATGACAATACAATCTTGGGAATAAGAAGAAGATTGTAAGCATTATGCATCTTGAAAAATTCAAAGGGGGCAAAGATCACTCGGTTATCGACATACATAACGTTGTTGAAGTTCATAAAATATTGAATAGATAATACAATTATAGCAGGGATTACTATACCAGTCAGGATTCCCCACCGCATAGTGTTTTCTTTAACGCAACGTTGACTCTCCTGAAAGAAGTCGCACTTTAACACCACCCCATAGCCCGGCGGCGG
>CAZDDI010000063.1:0-23617 GCA_964504195.1 uncultured Anaerolineales bacterium
GCCGCCCAAAAAACCCACAAAAACCCCCTTTCCCCCGCTTGCGGGGGAAAGGGGGCAGGGGGAAAGGGGGTATCATTTTATTTTAGCGCGACCGATTTCACACAAAACCTTATTTACGGATTAATTTCTTAAAATTCGTCAAAGTACCGCGCTGCTGTGTGCTGGAGGGGGCGTAAATGTAATGGGGTTAATGCCTCAATGCAATGATGACGGCCATGCGCCGTGCTCATGGGCAGCAAGGATTTGGCGGTTGAAGGGTAAGGTGTAAAAAGTGCGCCGCGATTCGGTGTCGGAAATAGCCTCTGCGCAGGTTTCCATCACAGTGACGGCGCGGTGTAGCAAGTCCTGCGCCGCTGCTGCGTCGCCAGCGGCGTGTCGCACCTGGGCCGCCGCCCAAAGCATATATTGTGGATGCATCATGTCAGCCTCGGCCTGCGCGTACAGCGCCAACATCTCCGCCGTGACGCGCTGCGCGGCGTCAATATCGCCCTGGCGACAATAAGCCACCGTCAAATCACACAAATCCGTACCGAGCTCGGCAAGTTGGCCCAGTTCCCGCCGAATAACCAGGCCCGCTTCCATGTGTTGAATGGCAATCTCCAGCCGCCCCAACTCGCGTTCCGCTGCACCGAGATTGCTCAGCGCGTTGGCTTCCATTACGCGGCTGTTGATCTGGCGCGCTAACGCCAGTCCGCGTTGGGCCGCCGTGCAGCTCTCCGGGTAGTCTTCCAGGTATAACGTAATCATGCCTTCGTTCAGGGCGCAAATTGCCTGACCGCGCAAATCTTGAAGTTCCTGAAAGATAGCCTCCGCTGCGCGCGTGAGCGCCAACCCTTCAGCATAGTTCCCCAACCGCCCGACGATCAACATGCCGGTGTTGACCATGACCGCTGCCTGTCCCTGCCGTTTACCCAGCGCTTGATAGAGCGCGCCTGCCGCTGTGTAGTATTGTCGCGCTTCCTGCACCCGGAAGAGCCGGGCCGCGACGGCGGCCAACCGGGAGAGCGCGTCGGCTTCACCCTCGCGGTCGCCAATTTCACGGCTGAGCGCCAGCATCTGCGTCGCCAACAGCTCTGCCGCGGCAAAATCCTGCTGGGCGAGCGCCGCGCCGCTGGCCGCGCGCAAGGTTGTCACTATTAGCGAGCGGTTCGTCTGTGCCACAGCCAATAACCCGGCTTGCGCCAGCGACCCCTGCGCCGCGCCGAAATCTCCCTGCTGCACTGCCACATCCGCCAGTACGCAGAGGCAACAGATTTGTCCTTCCGCATTCGCGGATTGTTGATAGAGGGTCAACGCAGCTTCTAGCGCCATCCGTGCATCTCCGTAGGCGCTTACCAGGGCGTGATAACGCCCTTCCGCCAACAGCACCTGTGCTTTCCACATTCGGCTATCTAACATTTGCACCTGGCGCTTGAGGATTTCAATCAGCGCGTGTTGCGCCGCGCGCTCACCAAGAGCCAAATGATACGCAATGCGGCGGTGTGTGACTTCGCAGGCCAAATCTGAATCATCCGCCGCGCCCACCAACTGCTCCAGGGTGTGCAAATCAGCCGCCTGCGCCGCACGCTCCCCGCGCCGGTGGAGGATATTTTCGCGCAGGAGGAGTATCTCTATCCGCAGCGTAAGACTTATTTCGGTCAACGCTGCGAGCTCCAGCGCCCGCTCAAGGGCCGCCAAGGCCAGTGTATCGGCATAGACGCGCAGGTGATGGCGCGCAGCCAGCACATAATAGGGGATAGCTTGCACGGCTGCGCCCCCGCGGTCATAATGCAGCGCAAGCTCGGGGGCGAGCTCGTTACGTTGTTCTGGATAAAAGCTCTCCAGCACTTGCGCGACGCGATAATGGCGGCGGCGGAGTTTTGTCGGCGGCACGGTATCGTAGAGCACCGCCTGGATCAAGTGATGAGTAAAACCGTAGTCGAAGCGAGTGCGGGCGGTTGTTTCCTGGATAAGATGGCGTTCGAGCAATACCCCCAGGCAAATAAGCGCGTGACTTTCGTCCCAACCGCCTACTGCGCGCACAACTTCAGCCTCAAAAGCCGGGCCGCTAACCGCAGCCACCGCAGCATAGGTATACACCGTATCCGGCAGATGTTCCAGGCGTTGCGCGATAACGGCGCGCACATCGCCGGATAATTGCCCCAGGCCAGCCATGCCGGTATCACACCAGTGCTGCAACAACAATTCTGTGAGTAAGGGATGGCCCTCGCTCTGGGTCGCCAGATGCGTAAGCAGTTCCGTAGATACTGCCGCCGGTACCATCCGCGCCGCTTCCAAACGCGCCAACAGTACCGCCATAGCGGAGGTTGTAAGCCGTCCCAAAGGCAGATATTCGAGTAAGTGTTCAGCCGCCAATTGCCGCCGCAGCTCGTGGAATGCGTGCGCCGATTGCATGGTCTCAACACGATCAATGCCTACCACCAGCAAGTTCGTATGGGCAGCCCGGCGCACTAAAAACTGGAGTAAGGCCATCCCGCTTTCGTCAAGGTTGTGGAGGTCTTCCAAAATCAGCAGGAGTGGACGTGCCGCAGCCAATCCTTCCAGACAGCGCGCCACAGCATCGAACAAGCGCAGCCGTTCTTGCGCCGGGTCAAGCGGCGGCAATGGGGATAAGCGCCGCCGTTGCCCTAGCTCGGGGAGCAACACGGCCAGCGCGGCCAGCGCTACCGGCTCCATCTTGAGCGCGGCGATGAGGGCTAAAACGGATTCAAGGGCTGTCACGAATGGATGATAGGGGGCCGCCGTTGGGGACGCGCCGCTGCCCCACAAGACCCGTCCGCCTTGTGCCTGCACCCGCGCGGCCAATTCACCGACCAGGCGAGTTTTACCGATCCCCGCCTCGCCGCAGAGCAGGATCAAGCTCCCACATCCGCGCGCTGCTCGACTCCACCCGCCCAACAGCCGTTCCATTTCCGCTTCACGGCCCACAAACGGCAAGCGCCCCAGCGCTGGGAAGGCTCCGGTCGCACTCTGTTGAAGGGGCGGCAACGCAGGTGGCGCGCTGGTATCAGGTAAACAGACATTCGAGCGCACCAGTTCGTAAAGCGCATGGGTTTCCGGCATCGGTTTGACGCCCATCTCCTGATACAAGCGGTGCTCAAATGTGTGATATTCCTGTATGCTGCCGGCGCGATCCCCCAGCTCGTAGCGCAGGGTCATAAGCTGGCGCACCACATCCTCGCGGAAAGGTTCATCCGCTAACAACTGCTGCGCAAAGTCAAGGGCTTTGACGTAGTTGTGTTGGGTGCGGTGTCGAATACTGAGCCGCAAGAGCGCATCCAGATAGCGATTGTGCAGGCGTTCGCGGTCGGCAAAGACCCAATCGTCATACACGTCGGGGAGCAACGCTCCGGTATAACAGGCAACAGCGTCTTCCAGCGTTACGGGCTGCTGGCCCAGCCGTTCGAATTCATCCACGTCCAGCCAGAAATCGGACAGAGAATTCCAGCCAATTACACCATCTTCGTTCAGCAGCCAGGGCCGTTCAGCAGGAGCCGGGGGCAACGCATGTTGCAAATGGTGCAGGTGCCGGCGCAAGTTGGCGCGAGCCGCGGCCTCGGATTCATCGGGCCACAACGCAAAAGCCACGCGCTGCCGGTCTAGGGGACGCCGGCAATGCAAGAGCAGGTAGCCCAATAGGGGTAAGGTTTTGGGGGGAGCTGTGAAGCGGAGCAGCTGCGCGTCAACCAACAGCCTGGTTTGACCCAACAAGTGGATAAACAAGGTCATAGCAGTCCCTCCTACATCAGTATCGGAAACTTGAAGGAGATACATCCAGAAGTTGAGCTGCGAGTATAGTCAAGGTGAACTGCTATGTTGATTTTCAATGTTTCTGGACTAAGCAAGCATTATACTGTAATTGCTAGTTTTTGGTATTTCACATCACGCGATTCTGATACTCCGGGGCCACGAAGCCAGGTTGCGCCACGGTGCCGTCGGGGTTGAGCGCCAGCGCCGGCCCGACGCGGAACGGCACCAGTGGGGCAACAATTCCAAACTGATATTATCCATAGGGTTGGCACGTAGGCTGTTGCGGGCAAAGCTGCGGAGTTTGGCAAAGATGCGGGATTGATCCTGATGTGAAATTTATTTTCCTTCATTGTCACATCTCTGACATAACAAATACGCTAACCTTAACCCATGGCCTTACTTGCTCTATCGGGAAATGCGTATATCCTTAAGGTAGGGGAACGCTATAAGGGGGGTATTCATGGCACTCGCAGATAAACAACTTCCGGTAGATTTTGTGGTGGATGCGGCGCTCGCCGATGCGATTCGCGCGCGTCTGGTGGATGAGCATTTGCCGTGTCCCGCCGCGTTTGTCATCGCAGCGGAACATGAAATCGCGCCGCTGACAGTGGGCCAGACCGCCGATGCGCTCGGTATCCATTTGACCCGCTGCCAGCTGGGACTATACGGCTATCCAGGTCACGCCAAAGGGTGGGATACTGTTGCGGACAAGCCCAGCCCGGAGGGCTTGGAGGCGGCATTGCAGGCGGCCGCAGAGGCGACGGGCAAGCTCGCGTGTGTGCAACTGTGGGAGCTGGCGGCCAAGCATCACATCTCGCGGTTGCAGATCGGCTATGTGGCGGATAAGCTGGGGATCAAGATTGGGCCGTGTCAGCTGGGAGCGTTTTGACTCGTCAAAATGAAATTTAACGCCAGGGCGCAAGGACGCAAAGTTCTAATTGTTTCCTTTGCTGCCTTGCGTCTTGGCGGCTTTGCGTTGAATTTTAGAATAGTGCCAGGAGGTTACTTGCATGTCCGTTGAAAAAATCAAACCCGTACCTTCAGATCTCGATATTGCGCAGGCCGCTGTGTTGCGGCCCATTGCGGAGATTGCCCGTTCAATCGGCCTCACAGAAGACGATTTGGAGCTTTATGGCAAGCTCAAGGCCAAAGTGCATCTCGATGTGCGCGACCGGTTGGGGGAGCGTCCCAATGCCAAGTACATTGACGTGACCGCCATCACGCCCACGCCGCTCGGCGAGGGGAAGACGACCACGACCATTGGCCTCACGCAGGCCCTGGGGCTACTCGGTCACAAGGCCATCTGCGCCATCCGCCAGCCTTCGATGGGGCCGACGTTCGGCATCAAGGGCGGCGCGGCGGGCGGCGGCTACAGCCAGGTGATCCCGATGGAGGACTTCAACCTGCACCTTACCGGTGACATTCACGCGGTAAGCGTGGCCCACAACCTCTGCGCCGCTGCGATTGACGCCCGCCTCTATCACGAGAGCCGCTGGAGCGAAGCGTACTTCGAGAAGATCGGGCTGCGCAAGCTCAACATTGACCCATACAGCATCACCTGGAACCGCGTGATGGATATGAACGACCGCGCGCTGCGTAACATCATCAATGGCTTGGGCGGCCTGGGTGATGGCCCGATCCGCCAGAGTGGGTTCGATATCGCCGTAGCCAGCGAGCTGATGGCGATTCTGGCGCTCTCCACGAGCATCGCTGATATGCGCGCGCGCATCGGGCGCATCGTCATCGGCACGGATAGCAAGAAGAACCCCGTCACCACCGAGGATTTGGGCGTGGCGGGCGCGATGACCGTGCTGATGAAGGATGCGCTCATGCCCAATCTGCTGCAAACCTTGGAAGAGCAGGCCGCGTTCGTCCACGCCGGGCCATTCGCCAATATCGCCCACGGCAACTCCTCCGTGATTGCCGACCAGATTGGCATTAAGTTGGGCGACTTCCTGGTGACGGAATCCGGCTTTGGCGCGGACATCGGTATGGAGAAGTTCTTTGACATCAAGTGTCGCGTTTCCGGGCTGATTCCCAATACCGTGGTGCTGGTTGCCACCGTGCGGGCGCTCAAGATGCACGGCGGCGGGCCGAAGGTGGTTGCCGGGCGCACGCTCGACAAAGCCTACATCGAGGAGAATCTATCGCTGCTGGAAAAGGGCGTCGCCAACCTGGAGGCACACGTTCGTATCGCACGCAAGTTCGGCATCCCGGTCGTCGTCGCCATCAACGCCTTCCCCACGGATACCCCGGCGGAGTGGGCGGTGGTGCGCGAGGCAGCGTTGCGCGCGGGCGCGTTCGATGGTGTGGTGACGCAGCATTGGGCCGATGGCGGCGCGGGCGCGCAGGCGCTCGCCGAAGCGGTGGCGAAGGCCGCCGAGGAGCCATCGGACTTCCGCTTCCTTTACGATGTGGAACAGCCCATCAAGGAGAAGATCGAGACGCTGGCTCGCGAGGTCTACGGGGCCGATGGGGTGGACTACAGCGCCGAAGCTGAGGCGAAGATCAAGCTCTACACCGAGCTGGGCTACGACAAGACGCCGATCTGCATGGCAAAGACGCACCTCTCCCTGAGCCACGATCCGGCTTTGAAGGGCGTACCCACCGGCTTCCGCTTCCCCATCCGCGACATCCGCGCGAGCGTGGGGGCGGGCTTCCTCTACCCGCTCGCGGGCGAAATGAGCACCATGCCGGGGCTTTCAAGCAAGCCCTCGTTCATGGGGATTGACATCGTGGACGGCAAGGTGGTGGGGCTGTCGTAGGCTGGTTGCTGGATGCTGGCAAGCAGAAGAACATAGATGGATTGGACGGAAGAGCAACAAAAACATCTGAATATGCTTCGGGCTGCGGAACGCCGCGGCACGCTTACTCTGGCGGAGCAGGTAGAACTGGCGGAGCTGATAACTGCGCTGGATACGGATGAACGAGCGCGCCTAAACTCGGCTCTGACGCAGCTCAGAGCAGAACAAGCGGCGCTTTTGGAGCAATTGCGCGCCAGTGAAGCCGAACACAACCATCTAGTGAGATGCGCTGAGATTTACGACTGTGAAGCCGAGCTACTAGAACTTCAAATCAAATATGGTATGGATTATGCCGAGTTCCAACAACAGCTCAACGCCGGCGCGCTGGGCGATGCGTTTGGCTATGCGTTGGGATGATCTGTTAGCTGAGCGCAAGCACTATGAAAGTGCGAAAACTACGCGCCGCTCACCGCTCACTAATCACTATTCTACTAAGGAGTTGCTATGACCGCAAAGATGATAGACGGAACCGCGATTGCGGCCTCCATTCAGGAAGAGTTGACCGCCGAAGTGGCGGAGTTGAAGGAAAAGCACGGCATCGTCCCTGGTCTGGCGACGGTGCTGGTGGGCGAGAACCCGGCTTCGCAGACCTACGTCAAGATGAAGCGCAAGCGCTGCGCCGAGGTGGGCATCTACTCTGTGGGGCACGAGCTGCCCGCCGATGCTACACAAGAACAGGTGGAATCGCTGGTGGCGGAGCTCAACGCCGATCCCGCCATTCACGGGATTCTAGTGCAGTTGCCGCTGCCCAAGCATCTCGATGAAGAGGCAGTGCTCAACGCCGTCAGCTTGCAGAAAGACGTGGATGGCTTCCACCCGGTCAACATCGGGCGGCTGGCGATGAAGGGCCGTGAAGCGCTCTTCGCCCCCTGTACGCCCGCTGGCTGCATCGAACTGCTCGACCGCATCGGCGTGGACATTCGCGGCAAAGAGGCCGTGGTGCTGGGTCGCAGCAATATCGTGGGCCTGCCCGTCTCGATGCTGCTGCTCAAGCGCGATGCTACGGTCACTATTTGCCACTCGCGCAGCAAGGACTTGCCCGCCATCTGCCGCCGCGCCGATATTCTCGTCGCCGCCGTAGGGCGCGCGGAGATGGTCAAGGCCGATTGGGTGCAGCCGGGCGCGGTGGTGGTGGATGTGGGCATCAATCGGGTGGACGATCCCACCGCCAAGCGCGGCTACCGGCTCGTAGGCGATGTGGCCTTCGATGAGGTGAAGGAAGTCGCCGGGTGGATCACCCCTGTGCCGGGCGGCGTCGGCCCGATGACGATTGCGATGCTGCTGCAAAACACGGTCAAAGGCGCCAAGCGCACGGCTGGTTTGCTTTAAACGCTTCGGCTCTTATGTAAAACGGTTCTTTTTCAGACCTGGCAAGTTTTCAAAATTTGACAGGTCTCCGCCGTTGAAAGCAGGAGATTATCTAGTACTACAATGTCATTAAGTTAAGACCTGGCAGGTTTCGCTAAAACTGTATTTGACCGTATTGTCCAGTGAACAAGGGGGTGTTGTCGCGTTAAGCCTTTCAAACCCGCCAGGTCTATGTACTAAACTTAATGGCATTGTCTTACACTATCATTACATCTATCCAATCCGTATGCCATTTTGTTCGGGAGTCGTCTAATGTCGCTATCTACAGTCCGCAACGCTATCAAACAAAAAATCCTCGCCACGGCCCATTCTGACCCACAAATAGTGGGCTGCCTTGACTATGGCTCCACAAGTGAAAATCGGGGGGATGCCTGGTCTGATCTGGACTGTGTCCTTTTCATTCGCGATGCGGCCCTACCTGCCTTCGAAGAAAACTGGAAGGCGTGGGCAGCGCAATTTGCGCCGTTGTTGTTGGCCTATATAAGCGGCGTGGGACATCCGTGGGTTATTTATGACGCTTCGCCCATGCCGTTGCGGGTTGATTTTGTGTTCTATCCGGCTTCTACTCTGGACAGGATACTGCAATGGCCCAGCTCCCCCAGCAGTGTTGCATCAATGGTCTTGTACGATGCAACCGATGGGCAAATCACGGCTTATGTCGAGCAAATAGTCCAACAATCCCTCGCGCCGGAAGATTTAGCCAGCGCTTTTGAGCAGGCGTGTGGCGATTTCTGGTACTACCTTATTCGCACGCAGGTCAAACTGCTACGTGATGAACACTGGGCTGCGCGTCACGATTTCAACTTCATCATCGTGGGTAATCTATTGGCCCTGCTCCGAATAGAGTGCGGTGCGGTGAACCATTGGCGTGGCGCCTCAGCCGCGACAAAAATTGAAGCAGTCCTTACTGAAGACCGTCTCGAACAGCTCAATCAATGTATTCCCGGTTCCAGCATGGCAGAACTACAACGCACCCTGCTTCAGGCCGCTGTGCTTGGGCGCACGGTTTGTGAGCAAATCGCACACAAGCACACCTGGAACTGGCCCAGCGCTTTGGCTAACAGCGTGTGTGCCATGCTCGAACAATTTGCGGCACAATCAACATGACCACTTTGCACGACTTGACAACCGCCATGCACCAGATGGTCACGGCGCTGGGCCGCTATCATGAAGGCACGTCCCAGCCGCAGACGCCGCGTAACATTGCTGTTTCCCTGGCGCTGGAGGCCGCTGAGGTGCTGGAGCACTACCAGTGGCGCGAGCAGGCCGATCCCGCCGCACTGACCGAGGAACTGGCCGATGTGGCGCTTTACTTGTTGCAACTGGCCCAGATTAACGGCATTGATTTAGAGCAGGCTATTCTGGAAAAAATCCGGTATAATTACACGCGATTCGGACTCTCACCAGAAAGCGACCCATGCAAATTTTAGCTATCAGTGATGAAATTATCGGAGCGCTCTATAGCGCCGATGTGCGCGAAGTCATCGGCCCGGTGGATGTGCTGTTTTCCTGTGGCGATCTGCCCTACTCGTACCTGGAATACCTGGTCACGATCCTCAAAACACGCCACGCCTTCTTTGTTCACGGTAACCACGATTCCGAAGAAATCCAGCATAGCGGGCGCACGCTCCACGCGCCGGGCGGCTGGTGCAATGCTGATCGTAGCGCCATCGCTATCGAAGACCCGGAGACCCTCATCGTCGCTGGGCTGGAAGGCTCTATCCGCTATCGCCCGGATGGCTGCCATCAGTACACCGAAACGGAGATGTTTGGGCGGGCGCTCCAGTTGATTCCCAAATTCCTCTATAACCGCCTGCGCTATGGGCGTTATGTGGATGTGCTGATTGCCCACTCGCCGCCCGCCGGTATCCATGATGGCCCGGATGGTCCTCATCGCGGCTTTCGTGTCTTCCGTCCGCTCATGCGCTGGTTTCGCCCGCGCCTGTTCTTGCACGGGCACAAGCACCACTATGGCCCAGACCCCTGGCACACGCGCTACCACGCCACCGATGTGGTCAACGTCCACCCCTTCCGTGCCATTCAGCTAACCGCAGATGAGATTGTCTATGGCCGAGTTTACCGTCGCTAGAGAGAGCTTCAAGCGCGCCCGCCGCAAAGCCTTCTGGAACGCCCTCCTGGCTGCGCTCACGGGCCGCCCCAATCGCCTGTTGGCCTGGGACGATGTGAAGGACAAATTGCGCATCGGCGGGCAAATCTATCGCGGCGTGCAGGCTGTATCGGTGGATAAAATCATCGGCAGTGTCAACCGCTACCGTGACTTCGACCGGGCTTTCCTTCCCGCACAAGAATTTACCGCTGAGCGTTGGCGGGGCATCAGCCGCGCTTTCTATCGTGAAGAACACCTGCCGCCGGTCAGTCTCTACAAGGTGGGCGCGGCTTATTTTGTGCTCGACGGGAACCACCGGGTATCGGTGGCGCGTGAGCAGGGCAAAGAATTCATTGATGCCGAGGTGATCGAGGCCGAGACCCGTGTGCCGGTGGATGCCGATCTCGATGCTCACGACTTGGAAATCAAGGGTGAATATGCCGACTTCCTGGAACGCACCCATCTGGACGAGCTCCGCCCAGATGCGCGCCTGGAGTTCACCATCGCCGGCGGCTACCAGCGCGTGCTCGAACACATCGCCGTTCATCGCTATTACATGGGCCAGGAACAGAGCCGCTTTATTGCTGAAGAAGAGGCCGTCACCGATTGGTATGATCATATCTACCTGCCGGTGGTGGCCGTGTTGCGTGAGCAGCACAGCCTCAAGGAATTCCCGAGGCGTACTGAAACCGATCTGTACCTGTGGATCATCGAGCATCTACATTTCCTGCGTGAGGAGAACCAGCAGGCCACGCCCGCCGAGGCTGCCGAGCATTTCGCCGAACACCACACCGGCAATCTGCTCACCCGCGCTTTCAAGCTCATTAGCCAACTCTGGGTGGCAGCGGAAGGCGCCGGGCAGGCTGACGCGCACGTTGATTTTCTCGCCGCAACGGGCCTGCATCGCCTGCGTCCGGGGCAGCAAGTGCGCTGCGCTGCACCTGGCAGCTATCAACGGCTGCTCGAACACATCGCTATTCACCGCCACTTCATGGGCCAAGAGCAACAACGCTTCATCTCCGAGGCCGAGGCCGTGACCGATTGGTACGATCAGGTTTACACGCCCATCGCTGCGGTGATTGAGGAACAGCAGTTGCGCGCGGCCTTCCCCAACCTTGAAACCGCCGACCTATACCTCTGGATCACTGACCTCTTCCCCGACCCACAGCGCCCGGCGGCGGAAGTAGCGGAGAGCTTCGCGGCGCGCTACACACCGCACGCCATCAAGCGGGCTATCGCGTTGTTACAGGAGCTACGAGCGACCGGCGGTCCGCCCCAGGCAGTGGAAGACGCGGCTGATTTCCTGGCGCATACGGGGTTGGATGCGTTGCGCTCTGAACACGGCATCCGCGTTACCACCCCCGGTGGCTATCAGCGATTATTGGAACATATCGCTGCTCACCGCTACTTCATGGGCCTGGAGCAGCAGCGGTACATTCCTGAAGATGAGGCCGTGAGTGATTGGTACGATCGCTCGTACCTCCCTGTCGCGCGCGCCATCGCCGAGCAGCATGTGCTCCAGGCGTTTCCTCGCCGCACCGCCGCCGATCTGTACTTGTGGCTGATGGAGTATCGGCATCTGTTGCCGGGCGATGCATCAGCCGCCTCGCCCGCGGCGACCGTCGTGGCGGTGGCCGACCGCGAGGGCGGCCCGGCGCTCAAGCAAGCCGTCGCGCTGGTTCAGCAAGTGGCGCAGCAAAGTGCCAAAGATACGGCTTGACTTTTCGCCTCCTCACAGTAGAGTTAGGAGATGTGAAACGTAATGCGTAAATTTTTTCTGGTCACGTTTCACGCATCACGCTTCATCATCTCGTGTGATCATTCTTTACCGGAGATAGTATCATGGCCGACTTTTTGACATCCCAGACCGAAGACTTTTCCAAGTGGTACAACGAAATCGTGCTGAAGGCTGACCTAGCCGATTACTCGCCCGTGCGTGGGTGCATGGTCATCAAACCCTATGGCTACACGCTCTGGGAGCGCATCCGCGATGAGCTGGATCGTCGTTTCAAGGAGACGGGCCATGTGAATGCCTACTTCCCGCTCTTCATTCCCATGAGCTTTCTGGAGAAAGAGGCCGAGCATGTGGAAGGCTTCTCGCCGGAGCTGGCAGTGGTGACGCATGGCGGCGGCAGCGAGCTGGAAGAGCCGCTGGTAGTGCGCCCCACGTCCGAGACCATCATCGGCCACATGTATGCCAAGTGGGTGCAATCCTACCGCGACCTGCCGCTGCTCATCAACCAATGGGCCAACGTCGTGCGTTGGGAGATGCGCACGCGCCTGTTCCTGCGCACCACCGAGTTCCTTTGGCAAGAGGGGCACACGGCCCACGCCACCCGCGAGGAGGCCGTCGCCGAGACGCTGCAAATGCTCAACGTCTATACCGATTTTGCGGTGAACGAGGCCGCCATCCCGGTGTTCCCCGGACGCAAGAGCGATACCGAGCGCTTTGCCGGCGCGGTGGATAGTTACACCATCGAGGCGATGATGCGTGACGGCAAGGCGCTCCAATCCGGCACGAGCCACTTCCTGGGGCAGAACTTCGCCAAAGCGTTCGATATCAAATTCCTCGATGAGAACAACGCACAGCAGTTTGCCTGGACGACCTCATGGGGCGTGAGTACGCGCATGGTAGGCGCGGTGGTCATGGCGCATGGCGACGATCAAGGGCTGGTGTTGCCGCCGCGTTTGGCGCCCATCCAGGTCGTCATCGTGCCGATTTGGCGCAAGGATGCTGAACGCGCGGACGTGTTAGCGGCGGCGCAACGTATCACGGCGCAGTTACAGGGCGTGGCCCGCGTCAAACTCGATGACCGGGACGGGGTATCGCCCGGCTGGAAGTTCAACGATTGGGAGATGCGCGGCGTGCCGGTGCGGCTGGAACTTGGCCCGCGCGACATTGCCAATGGGCAAGTGACCGCCGCCCGCCGCGACATTCCCGGACGCGAGGGCAAGACAGTGCTGCCGCTCGACGGGCTGCCCGCTGCGGTTACGGCACTGCTGGAAACTGTGCAACAAGGCATCTACGATAAAGCGCTGGCATTCCGCGAGGCCCACACCCGCGAGGTGGAGACTTACGCGGATTTCCAGGCCGCTGTAGAGACCGGCTTTGCCCGCGCCTGGTGGTGCGGCGAGCGCGCGTGCGAGGCGCAAATCAAAGAAGAGACCAAAGCCACCACCCGCTGCATCCCCCTGGAGCAGCCGGACGGCCACGGGCGTTGCGTCCACTGCGACAAAGAAGCCCCTGGCGTCGCCCTGTTCGCCCGCGCCTACTGAGCGCCCTATGCCGATTCTCAGCCCCGACACGCTGGAATTTATCAGCCGCAACGCGGATCAGACGCGCCGCCTGGGAACGCGCTTGGGCGCGCTGCTCGATGGTGGTGCAGTCGTTGCGCTGCACGGCGATTTGGGGGCCGGCAAAACCGTGCTGGCGCAAGGCATCGGTGTGGGTTGGGGGGCCATCGCGCCCTTGCTCAGCCCCACCTTCATTATTATGCGCTGCCACACGCGTCCGCAGGATCGGCAACAGCTGTATCACATTGACCTGTATCGCCTCACTTCCGAGGCGGAAATCGCAGGGCTAGGGCTGGAGGAAATGCTGGGCGCGCCGGATGCCATCTGCCTGGTGGAATGGCCGGAGCGGCACCCGGCCCTCTTGCCGGAAGAGCATATCCAGGTGCAGTTGCGCTGGCTCGATGAGTATCGGCGCACGCTCACCTTCCGCGCGACCGGTGTGCGCAATCAGGCGTTGCTCGAACGCTTTCGAAAGGAGCTGGTGGGACACTGATGTTACTGGCAGTGGATACGGCCACGCAGCGAGCCAGCATCGCGCTGCACGATGGGCACACGCTGCGCGGGGAAAGCACCTGGGAGGCTAGCCAGCGGCATACCGTGACGTTGGCCGCGCATCTCACGTTGCTGTTGGAGGAATGTGGTGTAACGGTGACAGACCTTCGCGCAGTGGCCGTGTGCGTTGGGCCGGGATCGTATACCGGCGTGCGCATCGGCGTTGCGTTGGCGCAAGGGCTGGCGTTG
This sequence comes from uncultured Anaerolineales bacterium, assembly GCA_964504195.1. Lineage (GTDB taxonomy): Bacteria > Chloroflexota > Anaerolineae > B4-G1 > SLSP01 > CAZDDI01. The sequence continues at coordinate 14,065 of CAZDDI010000063.1, forward strand.
GCGCGCGGCTTGCCGCTCATCGGCGTGAGCACCCTCGATATTCTAGCAGCAGCCCAACCGCCCGACACGCGCCCGCTCTATGCGGTATTCGCGGCGGGGCGCAAACGGGTGGGCTATGCGCGCTACGGCTATTATCAGGAGCACGGCTGGCAGGTCGAGACAGAAGTCGCGCTGGTGGATGGGGTCGCGCTCGGCGCACAGCTCACCACGCCCGCGCTGCTGGTGGGCGAGCTGGAGAGCTGCGGCGCGGCCTGGCCCGCCGGCATCGAGCTCCCGCCGCCAGTGTGGCATCTGCGGCGGGCCGGGTTTCTGGCGGAGTTGGCCTGGCAGCAGCTGCGTGCTGGCGTCGAGACGCCCTCGGCAGACATCAAGCCAGTGTATGCGGCATGAGAGAGAGCAACGCAAAGCCGCCAGGCCGCAAAGATTTTCTGAAGTTGACCCTTGGCGAAGGTTCAGGCGACCGCAGGTAGCACACCTTCGCAAGGATGAGTTTAGCAGATGCTAACTACAAAACAGACCTACCGCCTGCGCCGCATGACGCCACCGGACATTCAAGCCGTCGTGACCCTGGATCGGCGGGTGTTCAGCGACCCCTGGCCCGAATCCAGTTATGTTCAGGAGCTCTATTACAACCTCCAGGCGCATTACTTTGTGTTGCATAAGGCCGGCCCTTGGCGCATACAGCCACGCCTCAAGGTAGAAGCCCTGCTCGGTTTTGTCGGTGGGCGCGTCGAGCCGCACAACAACGAGGGGCACATCAGCACGCTGGCAGTCGTACCGGAGCTGCGCGGGCAGGGGCTAGGCGAATATCTCCTGCTGGCGGAGCTGCACGCACTGTTGGATGCGGGCGCGCAGTCGCTCATGCTGGAAGTGCGCGTCTCCAACCGTGTGGCGCAAGCGCTCTACAGCAAATACGGCTTCGAGGTGTATACCACCATGCACCGTTACTACGCAGATGGTGAAGATGCTTATCTGATGCGTCTCGATCCGCCCCCGCTGGTGCTTTTCCAGCAACTCCTGACCGACCGTTGCAAGGCCCTGGCGCGGGATTTTCGATTTTAGATTTTGGATGTGAAACGTGATGCGTGAAGAAAACCACGCTTCACGCGCCTTATCGCTTTTTCGCCTTTTCGCTGACTCGCTGCTTCTCCACGGAGGTACATAATGGAAACAGACCCTCAAGTCGTTTTGGAATGTGTCCATGCCGAGATCCGGCAGTGCGAGCGTTGTCCGTTGCATGTCGGTCGCACGAATGCTGTGCCCGGTATCGGCCCGCTGAATGCCGACATTATGTTCATTGGCGAGGCCCCCGGTTTCCACGAGGATCAGCAGGGCGTGCCGTTTGTGGGCGCGGCAGGCAAGTTTCTTGCCGATTTGCTGGCCCAGGCTGGCATTGATCGCCATAAGGTCTTCATCACCAATGTCCTCAAGTGCCGTCCGCCCGGCAACCGCGACCCGCAGCCGGAGGAGGTGGAAGCGTGTAAAGCGTACCTCGACCAGCAGATTGAGATTATCCGCCCGCGCGTCATTGTCACGCTGGGGCGGCACTCGATGGCGCGCGCGTTCCCCAACGAGAAGATTTCGCTCGTGCATGGCAAGGCGCGTAAACTGGGTGAGCAGGTCTACTTCCCCATGTACCACCCGGCCGCAGCCCTGCATCAACCGAGCCTGCGGCCTACTGTGGAAGAAGACTTCGCGCGCTTGCGGGAATTGCTGGAAGATCAATCTCAGGCGGAAGACTATACACCCCCGCCGCAGGCTGCGCAGCTAGCGTTGTTCTGAGCCGCAGGCCATCGTAACTGTGGTGATGTTGTTTGGTTGATTTTTTTCCTACAGTACATTAACCTCCAAAAGGTCGGGTTGAATTTACCCACCCGTGCGGACGCAGGTTTCCTATCTTATGAAACAGGGGCCTGCGGGTATAATCCTGGTCATCAGCTACACAAGCCGGCCCTTTGCACTGGTGGATATATGCCCCGTGGTTGAATTTAGTTTTCGGTTACGCTGGTTTCGTCACTGGTGACGTGCGTATGCTGGCATACGCCGACCCCGATAGTAATCTATGCCTTTTTGTAACCGTGCGGCTGACGCCCATTTTTTTCATTTCAGGGGGATGATATGAGTCAGTTGGGTCGTCGTAAACTCCAAGATACCATCGCATCACATGAAGCAGTACATCCCTTTGTGAGCCTTGCCCGTATTCAGGCGCACGCCACTGGCACCGATATTGGCACTCATGAGATTGTGGTCTGAGTGTCTGGCCCAGCCGACACGTAAACACCTACACCGCCGATCCAGAAAATCTCGCCACCTGGGTCGAAGTACACGCGATTGAGACCGTTGGGAATCTCGGCTAAGCCGTTAAGTTTTTTTGATTTTCTTTTTGCTACCGTACATTTGTAGATTTTTGCCATGAATTCACTCGAATTAGCGCGAAAACAATAAGAAGTTCGTAAAATTCATGCTAATTCGTGGCTAAAACTGAATGCACTTGGAAAATGTACGGCAGACAAATTTTCTTTATACCTTTGCGTGAGATAATCATAGGATTTACGGGATGGTTAGGGCGAGGTAATCCCCGCTAGGCCCCGTATGGGTGGATTTGTTGGATAGGTAAAGCGCCTGGTCGAGTCTGACAAAGCAAGGATTGCCTTGCCCGAACGTGCATATTCTCGGAGGTACTTCAATGCTACTCGCAATTGACATCGGCAACACCAACATCGTCTTCGGCGCATACGATGGGGCCTCTTGGCGGCGTACCTGGCGGGTGCAGACCGTCCCGGCCAAGATGCCTGATGAGTACGGCACGCTCCTCCGCTCGCTGTTACGCGACGCGGAGTTCCCCGTCGCGGATTTCGACCAGGTCATCCTCAGCAGCGTCGTCCCTGCCCTTACCGGCAAATTCGGGGAGCTGCTCGCCGCCAATGGCTTCCCCGCGCCGCTTGTCGTCGGCCCGGAGATAGCTACCGGCCTCACCTTCGCCGTAGACAATCCCGCCGAGGTGGGCGCAGACCTCATCGCTAACGCTGCGGCGGCTTACGCGCGCTGCGGCGGCGCGTGCATCGTGGTGGATTTCGGCACAGCTACGACGCTTACCGCTATCTCCGCTCGTGCCGAATTTCTGGGTGTCGCCATCGCGCCGGGGCTGAACCTGGCCGCTTCTACACTTGCGGGCGGCACGGCCCAACTACCCGCCATCGCGCTGGCCGCCCCGCTGCACGCCATCGGTGCTAACACCGTAGATGCCATCCGCTCCGGCATCGTGCTGGGCTATGTGGGCCTCATCGAAGGGCTATGCGCCCGCATCCGCGCAGAGCTGGGCGGCACGGCGCACGTTGTGGCGACCGGCGGCCTATCGCGCCTCATCGCCCCGCTCACCACCGCTTTCGATGCGGTAGATGTGGGCCTCACGCTGGAGGGCTTACGGCTCATCGCCGCCCGCAACCGGTAGCCGCCCACTGGACGCTCGCGGCGGTGTTGGCGACCCTGGCCTTGCGCGCCCTGTGGCTCGCGCGCTTCCCTGCCGCCCCGCTCGCCCCGGTGGATGCGGAGGGCTTCCACCTGCTCGCCCGCAACCTGCTTGCCGGAGAAGGCTTCGTCCTGGCCTGGGATCCGCCCTTCTGCCCGGACGCCATCCGCCCGCCCCTCTACCCCGCCTTCATCGCCGGGGGCTACGCGCTGCTAGGTATGGATCCGGCGCGCATCGTCCTGCTGCACCTGCTGCTCGAAGGGCTGACGGCGGCACTGGCGGCCCGTCTGGGGCGTTCCCTGGCCGGGCCGCGCGCTGGCGCGCTGGCCGCGTGGCTCTACGCGCTCAACGGCTCGACACAACGCTACACCGGCGTCCTCTTCGCCGAGACGCTGCTGCTGCCCGTGCTGGCGGCGGCGGTAGGAGCGACCGTCCACACCTTGCAACGGCCCAACGCACGCCGCGCAGCCCTCACGGGCGCGCTCTGGGGCGCGAGCATCCTCATCAAGCCCAACGTGCTGTATCTGGCGGTAGCTGTTGCGGGGCTGATGTTCATCAGCCGTCCACGAATCAGACCACGAATACACAAATGTACCGTATCTAGCCTATATTCGTGCATTCGTGGCACCATTCGAGGACGGCAGCCGGGCCTCTGGTTTGCCCTCGCCCTCATTGCCGTTCTGCTCCCCTGGATGGCGCGCAACTATGCCCTGCTGGGCCGCTGGACAGTCTCGACCGCATTCCAGGAGAACCTGGCGCGGGTCAGCGCTGTAGCGACGCTGGCTGAGGTGCGCGGCATCTCCGCCGAACCCTGGACGGAGACGTGGGAAGCCCTGTACCTGGAAATAGCGCAAACAGCAGGCAGCGATACTACCGTAACTTGCGCGGAACAGGAGGTGCAACGGACGCGCATTGCAGCGGCGGCGCGCGAGCTCGTATCCACACACTCGGCGGCCTTTGCGCGGGCGCACTGGCACGGTGTGGCGCGCAGCTTGCGCGATGTGGGGCATCGCACCTGGTATGTCGCGCTCACCGGGCGCAGCTGGGAAAGCACCGGGCGCATCAGCGATATTGGCGCGCGGATGGGGGCAGCGTTGCGCATGGGCGCGGTGGGCGACGCGCTGCACGCACTCTGGATCGAGCGCATCGCATCGCCGCCGTTCGATGCTGCGTTGCTCTGGTGGGGCTTGCTCGCCGGGCGTGTGGCCGTCTGGTGGCTGGCCCTGCGCGGGGCGTGGCGCTTGCGGTGGACGTGGCCCATCGCCGCGCTGCTGCTCGGAAGCGTGACCTATCTCCTCATCCTGCCCGGCCCTATCGCCTATGACCGCTTCTACCTGCCCGCTATCCCCATCGTCACCGCGCTGCTGGCCGTCGCTTTGAGTCCCGCGCAACAGGGTTATAATGCGAATGGAGAATGGCGAATCGCAAATTGAGATTTGAGATTTGAAACCGAAGGGGAGATATAAACATGAACTCAACAACTACCCGCGAAACATTCCTGGCCTGGCTGGCCGAGAAGCCGCGCCTGCTGGATGGCGCAATGGGGACGATGCTCTACACTTACGGGGCTTCGTTTGAGCGCTCGCTTGATACGCTCAACATCAACCGCCCGCAGTGGGTGGCCGAAATTCACCGCCACTACATCGAGGCGGGCGCAGACATCATCGAGACCAACACGTTCGGCGCGAACCGCGTGCGCCTGGCGCGCTACCACGAGGAGGCACGTGTGGCGGAACTCAACCAGCTCGGCGTGCAGCTGGCCCGCCGCGTGGTGGATTCCTTCTTCCGCCCGGTGCTGGTCGCCGCGTCCGTTGGCCCTACCGGGCAGAAGCTCATCCCACTGGGCCGGCTGAGCGCCGCCGAAGCCGCTGCCGTCTACCGCGAGCAATTCGTCGCCCTGGCGGAGGCCGGCGCGGATGTGCTGGTGCTAGAGACCTTCTCCGACCTCAAGGAACTGGTGGTGGCGATCCAGACCGCGCGCGAGGTGTGCGATCTCCCCGTCGTGGCGTGCGCCACGTTCCTGGATGAGGGGCTAACCCCGCTGGGCCACACACCGCAGCAGGTAGCCACAGCGTTGACCGAAGCCGGGGCCGATGTCATCGGGGCGAACTGCGGCACCGGGCCGGAGGGCGTGCTCCAGGCGCTCTATGGGCTGCGCGAGGTGGTGGGCGATGGACCGCCGTACCTCGCGGCCATGCCCAACGCCGGGATGCCCAGTCGCAAGGGCGAGCGGCTCTTTTATCCGGCCACCTCGGAGTATTTCGCCAGCTACACCCTGGCCTTCATCGAGCATGGCGTGCGGCTGGTGGGCGGCTGTTGCGGCACCACACCGGAGCATATCGCCATGATGCGGCGTGCGCTTGACGATCCGGGCAGCGTGAAGCGCTTTGCGGTTCCCTCGCTCACGCCAGTCGTCGCCGAAGCTCCGCTCGCCGCCGATGCGCCTAGCCCTCTCGCGCAGCAGCTGGCCGCCGGCAAGTTCGTCATCACCGTCGAGCTCATTCCGCCCAAAGGCCCCCACATCGCCCGCCTGCTGGAAGCCGCCCGCACCATTCAATCCGTTGGCGCGGATGCGGTCAACATCTCCGATAACCCCATGGCGCGGCTGCGCATGGCTCCCTGGGCCGTCTGTAGTCTTGTGCAGCGCGAGGTGGGTCTGGATACCGTGCTGCACTTCCCGCTGCGCGGGCGCAATTTGCTCCGCTTGCAGAGCGACCTGCTGGCCTCCCACGCGCTGGGTACGCGCAACCTGTTTGTGGTGATGGGGGACCCAGTCGCCATTGGCGACTACCCGGAGACGCACGACTTCTACGACCTTACGCCGGTCGGGTTCATCCAGCTTATCAAAGAAAAACTCAATCAGGGGATTGACTATGCCGGGGGCAAAATCGGCCAACCGACCGCGTTTAGCATCGGCGTAGCGTGCAATCCCACCCTGGAAGAGATGGAGCACGCGTTGGAGAATCTGCATGACAAGGTTGCCGCCGGGGCGGATTTCGCCATCAGCCAGCCGATTTATGACCCGGACATTCTCCAGCACTTCTTGGCGGCTTACGCGGCGCGCTATGGGGCGCTCTCTATTCCATTAATTGTGGGGATGTTGCCGCTATACTCGGCGCGGCACGCGGAGTTCTTGCACAACGAGGTGCCGGGGATTACTGTCCCGGCGGCAGTGCGGGAGCAAATGCACGCGGCGGGCGAGGAGGCCGCGCAAGCCGGGGTGCGCATGGCGCAAGACCTGCTGCGGCAGCTGCGTCACACGCCAGGCGTGCAGGGCGTCTACCTCACCCCAGCTTTTGGTCGTTATGATTTAGTGGCGACGGTTATTGAAGCGTTGGGGGAGTGAAACGTGATGCGGGAAGGCGGTGGTTGAGCCTGTCGAAACTACCGCCTTCCCGCTTTGCGTTTTAGACTTCGATGACCGCCTCTGCAATGTGCGCGGGGCGTAGCACCAAACCGCTCTCTTCGTCGGTATCAATCACCACTGTATCGCCTGGCAGGAAGTCCCCGCCCAGTAGCGCATCGGAGAGCGGCGTCTCCACGTCTTGCTGGATCAGGCGTTTGAGATGTCGCGCGCCGTACTCGTCGCTGTAGCCATGTTCGGTCAGCCAGTCCTGCGCGCGGCTCGTCAGTTCCAGCGCGAGCTGGCTCTCCGCGAGCCGCTGCCGCACCTTCTCCAGCTCCAACCACACAATGTCGTGGATGTGGTCGCGAGTGAGTGTGTGAAAAACGATGACCCCATCCACGCGGTTGAGGAACTCCGGGCGGAACAGCTTGCGCAGCTGATCCAGGAGCTTCTTGCGCATATCATCGTAGGCAACGGCGCTTTCGCGTACCACATCTCGCTGCACGGCAAACCCCAGCGCCCCCTGGCGGCGAATCTCATCCGCGCCCACATTTGTCGTCATAATGATCAATGTGTTGCGGAAATCCACCTTGCGCCCGCGCGCGTCAGACAGCGCGCCCTCTTCCATGATTTGCAGCAGGTAGTTAAAGGTGTCCGGGTGTGCCTTCTCGATCTCATCGAAGACGACCAGCGTGTAGGGGCGGCGGCGGACGGTCTCAGTGAGCTGCCCAGCCTCATCGAAACCCACATAACCGGGCGGCGCCCCCACCAGTCGCGCCGTCGCGTGCCGCTCCATGAACTCGGACATATCCAGCTGCAACAACGCATCCTCACTGCCGAAGAGGAACTCGGCCAGGGCCTTTGCCAGCTCCGTCTTGCCCACCCCGGTTGGGCCGAGGAAGATGAATGAGCCAATGGGCCGTTGTGGATCCTTGAGGCCCGCGCGCGCACGGCGCACCGCTTGCGCCAGCATAGCGATAGCCTCGTCTTGTCCCACGATACGTTGACGTAAAGTAGTTTCCATCTCCAACAGTCGCTGTGTTTCTGCTTTGGCGAGCTGGTTGACCGGGATGCCTGTCCACATCCCCACTACCTCGGCGATGTCCTCCGGCTCAACGCTAAGGTCTTCATCCTGAGCCGTGCAGGCACGTAACGCTTCAAGCTCGTTTTCAAGATCGCGTTCCTGGATACGCAACGCCAATTGCTCGTTGGCGTCGCCCCCAGCGCCTTTGAGCTGCGCCTGTTGCAAACGCACATCTTGCAACGTCTCGAACACGCCTTGCAGCCGCTGGGCGCTGGGTGACTTGTACATCCGCACCCGTGAGGCGGCCTCGTCCATTACATCAATCGCCTTGTCGGGCAAGAAGCGGTCGCTCACATAGCGCGAGGAGAGCTGTACTGCTGCTTGCAAAGCGGGATCGCTAATGCGTAAGTTGTGATGCTGCTCGTAGGTGTGTTTGATGCCGCGCAGAATGCCCAAGGTTTGCTCCGCAGTCGGCTCTTCCACCATCACCGGCTGGAAGCGCCGCTCCAACGCTGCGTCGGATTCGATATGCTTGCGGTATTCATCCAACGTGGTCGCGCCGATACATTGCAGCTCGCCGCGCGCCAGAGCGGGTTTGAGGATGTTGGCCGCATCGAGTGCAGAACCGGCTGCGCCCGCGCCAACAAGCATGTGGACTTCGTCAATGAAGAGGATTGTGTTAGAGCCTTTGAGGGTTTCCAGCAGTTTCTTGACTCGTTCTTCGAACTGCCCGCGATACATCGTGCCAGCTACCAGCGCGCCTACATCGAGCTGGATTACTTGCTTGTTGAGGATCGGGCCAGGGACGCCGCCGGCAATAATGCGCTGCGCCAGGCCTTCGACGATGGCGGTCTTGCCCACGCCCGGCTCACCGATGAGTGCGGGGTTGTTCTTGGTGCGGCGCGCGAGAATCTGAATCACCCGCTCGATTTCCTTCTGCCGCCCGATGACCGGGTCGAGGCGCCCCTCGCGGGCCTGCGCGGTGAGGTCTACCGTGAGCTGTTCCAACAGGGTAGCCTCGCGCTGCTTGCCGGTGGGTTTAGCGCCCTGCGGCGCAGCGGCTACTGGCTCGGCGGCCAGCTGTTCGGTGCGGCGGCGCACCAGGCTAATCCGCAGGTTGAACTGTTCGAGAATCGCCAATACCACCCACTCCTGTTGACGTAGCAACGCTAATAGCAGATGTTGCGTATCCACGGCGGGGTTGTTGCGGCGTTTGGCCTCATCCACAGCGATTTGTAACAACAGTTTGGTGCTTTGGCGCAGTTCAATCTCATGTGGCGTGCGGGGCGTTGATGCTAACGAGAGCCGTTCGACAGCGCTTTGCACTACGGTGGGATTGACGCCCATATCGCGCAGTAAGCGTCCGCCCAGGCCGTTTGCCTCCAGGAGTAGCCCTAGAAAAACATGCTCCGGCCCGATGGTAGCATGGCCCATGTGTAGCGCTTCATCCCTGGCCCAGCGCAACACCTCCTGCGAGGCGGGGGTGAATTTACCTAAATTATCGGTCATGGTGAACCCTTTGACTTTGAACTCATATAAGCAGCTTCGCTACCGCTTTTGACAAGCCAGCCTAGCGGCAAGGCGTGATAAGGTGTCCCAGAAATAGAAAAATTCCGCCGGCGGTGGGGGGGGGGGGGGGGGGGGGGGGGCGGCCCGCCCCCCCCCCCCCCCGGGGGGATTTTTGGTTTTATTATAAGACAAGAGCCCCGCGGAC
>CAZDDI010000064.1:0-22599 GCA_964504195.1 uncultured Anaerolineales bacterium
ATAGCGACCAACTTGACACAAAACCTTATTTACGGATTAATTTCTTAAAATTCATAAACGGGTTGAAAGCGCGCCGCACAAGAGTAAATTGAGTGCGTTTCTAACGCACTTTGGGTAGCAGCCGGTGGTTTCAACCAGCGGCGTGCAGCGGTGAAAACTTTATGACACAAACGATTTGTGATTCGCTGATTCGTTGACTCGCCGATTTTACTCAGTAATGCTGATGCTCTGAATGACATCCCCCACAGCGATAGCTTGCACAACATCCATGCCCTCGACGACGTAGCCGAAGACGGTGTATTCACCGTCGAGCATGGGGGTGGCATCCAGGGTGATGTAGAATTGGCTGCCGCTGGACATGCGGCGCGGGTTGCCGTTATCAGGCAGGCGGGCCATGGCGATAGCGCCCAGGGTATGATCGAGACCGATCTCCGCCGGAAGGACGTAGCCAGGGCCACCGCTGCCCGTGCCGAGCGGGTCGCCGCCCTGGATGACGAAGCCCGGCTCGACGCGGTGGAACGTGAGATTGTCGTAGAAGCCCGCGCGCGCGAGCGCGACGAAGTTGTTCACCGTAGCCGGGGCCGCTTGCGCATCCAGCGCGACCACGATGTCTCCTTTGGCCGTGCGAATCGTCGCGCGGTAGGTCTGGTCGTTATCAATGCTATGATCGAAGGGGTGTGCGTACATATTCGCCCGTGCCGCGCCGTTGGCGGGCATAGTGATAACATCGTTGGCGGGGAGCTGCGAGGCGGGCGGCGTGGCCGATTCTGCGATGGTGATGGAACGGATCTGATCGCCGGGCGTCGTGGCGGTCTCTGGGTCGCGCTCGCGGATCGCGCGCAGCACATCCAACCCGGCGATGACGCGCCCGAAGACACTGTGGCGGCCATCGAGCCAGGTGGTAGGGCCAAGCGTGATGAAGAATTGGCTGCCATTGGTGCCAGGGCCGGCATTCGCCATCGAAAGCGTGCCGATGCGGTCGTGGCCCAGGGCATCATCGAACTCATCCGCGAAGCGATAGCCAGGGCCGCCCATGCCGGTGCCGCTGGGATCGCCGGCCTGCACCATGAAATCGGGGATCACCCGGTGGAAGGTGGTGCCGTCGTAGAAGCCCGCGCGCGCGAGGAAGACGAAGTTGTTGACCGTGACGGGGACGCGGTCGGCAAAGAGTTGCACCGTGATGTCGCCGCGCTCAGTCGCTATCGTGGCGACGTAATACTTGCTGGGGTCAATGGTCATCGCTGGGGCCGCGCTGTACATGCCGTCGCGGTCAGCGGGGGCAGCGGGCATTCCTTCGACAACGGGGGCCTGCGTCGCCGGAGTGTCGGTGGGCGGGGACTGGGTTGCCGGGGCATCCGTCGGCGCAGCGGTGGGCGTGGTCGTGGTGGTGGGCGAGCAGCCTGCCAGCAGCAGGATGCCTAGTAAGGCTACCATGAGCCAGTTACGATAGAGTTTCATCAATCTTCTCCTTGTACGTTGGGTTTGGGCGTGAAACGTGATGCGTGAAAATTTTTAGTCACGTTTCACGCTTTACGTCCTGCATTGTAACCCGTTATAGCGCGTTGGCAACCGCGTATTGAGCGAATCCCCCTTACCAGGGAGCTTGCCAAAGGCGATTTTTTGACTTCCGAATGGGTAGGTATATACTTGGGGGGCGGTTGAGGGCCGGTGTTTCGTTACTTGTCTTTACGTTCGCACATGTAGTCATGTATGTAGCAGGGGTCTTGTGCGGGCAAGAATCTTAAAGGGTGATAGTGTTGTGGAAACTTGGGACACACTTAATGTTGAGGTTGTGGCTTGCCGCGCTTGCCCGCGCCTGGTGGCGTGGCGTGAGGAAGTGGCATGTACTAAACGGCGTGCCTATCGTGATTGGGACTATTGGGGGCGTCCTGTCCCTGGCTTTGGTGATCGGAATGCACGCATTGCTATTGTGGGTCTGGCACCGGGCGCGCACGGATCGAACCGCACCGGGCGCATGTTCACCGGTGACAGCTCCGGTGAGACGCTCTATGGAGCCCTACACCGTGCTGGATTCGCCAATCAGCCTACCTGGGAACGCGCCGACGATGGCCTGCTTCTCAGCGATGTCTTCATTACAGCTGTGGGACGCTGCGCGCCGCCGGGCAACAAGCCTACCCGCGAAGAACTCCTGAACTGCCGGCCCTATCTGGAGCGCGAGCTGGCATTGCTCACTAATGTGCGCGTTATCGTAGCGCTGGGACGTATTGCATTCGAGCAACTACGTGCTCTGTGGTGCGCCCAAGGCTATGATATTCCGCCGCTGGCATTTACGCATGGCGCGGATTATGCGCCCGCACCTGCTTTACCCGCACTCCTGGCTTCTTATCACCCTAGCCGTCAGAATACACAGACTGGGCGATTGACCTCGGCGATGTTCGATGCTGTCTGGGAACGCGCCCAGACTTTGTTGGAGCAGTGATGGCTACCGGTAAGCGGATCCGTATTTCCGGATTGGTCAAAATTACGCGTTGGGCGCGGGAACAACTCGCTGTCGGCATCGCGCCACAAGAGATTGAAGCGTTTCGGCGTCAGGTATGCCATACAGTGCAGCAAGTAGAAACCTTGTGCCATACACATCATGTCACGCCACAGGATTTGCCCACGCCTTCGTATCAGGCCTATCGCTTTCTCAAAGACCTTGATCTTGCTGCTCTTCCGCTGCGTCGTGAAGCTGTATCTCCACCGGGTGCATCCCAGACTGTGCGAATCACTAACATCGTAACCGCCCAATCCACAATGAATTTTCTGTTTGCTGAGTGGGCCACAGCCTCTAAATCTCAAACCGTCAAACTCACACCACGCACGCAAGTGGTTAAACATTTTCTTGATATGTTAGGTGAACACATTCGCGAAATTGAGGAATTGGCGCAAAAGCAAGGCGGTTCGCCCGCACAGCTGCCCACACCCTCTCGCCGTGCCTATCAGTGGCTCAAGTATTTGTGCGATCCCGACGTATTGATTGTGCATCTTAATACAGTGCGTGTGCTGCTCAGTGAATTTCAACATCCACACTGTCGTTTGTCGCTACCCAAGTCAGCCCGATTGCCTGTCAATCTCGAACTTGTCTACAGTAGCCATCTCTATCGCATCCGCACAGAAAAGGATTCCCTATCCATCACGTTACATGAAGGATTTAGTGGAGCGCCCCAATCTGTGCTGCGTGATTTGGTCTGCGCCGTATTGCTCAACGATAAAAACGCATATCGGGAATCTGTGCGCGCTTATTCTGCCAGCGAAGAGTTCTTTGATGTGTTGACCTCTCTGGAGCTGACCATTGCAGGCGCAGAAAGCATCACCCGTGGACATCACCATGATTTAGCGCAAGCCTTCGAGCGGGTCAATGCGACCTATTTTGCAGGGCAGTTGTCGCCGCCCCGTCTGGCGTGGAGCAATACCTTCACCTCTGTAAAACTAGGACATTACGACTTTCTCCGTGATACTGTCATGCTTAGTCTGACGCTCGACACACCCCACGTCCCAGAATATGTGGTGGATTTCGTTATGTATCATGAGCTACTGCACAAGCAATTGGGCGTGAACGTCGTCAACGGACGACGGTACGCGCACACGCCAGAATTTCGCGCCGCTGAACAGCGCTTTGCGCAGTATACCGAAGCGCGCGCGCTCCTCGAGCGGCTGACAGCGAGCCGTGCAAAACGCTGAGTATCACGGCCCGTTTTTTCTTCAGCGAGTAAAAAGTTGCTTGTCATTCTGAACCTGGTGGTTATCGCCACACCGTGATTGCTTGAGCAAGTAAAAATCCAACTGGTATAAATCTCCGTGATGGTGTATAAAGGGAGTCATTCAACAATCTGGCACAAAATATGAGGTGGAACTATGAAGGGTATTTCGCACTTTATCACCGGCGTCGCCATCGCTACCTTCTTCCCGGAGGTGGTGCGCAACGGCGCAGCGGGCGGACTTCTACCCATGCTCGGCGGCATCGGTGGGATTCTGCCCGATACGATTGACTTCAAATTTGCGAAGTATTGGGAACGCTTCGATGTTGAAATTGACCCTGGCCCGAACGCCGATGCTGCTATTATCGCCGACGTACTTGTGGCGGCGATGCGTGGCACTTACGAGAGCGGCAAGGATTGCAATCTTGTCGCGCACACGATTCGCATGGGTGCGGATTTGTGGCGCGAATATATCATCCGTTTCATCCCTGACAGTGACGAAATCGCTGTGCGTATTGGGCCGCTAGTGAACACGGGGCAAGTCCCCTTTGCTGGTAGCGAGCCGGAAGGCGCGCAGGAGGTGCGGCGCAAGGTAGGCATCCCCGTGCGCAACACTTACAGCGAGGAGTACAAAATCAATATTTTCTCCGGGCCAAGTTTCCGCTTTGCGCGAGAGGGCGAGGGGCTGCGCGTGCATTTCCTCGATTGGCACCACCGTTGGACGCACAGCCTGCTCCTGGCGGTGGGCGTGGGGTTGGTGATGGGGCTGCTCGTGGCGCTCTTCACCCGCGATTGGAGCGTTGCGGGGTGGGGCGCGCTGGTGACGTGGCTGGGCTTTAGCGGGCACATTTTGGAAGATCAGATGGGACACATGGGGAGCAATCTTTTCTGGCCGCTCACTAAGCAGCGTATCCCTGGGCCGGGCTTCGTTCACGCCAGCGATGCCATTCCCAATTTTCTCACCGTCTGGACTTCGGTGGCGTTAATTCTGTTCAACCTGGATCGCTTCTCCAAAACGCCGCGTCTGCCGCAGCCCGCCTATTTGCTGGCGGCTGTAGGGCTGCCCTGGCTGGTGTTGGGCGGTATTTATGTGACCGGAAAACTACGGCGCGGACAGCCGCACGCTTCCGAAGAAAGCATTCGGCAGTCCGAACAAATCGCCGAGACCAAAGCGGTAGAATTGGCCTGACAGTTTCTGCTATCCACAGCACACGGGGGCGAGTGCAAACTCGCCCCCGTGATGTTTCCTTTATATTTCACGCTTCACGAATCACATCCAATTCATCTCCCCAGGTTTCCCCGGCCCGCAGTTCCCGGTACGTCAACGTCCACACGGTTGATTTGAAGGTCTCCAGCACGCCGCCGATGAATAAGCTGGGGATGCTGATAATCAGGATGAAAATGGGCATTCCCACAGCCGCTGCGATGACCCAGGGCCAAGGCCCGCTCATAAAGAGGCTCGCCAGTCCACCAACGAGCAGCGCCGGTAACAGGGCCGCTATCGCTGCTAGAATGATAATCAGGAAGAAGACCATCATCAACAGAATTCCCGCAACAAAGTTGATGATTGCCATATAGAGCCACATTAGCCCTACATCCTTGAAGTTCTGCTTTGCCAGCGCGAAACCCTCGCGGATAGATTCAAAGACGCCGCGTTGTTCCAGTACACATACGCGCCAGAAGAAGTACAGCAAGGTGTTAACAATCGTGCCGACAACGATTGCCAACACTACCATCAGGAAGAAAAGCCCGATAGCACTGACCGTACCTAGAATGCCCAGTGTATTGATTTCAGTGATCCACAATAGCAATGGCGATAGGGCCAGCACAAACCCGAAGATGAAGAATACTGCTAGCGGTAATCCGATGACCAATCCTATCAAGAATAGCCGCCAGGCAGAACGTGACCAGCCTAGTTTGAAGCCCTGTTTGATAGTGTATTTTTCGCCGGTTTCCTCGTGCATATTGACCATCTGGATGAGCGCGCTCTCGGAGATATAACGCCCAATGGTAACGAGAGTACCGAAAAGGATGGCAATCAGCACCAGTACTACTACCCCTACGATAATGAGCGTCAACATTTCTGGTGGGATAAGCTCTGGAATATCGCCGGGATTGAAGCCGCCTGTACCGTTGCCGCCTCCACCACCTCCACCACCTCCACCACCTCCGCCGCCCCCGCCCCCGCCGACAGCCAGCGCAATGAGAATACCGAAGACCCACAACGCTCGGTAGTTGATGGTGATGTTAAAGGCTCGTTCAATGATTTTGAAATGGTTAAGTTTCATCGTAATACCTCCCTCTGAAAATTTCAAATCGGCAAATCAAAAAATCTCAAATCAGCGAATGGCGAATGGTGAATTTTATACTGAGTGTAACTGTTTACGGACTACGCAATCTTGCTGCCTGAGCTTGTCGAAGGCAGTGAGTTTCGGTTAGCACTTCCCCTTCGACAGGCTCAGGGTAAGCTATCTGCGTAAGTCCTGTATTTATGAACTACGCACTATGTATGGATAGTTGCAGCGCGTTGGTGCGCATCCCAATCAGCCAGGCCAGCCCCATGAAAAGCGCCAGCACGAGCAATCCCGCCGGAACCGCGCCACGCCAGAACAGCAACGCAGCGTGGTGGAGCGCGCTCTGCCACCCGGTCAACACCCCGCCCCCGCTCTGGGGTAGGAGCCAGGCCAGCCAGGTTTGTCCCCAGCCGGTGGCGGCAATGAGTAGCAGCGCGTTGGTGAGCCAGCCGACCGTTTGCGCGAAGAGCGCCGCTCCCAGCAAGATGCCGGGAATCAGCCAACCAGCCCAGCGGAATACACGCGGTACGTCCGAATGGGCGCGGCGTGAGGGCAGCCGCAAGCCTATTTCCGCCTGAAAGCGTGCTGAAGCCAGCGGAGCCGACGATACTTGCAAGAGCGCGTGTAACGATTCCATCTGCGCCAGCTCACGGCGACACACATCGCAGGTACCCAGATGCGCGGTTACGTCCCGGAGACGCTGCCCGCGCAACTCACCATCGTAATATGCCGGAAGCCATTGGGTTGGATGCTTGTCCATCATGCCTCCATCCAGGGAGTTAAAATTTCGCGCAACTTCGTGCGCGCATAGTTCAAACGTGACATCACCGTGCCGACTGGTATATCCAACGCCGCTGAGATTTCCTGATACGTCAGTCCCTCGTACTCGCGTAAGATGATGACGGCACGGCTGGCTTCGGGTAGCCGCAAGACAGCCTGACGCACCTGCTCTGCTAATGCGATGTTTTCAGCGTGCTGTTCAGGCCCGGTGCTGTTCTCCGGCAGCGATACCGTTTCAATGTCCACGCTGCCCCGCTCACGCCGCAGCATATCCAACGCACGGTTGATGGCGATGCGATAGAGCCAGCTTTGGAAAGGCGCGCGCGGTTCGTAGCATGGTAGTTGTTCCCACGCGCGGATGAACGCCTCTTGCGTCGCATCTTCTGCCAGCTGCAAATCGCCGCACATCCGGTACACCACTCCCAGCACGCGATCCTGGTAGCGCGTCACTAGCAGACCGAACGCTTGCCGGTCGCCATACTTTGCCCGCTCAATCAAAGTCAGATCGGGTGTTGTCAGCGGATCGTTCATCGCCATATTGGATGTGTCGCCTTTCTAGTTCTATAACGTAACTCAAGCATGAATTATTCGGTTGATAGAAAAAATCCCCCTGGCGTATACAACCATCCAGGGGGAACAGCACGCTTCACGTTTGACGTTTCACGCAGTCCGCATGATCTCTTTCACCGCTTCCAGCGTCGGCGCAACGATGGGCGGTTCCGGCACGGTCTTCATCGCGTTCTTGATGTCCTTCAGCCCGGAGCCGGTGAGCAAGACGACGATGCGCTCATCTGCGGCTACCAACCCCTTTTCCACGGCCTTCGCCAGCCCGGCGTAAGCGGTCGCCGCCGCCGGCTCGGAGAAGACGCCGGTGTTGCGGGCGACGACGGGAATCGCGTCGAGAATTTCCTGGTCGCTCACGCGCAAATACGCGCCATCCGTCTCGCGCACGGCGGCGAGCGCCTTGTTGCGGTCACGCGGCAGCCCCGCGCTGATGCTATCGGCGATGGTGTCGGCGGGCTGCTCCGTCATCTCCCAGCCCTGGAGGCCACGCTCCCACGCATCCACAAGTGCTGAGGAGCCTTCCGCCTGGATGCCCATAATTTTCGGCATTCGATCAATCCAGCCCAGGGCGAGCAAGTCTTTCAGCCCCTTGTGGATGCCGCCGATGATGCAGCCATCGCCCACAGGGACAAAGATGCGGTCGGGCGCGTTCCAACCCAATTGTTCGCAAATCTCCAGGGAAGCGGTTTTCTTCCCTTCGGTCATATAGGGGTTGTAGCCCGTGCTGCGGTTGTACCAGCCGAACTCTTTGGCGACTTTGAGCGTGAGCTCGACCGCCATATCATACGTCCCATCCACCAGCAGCACGCGCGCGCCGTAGATGAGGTGCTGCGCGATTTTGGCGGGCGGCGCGGTCTTGGGGACAAAGATCACGGCGGGCAGGCCGATGCTGGCCGCCAGGCCCGCCATCGCCGCCGCCGCGTTGCCCGTGCTTGCCGTGGTGATAATCTCCGCGCCCACCTCGCGCGCCTTCACCACCGCCACCGCTGAGGCGCGATCCTTGAACGAGGCGGTCGGATTCACGCCGTCGTCCTTCACCCAGACGTGCTTGAGGCCCAGCAGCGCAGCCAGGCGCGGGGCCTCGTAGAGTGGCGTCCCGCCCACGCGCAAAGGTGGCGTGGGTGACTCCGGCTCCACAGCAATCAGCGGCTTGTAGCGCCAGATGGTGGGATCGGGGTTGGTCGCCAGGCTCTCCCGGCTGAGGCGCGACGCGATGAAGTCGTAATCGTATTGCACATCCAGGTTGCCATCGTCGCCGTGCTTGGGGCAGACGTAGCGCACCTCGTCTACGCCGTAGGTTGCGCCGCAGATAGTGCATTTCAGGTTAAGTACATGTTCCATAGTTAAGTCCTTAGTCTTGCAGTCTTTAGTCAAGTAGTCGGGTAGCCATTAGTCGGTTAGTCGCCAGTCCCATTTCTGATTAAAAGACTAAGCAACTACTTGACTACAAAGACTACCCGACTAAGCGACTTATTGACTATCCCGGAATAATCCGCGTGCCGGTTTTGCCTTCCAGCGCTTCCATGATGTGCGTCGGGTCGGTGATGAGGGCTTCTTTGCCGCCCGCGTCCAGGTACATCAAGCATGCCTGAATCTTGGGGAGCATACTGCCCTTGGCAAAGTGCCCCTCGGCGATGTATTGCCGTGCTTCAGAAACGGTGATGACATCCAACGCCTGCTGGTGGGGCTTGTTGAAGTTGATGTAGACTTTCTCTACAGCAGTGGAGATTAGGAAAAGATCGGCGTTGATCTGCTGCGCCAACAAGGATGAGGCGAAGTCCTTGTCAATAACCGCCGCCGTGCCGACGTAGTTGCCGTGCTCGTCTTCGATGACGGGAATGCCGCCGCCGCCGACGGTGATAGCGCAGATGCCGTTATTCAGCAGCGTCTTGACTGCATCGAGCTCGACGATCTTCGTGGGCATGGGGGAAGCGACTACGCGTCGCCAGCCGCGCCCGGCGTCCTCGACCACGACCCAGCCTTCCTCGGCCTCGCGGCGCTTGGCTTCCGGCTCATCCATAAAGCCGCCGATGGGCTTGGTGGGGTGCTGGAACGAGGGATCGTCCTTGTCCACCAATACCTGCGTCACAATCGTCGCCACGCTCTTCTTCATCTTGCGCTGGTAGAATTCGTTGTTGAGGTTCTGCTGCAAAGCGTAGCCAATCGCGCCCTGCGAGTCCGCACCGCAGACATCCAGCGGGACTTCGTGCATCCCGGCAACCTTCGCGGCAATCTCGGAGCGTTGGAGGATGAAGCCCACCTGCGGCCCATTCCCGTGCCCGATGGCGACATCCCAGCCCGCCTCAATCATGTTGGCGATGTGGTGCGCGGTCTCCGCCGCCGCTTGGTACTGATCCTCGACGCTCTGGTGCTGCTTGCTCTTGATTAATGAATTGCCGCCAATGGCAATCACGGCCCATTTCTTCTTGCTCATTTGTTAGTCTCCTAGTCTTATAGTCTGGTAGTCGTTAGTCAGATAGTCCAGTAGTCTGGTAGTCAGGCAATCAATAATCTCGACTATACGACTACTTGACTGATTTACCACATCGTCATTGCCATCACACCCTTTTGGGCATGGAGGCGGTTTTCGGCCTGGTCGAAGACGACGGAGTTCGGCCCGTCCATGACTTCGCTGGTCACTTCGATGTCGCGGTCGGCGGGCAGCGGGTGCATGTAGATGGCGTCGGGCTTGGCGTGTGCCATCTTCGCCGCGTCGGTGATCCAGCTCTTGTAGCTGTCCTGAATCTTCTTGCCCTCGGTGGCGTCGGTGGTGGTGAGCAGCGGCCCCCACGACTTGGCGTAGACCACATCGGCGTCTTCGAAGCCCTCGACCATATCGTGGACGATCTCAAAGGCCGAGCCGCTCTTGCGCGCCATCGCCTTCGCCTCTTCCACGTACTCGTCGGGCAGCTTGAACTCCGGCGGGTACGAGAGCGTCACATCCATCCCAAAGCGCGGCATCTGGAGGATAAGCGAAATCGGCACGGACATGGGCTTGAGGTACGAGGAGGCGTAAGCCCAGGAGATGACGATTTTTTTCTTACGCAGATCGCGCCCCTTCTTCTCCTGAATGGTCATCAAGTCAGCGAGACACTGGAAGGGGTGGAACAACTCGCACTGCATGTTGAGCACGGGGGAGCGGGAGGCTTCGGCCACCCAGTTGATGTACTGGTTGCCCACGCCCCAATCGCAGTGGCGGATAGCGATGCCGTCGAAGTAGCGCCCCAGAATCTCGCCGATTTCCTTCGCCGTGTCGCCGTGCGCCACTTGGGTTGTCTTGGAATCAATGAATGCGCCATGCCCGCCGAGCTGGGCCATGCCCGCCTCGAACGAGCAGCGCGTGCGGGTGCTGCTGAAGAAGAACAGCATCCCCAGCACCTTATCGCGCAGGTACGGATGTGGCTCGCCCACCGCCCGCTTGCGCTTGAGGTCCCAAGCCATATCCAATACGGTCTCGACCTCTTCCTTGCTGAAATCCAAATCCGAAATCAAATTCCGGCCACGAAGGTTGGTAATCATAGTGTTATCTACTCCTCTTTTGACTCTATGTGGAAGTAGGAAGTAGGAAGTAAGGGAGTACACCTTCCTACTTCCTTACTTCCTATTTCCCTACTCCCAAATTACTCCATCGCCCCCAACACCAGCGCCAACAACGCCATGCGCATGACGACGCCGTTGAAGGCTTCCTGCCAGTAGCGAGACCACTTGGTGATGTCCACATCGGGCGGGATTTCGTCCATGCGCGGCAGTGAGTGCAACAGGATGGCATCGCTCTTGGCTTTGCCCATCAGCAGCTCGCGGGTGATCTTGTAGTTGGCAGGCGTCATTCCCGTATCATCCTTGCGCTCATCGCGCTCTTTGGTGTAATCGGGCTGCACCACCGGCTCGACCAGGATCACATCCGCCTCGGCGATAACCTGCTCGACGTGCTCCGCTTCGCTGAAATCGAGCGCGTACTGCCGGAAATCCGCCTTGTATTCCTCCGGCATCCGCATATTGGGGGAGCCGGGGAAGAGCGCGTCAGGGGTTGGCCCGATGAAGGTGATGGGGCAATCAAACTGCGTGAGTGCATGGCCCAGCGAGTGCATGGTGCGCATCCGCATATCGCCCACGGCCACCCAGCGCAGCCCATCAATGCGGCCCTTCTCGCGTAGCACAGTGTAGAGATCGGTGAGAATTTGTGTGGGGTGCTCGCCCCAGCCGTCGCCACCGTTGATGATGGGGATGCTGGCCCACTTGGCGGCTTCATGTGGTGCGCCCTTCTGGAAGTGGCGCATCACGATGACATCGCCATAGAACTCCAACATTTTCACCGTGTCTTTGATGGACTCCTGGTAGAAGTCGCCAGCGCGGGTCATCTTGGCATCGGAGAAGCCGGTCACGCTCCCGCCCAGGCGGATCATCCCGGCCTCGTGGGCCAGGCGCGTCCGCGTGGAGGGCTGATAGAACGCCGTCACCAGCGTCTTGCCGGTGAGCAAATCGCTGTTCTGGCGATTCCGCGCAATCGGCTCCAGCTCTTCGGCGACCTCGAAGACACGGAAGAACTCGTTACGTTCGAACTCTTTCAAAGATAGAATATCACGACCCATGAAACTACGCATACGCATTTCTCCTTCAGTGAAATAGAATAGTAAACTCAAAGGCTGATGTCACACCTAACTCTAATGCGTACTGCGTAATTCGTAAAACCGGATATACATTACGCAGTACGTTTTACGCATTACGCGTTTTCCGCCGCTATCGCCTGCGGCAATAGCGCATACCACTCAGCAGCACGCACGACATCATCCAGCGGCACATTCTCGATCATCATGTGCGCGGTCTTCTCATCGCCCGGCCCTAACCCGATGGAGGGGATACCCGCCTTGCCGGCCCAGTAGACGCCGTTGGTGGAGAAATCCCACCGCCCTAACGGCTGGGCTTCGCCCCAGAGCGCTTCCAGCGCGCGCTGCCCGGCCTGCACCAGTGGATGGTCGTCTTCCATGAGCCACGCGGGGAAGTATTTATCCACCGGGAAGACGAACCCCGTGTATGAGGGCGTATCATAGAACAGCTCCTCGACCTTGATCTCCTCTTGCATGTAATCGGCGATCAGGCCCTTGACCTGCGCAATCAGCCTCTCACAAGTATCATTGGTCGTGGTGCGCCGGTCGAGGTAGATTGTAAAGCGATCCGGTACCGCGTTGAGCGAGGCCGTGCGGACTTTCACATCCGTCACGGCGACGCTGGCCCGCCCCAATACCGGATGGCTGCAATAGCCGAAGCGCATCCGGCGATCCAGTTCGCGGATTTCCATGATCACGGCCATCATCTTGTACACAGCGTTATCGCCCAAATAGTGCGAGGCGGCGTGTGCAGAGCGGCCCGTTGCGGTGATCTTTAGTTCGATGCGCCCCTTGTGCCCGCGATAGACGCGCATCTTCGTCGGCTCGCCGATGACGACGAAATCCGGCTTTACTTTGGGGTCAACCTCTACAAAGGCGTTGGGGGCGATGCCATCGCACCACTCTTCCATGTTGCCGAAGTAGTAGACCGTGTAGCCATCGAGTAGCCCTAGATCGCGGGCCGCAGCCAGGCCATAGACCATGCCGGGCGTGCTACCCTTCTCGTCACACGCGCCGCGTGCGTAAAGCCGGCCATCTTCCACCTTGCCAATGAAGGGATCCCAGGCCCATTCGTTGGGATCGCCGATGCCTACGGTATCAATGTGTGAATCGTAGACGATGACCTTCGGCCCATCGCCGATGCGCCCGATGGTGTTGCCCATCTTGTCGAAGCGCGCCTCATCGTAACCGAGTTTGCGCATTTCGGCTTGGATGCGCTCGCCCACTGGCCCAATCTGCGATTCCATTGAGGGAATCGCACAAATATCGCGCATAAATTGGATGATGTCATCCCGCTGTGCCTGCACCTGCTCCTGAATCTTCGCAACCTTTTCCATAAACTTCTCCTGATGACTTATTGCTTGTCGCTTGAGGCTTGAATCTTACCCTTGTACCTTCCGCATCACATGAAACTTGAAATGTCCGGGTACAAAGTAGCTGACGGAAAAATCTACCACTCGTTCATCATAGCTGTAGAGCTGTGCTACAAACTTGAGTAGGGCTGTGCCACGCGGCACGCTCAACCGGCGCGCAAACTTGGTGTTGGCCGATTCGGCCACGATTTCAGTGCGTGAGGTGGATAGCAATGGTTCGCCGCGTTGGAGAAGCAGTTCTAGCACAGAACCGTGAAAATCGGGGCCAAGATCGGTTTGGGTGAGGTATGTCTGTGGTACAACATCTCGCAAATCGGCCACCGGCGTCTGGCCCACGGTAATCACCCGCGTCACTGCCAGGATTGGCAATGCCGTTCCTTCCGGGTGTCCCAGTCCGGCAACTTCTACCGGCGTCGCCAACCGTTCTTCGATTTCGAGATTCTGCACTGTGGTTTCCAGCCCAATCCGTCCGGTAAGCGTTTCCACCGTTTCCAGGATTTCCAGCCCGTTTTCCATGATTGGGATGCGCGAGGTGACAAATGTTCCCACACCATGTCGTCGTACTAACATGCCGCGTTCGACAAAGGTGCGCATTACTTCACGGAGGGTAGCACGGGAAACGCCCAGGTCTTTGGCGAGCGCCGGCTCCGGGGGCAACTGCTCACCAGGAGCGAGTGTTTCAAGCATGGTGTTGAGCGTTTCTTCGACTTGCGTGCGTGGGGAGCGCACTTTAGGATACGGCAATATGTCTGACATCAGCCACCTCCAACTGGGATTATATGTCTGTTGTCAGACATGTCAAGTGATAGGCGAGTTTGTCTTGTGGGGGGAGGTTATATTAATGCCCTATCCGAAAATTTCGCTGTGGGTCAAGCCCCAGCGCTGGTTTCTGTAGGTTTAATCAGCGCCTTTGTGAATCTTCAAAGGTGCTCAGAGAGACTGTCGTTATGGCTCTAGCTCGCTGAAGTAAGTACGTACATAGGAGCGTAGCCCTGGCGGCAGGGCGCGGCGGGTAAGTTCCGCTTCGGCGGTGCGGGTATAATCGGCGTAAGCTTCACGGTACGGTGTCTGTGCATTCCCGGGTGCTCCCACCACCTGTTGCGGTTCGCCTAACCGTTGCTCGCGGGGCAGGGTGATGTAACCACTGCTTTCCTCAATTCGTTCAGCAATTTCGTCACCGTAAGGGGCGCCTGTGCCGCTGTCTTCGCTGTGTTGGGAGATTCCTTGTTGGCCGCCATCCATAGCTCCGCCGGTCATATTACCTGCGCTGGGCTGCCCCCCCTGCGCTGCAGCTAAGCGCGCGCGCGCTTCCTGGAGCTGCGCCTGCATAGCTTCGAGCGTTTGCTCGGATTTTGCCGCATCGGTTAGTGTTTCTAGTGATTCGGCGATCGCTTCCAAAGCTTCTTGGGCTTGTTGTGAATCCCCCGTGTAGATGCTTTGCGCGGTTGCCTCGAGTTGTGCCGCCAATTCAGGGTCGGATGTGCGCAACGCTTCGGACATCTGCGCCAGTGCGTCAGCCAGGGCCAGCAGCTCCTCTGGTGTGAGAGGGTCGCCTTCCGGTGAGAGCAAGTCACGTAGATATTCGGCGGCGGCCTCGGGGTCGTTGCGTGCCAACGCTTCGGCAAACGGTTGCACGACGGCCTCAGCAGAAAGGGGCGCAGCGGTTGCGAGATCGCGGACTTGCGAAGCGACTTCAGGTGTGCGCAAGGCTGCGAGTTGCCGCTCGGCTTCGGCGAGGGCTAGCTGCTGTTCTTCTAATGTGGCGTGCGGATCGCTGAGGGTTTCCAGTGCTTCGCGCAGCGCTGCAAGCGCGGCCTCGTGTGCGTCTGGATCAAGTGCCTCGCTGGTTTCTAGCTGTGCGATGGTCTGTTCGAGCTGTTGCATTTCAGCGATGGCGGCCTGCTGGAGTGCCGCGCGTCGGGCCAAGGCAGCTTCCTGTGGATTGGGGAACCACAGCAGGGGTAGGAGTAGGCCGAGTAATGTCGCTGCTCCCCACAAGGCGCGCCGTTCGGGAGTCGGCGGAAAGGCTGCTCGCGGGTCTATGCCTGCCAGTGCGTGTTGGGTCTCCTCCCACTGTGCGGCGATGATGGATGTAGGGGCACTGATACGTCCATTGCGTAGTTCGTAAGCAGTGGTCAGCCGGTCGGCCAGCCCCAAATCCCGATCAAGCCGCCGCAAGCGACGTGTCAAAGGGCGCGCGTGCCACCAGCCGCCGAGCGCGCCTAGCAGCGCACCGGATGGTATCAGCGCGAGCAGTATCAGTAGCCACGTAGTCTGAGTCCACAAAGGGAATAAGCGCCCTGCGCTACCGAGTAGTAGCCCTAGTGCCAAGGCGATGCACAGACCGCGTCCCGCACCGACTGCGGTGACGTGGCGATACAGGGCGCGGGTCAGATGGGCGGGGGCAGCCGGTACTTGGGACAACATGGTCATCGCTCCGTGCGTTTAAGACGTTGGATAGTGCTATGGATGAGAAAAAACGCACCGAATAAAGCCAGCAGGGTGTACGGAATCCATGGGGAGACAAGAGTGATGCTTGTGCCGGAATCCAACGGCAGGCTGGCGCTGAGCCATGAATCTTCACTCAGCCAGAGCAACTGAGAGGCAAATCCGGCGCTAAGTGGGTGTAGACTGACGATGAATGCCAGGACATAGATAGCAAGAATGCCGACCCACTCAGGCGGGGGGGTAGGGCCTACTGTGTTTTCCCATATCGTGATCAATATACCTAGCAAGGTTATCAACAGCCCAATCAGTGGCACTAGGCTGATTTGAAGGCCCAGATAAGTCAAAACAGCCGTGAGCGTTTTGCGAATCCGAGCAGAGAGGAAGAGTGCCCAGGCAACGTGGTAAAATGTAGTGACGCTCAGTAGTAGAATCAGTAGTCCCAGCTCCAACGCAGTGATACCGCCCATCCAGAAGCCCAGCATTAGCAATGGTAACGGGGCGAGGATATAGAGGGCGGCGCGTAGTAGGCAGGCGTTCAGTTTGCCCCAGACGAGCTCCCGCGAACGCAATGTTGTCGTGCGTAGCAGATCAAAGGTGCGGGCTTCCCGCTCTCCGGAAAATGTTCCTAGCGCACTGATTGGAGCTATCAGGATGCTGGTTGCAATCAGGAGCACTGCCGATGCCCAATACAGCCCTTGGCCTTGAGAATATAAGGCCGTCATCTGTAACCGGGTGTTATTGTTTGGGCCGATATTTGAAAGGCTGGTTAGTAAAGTGAAGGAGAGTGCCAGGAAACTGATCAAGAGCAAATAGCCGCTTAGCAGCCAAAAGAAACGCTTCCTGCGCGCGCTTTCAAATAGATGTCGCGTCAATAATGGGTTCATATTGCTTACCTCAAATCGTATTATACACGCACGCCGAAAAGCGCAAAGTGCCAGCTGGGGGAACATCGAGGCGGGCGCTGTCGTCATAAATGGTAAGGGTGTCAAAACCGGCATCTGTGTGAATTTTTGGATAGATTCTAAGCCTTAACTTTTTTTGAGGAGGTACATTTTGATGAAAACATATATCAGGTTGTTGATTTTGGGATTGTTGCTGCTGGCTGCATGTCAAAGCATGCCTATCGCATCGCCCGTGACGCCACCAGTGCTATCGCCGACGATTTCCCCGTTGCCTACCAGCCCAGCCCTCGGCGTCTCGCCGATTTTGAGTCCTCTCCCGCCGTTAGGCGCTAGTGATGCAGAAATGTTGCAGGTCCAGGTCGCGAACGAACTGGGGGTATCTGTTGCGGCGCTTACGCTGATCGAAGCTCTGGAAGTAACCTGGCCTAGCGCGGCGCTCGGTTGCCCACAACCGGACATGGCCTATGCAGATGTGTTAGTCCCCGGCTGGCAGGTGACGTTTGAAGATGCTGCGGGATTGCGGTATAGGGTACATACTGGACATGATATGCAGCAATTTGTGATTTGTGATCCGCCGGTTGAGGATAATGCGCATGTGCCTGCCGAGGTACTGGGCGCAGCCGTGCGCGTAGTAGCAGAGCGCAGCGGTGTTGCGGCGGGATCTGTGGTGCAGCGTTTTGCCAGTCAGGTGGAGTGGCCCGACAGCTGTTTGGGCTGTGCTGCACCTGGAACAGCTTGTGCGACCGTTATTACCCCTGGCTATCGGCTCGTGCTGGAAGCTGATGGCCGTTCGTACACGGTGCATACCGACGCGACGGGGCGCAATTTGGTGGTGTGCGAGCGGCAGCCCTAGCTGATATTGTAGACCTGCCAGGTTTCTAAAACCTGGCAGGTCTGTGCTTGTCCCTTTTCCGAAGTCAGGTATACTCCAAGCAACAAGCAACAAGCAACAAGCAACAAGCAACAAGCAACAAGGAACCAGAATGCCTATTTATGAGTATCATTGCGCGACCTGCCAAGGCCGTTATAAACATCTAGCCAAACGCTTTGATGCGCCGCCGCCGGCTTGTCCTCGTTGTGGGAATATGGAGGTAGAGCGATTGGTTTCGGCGGTCAGCGTGTTACGCAGCGCATCCCAGCATGATACACACTTCAATGTTGCAGCATCGCGGGTGGACGCCGATGATTTGCCCGCTGTGGCGCGTTTATTGCAAACATCGGGGCAGCTTGAGGATGCGGAGGGGGTCTATGGGAGCTCGGCTTACCGCGAACTGTTGCGCCGTCGCAGTGCAGGGGCGACGGATCACGATTTGAGTGATTTGGTCGGTGACCTTGTTGCCGAGGTGGAGCAGGACTCGGCGGTACAGGCGACTGCGGCGCGTAAGCTGGGTGCGCTACAAGTCCTCGCTCAGGGTGCAGCCGCTGCGCATCCGCATGATCATGGCTTTGAACACCAGCACGAGCATGGCCCTTGTGAACAATGCCCCACTCCCAAACAGGTCGATAATTTGGGTTGGGCTTGATGTCAAATTGTTGATAGGTAAGTTGGAGGAAATCTATGCAAAGCCCGTTTTTGGAAAACTTGCAATATGAATTACGCCGTTTGAAAGGCCGTTCTCTGGTCATGGTGATATTGGTATGGGGGGGCATCTTTGCGTTGGGTCTGTTTTGTGCGCTGGGCGGTTGGACATGGTTTGGTAATAGCGATACACCTCCGGCGACTGTGCCCAGTGAAGCGGCTGTAGATCTAGCAACAGCAACGCCCGCACTCACGCTTCCTACTCCCACCCCTACTGTTTTGCCCGCAGGCGCTACTCTGCCCCCGTTGCCCTGGGGCGACTTTGGATACGGTATCGCTGCGCACGCCATCATCTTGCCTGAGTATACGATGGATCAGGTGGCGTACCAGCTGGGCTTCAACTGGGTTAAGCAACAAGTGCGCTGGGATCATTTCTCTCCTGGCCCGGGGCAGATGGATTGGAGTGGCTATGATGCGGTGGCTAACGCCGCCGATGAGCGCGGAGTAAAGCTGATGTTTAGTGTGGTGGGTGCTCCGAATTGGTCGCGATCTTATTTTGATGATAACCCGCAGGCCGCGCCCCCAGATGATTTCGCCCTGTATGCGCAGTTCTTGGGTGAATTGGTAGATCGCTACAAGGGGCGCGTTCACGCTATCGAAATCTGGAATGAGCAGAATCTTGACCGCGAGTGGGACACCGCTGAAGGTGTCAACGCGGCGCGTTATGTGGAATTGCTGCGGCTTTCTTATCAGACTATCAAGAGTCGTGATCCTAACATCATCATCATCAGCGGGGCGCTCTCGCCTACGGGTTCTTCGGCCACCGATCCGAGCAATCCAAATCGCATTATCTATATGGACGATTTCATCTACTTCGAGCGAATGATTGAGGCTGGTTTCTTGCAATATACCGATTGCGTGGGCGCACATCACAATGGTATCAACATGCCGCCGAATGTAGCTTGGGATGAAGGTTTCAACGACCCCACTGCTGCCTTCCGGGGGCCGTTTGATAATCCCAACCACTCCTGGTCGTTCAAGAGTACACTCTGGGGCTATCACGAGATGATTAAGGCCGCCGGCTACACTACGCCGCTGTGCATCACAGAGTTTGGGTGGGCGACGGCGGAAGGTTTCGGCGGCTATCCGCCCGGCTTCGAGTTTGCACAAGATAATTCGCTGCAAGACCAGGCAGAGTGGACCGTAGAAGCATTCCAGCTCATGCGTCAGTGGGGTTTTGTGCGGTTGGCCTTTCTCTGGAATCTTGACTATTCCTACAAAGGTGGGCAGGGGGCGACCGATCCGAATGCACCTTACAGTATCCTGGATCTGGAAGGCATTGCACGTCCAGCCTACGGTGCGCTGGGCGATATGCCGAAAATCCCTTGAGCACGTTAGCCAGATTTACAGATAAACACCCCCGGCGTGGTTGGCTGGGGGTGGCCTTATTGGCACTCTGCCTGATGGTGTTAGGGATTTGGGCTGGGTTGCGGCGGGCTACGCCTACCCTGCCCGTAGCTACGCCTGAGCCGACACCCACCTCGTGGCCGCTCTCCTACCGGTTTCGATCACCGGAATATGGTGTGAACGTCCATATATGGTGGGATCGCTGGGCAGCGGGTGGCAGTGAAGATCGCCCTGGTGTTTGGGGCTTGGTCAGCGAGGCCGGCTTCGGCTGGGCTAAACAAAAGCTAGCTTGGCGTGATGTGGAGGGTATCCAGAAGGGGCGTTATGACTGGTGGGCCGCTGATCAGATCGTAGCTGAAGCTGAAGCCGTGGGGGTCTCTCTGGTGTTTCGTGTGGATCGTCCTCCGCTGTGGGCTTTACCGGCAGGTACGTCCGCGGTGAACGGGCCACCAGTGCAGTCGGCGGATTTTGCCGATTTCTGTTATGTGCTGGCCGAGCGGTATCGAGGCCGTGTGCGCGGTTATCAGGTGTGGAATGAGCCGAACCTGGCGCGGGAATGGGGCGACGAACCGCCCGATCCGATCGCGTATGTGACATTGCTACGTGATTGCTATATGGCCATCAAGCGTGCTGACTCGCAAGCGCTGGTGATCTCGGCGGCGTTGGCCCCAACCGGCACAGATTTGCCGGTTGCCATCCCCGATGATTACTATTTGGTGGCGATGTATGAGGCTGGCGCTGCGCCCTACTTCGATTTATTAGGCGTAAATGCGCCGGGTTATAAATCCCCGCCCGAAATCTCGCCTGCCGTTGCTGCCGACCCAGAGCAGGGCTATGGTGGGCATCGCGTGTTTACATTCCGCCGTGTGGAGGATTTGCGTGCGATTATGGAGCGCTACGGCGACGGGCATAAGCAGGTCGCCATCATGGAATTTGGTTGGACGACCGATGCAAATCCAGAGCATCAGGATTATGCCTGGTTTGCGGTAACGCCGGAACAGCAAGCTGATTATTTGGTGCGCGCTTTTCGCTATGCACAAGAACATTGGTCTCCCTGGATTGGGCCGATGTTCGTCTGGAATTTACCCGATCCCCATTGGACGCCTGATAATGAAGAGTTCTGGTGGGCAATTGCCGATCCCTTCCATTGGGAAGGCGGTTTGCCGCGTCCGGCGTATGATTCGCTGCGGATGATGTTGAAGCCTTGAGCCTATAGAAACAGGGGATGGGTAAGGGGATAAGGGGTAAGGGGCGGCCATTGAAGAACCTGCGTCGCAGGCCCCTTACCCATTACCTTACCTATCCTGTCGCAATCAGTGGTTATTTTCAAAACAGGGAGGTAGGTTATGTTCAAGACGTTGGAAGAGGCGCGCAGCTTTGTCCGTGAGCACGCAATTGAGATGGTGGATCTAAAATTCTGCGATCTGTGGGGCCGGTGGCATCACGTCACCATTCCTGCGGCGCAGTTCACGCCGGAACTGATGGCCGAAGGGGTCGGGTTCGATGGTTCCAGTGTGGGATTCAAGTCTGTTAGCGCGGGCGATATGGTGGCTGTGCCCGATCTTGGCACCGGCGCGAAAGATCCCTTCTGGGATATGCCTACGTTGAGCTTCATCTGCTCGGCAAAAGAAGCCGATACGCGTGCCATCTTCCCTTACGATCCGCGTAACATCGCCCTGCGCGCCGAGGAGTACATGCAGACCAGCGGGGTGGCTGATACCAGCCTGTGGGGGCCGGAGTTCGAGTTCTATGTGTTCAACCGTATGGGCTATCAGAACAGTATGAACTCGGCTTTTTATCGGGTGGAATCGGATGAGGCCGACTGGAACACGCATGAGTTAGGTTGTGGCTACACCATCCCGCGCCACGGTGGGTATCACGCCATTCCGCCGCAGGATCACCTCTACAACTTGCGCGCCCGCATTAGCCTACATCTGATGAACATGGGGTTGGATGTGAAATACCACCATCACGAGGTGGGTGGCCCTGGACAATGTGAGATCGAGACGCCTATGCTACCGCTACTCCAGGCGGCAGACGGCTCGATGCTGGTGAAGTATGTCTCGCGGATGACGGCGTTTAAAGAGCAGATGTCGGTGACGTTCATGCCCAAGCCTCTCTACGGTGAGGCTGGCTCTGGGATGCACTTCCACCAATATATATGGAAAGAGGGCAAAAATCTCTTCTATGACCCGGACAAGTACGGGACGATTAGCGATATTGGCCGGTACTACATCGGCGGGCTGCTACATCACGGCGGCGCAGTCATGGCTTTTACCAATCCCAGCACCAACTCCTACCGCCGCTTGATTCCCGGCTACGAAGCGCCTATCAGCGCGATTTACTCGTTGGGCAATCGCAGCGCGGCCATTCGCATCCCCAAGTATGCTAATCAACCCGATTCGGCGCGCTTCGAGTTCCGCCCTCCCGATGCCACTTGCAACCCCTACTTGGCGATGGCTGCCCAGCTGCTGGCCGGCTTGGATGGCATCCTCAAGAAGATGGATCCGACCGAGCTGGGCTTTGGGCCGGTGGATGAGGACATCTTCTCGTGGTCGGTCGAGAAGCGGAAGACCATCAAGGCGTTGCCCACGTCACTTGGCGCGGCGATGGATGCGTTGGAGGCCGATCACGACTTCTTGCTGGTTGGGGATGTCTTCAACAAGGATTTGGTTGAGCGTTGGATCGAACGCAAGCGTTGGGAAGAGCGGCAGGTGGGCAATCGCCCGCACCCTTACGAAATCGAGCTGTATTACGATTTGTAAACGCGACTTGCTTGGGAAATAACTGTCACCACGGTGGGCACGGAGAACAATTGTTAAGGTAAAAATTAATAACTCCGTGTCTTCTGTGGTGAATTTACTTTGGGGTATACGACAAATTATTGGATAAAGAACGATTCTTATTTGAAAAATACTTCTCTAAACTTGTAGCTTGTCTCATTTTGAGAATCTTGCCCCCTCCCCACGCCGCTATGCGGCGCGGGGAGGGGGAGAAAATAAGGGGA
>CAZDDI010000065.1:0-15764 GCA_964504195.1 uncultured Anaerolineales bacterium
GGCGTGGGGAGGGGGCAAGGGGGTGGGGTAAAATTCTCAATTTGTAAATTTTTAAAGAGTGATTCTTGCAAATGGTTTTATTTCCGGTTTATTTTCTTGATTTTCATTATCCTGCATTCCAGACACAGGATAAATCCTGTACTACATACTACGTTGAGTATTGATAATTGACAGGATGGTTTTTGCGCTATTACGAATAAACGCTATCCACCCGTCAAGACGGTTTAACCACTACTGTAACAACAGGTTGACCCCATAATTACGCTCGTTATTGGCTAATGTGACCTGCGTCATCACCGTGCGCAATTGCCCACTCACCCACGCTTCAGCATAGATGACGTAAGTGCCCGGGGCGATATTATAGAAATGATAGGTGCCGTCGTGAATAGAGCGCGTATGTAAGACATCGCCACCTTGTGTATAAGCCCATACGTCAGCACCGGGCAAAGATATGGGAATGTTGTTCTCACCACGCGTGGTAATCTTGCCCCCAACAGAGGCCGTGTCAGGCTCGTCCGGCGGAATCGGCCAAGATGTACACAGTTGCGCGCTGACTTCGTCCATGTAGAAGTATGTACCATTGATGTCACCATCGTTGAAGGCCTCCCACTGCAAACGCAGCGTTTGGCCCTGATACACACTCATATCAGGAATGGTGGTATGCAATTCTGCTGAGCGCGGGTACCACTGCCCCATCGCCATTCCACCGTTAATAATTTCCTGCGGGGCAACAATGGGCGTGCCATTGGTTTGACGCAACCCCACCCGCAACAAATCGTGCACATCCGGACTGTCGGGCAAACTGCACACGTTGCTACCCGACACCCCCGTCACTCGATAGTAACCAGAGATCGTCAACGTCGAGTGGCTAAAAATGCCCGTCGGGAACAGCACATCCTGGTAGAGATAGGGCTGAAATTCCGGACACGACTGCGATACACTACCATTGTAAACAGGAAACCGTATCGCAAAACTACCCTGGTAAAACTCTACCGCACTGCGTGTAGGCCCGCCACCGACACCACTGAAATCGCCAGGTTTCCAAACATTAAAGACATTCACCGGGTTGCCCTCAAAACCGGTCGCCCGTAGGAGCTCAGTACACTCTACCAGGCCGGGAGGGTAGAGCTCGTCCGGCGGCGGAGGTGTCACACTGGCACCGTCGGCGATAGCGCAGAGCTCAAACTCATCGTAGGTGGCCGGAGCCAGGGTGGTGCTAGTTCTGTAATCATGCCCACTGGTAGCGACACCGACGTAAACAGAGTCAGCCAATGCCATGGTACGCGGAGTGCCCTGCTGGGTCCAGGTTACACCATCGGGCGAACGGTACGCTGTAAAGGCGTTACCTTCGCGCTCCATCCGCAAGTAATAGGGCATCCCAAAGTTGTCCGTACGATTACTGCCGCTAGTACTGCCTTGCGCATCGCGCCAATACGCGCCAATCCCCCGGTTGAACGCAGACATATTAAAAACAGAGAAGTGTGGGCTTTCAGCCAGGAGCGACTCCCGCGCCATCAGGCCACCTCTCGCCCATTCATAGTTGGTCTGCACATCCAAAACCCGCACGGTCATGCGGAAATCGCCGCTCACGGGCTGCTGGTAGAAGTAATGGAACCCATCGCTGACGTTCCAGATATCACCCCAACCGGGGGTCACGCTCAACGTTCCACCGCCCGCAGAAGCCGTCCCGGCCGGCATATAGACATTCTCAAATGTCCACTGCGGGCCTAAGCCACCATCAAAATTATCCGAACGTCCCGCCAGCGGAGCGCAGCTCGCGCCGGGAGGGGAACACAACACAAAATCGTCATAGGTCGCCGGGCCGGTAATTCTACCGTTGCCGGTACCATCGAACCACAAGCCGCTCGTCACCAGACCCACCACCACACTCCCCGGCATATTGGAAATGGTTTGAGAGCGATGTTGTGTCCAGGTCGTACCATTGGTGGAATAGAAAGAGCGGAACGTGTTACCCTCGCGCGTGATACGCAAATAGATGGGCGAGGAAAGACTTGCCACACGGTTATTGCTCATGTTGCCGGCATGAACCGTGCGCCATTGCGTTTCTACGCCGCGTGTTCCGCTAGTATCCGAATGCTTGAAAACTGCAAATCGGATGCTATCGAAATCATTGGCCGCTTGCACCGAGATACCAGCACGCGCCAAATCATACGTCGTTTCAACGTTGTCCACGCGCACCGTAACTTGAAAATCCCCGCTGATGGGCGTCGGTTGATAGAGCTGGGTATACCCGCCGCGCGTGCCATTAGCATCGCGGTTGTAGTATTCACCCCGAATAGGATAGACTTTAAGCGTGCCGCTTTCGAGCGTGTAATAGCCCTGCGGTAACGTAGCACTGGTCCAACCGGCAGAAAAATCATCCGTGCGCCCCTTGAGCGGCACACACTCAGCCGCCTGCAAAATGACTGGCCCATAAACGTTGTTATCCTCACCCCCGGCTTCGCCTTCATCCACATAGTCACTCGTATCCACCTGCACCCAGAGCTGCTGCGGGTCTTCTGAATACAAAGTCACCGTAGTCGTCAACACATAGCTCCCCAACGGGCCGAGGTTGGGCGACCAATGCTTGGCAGAGCCCATCTGCCGCACCTGCGGCGGATTGGTTAAAGGCATGTACACATCCACATCGAAGGGGGCTGCATCTACCGGAACTGGCGATTGATTGCGCAACGTAATCACAACCGTAATCGGTTCACCAGGACGAATGAACTCTTCATCCAAGACAGTAACGCTCTCCACGACTAAGTCAGGTGGGATAGAAGCAATCTCAAGCGGCGCGGAGTAGGCGATTAGCGTACCTGGCGCATTGCAACCACCTGTACCAGTGTGCGACTCAATGCGGTAACGCCCGGCAACACCCAGCGGAACCTGTACTGGCACATCCTCCAAATTATTGGTACCGGAGTCCACATTGAGTGGGTACGCCAATGAAGCCGTGATCTGAGTCGCGGTGATAGTGCTAGGACACCACCACAAGGAGTGTGGATTTTGTCCCGGAGCATGATCCATTAACGATACTGCCACCCAGGTCAAAGGCTCGGGGCTGTGATTGGAAACGATCAAGTACGGGCCATTGGCTATGTATGTTTTAGCAGCTGTATCCGAAGGCTCATCGGTATCTTCCAGCCAATCGCCATTATAATCCAACCAAGCTACCAAATTGGCAGTCAGGGGCGCATTGGCATACAAGGTCGCCCGCGCGCGCCCATCGGCCCCGGTATTAACACTAAGCGTCTTTAACCCCACACCGGAAATGTGAAAACTACCCTCATTAGTGCGGAATGTGACCCGTACCCCCGCAACATTAGCGCCCAAATCATTGGTAACGTGCGCTACAAGCACATGCGCGCGCTCTTCGGGTAATACATTGGTCGCCGTTTTGGGTGTAAGACTGATGTTATAAACCGGAATAGGCGTGGGGGTTGAATTGGGTGGGTCAGTGGGAGGTGGATCGGTCGGGTCAACAGTACCAGGCGGCACCGGGGGCAGTCCCGGCGAGAATGTGGGCGGAATCATGTTCCCATGCCCGACCATGACACCCTCATTAGTCTTATCCGCAGAAGCACGCACCCGCACCATCGCATTGGGGAGCATCGTACCAAAAACCACTAACGGCACATTATGAGTCACCTCAACGCGCACGGGCATTCCCTGCACTCCGGGCCGATCCTCTTGTTCAGGAGACTCAAAAGATTGGAAGCCCCACACGCGCACGCCCAACATCCCCACTTCGTCGTAGTTATCACTGATACAAGCCAGCGTAGTGCAAACACGATCAACACGTAACCCACGGGTTTCCTCAATAGCACGCTGCTTAATCAGTTCAACACGGCGATCCCAATAATTCTCATCGCTTTCATTGGGTAAAATCTGGTAATCAACGGGACAGTACGGCCATGCTGCCAACTCGTCGTTCAAACACTCGCCCTGCAATGGAACATAGACAATCGCAAAACGAGCTGCTTCTTGCGCTGCATGGTTGACGGTGATATAGCCCTGAATCGCAAACGCTGTATCTACAATCGAGAAAATCACCAACAGCAAGAGCGGGAGAATCAGAGCAAATTCCACCATAGCCTGAGCACGTTTGTTGCGAGACATAACCGCCTCCTTTGCAAAACTAAACACTGGTAAGAATCAAACCATAAACAAACCCATTACATCGTTTTAGAACAGGTTTAAGTAACGCCAACTTGTCCTTCTATTTTACTAAATTTCTACCTTTATGTCAACGGTACAAAGGTACTTTTCGGGGCTTTTCCATAATCTGGGCATTCCAAACATTATTGCGAGCCACGTTTCCGTGGCGTCCGTTTGTCTCCGAACGGCGCAATCTCATTCTACGAAAATCTTTATCAGATACGGATGTTATGAATCAGACGGCGAGACTTTTCTTATCCGTGAAATCGCAATAGCGCAAAAATCACAGGGGATTGTCAGATCCCCGTCGGGGTTGGATTTGGCGATCCAACCTGAGCAATCTGTGATTTCCTGAAACCCTATAGAGATATTTTTACAGAATTGCATAAATACGTACCGAGAGCAACTTACCACCTATAGCAAAATGGCCTCACGAATCCGCAATGACCGAATGGAAGCCGCGCCCCAATACCTCGCGCGCATCGCTTACCACGACGAAGGCTTCCGGATCGGTCTCGGCGATGAGGCGCTTGAGCGGGGAAATTTGCACCCGCGAGACGACGACGAACAGAATGGGGCGCGGCGCGTGGGTAAAACCGCCCTCGGCGGGAAGCAGCGTCACGCCCCGCCCAATATGCTCCATGATAGCCTGGCGCACCAACTCGACGCGGGTGGGGATGACAAAAACCGTGCGCGCATAGCCGGAGCCTTCTTGCACCGCATCGAGCGTGCGCCCGGCGACAAAGACGACCAACAAGGCATAGAGTGCTGGCTCAAGCCCCACCGCCAGCGCTACCACAAGCAGTACAGATGCATTGACGGTGGTGTAAACCTGCCCGAACGGAATCCCGCGATGGCGATTAAGCAACTGCGAGATGATATCAGTGCCGCCAGCGGTGCCTTGCCCGCGAAAGATCAATGCTACACCCAGGCCGTTGACCGCGCCGCCGAAGAGAATGTAAATGAGCGGATCACCGCGCACAGGGGTCATCCACGGCGCGAGCCAGTCAATGGCGAGCGTCATCACGATAATAGTGTAAATCGTCCGCACGATGAAACGCCAACCGCCGCCCCAGCGATGGCCAGCCCAGAGTACCGGTAAGTTGAGCACCAGCGTTACCAATCCGATAGGCCAGCCCCACAGATAGTTCGCAAGCATCCCCAGGCCGGTAAAGCCGAGCGAAATGACCTGGTTAGGAACCAGAAACACATTGACGGCTACTGCCAACAAGAGCGCACCAAGCGCGAGGAAGGTGTAATCCTTGATAGTCTGCCATGTTCTGGCTGCCAGCAGGCGATTTTTTAATTTAGGCATCGTTTGATTCCTTATAAATTTGTGATGATTCAGAGCATACTATCTGTCATTGCGAGCCATCTGCAACGAAGCAATCTCAATCACGAACGGCACAATGGAGGATTAAAAAGTGCTAACGTCAGACGCTCTCCAAAATCGCCACAAAGTCCACATCCACATAGGGCACACCAGTCTCAATACGGCGTTGACGATCATCGGCCATAAACTTCCCCACCCACGAGGTTGTATCCGCCGGATCGTGATCCGAATACACTTGCGCGTAGATGTTGATTTCCAGCAGCTTCAAGAAATGCGAGAGCTGCGCCACCCAGAAGGCATCGAGCGACTGCTCTTCTACATAGCCGGCAAGGAACTGGCGCAAGAAGTGTACGGCGAACGCCTCCCGGTCTTGCCGGGGATAGACCACCAGCATGTCGAACAACGCCATGGCAATATCCATGACATACCAGCCCCGCGAGCAATCATCAAAATCGAATACGGTGATGCGGGTGGTTTCCGGCTCGACGAAGAAATTGGCAGCGTGAAAATCCGTGTGAATCATGCCGACATGCTCCGGCGGCGCAGGCAACGCGCGCAAGTAATCTCGCACCTGCGCCTGGCGCTGGGCAATGACGCTACCGGCCAGGTCTTCCGGCAACGGGTCATTGAAGCAATTGCCACTTTGATGCCATTCCGGGCGTTGCAGCGTGGCATCGTCCGGCGCATAGCCCTGGGCGATGGCGTGCATTTTGCCTGCCGTGCGTCCCCATGCCTTGAAGAGGGCATCGTTCCACTGCTCAAAAGGCAATTCTTCGGCCAGGATGCCGGGGGCTTTCTTGACCGCTGTGATGAGATACAGCCCTTCCTCCTGCTCGCACGTTTCGACGAGCCGTCCCGCTGTTGTAAGGATTGGCCCGGCAACCAGCGCGCCGTGCGCGTCGAGGTGATGCACCCAGGCGAAAATCGCGCGCATCGCCGCCACATCGAGATCGGCATCAGGCGGTGTGATGCGGAGGACGTATTCGCCGCCATCCCGCGTAAAGCCGTAAACATGGCTGAAATTCCCACCGTGCAAAGGGTGGAAGTGTTCAAGCGTTACACCATAGCATTGTGCTGCAAATTCCAGTAGTGCTGCGTTCATAAAAAGACTCCTTACAAAAATTAGCTGGCGTGCATACGCTGTCATTAAGTTAAAACCTGGCAGGTTTCGCACCAATTGGATTGAGTAATATTTTACCGGTGAATAACGACGTTTTGTAAGCTTAAGACCTTGAAACCTGCCAGGTCAATGCCTAAACTCAATAGCATTGAGGGCGGGTGGCCTGATTTGAAACTTGCGCCACCCGCCCAACGCTTATATAGTGCGGCTATCTCCAATCAACCCACACCGCGCGCTGCATTGAGCCAGGCGGAGCGACAAGTGCAGCGCGCGCGATCCCAAGAGCTAACCCCCTTCCGCTGGTGGCAAGACCTCGGTGCGGAGCAGATGCACTTCGACCTTGAAGCCCACAGTCGCCGGGCGCAGGGTAATGGTGGCGATTTCCTGCATGGTCACGGTCTCACCCTCCAGAATGGGGCGCACAAAGAACAACACTGTACGCTCCGGGTTAGCGTTGAAGGCGTCTTGCTCTTCCCAACCGGCGGCGGCCAATTCCTGGCGATAGAACTGCATCGCAGTAGCCTGATCGCTGCTGGTGACATAGCTGAGAAAACCGGGCATACGCAAGGTATCAGCCGCATCAGGCAGGAGCACAAAATCGGTCAGCACCGGGGCGCAACCTTCCGGCAAGAGCACTGCATCTTCGGGTAGTGCGGTAAGGTCAAACTGCCAGGTCTGTTCGCCGCTGCTGACCGCACTCAGGACGCCGAGCGGCACTTGCATGGTTAGCCGATAACGGACAAGGAAGCCGCCGTCTTGGGTCACCCACACGTCGCCCTGCGCCGTGGTGTCAGCCGCCCACCGAATCGCGCGCTGATCGAAAGTATAGTGATTAGTTTCAAACCCATTGAGCGTTTCTGAGCCTACCAGCTCCGCACCATAGACAGCAGGCAGTTCCTGCCACGGATTGCCAAAAGTGGACGGCTCAGTATCCTGCGAATCCACCAGCGAGCTGCAAGGTACGTCACTATCCGATTGCAAGAAATGCGTGCCGGCCACCTGCCCGGCCAGCAAGAAAATCGGCGCTTCATGGGTTGCGCTGATTTCAAGGCGCGTCACCTGCGCATCCGGCCCGGCATAAGCCAATGTCACATGTGTGGTGCGCTCGACCGGTTGCCCCGCCTGCTCACCATTGAACTGGACGAGTAGCTCGGCCTGGTAGCGGCTGAGAGACTCTAAATACGCGCCAGGTTGAGGTAAATTAAAGTCGCCTGGACCGCCAATTTCAACAGGAACAACAAGCTCCTCTGGCAACGGCTCAAGCGTGGTTGGGGCAACGGTAACATCGCCAGAAGCCTGCCCGCCCTTACAAGCTGGCAACATCAACAAAATCGCAATCCCCATCACAACGCGGAAAAGCAAATATTGACGATGCATGGCTTACCTCCGCGTCACCATGATGTAGCCTAAGCCATCGGGGACCTGGATCTCTTCCACGCCGCCCTGCAAGGGAAAGGTAAGCCCTACCATATCCATTTCATCCGGGTTGGCGGCGACATCGCCGATAGGCACCGATAGTGTTAACTCCCCCATACCGGCGGCGGCGCAGCGCCACACCATCCCGCCGGGAAACACTAACGGTTGTGTGAAACGCAAATTGACGTGTAAAAAGTTATACGGTTCGGCGTTGAGCATCCCTTCTACCTGAAAGGGCGCGCTGGACGTGATTTTATCCATCGAGCAGGTAAACGCACCGGGGACGAAAGCCCACATCAGAAACGCCAAATCAGAGCGGCCATTGCCAGCCAACACCCCAACGTCTTCAGCGGTGCGGTCAACGAAAAACTCCCCATCCCCCTTGAAGGCCATGTAAAACCCGCCGGTGTCAATCGCCTTGGATGACATCACCAGAAACGAAACATCATACTCGCAAGCCGGCAAAACGCTGATACGCTTCTCAACGCTGGCTGAGCCATCATCAATAACGGCAGTGATGACATCAGCGCCGTCACCGGCTGCGGTATAGGTGAAGCGCATGTACTGGCTCGGCCCGGTCATCAAGAACTCGCTAGGGCTGACCTGCCCGTGGAGAGCGCTGAGGCGCACATAACGCATCAGCGGCGCCAATTGCGGCGGCCCGGCAGGTGGCTCGACCGGGGTAATGGGCTGATTGGGGTCAACCGGCGACTCATAGTAATACGACCAGATGGTAAATGTGGTGGTATCGCCGGTGCAGAGCTGGCGCATCTGCGCGGGTAGGAATTTAAGATGGAAGCCATCTGCTTCTGTAGCCGTCGGCGCGGCAGGAACCCCGGCTTGAACGGGCTGTCTGGGTTGGACAAGCGCCCCCAGCAGCAATCCGCACAAGCATAACAGGCCCAAAGTGGCCTTTCTCAACAACAGCACCTTGTAACACATTGTAAACCCTCCTCATAGATTGAAATGTCACTGGCAAGAGGTGTGGATGTCCGCCTTACATCCAGTACCTATTCACAGGTGGAGCCAGCGTCCAAAGGAGGATTTTACACCCGATGCCTAAATTTGCATTGCGCTGCGCTAAATTCCGATGAGTTTCCATCTGGCTACGTTACCCCAGCAATGACGGGAATCTGTCAGCGGATTAAACAGATTTCTAAAGTCTGATCTATGTAACATCCAATGTCATTAAGTTTAGAGCAAAGACCTGGCAGGTTTTTGAAACCTGCCAGGTCTTAACTTAATGACATTGATGTAACACCCTTTCACTTTTCAGTTACCTTGCTGTATGTCTTAAAGTCAATGCGTCGAAATCATGGCTTTGCCGGTTTGAATAAACGCTATCTTGTGGTAAAATAGACATAATTCTTAAGGAGATTGTGAACCATGAAACCCACCACTGCCCGGCTCGCGTTTGCGTTGTTGGCCCTTACCAACAGGTATCCGCGCGCGGCGCAGTCACACTAGCCCACCCGATTTCAAACCCCTGCCGCGCAGCAGGGGTTTTTTGTTGGAATAATGTACTGCGTAACCGGAGTCAAAAATCTCCTTACGCATTACGCAGTACGCATTAGAATCTCAGGAGGCATACCATGACCGAACCCTATCGCCCGCAGGAAATCGAACCGAAATGGCAAAAGCAGTGGGACGCGGATCAACTCTACCGCTCGGTGATTGATCCCAGCAAGCCCAAGTTCTACGCGCTGACGATGCTCCCATACCCCAGCGGCGATTTGCACATCGGCCACTGGTACGCGATGACGCCCAGCGATGTCCGCGCGCGCTTCAAGCGGATGCAGGGCTACAACGTGCTCTTCCCGATGGGCTTCGACGCCTTCGGCCTACCCGCCGAGAACGCCGCCATCCAGCGCGGCATCCATCCGGGGACGTGGACGCTGAGCAATGTAGCGAATATGCGCCAGCAGATGCGCTCGATGGGGACGATGTTCGATTGGGAACACGAGGCAGTCTCATGTCTGCCCGGCTACTACCGGTGGACGGAGTGGTTCTTCCTCAAGTTCTACGAGATGGGGCTGGCGTATCGCAAGAAGTCGCCGGTGGATTATTGCCCCAGCTGCAAGACCACGCTGGCCCGCGAGCAGGTGGTGGGCGATGACCACATCTGCGAACGCTGCGGCTCGCCGGTCGCCAAGAAAGACCTGGAGCAGTGGTTCTTCCGCATCACGAAATACGCGGATGAGCTGCTGGATTTCTCCAAGATTGATTGGCCCGATAAAATCCGCCTGCTGCAAACCAACTGGATTGGGCGCAGCGAGGGCGCGGAAGTGACCTTCGCCATTGCGCCGGACGACCTGCCCGCCGACGCCTCGCCGGGCGAGGGTGATCTGGTGGTGTTCACCACGCGGCCCGATACGCTCTGGGGCGCGACGTTCATGGTGCTCGCACCGGAGCATCCGCTGGTGGAGCGCATCGTCAAGCCGGAGCACCGCGCGGAGGTGGTCGCCTACAAGCAGCAGGCCGCCCGCCAGAACGAGATCGAGCGGCTGGCAACCGATAAGGAAAAGACAGGCGTCTTCAGCGGGGCTTATGCGATCAATCCGGTGAACGGGGCGCGCATCCCGGTGTGGATTGCGGATTATGTGATGATGACCTACGGCACGGGCGCGATTATGGCCGTGCCCGCGCACGACGAGCGCGACTTCGCGTTTGCCACGAAGTTCGGCCTGCCCATCCCGGTCGTCATCGAGACGGCGGAATGGATTGCCGAGGGCCGCCCGTTCCCGCTGCCGCGTGCTTATCCCGGCACGGGCGTGATGATTAATTCCGCGCCCTTCGATGGGACGCCGGCCCCGCACCCGGCGGTGGAGCAAGTGACCGCCTGGCTCGCAGAGCAGGGGCGCGGCAAGGCTGCCATCAACTACAAGCTGCACGACTGGCTCATCAGCCGCCAGCGCTATTGGGGCTGCCCGATCCCGATGATTTACTGCGCCGCCTGCGGCATTGTCCCGGCGCGCTATGAAGACCTGCCCATCCTGCTGCCCGCCGATGCGGAAATCCCCAAGACCGGGGAGAACGCGCTGCTGTATCACGAGGGCTTCCTCAACACGCCCTGCCCGCAGTGTGGCGGCCCGGCGCGGCGCGAGACCGATACGATGGACACGTTCATGTGCTCCTCGTGGTATCAGTACGCCTACCTCAGCCCCTACTACCGCGAGGGCGAGCCGGTGACGGGCGCGGATACACCCTGGGATCCGGCGGAGCTGGCCTACTGGTCGCCGGTGGATACCTACACGGGCGGCGCGGAGCACGCGGTGATGCACCTGATGTACACGCGCTTCTTCACCAAAGCCCTGCGCGACGCCGGGCTGGTGGATTTCGATGAGCCGATGCTGCAATATCGCTACCAGGGCATCATCCTGGGCGAGCCGCGCGACGGCGACGGCGTGGAGGTGACGGGCGCGTGGGACGGCGCGGCGTTCAAGGCCGAGGCTATCACGGTGTTCCCGTTCGACCAACGCGAGAGCTGGCCCCCCGCCGGCAAGGACGCCACGCGCGTCTGCGGCGAAGTGATGTCCCGCGACGATGTAAGCCTGCAAGTGCAAGCCGGCGATGCGCTGGTGGTGGTGCGGGTGCCGGAAGACATGGCAATCGCCATCCCCGGCAAGGAAGGCGTGGGCGGGCTGGGCGACATCCTCTACCACCTGGAGGTGGAGAAGATGTCGAAGAGCAAGAAGAATGTGGTGGCCCCCGATGCGCTGGTGGCGCAATACGGCGCGGATACCGTGCGCGCGTATCTGATGTTCGGCTGGCGCTGGGATCAGGGCGGGCCGTGGGACAGCAAGGGCATCGAGGGCATCGTGCGCTGGGTCAACCGCGTGTGGGCCGTGGCGACCGATGCGCCGCGCCAGCCCGTCGCGCCGACGGCGGAGGCGGAGAAGACGCTGCGCCGCGCCATGCACGCCGCCATCAAGGCGGTGACGCAGGATATGGAGAGCTTCAGCTTCAACACGGCCATCGCCCGGCTGATGGAGTACACGAACGCGCTGAGCAAGGCGAAGGACGCCTTCTGGGGCGGGCCGGTGTGGGACGAGGCCATCCGCACGCTGCTGCTGCTGTTCGCGCCGATTATGCCGCATCTGGCGGAGGAACTGTGGGCGCTGCACGGCCAGCCCTATAGCATCCACCAACAGGCGTGGCCCACCTACGATGAGGCCATGCTGGTACTGGATGAGATCGAGATTCCGGTGCAGGTGAACGGCAAGGTGCGCGGCAAGGTCGTGGTGGCGGCGGATGCGGATGAGGCCACCATCAAGGCGGCGGCGCTGGCTGAGGAGAATGTGC
The DNA here is from genome assembly GCA_964504195.1 of uncultured Anaerolineales bacterium. GTDB lineage: Bacteria > Chloroflexota > Anaerolineae > B4-G1 > SLSP01 > CAZDDI01. Next base: position 12,333 of record CAZDDI010000065.1, read on the forward strand.
TGCGGTACATCGAAGGCAAGCAGGTGGTGAAGGTGATTGTGGCCGGCGGGAAGCTGGTGAGTGTGGTTGTGAAGTGAAACGTACTGCGTAATGCGTACTGCGTAATCAGAGAAGAGACGTGGCGGGGAAACTCGCCACGTTTTGTTTTAACGCAAAGGCGCGAAGGCGCAAAGACGCAAGGAAAAGCCTTTGCGCCCTGGCGTCCTTGCGCCTTGGCGTTAAGAGTCTGCCGCGCCTTCGATCAGGCGGATGTCGGCATCGCTCAGGCCGTAGAGCTCATAGATGAGCGCGTCCAATTGCCCATCGGCGAGCGCGATCTGCCGCTGGAGCAGGGTGTGCTCGTGGGAGGCTTGCGCCGCCGCGATCTGGCGATGCGCCTGCAAGAGCGCCTCCACCAACGCCACGACCCGGTCGTGCAAGGCGACTTCGGTAGGGTTGGCGAAGTCTATCACGCGGATGGGGAGGTGACGAATAAAACGTGATTCGTAACTGAAATAACCACCCCGCATCGTAGTTGCAATTTGGCGAATAAACCATTCCAACAAGCGACTATTCAGCAACCCCAATACATATTCACGCGAATATTCTGGCAATACCAGTACCCCATAACCACCGGCTACACCGCCGGTAAAAAATATTTCTCCAGTTTCATCTAGCGAAAAAGATGAATTGGCTGCAAGATCTGGAGTAAAAATTTTAGGCAATGACATTACCTCTAATGCCTGAGTACGACCATAAGCATACCATTGTAAACCGCGCATTTTGCCATCTTCGCGATTTTCCAGATACGCCTTGTTATCAACCAGATAAGCCCAAGTAAGCGGGTATTGTGCTTTCAAAACCGCTTCAGGTATCAATCCCACCGAACCATTTTCTAGCTGAGTATAAGGAAACACTATCAAACGCGAGGTGCGCGTTAGCAAATAACGCTTGCTATCACCTCCTTTGATCAATGGGTGCAATAAATCCGGCTCAAACCAGTATTCCTGCTCTTTTTGTGGCGAGTACACTTTTACCCGTTCAGTGTAATGTTCTCGCTCTTCTACAATGTAAATTTTATCGGCACTGGTTTTGAGACCCTGAAAAATACGTCCTGTAACATTTTCTAACTTCACCGGCATCTGGCTCAACCGCTCGAACAGGCCCGCGCCCGCGCCGACGGTGAAGTTCCACTCAGCGGCCACGGCGCGCGCGGCGGGGAGCTGCGCGGCGGGCGCGGTGATCGGGTCGGCCCGCCACGCCAGCAAGTCGCTCACCTTCGTCACCGTGAACTCGTCGCGCCCGCCTTTATCGAGAAAGAGCAGGCAGGTGTACGTCGTGGCGTTGGCGAAAATTTGCTGATCGCCAAAATGCACAATCTGCGCCAGGCAGCGACCAGCGCCTAGCTGCCGACGTAGCGCTTCGCCATACTGCGCGTTGAAGAACTTGTGCGGCAGAATGAACCCCAAGCGCCCCTGTGCATTGAGCAACGCCAGCGCCTTTTCCACAAAGACCACATAAATATCATAGTTGCCCTTGCTGGCGGCGACAAACTGGCGTTTGTAGAACTCCACCTCGCGCGGTGCCCACTCTTTGAGCGTCTGGATGCGGATGTACGGCGGATTGCCGATGACGACATCGAAGCCCCCAGCGGCGAAGACTTCCGGGAAGGCGGTCTGCCAATCGAAGGCGTTGATGCGGTACTGCTCCTCTTCATCCAGGAAGGTCAACTGCCCGGTGTAGAATTCCGGCCCGATGAGCGAGTTGCCGCACTGGATGTTGTGGCTCAAGTCAGGCAGCGCGCGCTCGCGGAACAGGCGCAACTGCGTGCTCAACGTCTCCTCCGTCTCGCCCTCCAACGCCTTGAGCAGCAGCGAAAGCTTCGTCACCTCCACCGCCTGCGGGTCAATATCCACGCCGTAGAGATGTTCCAGCAGAATCCGCTTGCGCTCGGCGGTGGTGAGCCGCCACGCGCCGCCCGGCCCTGGCAACAAGCGCGGCGACTTGCCCTTCGCCCATTTCGCCGCGTCGGCGCTGTACGCAGCCAGGTAGCCATCCAACAAATACTGATAGGCCCCCAGCAAAAACGAGCCGGAGCCGCAGGCAGGGTCCACGATCCGCAGAGGCGCGCGTTGTAGAGGCACGCATTGTAGGGGCGCACGTTGTAGGGGCGCACGGCCGTGCGCCCCTACGGTTTGTTGGACGATATATTCCACGATGTACGTCGGCGTGTAATACACCCCACCGGCCTTCTTCACCTCCGGCTTCTCTTCCACCACCGCGCGATGGCCCGCCGTCAGGCGAATCACCTTGCCCAAAAACCGTTCATAGACCTGCCCCAAAATATCGGCGGGGATCACGGAGAACTCGTAGGGGCTTTCGGGGTAGTAGAGCGCGCGGAGCAACGGCTTGAGCGTCTTATCGTCGAGCGTGAGGCCCAGCGTCCACTCGTCAGGCGTATCAGTGCGGGCTTTTTCGGCGCGGAAGTGAAACAGGCCGGAGTTGTAGCGGTCATCGGCGCGGCGGAAGAGCTCGCCCAAGCGGGCGTAAGTGTCGCCGCCGTTGAGGAGCGCCAGGAGCTGCCCATAAGGCTCCAGCCCGCGATCCTCCGCAATCCGCAGGAAGATGAGCCGATCCAGCGTGAGCTGCACGGCGGCATTGAGCGCACGCGGGGTCAAGGTGGGGTTGCGCAGGGCCAGCGCGCGCGCCAGCGTCTCACGCCATTCCTCCATCGCCTGCAAAAAGACCGTATCCACCTCCGCCGTGCCACGCTTGCTGCGGCTATCCTCAGCGTAGCGGTCGAACGCGCCCTTGAGGATGGCATCGCGCGAGAACAGCCCCGCCAGCTCATCCCAGCGCGTCAGATAATCGTCGCAGGTGAGCCAAAGCACACGCGCCGTCGCCGCCGCATCGCTCACCGCCGGTTTGATGCGGCAATCGTAGACGGCGAACTCCTCGAAGTTGGTCAGGATGCTCAACGCCAGCTTGGCCGACCAGGCATAACGGCGCAGCTGATAAGCCGGCGCGGGGTCGTCGCGCAAACCAACCGCCGGCTTTTTCGCTTCGACAAAGAACTTGCGCGCCCCGCCGATGCGGAAGGTGTAATCGGGCGCTTTGGTCTGCCCGCCCACGCGGATGGATTCCTCCTGCACCACGTCGCGGTATTGCAGCGCGTAGGCCTGGCGGTTCTGCATATCCCAGCCGAGCGCGGCAAAGAGCGGCTCCAACAGCTCGCGCCGCGCCTGCTCCTCGTTATACTCCGCCGAGCGCAACGCCGCGCGATGTAGTTTGTAATAGGCGATCAGTTCAATGATTTCCGGGGGTGTGGGCATGGGCGATTCCTTTTAGTTGCTGGTTGCTGGTTGCTTGCTGCTTGCTGCTTGCTGCTTGTTGCTTGCTGCTTGCTGCTTGCTGCTTGCTGCTTGCTGCTTGCTGCTTGCTGCTTGCTGCTTG
>CAZDDI010000065.1:15864-21755 GCA_964504195.1 uncultured Anaerolineales bacterium
CCACATTGTAGCATGGCTTGGGGGCGGCGCAATCAGCGTGTTTTTTCATGCACAGAGGCTTGCGGTATCATGGTATAATGAGTTTGATTCATTCCAACTCAGGATACTGCTATGCAACCAAACACAGATTACGACATCATCATCGTTGGCTCAGGCCCGGCGGGGATTGCTACCTGGCTGCATCTGCTGGAACGCGACCCGGCGCTGGCGCAGCGCGCGCTAATGCTGGAGAAGGCCCGCCATCCACGGCCCAAGTTGTGCGCGGGCGGCCTGCTGCCGGATGGCGTACGGCGGCTGGAGCTGCTAGGGCTGGATGTCAACGAGATCCCCCACGTCAAAGCGCCGTGGAGCAATTTCACGTTCGAGGGGCGCGGGCTGCGGATGAACGCCAAAGGGCTGGATTACGCCTTCTATGTGATCCGCCGCCACGAGTTCGATGCCTGGCTGGTGGGGAAGGCCCGCGCGCGGGGCTTGCAGCTGGAAGAGGAGACGCCGGTACGCGCCGTGCGTCCCGATAGCGCGGGCGTGATCGTAGAGACGGAGCGCGGCACCTATCGCGCGCGGGCGGTGGTAGGGGCAGATGGCGCGAACAGCCTGGTGCGGCGGGTCGTGCAGCCAGCATCACGGCATAACGTGGCCCGGCTGCTGGAGGTGGTAGTCCATCCGCGCCCCGAGGCCGCACTCGCCGCGCCCTTCCCCCATCAGCCGGAAGAAGCGTACTTCGAGTTCGATTACCTGCCGGACGGCATCCAGGGCTATGTGTGGGACTTCCCCACGCAGGAGGGTGGCGTTCCCATGCGCTGTATGGGCGTGTACGATAGCCGCGTGCATCCCAAAGGCGCGAAGGGCGATCTGCCGCGCGTGCTGGCCGAGTATATGGGCCGTTACGGCTACGCGCCGGAAGATTACACGCTGCATGCCCACCCCATCCGCTGGTTCGATGCAGGCGCTACGTTCGCCGTGCCGGGGATCCTGCTGGTGGGCGATGCCGCCGGAGTGGATGCTGCGTTCGGTGAGGGGTTGAGTCCGGCGCTGGGCTATGGCGAGATCGCCGCCGGTGCGCTGGCGGACGCCTTCGCCAGCGGGGATTTCGGCTTTGGCGATTATCGCCAGCGGGTGTTGCGGCACGCGCTGGGCAAGGCGCTGCGTACCCGCACCTTCAGCGCGCGGATGATCTTTGGCCTGCGGCAGCCCTTCATACAACGACTGCTCTGGCAGCACTTGAACCGACTGCTCAACTGGTACATCGAAAATTTCATGATCAACTGGACCGAGCGGTAGAGGTAGAATCTATCCGAAAGTTACCCAGGTCTCGACAGGCTCGACCCCCGGCGAAATTTTCGGATAGGTGCCTAACCCCAAATATGGGGGTAAAGCCGGTGTACGTGCGAATTTTTCCCTAATGCCAAAAACTCTTTGTGCCTCTGTGGTGAATCACTTTTTAGCAAAATCGAGCAACACTTCCAAAAATCTGTCATTATCAGGAGCACTCAATAATGAAAAAAGTAAACGGTCAATATATCGTGTATGGGAACGCCCTCAGCACCCGGCATTCCAGCCAGACCGACGCCTGGCAGGAAAAGTTCGTCAAAATGTTCGATTACGACCCGAACGAGTCCTACACGCTCAGCATCCACGATAACCCCTACCTGGGCGATGTGTTCGGCCTCAAGGACATCCTGCGCAACGGCGATGGCGCGCCGGTGCAAAACGACGGCTCGCATGTGATCTGTAGCACCATCCGCATGGGCTTTGGACATTACCGCATCGCCATGGCGGGCGCTTCCTGCGCCAAAGCGATGGGCTTCACCCCGCTCTGGCTCGACCTGCTGGCGATCCCCGGCATCACCACCGAGGTCATCAACTGGTGCAACACCTGGTACAGCCGCTGGTCGCGCCTCTCGCAGCGCTACCCGCTCTTCAACCAGTTCGTGTGGGAGCCGGTCACAACCGGCGAGCCGACCTTGCCCATCTTGCAGGACTTCCTCAACGCCTGGATTGTGGGTTGGCCCTGGCGCTTCCTCAAAACCAATGTCAAAGACTACAAGATGAGCGAGCTCTTCCGCAACCTCTATGGCGCGCTGCCCTCCGAAATACCCACACTCACCTCGCACATGTGGAACTGCATGGGCGCGGTGGCCGGTGGCATGACCAATGTGGTGGATATGATGTTCGATAACTGGCCGATGGCCTTCCAGCTCACCGAAGGGGCCAAGCACGGCGTCCAATCGCCGTCCGGCTACTACGGCTTCCGCGTGATGCGCGGTTTCGATGAGACCAACAAGGTGATGCACCCCGTGCCGCCGGAGGCCCTGCACTACGTCGGGCATCATGTGGATCACGAACTGGTCGAGAACATCGAGGGTGACTGCGCCGCGCGCCTCCGCCGCATGAACGCGGGCGAGCCGCGCCGCTTCCTGGTGACGATGGGCGGCGCGGGCGCGCAGCGCGAGCTCTTCAAGGCCATCATCGAGCACTGCATCCCGCTGGTGAAGCAGGGCAAGGTGACGCTCTTCGTGAATCTGGGCGATCACAAGGACAACTGGACGTGGCTCGAAGGCGAGCTGGCGGACTACCAGGAGATGCTCACCACGCACTTCACTTGGGACGATACCCGCGCCTTCGCCGATGCCATTCGCGCGGGGAGCGCGCAGGGCGTCCACGTCTTCCTGCACGCCAACACCTTCCACGCGGTCTACGCCACCAACTACCTGATGCGTGTGATAGATGTGATGATCACCAAGCCCAGCGAACTGGCCTTCTACCCCGTGCCCAAAATCTTCAACGAGCGCGTGGGCGGTCACGAGATGTGGGGCGCGATTCGCGGCGCGGAACTGGGCGATGGCACGGTAGAAGTCCGCACCATCCCGCAGACGCTCCAGGCCATTGACCTGCTGGCGACCGAGACCGACCTGCTCCAGATGTACTGCGATTGCATCGTCAAGAACAAGCGCATCGGCATCTACGATGGCGGCTACAAGTGCGTGGAACTCGCCACCGGCAAGAAATTCGAGCGCAAAGCGGATGGGACGGTTATCGGGCTGGCGTAATAGCGTAGTCCGTAGTTGTGGCTGATGGTACAGGGGGACAGGCAGACTGTTCCCCTGTTTTTTGTTTGACAATCAGCGGCTATTCACATATAACTTGACATACAAGGGACGTGCCCACATCCGCCCTTAGCACAGAATCGTGATTTATCAATAGGTGAGTTTTCTTAGACGTTTCCACAAATCCATGCCGCCAACGATAAATGAAAACAACGTCCTGAGAGCGACCTTCAATTCGCGGTACGCCTGCTCGCTAACGGGTTTTGCAATTCGCCATTTGCTATTTTAAGGGGAGTCCCCCATGAACATCACACTCGAATTTTCCAGAGCACCCTTTGAAATGCGTCTGCTGCGCGGCGAGGAAGTCGTGCTGCGCGTGCAGGCCCCTTATGCTGTGGATGAGATTCGCCCGCAGGCTGACGCCACGCAATCCGTTACGTTTGTGGATACGGCGGCGACGCTGAGTATCATCACCTATACTGACCGCGTCGCACTGCGGTGGCAGGGCGCAGGTATCGTCAACACCGCGCCGCTGGATGCGCCCTGGTATGGGCAAGGGGAGCTCATCCACCAGCACTGGCCGCTCAACAAGGTGATGCTGGCCGAAGCGCCGCTGCTCACGGTGGATAACGGCCCGACCGGGCTGCTCTGCATCCAGACGCCCGCCTGGCTCATCGCTACGGGCGTCGCGTTGCTGGCGCGCTCGGAGGTGGCGGTGGGCCTCAATCAGCCGCCCGCCGATGCGCCGCGCTTCGCGTGGGACCTCGGCGGCGGGCAAGGCCCGGCAGACCAGCGCCCCATGCTCGATCCGGGCGGGCAGGGCGACGGGCTGTTCACCTTGCGCGGCGACGATCTGGCTTACGACCTGCTCCTCGGCGCTGACCTTCCCGGCGCGCAGGCCGCGCTCATCGCCGAACTGGGGCATCCCACCGCCACCCCGCCCCGTGAGCTGTTCGAACGCCCCATCTGGACGACCTGGGCACGCTACAAGGATCTGGTCAACCAGGACGTGGTGCTGGGCTTTGCCCGCGAGATTGTGGAGCAGGGTTTCCCCTACAGCGTGCTGGAGATTGACGACCGCTGGCAGGTCTATTACGGCGATCTGGACTTCGACCCGGCGCGATTCCCCGATCCGCGCGGCATGATCGAGACGTTGCACGGCATGGGCTTCCAGGTGACGGCCTGGGTCATCCCGTTCCTCGATCCGCGCTCGCAGGCGGCGACGGAGGGCGAGGCGCACGGTTATCTGGTGCGCCGGCCGGATGGCTCGCCGTATCCGGTGAAGTGGTGGCAGGGCGTGGGCTATCTGCTCGATGCGAGCCATCCGGCGGCGTTGGAGTGGTTCGGGGCGCGGCTACGCGCGCTGCAAACCGCCACCGGCCTGGATGGCTTCAAGTTCGATGCAGGCGAGGCGCTCTTCTTACCGGAGGATGGCGTCACCCACGCGCCGCTGGCCTCGCGCAATGCGTACACCCAGCGCTATGTGGAGTGGGTGGGGCATAACTTCAGCCTCACGGAGGTTCGCTCCGGCTGGCTCAATCAACGCGCGCCGATTTTCTTCCGACTGTGGGACGAGACGAGCCACTGGACTTACGCTAACGGCCTGCGCTCGATCATCCCTTCGGCGCTGGCGCTCTCAGTAACAGGCTACCCCTTCATCTTGCCGGACATGGTGGGCGGCAACGCCTACTTCAGCGCGCAGGAGGATGGCCCGCTACATTGGGTGTGGGAGCGCTTCATCCACCCGCAGCTGGCATCCGGCGCGGATGATGCGTGGGGGTCGGTCTTCGCGGCGACGGCGAAACTGCCGCGCTTCATCCGTTGCTCGCCGCAGTTCGGCTATCCCACCGCGGAGCTGCTGATCCGGTGGACGCAGGCTAACGCGCTGCTGCCCGCGATGCAGTTCAGCCTGGCCCCGTGGGAGTTCGGCGAGGAGTGTACCGCGATCTGCCGCCGCTACGCACTGCTACATCAAGATCTCGCGCCCCGCATCCTGCGCTGGGCTGAGGAGGCCGCGCGCACGGGCGCGTCCATCATCCGCCCCGTGTGGCAGCGCGCGCCCCACGACCCGCGCGCGTGGGCCTGCGACGATCAATTCCTGGTGGGGGACGAATTCCTCGTCGCGCCGGTGCTGTACGAGGCACAACCCGCCCGCGACATCTACTTCCCGGCAGGGACGTGGCGCGATTACTGGAACGGTCAAACCTTCACCGGCCCGGCGGTGGCGGAATGCTACCCTGCACCGTTGGACGTGTTGCCGTTGTTCGAGCGGATTGGGTGAAGTCTATAGACGGTCAATGTCATTAAAGGACTGTAAAAGTATAACTTCCAGTTTATGTCCGTGTTTTAATGGTGGAATTCAGGAACTTATAAATTTACAAACCCTTAGATTGCGGAGAACCTAATGGCAGAGAAAATTCAAGGTATTGGTATGGTTTTAATTTGGAGTCTACTTTTGTTTGTAGGTGGGTCTTGTGGTCAAATATCGTGTCATCTCTCTCAATCAGAGGATGTCTCAGTGTATGTCAAGGGAATTTGGCGATATTGGATAGGGATAAATGGTAATGAAAAAATTTATTTACGCCCAGCTTTTGTCCAGGGATTGGGTATACTATATTTCATTTGTGGTGTATGTGGCGTGTTGCTCTGGGGAATATCAGTAGTAAAACCGCTTACTATTTGGGTAACTCTTGGCGGGATGGGTGTGGGTGGCATTGCGCAGTACCGCAAAACTAACCCTGTATTATGCTCAAAACACGCATATTGAGGGCTTTGACCGAGCGACTTTGGCGCGATTGCCGGCCAAGGCAATGCCGGAGGGCCACCGGGAGAGGCTTCGGCAGG
>CAZDDI010000066.1:0-21629 GCA_964504195.1 uncultured Anaerolineales bacterium
TTGCGCGATTGCCGTCGAAGGCAATGCCGTAGGGCAACCGGGAGAGGCTTCGACAGGCTCAGCCACCGGGCTGCTCCGGTGCCTGAGCCTGTCGAAGGCCTCTGCGCTCGGCAAAGGCGGTAGCGCCAAACTAATCCTGTAGTATGCTCAAAACACGCATATTGACGGCTGTGACAGGGCGACTTTTGCGCGATTGCGAATTTTCGGATAGATTCTAAGGGTGTTGTGGGGGGGGTAACCGCAAAATCCGGCTGCTGCCAGGCTTAACTGAACGGGAATAAAACACACCCACAACCCTGTCCAAACAAAACAAGGCAAGTTTACACTTGCCTTGTTGCTTATCGCCTAATGACCTTAGTATCTATCCGAAAACGCTTGAAGGCGGTAATTTCGACAGGCGCAACCACCACCCCATCTTGACAGGCTCAAACGCAATAGAATTTTCAGATAAAACCTTACTTGGTCTTGTGTGGCGCAGCCAACTCTTCTGGCTCAATATCCACCACCGTGCCAGGAGGCGGGGGGGGCGGCGGCACTTCAACCACCGACTTGGGCGGCTCCAACTGCGGCGGCTGCAAATCCTGCGGCATAACGATCTGCCCGCGCAAGTACGCACCCTCATTGATCAAACACGATTTAGTAGTCAAATCTCCCCACACCCGCCCGGTGTCCAAAATCTCCACCCGGTTCGCAGTGATATTGCCCTTAACCGCGCCAGCGACCGAGACGTTGTTGGCCTTCACTTCCGCCAAAATCTTGGCGCTCTCGGTGATAACCAGATTGCCGGTCGTCTCCACCATCCCTTCGATAATTCCCTCCACGCGCAGACCGCCATCCGCCTGAACGTTGCCCTTAACGCGGGTATTCGGCCCAATAGTGGTTTCGATAGGCGCAGGCGCGCCGGACGCCGCCGTCATAGGCCGCTGGGGTTGCGATTGGGGTAACGGTTGGGACGGCGCGGGCTTCTTATCTTTTCCTAAAAACGACATGGAATGCCTCCTCATCTTAAAAACTAGGTTAAACCCATGTAGATCACTCGCAGGCGGGTTTTTTGTAAAATGCTACGTTCCTAATCATACCCCGCGCTGCCAAGTTTGTCAACCGGCAGCCGGCGGGGTGGCAGGCGCTGTCCCGGCGGCCACCTGCCGCGCCTGGGCCAACGCCTGCTGCTCCTCGGCGCTGAGACTATGCGAGGAGCGCCATTGGGTGAGCGCCTTAGCGTAGACGCGGGTCTCATCACGCCCATGCAATGCGGACAGCAGCACGCCATTCCCCTGCTCATCCACCAACGCCAGCGAGAAGCTCTGATCGCCACCGATATCTGTAAAAGCCCGGTAGCGCACCAGCCCATGCCCCTGAATGGTATGGGGTATGATAGCCCGGAAGCGCGTCAGCGTGGCCTCGGCCTGTTCCATGCGCGCGGCTTGTTGATCCAACCGCATCAGCAAATTCGCAATGGTCGCCTGATCAGCATCGTCCGCCAGGGCCAACACGCGGCTGTACCGCTCCGCCAACTGATTGAAGCGGCGCTCCAACATGTAAACCCAATAGGCCCCCGCAAACAACAACAACGTCGCAGCAATCGTCCAGGGAAGTAATACCGCTTCCATAAAAATCTATCGCTCCTTTCTAAGGCACAATCTCCACCGGCCCCAGAATGTACCGATCGCCGGTCAGTGCTCCATCCAAACTCAGTTGCGGCTCGCGCCGCACACTCCCCATCTCATACATCCCTACTTCCAACCAGTAGCGGCCCGGCGGCAGTTCCGGCGGAATCACCAACCGGTACGGATCGCGCACCTGTTGACCTTCGAGCCACTTGGGGAACCACAGATAAGTAGGGAACGAACCACCCAGCGGGGTGTAATCGTGCCCCAACCACGGCGCATTTCCCGCGTCAATGAGATGGACAAAAATCGTGTAGCTGGTGCGTGGCGGGCGCAAAGCACGCCAATCCAACGTCAGGTGCAGGGTTTGCCCCGGGCGAGCAAGCAACGGCGCATCCCACACGTCGGCGCGCGTCTGCCAGCCCACCCGCGCCCGCGCGTTCATCAGGGCGATATCGTTACCGATATTAGTGATAGCGCGCTCCAACACGCGCGCGGTGCGCGGGGCTGCCGGGTTCGCCGTGACGGTGATCTCACCCAGCGGCAAGGTCTCGCCGCCACTGCTAAAGGGCAACGTCGCAATGCCCGCAGTCATATCGGTATAGCCTAAACTAAGCGGATACGTCCCCGGCGCAAGCGTATAGGGCAGCAGCAGCTCATAGCGTTCGACAATGACCTCGCCAGGCAACCATTCCGGCGTAAGGCGGCGGCTATCCGTGGCCCAGCGCTGCTCGATCTCACCCACCCACGCAAAAGGCATCAGAATAGCCGTCTGCGTGGTCGCCGCGCGCCCGTAGAGGATGAGCGCCACCGGCTCGCCTTGCAGCGCACTGGTGACGGGTAAATCGTAGCCCACGATTTGCAGGTCGCCCACCCACACATCCGCCAGCGGATATTGCGGCGTGACGGGATCGAGCGCGGGCGGCTCCAACACCTGCCAGAGATCGCCCACCGGGCGCAGACGAAAGCCCAAATCACGGATGTCGCGCCGGTAGTTGGTGAGGTAGAGCGGGCCGCGCGGCAGGTTGGCAAAGACACTCTCCGGCCAGGGCTGCGCGGCAGTGACGTAGACGTGACGCAGGTCGTGCTCGTCGAGCGCCAACCCTTCAACGTAGGTGTGATAGAAGTAGGGGGTGAGGTGCTCCCAATCGGAAGCCAACGTAGCACCCTGTCCCTGCCCGGCAAAACGGGTCGCCAGCTGCGCCACGAAGCGGTCGGGATCGTCCCACTGGCGCAAGGAGATGCGCGGGAAGGTGTGGATGGCGCTCCCGATGGGCAACAGCAGCAGCGCGAGCGTCGCCGGGACGAGGCGCGGCCAGCGTTGCGCGACGGCTGCGCGCAGGGTGTCCCATCCCACGGCCAGCAAGACGGCGAGCGCGGCAAACGGATGGAGCAGGTACGCCATCACGTCCTGTACGGAATTGAGCGTGAAGGCCAGATGGCCCAGTACGAACAGCCCCAGCAACAGCGCGGAGCGTCGCTGGCGGCGGGCGAGCGTTACCGCGCCTGTCCCCATCAACAGCAACAAGGGCCAGGGGAATTGCAACCGCAACAGGGTCCAGAAGACTTGCCAGCGGTTGAGCTGGTCAGCCAGGCCGAAGTAGAAGAGGTTGACCCGTAAGCCTTGCGCGGTGCCGTGCCGCAGGAACCCGGCCCAGGTGTGCATATCGGTTGGGCCGAAGGGGGCGGTGGGGCTGCGCAAGGGGAAGTAGAGCCAGGGGAGCAGCCCCAGCAGCCCGCACCCGACGATGGCGACCAGGGTGCGCGGTTCGCGCAGGATGCGGGGGCGCGTCATCAAGATGAACAGGGCGCAGGCGGGCAAACCCCAGACGGTGATGGGGTGATGCACCACGCCCAGCCCGGCGCACACAGCGAAGGCGAACAGCCAGCGGTTATGCCCGGCACGCTGCCAACGCAGCAGTAGCCAGAGCTGCGTGAGGGTAATCGCCACGCTGATGATGTGTGCATTGGCGTGGATGCTATGCTGCCACAGGTCGGGCGCGACGGCGACAGCGAGCGCGGCAAGCAGCGCGCCCCAACGTGCGCCAGAAGCGGTATCGTCGCGCAACGCCAACGCGATGGCGTAGACGCGCGTGACCACCCACGCCCCGGCGGCCCCGGCGAGCAGATTGGTGCGGAAGGCGACGCTACCGAGGGGTAAGAGTCGCTGCCAGATACCCGCGAGCAGGGTGTAAAAGGCGTAGCCGGGCGGATGGACGATACCCCAAATCGCCGGAATGAATTGGTATTCGGAGGGATCGCCGTAGACCGTCCCCGGCGCGGTGGTAGCAGCATACAGCGCCCAAGCCGCCGCGAACAGGGCCAGAGGGAGCCAGTGCCGGTATACGAGTAAGTTTTTGATATATTTTTGCATAATTCTGCAAAACGCAGTCCGTATTCCATCAGCCGCAGTTGTAGCGCCTTTTTACGGACTACGCATCACGACCGGGCGCATTATAACCCGTTTTCGCCGTCTGTCTATTGGCGCGTTTGCTATCTACCCTGCCTGCCGTATAATCAATATGAAGCGTGACCCGAAAAACGTGAGGAAAAACTCACATTTCACATTCACCTATCAGGAAATGAAACGAGGTAACAAACTATGGATAAAACGAGTTGGACTCTGGTAACGATTTTTGTGGTGTTGCTATTGTTATGTGTGTGTGCCTGTTGTGTAGGCATGGCCGGCGTATGGCTGACCAGCGTCGAAAGTGCCGGCGGTATCAGCGTGACGCTGCCGCCCAATGTCGAGATCACTCCCTGGAGTACTGACACGCCCCTCACGCCCCCCAGCACGGCCCCAGTCACGGACGCCGCCTTCGAGACGCTACACGCGCTCCGTGAGGCCGAAGTGCCCCCAGCCGACCTGCACGATTTGGCCGTGCGCTTCCGAGGCGTACCGGCAAACACCCCGCGCACCCTAAATCAACCCGCACCGGACTATCCAGTAGGGACACGACGTACCTTCAACGTCTCTAATGTAGATACGGATGAGCAATTCGAGATAGTTGCAGTGATGCTCTACAAAACCGATGTCGTCTACATGTGGGTCGAGGAAGGGGTCAACGTAGATGAGCGTCGCCTGCGCGAGGCCGCCGATCTCTTCACGGAACATACCTATCCCACCAACCGCGAGTTCTTCGGCACAGAGTGGACCCCCGGCGTGGATAACGATCCGCGTCTGGGTATCCTCCACGCGCGCGGGCTAGGGCGCACCGTGGCCGGGTATTTCTCCAGCCCAGATTCCTATGTGAGCGGCGTGCGCCCCGATTCCAACGAGATGGAGATGTTCTACATCAACATCCAGAACGTGCGCCTGGGCGATGATTTCTACAACGGAGTGCTTGCGCACGAATTCCAGCACATGATCCACTGGTACAATGACCGCAACGAGGACACCTGGCTCAACGAGGGCTGCTCGGAGCTGGCGATGGAACTCAACGCCCGCACGTATCACGTCCCCGGCACTTATGACGTGGGCGGCAGTGAGTACTCCTACCTGAACCGCCCCGATACGCAATTAACCACCTGGCCGGAGGGGGTCGCCGGGGACGCCTCAGCCAACTACGGCGCATCCTATCTCTTCATGGCCTACTTCCTGGATCGCTTCGGCGAGGATACCACCAAGTCCCTGGTGGCGCACGACACCAACGGCATGGAGAGTGTTGATCTGGTGCTGGCCGATGCCGGCCTGCCGCTCACCCACAAAGACCTGTTTGCCGACTGGACCATCGCCAATCTGTTGGACGACGACAAAGTGGGCGAAGGAGAATACCATTACCCTGAATTGAGCATCTCAAAACCCAAAATTGATGCGACGCATCGGGCCAGTGATTACCCAGTCAACCGCACCACCGATGTCAGCCAATACGGGGTGGATTACATCCAGGTAGAAGGCAACACACCGCTCCAGTTCACCTTCAGCGGGCAGAGCGAGGTACGGTTGATTGATGCGCAGGCGCACCAAGGCCAATATCTGTGGTGGTCGCACCGGCAGGATGATTCTTATGCACGCTTGCACCAGGTCGTTGATCTAAGCGAGGTTAACGCGGCCACGCTGCGCTTCTGGGCCTGGTACCACATCGAAAAAGACTGGGACTATGCCTATCTCGCCATCGGCACCACCGCCAGCGGCGTCATTCCCGCCGATCTTGATTCGACAAGTATCTCCTGGCAGATTTTGGACGATCGCACCCTCAACTGCACCACCACCGACCCCAACGGCAACTCGTTCGGCTGCGGCTGGACAGGGGAGAGCAACGGCTGGCAGCAGTTCAGCGCCGATTTATCGCGCTACAGCGGGCAGCAAATAGTTGTCTCGTTCCAGTACATCACCGATGCGGCGGTCAATCAGCCCGGCTTCGCGATAGATGATGTGGAAATCGAGGCTGATGGGGACATCATCTTCTCCGACGACATGGAATCCGGCGCGGGTAACTGGATCACTGAGGGTTTCGTGCGTCATGCCAACATCCTGCCACAGGAGTGGATCGTGCAGCTGGTGACTTATGGCCCACAAACACAAGTGCAACGCCTGCTTTTCACCGACGCCAACACTGGCACCTGGACGATTCCCCTGAGCAGCAGCACCCGTAGCGCCACCATCGCTATTTCCGCACTCGCCCCCGTCACCACGCAGAAAGCGACCTACCAGTATACGCTCACGCAGGAGTGACCGGTATCCCAGACAAGCCTCCGGTAAATCAACTGATATGCAATGTCATTACGTTAAGACCTGGCAGGTTTCGTCCAAATTGGGGTGGGTAGTATTTTACCGGTGAATCACGACGTTTTGTAGACTCAAAGCCTGGAAACCTGCCAGGTCTATGCCCTAAACTTAATGAAACTGAACTGATATGACCTTATCCACCGCTCCCATCGGCGTGTTCGATTCCGGCATCGGCGGGCTATCCGTCTGGCGCGAGATTGTCCGCCAGCTGCCCGCCGAGCGCACAGTATACTTCGCAGATCAAGCGCATCTGCCCTACGGGCCGCGCTCGTTGACGGAAGTGTGCGGTTTTGCACGCGGCGTTACGCGCTTCTTGCTCGATGCGGGCGCAAAGATGATTGTGGTAGCGTGCAATGCAGCCTCTGGCGCGGCATTGCATCACCTGCGCGAGACGTTCCCGGATGTACCCTTCGTAGGAATGGAGCCAGCGGTCAAACCGGCTGCCGAGCACACACGGACAGGCGTGGTAGGTATCATCGCTACTTCGGCCGCATTCCAGGGGGAACTGTTCCAGCGGCTTGTGGAGCGCTTCGCAACACAAGTACGCCTGGAAACCCAAGTCTGTCCGGGGCTGGTGGAAGCTATCGAAGCGGGCGAGGCCAGTACGCCCACAACCGAGACCTTGTTGCGCGGCTATCTGGCGCCACTGCTCGCCGCCAACATTGACCAGTTGGTGCTGGGCTGCACCCATTACCCCTTCGCGAGCGAGACTATCGCCCGCATCGTCGGGCCGGGCGTGACTTTGATTGATCCGGCCCCCGCCGTAGCGCGGCAAATCGCGCGGGTACTGGCACAGCTCGATGCTTTGGCTCCGGCAGGCAATATCGCAAATCACCAATTTTACACCAGCGGCGATCCGGCCCAGCTAACCGTACAATCTACGCAACTCGTAGGCTACACCGGCCCGATACTGCGCGCAACCTGGAACGGCGAACGGCTCACAGAAAACGCGGGGTAGATAATGCTACCCCGCGTTGCTGTGGCACACAATCGCGAGCTACTGTTTATAAATCGCAAACACACATGCGCCCGGTTCCTCCCCCCCCGCTGCAGAACAAATTACTTCCTCAACCTGATACTCATCCGCAGCACCGGCCCACTCCAACGCCTCCTGTAAGAACCCCAAAATACCGTTACACACCGGCCTGTCAGCATCGGAACGCTGCCAACAGACTGAGCAAGCCTTGAGCTGGTAGAGAAATCGCCCGCCTTCCTCAGTCACAGTCGCTTCAGACTGGCTTTGTTGTGCCCAACCCTTAACGATGACTTCCAACAGCGTCTTAATCCGCGAGCGGACCGGCAAGAGCTTAAAAGCCGGCCCAGCCAAATCCTGCCTGGCGCATAACTCCACAACAGCTTCTTTGAACGAAGCCCGTCCGGCGCGCAAGGCCAACGCACGCCCGCCACGCGGCCCATACATATCCTCAAGGGTGCGATTGAGTGCCATGAAATCCGCAAAATCCACCCCCAATGCGTCATCATAAGGCGGTGAATTCTCTATCCACACATCCAGGCCAGCCAGACGCAAAAGAGCCTGTAACCCGTGCGGCCCCATCACCTCAGCCAAAGCATCCAGATAAATTCGGGTTCTACGGTTAGATTGAAAATAGTGTATCATCCCCCCACCTCCTTACAGGATGCTCTCTAATTCCTGAACCGCGCGGCGCATATCCAGGAACAACAGTCCCAACTTGGCCTGTGGACGGGCCAGAACGGTCAGTACAGCTTCTTCGCCCACAGCGCGAAGAATGACATAGCCTTTCTCCCCCCTGACGTAAACCTCATCCAATACACCACGCCGCAATTCGATAGCGATGCGTTCCCCCAGAGAAAGCATCGCTGCCGACATCGCCGAAACGCGATCTTCCTCCACCCCCTGGGGCAGCGCGGAAGCAATGCTTAGGCCATCTACACTTACTAGCGCAGTCGCTTCCACATCTGCGGTTGCCGACTGCAAATTGCGCAGACGATCAACAAGGTTTTCAGTCCTGTTCATATCCGCCCCCCCTTTCAGGTGATTACACCGTATACTACCATTATATCAAAATCTGTAGCGAATACAACTAAAACCAATACAGTTCAGTTAAAGCGAAGAAATCTCTTGGTATCGGGCTTACGCAATTCCGCTGCCTGGGCCTGTCAAATACAGCGAGTTTTGGGTAGCGCGTACCTTGCGCCAGGCTCAGGATACGCTACTTGCGTAAGTCCTGTGTATGAGGCTGCTCACAATTGACAGCCAGGCAAGTGTGCATTACAATATCCACGATAATTATCTACCATATAAATGCAATGAGGTAAAAGTATGGATAGCGCTAAATCCTGCGCCGCAATGTATCCGGGTTGTAATCACGACTGCGAAACCTGCGCCTGTGGACTGAATGCCACGCCAATTTCCAGCTCAGTATCCTGGCGCGCGCGTGTACGCGAGGACATCGCCACAATTTTCACCAAAGACCCGGCGGCCCGCAGTCTGCTCGAAGTGCTCACCTGCTATCCGGGGCTACACGCACTCTGGCTACACCGTGTAGCACACAGCCTCTGGCAGCATGGATTAAAATATCCGGGGCGACTCCTCTCCCACATTGCACGGTGGCTCACCGGTATCGAAATTCACCCAGGGGCCGTAATCGGACGCCGCTGCTTCATTGATCACGGCATGGGGATCGTCATTGGGGAGACCGCTGAAGTCGGCGACGATGTGCTGATGTACAAGGGCGTTGTGTTGGGCGGCATCTCGCAGGAAAAGATCAAGCGGCATCCCACGATCGGCCAGGGCGTCGTGTTGGGGTCCAACGCCATCATTCTGGGACCAATTACAGTTGGCGACGGGGCAAAAATCGGTTCTGGCTCAGTCGTTGTAAAACCGGTACCGGCATGGGCCACCGTGGTAGGCATTCCGGGGCGCGTAGTCAAAGTGAACGGCGAGCTCTGCCCACGTCAACCCGATCTGCGTCACGAGCAACTGCCAGACATGGTGGTGACAGCGATTGAGGAACTAACCCGGCGCGTCGCGGAATTGGAGGCGCGAGAAAGATAAGTGACTATCCGAAGACCAGGCCGAGCATTATGCTCGCCACTGCGGCAAAGTGAACGTAAAGCGGCTGCCCAGTCCCTCGACGCTCTCCACCCATAACCGCCCGCTGTGGAGCGTGACCATTCCCCGCGCCACAGCCAGGCCCAAACCAATCCCCTCGTGGCGACGTGTGAGCGTATCGCCCACTTGATAGAACGGCTCAAAGATGCGTTCGAGTTCAGACTTAGGAATACCGATCCCCGAATCAGCAACCGACACAGCCACCGCGCCCGTAACCGAACGTACCGCAACCTCAATGCGCCCGCCCTCTGGGGTAAATTTGACCGCATTGTTAAGCAGATTGGTCAGCGCAATCACAATACGGTCGTGGTCTACCTCCAGCTGCATCGGAGTCTCCGGCAAGCGCATCCGCAGACTTTGCTGCTTGGCCTCCGCAAACGGTTGCCAATCGGCGCATACTTCGCGCACCAAGGCTTGCAACACACACGGCGCAAGGTTCAGCTTGACCTCACCGGATTCCAGGTAACTCAAGTTGGTCATTGCCTCGATAATGCCTTGCAAGCGGGTGGCATTACGCAGCACCGCATCAGCCTGCTGGTGCAGTTCTGGAGAGGCCTGCTCGCGCAACATGCCGGCATACCCCAACACCAACGCCAACGGAGTCCGTAACTCATGCGAGGCAATACCGATGAAATCGGATTTGATTTTATCAAGATCGGCCAGCCTGGTATAAGCAGATTGTAGCTCCGTAACCAGCCGCGCGTTCTCGATAGCAACCGCTGCCTGCGCCGCCAATGTCTGCAAGGTTTGCACACCGACAGGATCGAATGGCGTACCATCACACTTATTAAGAACTTCCAGAACACCTATCGAGCGCTCGCGCACTTGAAGCGGTACACCGAGAATCGAGCGCGTCTCGAAACGGATTTGCTGATCCACCCCCTGATAATGCCGAGAATCCTGCGCCACGTTCTCAACAATCAGCGGTTGGCCGGTCTTGAAAATCGTCCCCGCGATGCTGCCCTCCATCGGCACGATAACCTGTTCCAAAGCCCCCGGATTGGTACCTGAAGAAGCGGCAAAATACAATTCCCCCGTGTGTTGATCCAACAACATAATCGAACCCGCCTCGGACTCCAACAGTTCGGCAGCGGTTTGTACGATAAGCTGCAATAACTCATACAAATCAAGCGTGGAGGTCAACAAACGACTGATCTCCACCATACGACGCAGCTGCGTCAACGAGGCTTCGGGAGTAGCTTGTTCCTCAGCGTTCATCTTTGACTCCCCAATCCATGATAAATCAAAAAAGCGACCGGTGCAATAAGTAGCACAGGATTTATCCTCTGGAATAAGTAGCACGGGATTTATCCTGTGCTCTCAATGCAGGATAAATCCCGCACTACAAGTCATCACGCAAGGTTACTTTAGCATATTAAGAGTTTGGCGCACAAAAAATCTAGATCAAGTACACGGGTCGAAAAAAACGGTAACTACCTACGCGCTTGTGCTCGCATCAGGTCAACGGACGGCCACACCCTATACAGAACTGCCCGCCGGGACGTACTTCACGCCCGCAATGCGGGCACACCGGCAACGGGGCAGCCTGTACCGGGCGTTGCTGCCCACACTGATGACAAAAATATGCGCCATCCCGCAACGGTGAACCGCACGCGCTACACACAACCGGCGTAACAGAGGTACTCGGACGCGGGGTCTCAGGCGGAGACACCTGACGGGGCAATCCCGGGGATGAGTTTTTCTGAGACGGCACCGCTGGCGGCCCGACAGGAGGCCGTTGTGGCGGCGAACTTGCAGGCGGGCGAGGCACGGGCCGCCCAGCCGGCGGGGAACCGGACGGCGGATAGGATGGCGCGGCCCGCCGGGTACGCGTGCCTTTCCGGATCACACTGATAATGAGGAACAACAACCCAAAGCCTACAAACAACGCACCACAGCACCCCGTCCCCCCCAACAACAGCAAAAGCGCAAAAACAGCCACAGCACCATCGTCTGAACCACCGCGCGGCGCAGGCGTAACAACGACAGGCGGCGGCGTGGTAAAAGCAACGGGCGTAGGCGTCAACAAAGGCGCCTCAATAGGGCGATCTTGCCGGGGCGGCTGCACACCCGCAGCAGGCGGCGCGGGCAATTCCAAACGCCCATAACCAAAGCCCGTATCCGGACCACTAGGGCCGAGATCACGTGCTTCGGTCAATAAAAAATCCACCAGCTCCTGTCGCGAGAAATGTGGGTAAGCCTGCCACACCAGCGCCGCCGCGCCCGCAACATGCGGGGCAGAAGCGGACGTCCCATCAAATCCCCGTCGCCCATACGTCACACCGGAAACCCCGGTTGGCGCAGAGATTTCAGGCTTGAGTCGCCCATCAGCGGTCGGGCCTTGCGAACTATACCCGGCCAAACTATCATCGTTCCAATTGACCGCCCCCACGGTAAGCGCGCCCACAGCGTCGCCAGGCGAAGTGATGCTATACGCAGTCACTGGCTCATCAAAGCCCGCGCCCGCCCCCCGCACAAAAACATCAAAAGTCACCGCCTGGGTGACATTGTGCGCCTGCACCATCAAATAAACCGGTCTCTGCGAAATTTGCACCCGGGTCCACTCAGCGGGGCGTTGCCCGCTGTGGCCGTTTTGCAAATCAGTGGATGAAGCCACCACCTCACCATCTTCATCAACAAGGATAAGCTCATAATCCTGTGACGGGCGTTTCCAATCATCTTCCCACACCAAATAAATCACCATCCGCCCCCGCCCATGGATTCGCAAGCGGTCACTGCCGTCGGAAAATTCGTGGAATCCATCCCCAACAGTATCAAGGAACGTGTCACGGTAGTGCTTGAGCGCCTCGTTGCCAGCAGAATTGACCCATAACACCCCTTGCTCAGCCAAGGAATCCACCAGGTATGAATCCCAGCCGGTACCGTCGCGAGGCGTGACAACCCACCCGGCAGAATGCGTAATAATGTCCACCTCGTTCATCATCAGCCACTCTACAGCCTGGCCCATCGCTGCATCGGAGCCATCGTACCAGGCAAAAAAGAGCTCTGCGTCCGGGGCTACCTCATGAACAATTTCAGCACAGCCGGCGCCATGCCTCTCACTCTCATCAACCCAGCCAAAAGTCTGCATAGTCACATTCGCGGGCAAATCTGTACCGAGCAGGGCCTCATAGCCTAAAAAACCCAAATCCAAAACGCCGATGCGCAGTCCCGCGCCGGTAAACCCGGCCTGGTGCCACGCATCGGCGTTGATGACCGGAACACCTTCGCCATCAATCGGCTGGCTATCGGGGGCGCGTTGCTGGGGCAAGCGCACCGCGATAACATGTTCTAACTCGGTAAGACGCGCAAAAATCGCGCCCGGCTGAGGCGATTGCATTTCCGCCTCCACGAGCGCAATCGGTACGGCGATGTTGACCCGATCCCCCCAAGCACTAATCACCGTCACGCCTACCGATTCCAGCTGCGCTACGAGTGAAGCATGATCCTCAGTATCCAGCACCAGCGTGACCCGAAGCGCCTGCTCATCGGGCGTGAGCATATCCTGTTCGCGCGCGAACTCTAGAGCACCTTCCTGCCCGTCCTGATGGTACGCCAGCAAAAAATCCTTGTAGACCGATCCCAACTCCGGATCAGTGAGGATGGCGGTGAATTGTGGGTATTGCGCCACCAGGTCATCGAGCGAGGGCGGCGGCTCGATGGGAATATCCGGTATCGGCTCAAATGTGGGCGTAACGTGCGTAAAGCCCGGAGGCCGCACATCGGAAAGCTGCTCGGCAAAAGCGAAGTACAATCCCACCGTAAGCAGCACGAGCAATGCACCAGCTGCCAGCAACCACCACCAACGTCGAGTAAATTTTTCGGACATGCGCGCTCCTTTCTCCAGAGTATCACATCTATTGTACGCCTTTTGGGGGTTTTATCAAACAGGTCTCAGTAAATCACGAAATGCTCGAAGGGAATCGCTAAATCCTCGTTCTGGGCTGGCTCTGACGATCCAGCCCGAGCAAACCCTGATCTACTGGATCTAGCACCTTCTCAAACCTTAACTTCAGCAGTGACGCATACTTTATAAAACAAACCACGTTTCACGTTTCACGTTTCATCAGTTATAATAAGAACGATGCTAAAACTTGAAGCGTTACAGGAAACTATTGAAGCACTGGCCGCTCACGCAGGAACACTGCGCGACCAACAAGCCCGCGAGCTGGATACTGCCTGCGAGCGCCTGACACGCGCGCCAGATGCGGCGATATTGCGCGAGCAGCTGCGTGGTGCTACCGCGAGCGCACCCCACGCAGCTATGCCGGTCACGGATGCTCCGCTGGATACCGTGTTCACCGTCACCGATGCGCCCGCGCCCGGCGCGACCATCATCGGCGTGGATGGCTCGCAAATTCCACCGGATCGCCACGCAGCGGTGCTATACTACTTGCTCCAGATAGGTGGGCTAATTTTCCGTTACAATGGCACAGCCCCCACGGAACACCGCACCGCCTCGCTGCACTTTGCCTATCGTGAACTATACGATAGCGCAGGCCAACTCATCGGCAGCCAGCTGGGAATGCGGCGCAACGTCCGCGAACTGGAGTATCTAGCCGAGCTGACCGAGCTGGCCCATGCAGCTGACACCCCCGCGCCCTGTATCGCGCTCACCGACGGGCCGCTTCTCTGGCCCTACAGCGGCAGAAGCGAGGAGGAAGCCACCGCACTACCGGCCTACTTCACCGCGCTCAACCGTTTGCGCGCAGCAGGCGGTTTGCCTGTAGGCTTCGTCGAACGGCCCGGAGGGCGCCCCTTGCTCGCGCTGTTGGAGCTGGATAACCCGCCGGAGCAGTCTGCCGCCGCGCCGCCCATCCTCACGGATCACACACTCATGGCACGCCAATTGCCGCCCGGCGCGCGTTCGGTGTGGCTCAAGCGCCCCACCCCCATGAACGAGCGGCACGCACACGCCGGGCATACGATCTGGTTCTGCTACCTCAACGTAGGCACGGCGGGCGATCCCGTGATTGCGCGTGTTGAAGCGCCAGCATGGGCTGTCGCGCACGAATCTTGGGTGACAACGCTCCACGCACTGCTGCTACATCAAGCGCACGCGTTAGGGGGGAACCCCTATGTGCTGGCCCGTGCCCACGAGCTGGCCCTCGTCACCGGGCAGGATAAGGCCGCGCTGGAATCCTTGCTCCTGCGCCGGTTACTCGAACATGGCGTCGTCGCACGACCCTCGGAGAAAGCACGGCAGAAGAGCTTGTTAGGGAGTTTTTGAGTCAGGCATGAAACGTAATGCGTGACCTGGATCTGGTGGTTGAGCCTGTCGAGACCCCGGCTTCGGCAATCTCAGCCACCGGTAAGTAAGGAGTGATTTTTATGACAGAAAAAACACTTAGAATCGGCAACGTACTGCGAGCGGACATTCGCGGGTTTACGATTGCCTCACACATCCCAGAGCCGGACGTACCTACATTCGGGACGTTCGTGCGAGTCCCCATCCAACAAGGGCAGGCACAGCTCATCGGATTGGTGTACGACATCCGCCTGCTAGATGACCCATTCCTCCGCAACATGGCGGTCACACTGGACGAGGGCAATCCCGCGCACCTGGAAATCATTACCGACCAGCAACAGCGGGCCATCCCGGTCGAAATCGGCGTGGCAGCGGTGGGCTACTGCGACACGGGCAGCGCGTATCGGTATGGATTGCCACCCCAACCGCCTATGATCCTCAAACAAATCACGCTCTGCACGCCAGCCGAAGTCGCCGCGATTACAGCACAGCCCGATTGGATATTACCGCTGCTGGAAAACCGCGAGCTCCCCACCGACGCGCTCATCGTCCGCGCACTGGAACGCGCGATCAAGACACAACCCACTGAGATGCGCGAAGCCTGGCTGCTGACAGCCGGGCGCTACCTGGCCCGCCAGTTGGGCCGCGAGCCACTACGCCTGGAGACACTACTCCACCGGCTCCAAACTACCTGAAACGAAAAGACCTGCCAGGTTTCAAAAACCTAGCAGGTCTAACCAGCAACAACTGGCGTTCACCAGCAGTTGGATGAAAATGTAGCGCGAACTGTCAGCGCATAGATGCGCCGTTCGCAGCCACGCAAAGCAGACGCTTCGCGCTACGCTGGTTTTGATTTGCCATTCGCAATTCGCAATTCGCCATTTTCAAGGGGGTAACTTATGCCTACAAACCCAAATGAACCACGCAATAGGAACGCTGCCAAGCCCGGCGAAGGCAGCGCAAACCCACCACGCTCTGTACCAACGGTGCGCATCATCCCGGTAGACTCACCCGCAGTGCTACCGCCGAGCGAACCGCCCCAACAGCTCACCCCACCCCCGAAGCCAGCACCCCCATCCACACCAACGGTGCGCGTCGTCCCAGTAGAGCCGACTGTGGCACTGCAACCGACCGAGCCGACACAACAGTTCACGCCACCAGAGCAGGAACGCACCGTCTTTGTGGCAGCGCAACCGCGCCCTACGTCGCCCGCCACTACCCCTAGCCCACCACCGCCACCCCGCCCCAATGTGCGTATCCGCTATCCCGAAGACGAACCGACGCGCATGGTACCTATCCAACCGCGCCCTACGCCCCCCGCACCCCCACCGGCGGCGGCCGGCCGCCCACAGACCCCACCGCCGCCGCCTGCCGCGCCACCCCGCAAGCGCACGCCCTGGGCCACCGTGCTCCTCTGGATGACGCTGTCTGCCGTGGGGTTGTTCTTCGTGGGTTTGGTCGCCCTCACAATTGGCTACATCTACATCGCCTCGGATCTACCACCTGCGGAGCAACTCCGCAGCCGCCAATTGGATTTCGCCAGCAGCCAGATTTACGACCGCGACGCGCGCCTGCTCTACGAAATCATTGACCCCAGCGCCGGACGCCGCACCTACGTCACCATCCACCAAATCTCACCTTACGTCATCCAGGCCACAATAGCCACCGAAGATCGCAACTTCTACAACCACCCCGGCTTCGACCCTTACGCGATGCTCCGCTCCATCTACTACGCGCTGCAAGAGGGGGATGTCGTCTCCGGAGCCAGCACCATCCCGCAACAAGTAGCGCGCAATATCTTACTCGACCCGGAAGAACGCACGCAGCGCACCGCCACACGCAAAATCCGCGAAATCGTACTGGCGACGGAAATCCGGCGGCGGTATGCCCCCGATGAAATTCTGGAAATCTACCTGAACAACAACAACTACGGCAACCTGGCCTACGGCATTGATGCCGCTGCGCGCACCTACTTCGGCACCACCGCTGATCGGCTCACGCTCTCCCAGGCCACCTTTCTCGCCGGGCTGCCGCAATTACCCGGCGTATATGACCCGTTCACCGGCGGGCGTGATGCCGCTTTGCGCCGTCACCAGAACGTGCTTGCATTAACTGTGGAAGCTGGTTACATCACGCAACAACAGGCCGATGACGCCGCCGCAGAAATGGCCGCCTACGAATTCCCGCGCATCTTCGGCGACCGCATCCCCGCGCCGCATTTCGTCTTCTATGTGCGGCAGTGGGTGGAGCAAAACCTAGGGCCGGAGCAGCTCTATCGCGGCAGCGGGTTGCGCATCTACACCAGCCTTGATAGCAACTTGCAAAGCTACGCCGAAGAGGAAGTCGCCAGCGGTGTGGCGCGTCAGGCTAACCTCAACGTAAGCAACGGCGCCCTGGTCGCTATCGAACCGGCCACGGGCTATATCCTGGCGATGGTAGGCAGCGCCGATTTCTACAGCGACGTGATTGATGGGCAGGTGAACATCACCACACGCTGCCGGCAACCCGGCTCGGCCATCAAACCGCTCACCTACCTGGCCGCCTTCGAACGCGGCTGGACACCCGCCACGGTACTCTGGGACGTGCCCACCACCTACACCGATACTGCGGGCAACATCTACCAACCAGTCAACTACGACCGCACGTTCCGTGGCCCTACCTCTATCCGCAGCGCGCTGGCAAACTCCTTCAACGTCCCCGCCGTGAAAACGCTGGAATTCGTTACTGTCAACGGGTTGCTGGAGATGAGCGAGCGCCTGGGCATCACCTCAATCGTCTCGCCACAGCTCGAATGCCCCGATTATCCCTACGCCGCACGCCCGCTCTACGGGCTGGCGCTCACTCTAGGCGGCGGCGAACTCAAGGCCCTGGAATTGACCGCCGCGTATGCCACCTTCGCCAACAGCGGCATCTATCAGGAACCCACCCCCATCCTGTGGATCGAAGATCGCAACGGCAATATCCTGGTGGATAATCGCAATCGCCAGGGGGAACGGGTTATCGCCGCGCAGGACGCCTACCTGCTCACCGACATCCTCGCTGACACGCAAGCGCGTTGTCTGGCCTTCAGTTGCCCGGGACTACTGGAATTGCCCGGACGCCCTGTCGCAGCCAAAACCGGCACTACCAACGATTTCCGGGACGGTTGGACGGTAGGTTACACGCCCGATCTGGCTGTAGGCGTGTGGGTGGGCAACAACGACAACACGCCCATGCAAGGAGTAGCCGGAGGCGGCGGTGCCGCGCCGATTTGGAACGGCTTTATGACGCGGGCGCTAGCCGGAACGCCGCCGCACCCCTTCCCCAAGCCCTCCGGCATCGTGGAGCGACAGATCTGCACGCTCTCCGGGGCCGAGCCTTCACCCTACTGTACCGAGCGGCGCACCGAGGTGTTCCGGCTGGAGCAGCTGCCACCCGGCCCGGAGCGCGACTGGCGGCGCGCCGTGCAAATTGATCTCTACAGCGGGTTGCGTGCCGACGAGACCTGCCAGGCCAATGTCGCCACCCGCGTAATGCTGGTACTGGACGAGGTGCAAGACCCCGGCGGGCAAAACTGGCTGCGCGAATGGGCCGGGCAAAACGGGATCGAAATCGCGCCGAGCGATTTCTGCCCCAGTGGACAGGCCGCGCCGCAAGTCAGCATCAGCAGCCCGCAGGACGGCAGCGATGTCTCAGAACTGGTGCAGGTCTACGGCACGGTCACATTCCCCAATTTCAGCCGATACGAAGTGACCTTCGGCGTGGGAGACAATCCCCAAGGCTGGGGCTGGATCAGCGGCCCGCATCTGGCGGAGGTCAATAACGGCTCGCTGGCTATGTGGGACGTAAACGACTTACCGCCAGGGACTTACACACTGCGCATCGTCGCGTACAATACCAGCAACACCCCCTTCGAGGCGCGGGTGCTGGTCAATGTCGTCGGGCCGACGCCCACACCGACCTTACCCGCCACCGAGACGCCCACCCCCACCCTCACGCCAACGCCGACTACAACGCCTATCTCTACGCCGACGTTTACACCCACGCCCACACCCACCCCAACGCCCACACTGACGCCTGCGCCGCCGGCCACCGAGACGCCGACCGAGAACCCGACCGAGACGCCAACATCAACGCCTACCCAGACACCACTCCCGACGGAGTCGCCGGAGCCTACCGAATCGCCGCCCCCAACGGAAGCACCATAAAACACAGCCCGGCCAGGTTGCTAGCAACCTGGCCGGGCTATTTTATGCAGCCAACACGCGCTGGAACGCGCCACTACTTCCGCCTTTGTGAATTTTCGGATAGATTTTCACGCCATGCCGCGCGTGCGATGTTCCTCTTCAATACCCTCAACCACCACCGGCACTTGCCCATCCTGAAGCTGCAAGGTGAGCCAACGGGCAGCATATACACGCCCCGTGGATGAGAGCACGCGCCCCGTTTTCCGCTCGCGCACGATGGCATACCCGCGCTGGAGCACGCGCTCCGGGTTGAGCGCCTCCAAGCGGTCACGCATCCCCTCCAACTTACGGGCCGCCAACTCCCGCCGATGTGCCAACGCGGTCTCCAAACGCAGCATGGAGCTATCAAGCCGCTGCCGATTCTCTTGCAACTGGCGCGCGGGAGAAAGATGATCGAGGCCCTGCCCCACCCGCTCGAGACGCGCCTGCCGTGCCTGGAGCTGCCCCTGCGTCGCCCGCTCCAACGTCGCGGCACGCTGCCAGAGCTGCGCCCGCAGCTCAGCACGATCCGGCGTTGCCAGCTCCGCCGCCGCCGTGGGCGTGGGCGCACGCAAGTCAGCCGCGAAATCGGCCAGCGAGAAATCTGTCTCGTGCCCCACCCCGCTCACCACCGGAATCCGCGAATTTGCCACGGCGCGGGCCACGCGCTCATCGTTGAAGGCCCACAGGTCTTCGAGCGAGCCACCGCCACGCACCAACAACAGCACATCCACATCCTCGCGGGCGTTGAGTGCAGCCAGCGCGGCGGCGATTTGTGGCGGCGCCGCATCCCCTTGCACCGGCGTCGGCGAGAGAACGACCTCGGCCAGCGGATAACGCCGACGCAGCACGGTCAACACATCGCGCAAGGCCGCCGTGGTGGGGGATGTGACCACGCCGATGCGCCGAGGAAATGGCGGCAAGGGGCGTTTGCGCTCCGGCGCAAAGAGACCCTCAGCGCCCAACCGGGCCTTAAGCCGCTCGAATTCGGCAGAGAGCGCGCCGATGCCCGCCGCTTCAAGATGATCAGCGTAGAGCTGGTACTTGCCGCCCGCCTCGTAGACCCCGAGCCGCCCATGGACGCGCACGCGCTCGCCATCACGGGGCAGGCTACGCAGCCGTTGCGCCTGCGTGCGCCACATCACGCCCGCCAACTGCGCGCCAGCATCCTTGAGCGTGAAGTAGATGTGCCCGGAGCTGGGCCGGGAGAGGTTGGAGAGCTCCCCTTCGACCCAAAGATCATGGAAAGGCTCCCGCTCCAGGCGCGCGCGGATTTGCGCGGTGAGTTCGCTCACGGTGTAGGGACGGTCAGCGGTGGGGAAGAGTTGTGCTTGTTCCCACATGGCTAAAAGATCAGGCTCAAGGCCGCGATGAATAGCAATCCGCCGCCGATGCTCAGCAGCAAAATTGCGGTAGTGGCGGGCATCGGGAGCAATGTCAGCCCACCAAAAACACCTATCAGATAGCAAGCCGCGCCAACAATGAAGAGCGGGCGCTCCGCGCCGCGCAGGCGCATATCGCGGCGGGTACGGTAAGAACGTCGTCGAGCCATAGAACCTCCAAAATCAAAAAAATCTTTGCTACCGTACACTTGTAGATTCTTGCCACGAATTCACTCGAATTAACACGAAAACAATAAGAAATTCGTAAAATTCGTGCTAATTCGTGGCTAAAACTGAATGCGCTTGGAAAATGTACGGTAGCCAAAAAAAATCTTAACTACTCAGCCAAGAGGTGGGACGCACTTGTTTTACAGGCAAGACCGTGAGTTTTGTGCTTCCCGCCGCCATTTCAGGCGCAAAAGTGCGTCTCACCTGAGTAGTTACAAAAAATCAGCAAATCTCAAGACCCACTTCACGCGGCGGGAAACAGGGACGGGATGTGCCGGAACGCAGAAGAGCGAGCAGGTCGCCCTCGTCGTGGGGAGCGCGCGGCAACAGATTGTAGTATTTCCCCAGCACGCGCGAAGTGTGCGCGTCGCTGTTGCTCAGCACGCTCAAGCCCAACCACTCGGCCAGTTGGGCAATCTGAGCCGCGGCATGGACGGGGGTGTTGAGCGAGTGACCTTCGATGGCGTCGGGCGGGTAGCGCTCCAAATCCAGGCCGATGTAGGGCCGATAACGGTACGGATGCGCGAGCGCGAGGAAGCCGCCCCGCGCGCGCACGAAGGCGTGCAGGTGCGGATAGGTCCAATCCTCACGCTCCAGGGCCGGATCGTATAGCCCCAATACGAGGATATGCTCATTTTCAGTATAGAGGCTGATTTCGATGCCGCTAAAGATGCGCAAGGGGGCATGTTCGGCGTTGAGCTGCGCCAGATGCTCCGGCGATGTGAAGCGGTTGTGATCGGTGAAAGCCAGGGCATCTAGCCCGCAGGCGTGCGCCCGCGCGATGAGCCGCGCTTCTGGAGAGCGCGCGCACGGAGAGCGTTCAGCCGTATGAACATGTAAATCAATTTTCATAAAAAACGTGATAGCCTCCAAATCTTGTGGCCTTCGACAGGCTCAGGCACCGGCCTTCGACAGGCTCAGACACCACGAGCGTACCCTGAGCCTGCCGAAGGGAATGCTCGCACCGGCCTTCGGCAGGCTCAGGCACCGGCCTTCGACAGGCTCAGACACCACGAGCGTACCCTGAGCCTGCCGAAGGGAATGCTCGCACCGGCCTTCGGCAGGCTCAGGCACCGGCCTTCGACAGGCTCAGACACCACGAGCGTACCCTGAGCCTGCCGAAGGGAATGCTCGCA
>CAZDDI010000067.1:0-19682 GCA_964504195.1 uncultured Anaerolineales bacterium
AAGTGGTACATCATGGCCGTAAATGGGTGGGACATTGTCGGGCGTAAATTGACAACGCCTCATCCGACAATCATTGAGCCAGGATTAGCGTACGGGATTCCCTGCCGTCCGCCATGTTGGCGCGCCCTGACGCCAGGGCAATCCACCCGCGCCGACGCCTTCCAAGTAAGAGAGCAATTACGCACAAATGAATGGGTTGATTATATCAGCGGCACAGACGCTAACGACGCATTCATTGTCGGCCCAACTCCTTCATCACGGGGTAGTATATTTGTGATTATAGAGCAGGATGTAGTCAGTCACATCCAAGGTTCCTTGCTGTTTGACTATACTGTGGGAGAGTTGATCGGGCAGTTCGGGCCGCCGAAAGGCCTCTACTTGTTGGACCGCGCCACGGCCTGTTCTGCTTGCGAAGTGTGGGAAACCTTAGGGTATAGATTTGAGCCGACTGTAGGCGATTCCTCGGCACATCTACTGTATCCCGAACAGGGGTTGTGGTTTGTGGTAAGCGTGCGCATGAGCGGACGCGGGTGCATCTGTCCGGAGATGCGAATTGAGAGATTTTGTTACTATACGCCGCTTTCGATGGAGGAAGCGCAGACCGACAATTATCTGTTCGATTTGTGCTGGCCTAACTATTCTAGTTTGCTTCTGGGTCCCGTGATAGAGTGGCACGGGTTTGGTAGCGGGTATTGAGGCACGCCCCAGAATTACTTGACCGCCGGGCGGATGATCCGCGCCGCGAACCTTGGCACAACCATAACCTACACCGCCGACGGTCTGCGCGTGCAGCAAGCCGTGAACGGCGACCTCACCGCCTTCACCTGGAACTGGGCCGTGCCGGGGGTGCCCGAACTGCTCCAGGCGGGCGATACGCGCTACCTGGTGGGGCACGACACGCTGGGTGAGCAGGCGGGCAACTTGTGGCGCTACTACCTCCCCGACCATCTCGGCTCGGTGCGCCAGAGCGTGGCCGCCGCCGGGCGTCTGCGCGCGCAACTCCGGCAACCATACGGCCAGCGCCGCCCACGGATAGCCGACCAGGTCTTTCTCCCACTGCCACCGCTGCGCGAGCGTTTCGGGCACGGTCGCGGCTGCGCCAAAATCGAACCCCAACTGCTGCACGCTCCCGGCCTGCGCGATGCGCGCGGCCTCAGCCAGCAGCGCCGCCCGGCTCGCGCCCAGCCCCTCCAGCGCGCCGCCCTGGATCAAGTGCGTGACCTCCCGCGCCTGCAAGTCCACCCGCCCCAGCAAATCGCGCACCCCCGTGAACGGCCCCGCCGCGCGCGCCTGCCCCAGCGCTGCAATCGCGCTCCGCCGCACGTCGCGCACCTCGCCCAGCCCCAGCCAAAGCACCGGCTGTGTACCTTCCCACGCCAGCGTTACCGTCGCCCCGCTGTGATTGACGTGCGGCAGCCGCACGGCCACGCCCAAGCGCTGCGCCTCGGCCATGTAGACCGCCGGGTGGTGATACCCGCCCCAATCGCGCAAACGCGCCGCAAAGAACGTCGCCGGATAGTGGGCCTTGAGGTACGCCGAGCGGTAACTCACGTCCGCGTAAGCCGTCGCGTGCCCCTGATTGAAGCCGTAACCGGCGAACACGCTGACCTGCTCCCACAACTGCCGCGCCTGCGCCGCCGTGAACCCCGGCCCCGCCGGCGCGGGCCGTTGGCAGCCAGCCTCGAACGCGGCCTGCATCTGCGCCATCTCGCCCGGCTGCATTTTGCTCATCCCGCGTCGCAGGTGGTCGGCCTGCGCCCAACTCAGGCCCGCAATCTCCGTCGCCACCCGCAAAATCTGCTCCTGGAACAGCAACACCCCCTGCGTGGCGGCCAGAATTGGCTCTAGTGCCGGGTGCAGGTAGGCGACCGGAGCCTCGCCCCGGTAGCGGCGCACGAAGACCTCGGCCAGCCCGCCGGTGGCCGGGCCGGGCTTGAAGAACGCATTGGCCACCGCCAGATCGCGCACGGTGCGCGCCTGCAACTTGCGCAGCGTCCGCCGCGCCCCCTCCGACTCGCACTGGAAGATACCCACCGTGTCGCCGGCGGCCAGGAGCGCCTGGGTGGTCGGATCGGCCAGCGGAATCTCGGCCAGCCGGAACGCCGGATCTCCGTCGCGCCGCACCAGGGCCGCCGCATCGGCCAGCACCGTGAGCGCGCGGATGCCCAACAGATCGAGTTTCGCCAGTCCCAGCGCGGCGACGTCGCCGTGGGGGTATTGGGTAATGAGGAAGCCTTTGGGTGCCCATTGCACCGGTACAATGTCGGTGAGTGCGCCGGGAGTGATGACCACCCCGCCGGGGTGAACCGTCAAATGCGCGGGGAAGCCTTCCAGCGCGTAGGCCAGCCGGAGATAGTCATGCAGCGCAGCGGGCGTCGCGACCAGGACATCCTCCACTGTGCGCTCCACACCCTGGCCCGGGCGGAAGCGGCGCGGCAGGGCGGCGAGCAAGGCAGCGAGCGTGGCGTCATCCAGGCCGTAGGCTTTGGCGACTGCGCGCCCCGCCGAGCGCAGTTGCAGCGTGTTGACCGCGCCCACCAACGCCACGCGGTCGGCTCCGTAGCGCTGGCGGACGTAGGCCAGCACCTCGTCGCGGCGGCGACTGCAAAAATCGAGGTCAATATCGGGCGCGTCGGCGCGGGCAGGGTTGAGGAAGCGTGCAAAGTACAGGTCATGCGCCAGCGGATCCACGGTGGTGATGCCGGTGCAGTAAGCGACCAGTGAGTTGGCGACGCTGCCGCGCGTGCTCACGGGGATCTCCTGCGTGCGGGTGTGCTGCACGATGTCGGCCACGATGAGGAACAGCGGCGCGTAGCCCTGCGCCGTGATGACGGTCAGTTCATGCGCCAGCCGCTCGCGCGCCGCTACCGGTGGTTCCGAGCCGTAGCGGGTGTGGAGGCCGGCTGCGGCCTGCGTCTGCAACGCTGTGGCGGGCGTTGCGCCGGCGGGCAAAGCCAGCGCGGGCCAGATGGGGCGGCCATCCGGCAAGGCCGGGCCGCATTGCGCGGCCAGGGTAGCCGTGCGGGCTACTGCTTCCGGGAACTCCGTATAGCGAGCGGTGACTTCTGCCGGCGTGAGCCAGTGAACGCTCACTGCCGGATCGTCGCCATCCGGCAGCGCAGTAGCGGGTACTTCGGTCAGGCGGCAGTTCAGGCGGATGGCCGCCAGCAGGCGCAGCAACGGACGCTCCTCCGGGGTGAGGCAGTAGACCGGCGGCAGGGCCACCAGCGGCACGCCGAGCCGGGCGGTCAGGTCGCGCAGAGTGTGGGCAGTGGCAGTATCCGCCGGGCGGTGGAGTTCTAGCCCTAGATAGGTGTGCTCATCGTAGAGGCCCGCCAGCCGCGCCAGCCAGCGGTGCGCCAGGGTGGGCTGCCCCGCGCGTAAGCAGCGCCAGGCCCAGCCCGTTTGCCCGGCATCGAGCGCGAGTAGGCCTGCCGCGTGCGCGCGTAGGTCGGCCAGGGTGAGGCCCCGCGCAGCGCGGGCTTCGCGATCAGCATGGCCCTGTACTAATGAAGAGAGGGCACAAAGCGCACGGTAGCCCGCCGGATCGCGGGCCAGGAGCACGAGTTGGCCGGGGGTGGGGACGGCATCCGGCGCGGGCAGATCGTCCGGCCAGGCTACGTTGAGGGTGAGGCCCAGGATGGGCTGGACGCCCACGGCGCGGCAGGCCCGGTCGAAGGCGACCGCGCCGTAGAGCGCGTGGGTATCGGTGAGCGCGAGGTGGGTGTCGCGCCCAGCAGGGTGTAGTACGAGTGGACGTGGAGGGGGATCATGGCGGTTACAACGGCAACCGCAGCACGACCTCATCATCTTCCACTTCGCCCGTGCGTTCGAACCCCAGGCAGGTGTAGAAGCCTTCCGGGCTGCCCTCACCTTCGCCGCAACTGGTTAGCAGTTCGCACGCGCCGGGCCGGGTACGGACATAATCCAGCAGCAGGGTGATGGCCTGCCGGCCAAAGCCCAAACCTTGATACGGCGCGGCGAGCATGAACCGCCACAGGAAGTATTCCGGTTCGTCGGGGTCATCGTAAAGCATAAGAAAGCCGACCGGCGTTTCATCCGCGTAGATGGCGCGGAACCAGGCTTTGGGTTCGAAGTGGGCCTGCGCGATGGATTGCCCGTTCGGGGCGACCATCCGCCGGTGCGCAGGGGCGAGCGTATTGCTCAGTTTGCAGATCTGCACCACCGTCTCGGCAGTGATCTCGCGCAGGCTCACCTGCGCGGTGCGGTCAAGGTTGGGATAGTCGGGCATCGGGGGACCTCCTCAAAATAGAAAGTAGCCTACAGTTGTTGGGTAAGTGTAGCGGGAGAGGAACTACCGCGTCCTGCTCAATAATACTGCTTGGTATACCCATACGCTTTCGTGAACAGCTCGGTATTCTGGGGCAACTTGTACTTGAATAACGTCTGCCGCAGCGCTTTCCTGACCTCGCGCTCGCCAGCGCTGGGGTTCTGCCAGCCGGGGAAACGCACATGACGCACGATTTTGTCTATATCGGCCACAAGGCGCTCGACCATCACGGGCGTATCTGCGGTACGCACACTTCTGCCCCATCACATCCGCCGGGCTGCCCCACCGCCGAATCTTGAGCGATTCCGGGTCAAGATGTTCAAGCTCCACATAACGGTCAAGCGCCGTATCTGCGGGCAAAACGCGGATATTAATGTTTTCGGCGATTTTGTCAAAGCGGTAGCGGGTCATAGGCTTTCAATCTCCGCGGCCAACCGGTCGGCGGGGCGCTCTCTGGCAAGCGTAGTGCGCAAATCCTGCGCCATTTTAGTCAAGGCGGCCCACTCCACATAATCCATCCGGTCATCGGTGCGCCCAGCATCATAGCGCTGCAAGAACTCCATCGAAGTTAGTCCATATTGCTGTTCATACCCTGCCAGGATTTCTTCTATATCTTCCAACTGCGTCGCAATGGGTAGGGTGGTCACAAAGCATTCATCCTCTATTCTTATGGCGCTTGTACAGTCACAGAAAACAGGACGCGGATGAACGCTGAAAACGCGGACAAGAAGAAAAATCCGCGCCATCCATGTTCATCAGCGTCCTAAATCCCTTTAGCAAAACAGAGTGAACTTATGATTGGAGCAGGGGCTCCATCTCATCCAGGACGCTAAAGATATCCACCGGCTGGCCCTGCACAACCTCGGTTGCGCTGCGATGGATGTGATGCGGCGCATTATCGAGATGGGGGAAATGCGGGGTGTTGTCCCAGCGGCAGAGCTGTTTTCCGTCCTTGTCCATCCATTGAAAACTGTAATCAGTGATGGTGTATTCGTCTTCCGCTTGTGCTTCGATGTATTCAGAAAATTCCAATATACTTTCGTCTCTCAAAGTCAGACGTGCGCGAATATAACTCTTTTGCAGACCCTCATATTCTCGGATTTTCTACCGTACATTTTCCAAGCGCATTCAGTTTTAGCCACGAATTAGCACGAATTTTACGAATTTCTTATTGTTTTCGTGTTAATTCGAGTGAATTCGTGGCAAAAATCTACAAGTGTACGGTGGCAAATTCTCGGATAATCTGGTGCCTGGTAATGAGCAGGTTTTCCAACAGCAAGCGTTTGACCGCCGATAGATAATCCACCGGGTTCATAGCTATTCCTCGCTGGCGACCGCAGCCAACGTGGCGCTGAAATCCCGCGCCATCTTGGTTAAGGCGGCCCACTCCACATAATCCATCCGGTCATCGGTGCGCCCGGCTTCATAGCGCTGCAAGAACTCCTGTGAAGACATCGCGTATTGCTGCTCATACCCGGCCAGCACTCTCTCCATATCCTCCAGTTGTCTGCGCAGCCGACTGGCTTCGAGGTCAACCAGCTTGTGCAGCGTTTGCGCGGTTACAGCATCAACCTGCTGGTTTTTATATAGTTCCGCCAGCCAACAGACGCCCTGCACATATCTTGTGTTTGGAGCAGTATATACTGTCATAAAATACCTCCCTCCTGATGTGATGCCACAGCTTGCAAAGTGGCGAACGCAGCGACTTTCACAGCTGGCTCTCGCCCTTAAGGAGCTGCACCCTTTGGCGCAGGTTGTCCGCCATCTGCGCCAGCGCCGCCCATTCCACATAATCCAGCCGGTCATTGGTCTGGCCGGCTTGCCACTGATGGAAAAAATCGGCGGTGGACAGTTGATATTGCTGTTCGAAGGCTCGCAAATCAGCTGTAGTCGTCGTCAAATCCATTTCCAATGCGTTGATTTCTGCTGTCATCATTCAACCGTTTCTTGTAGTATAGCACACCTCCGCCCACCCGCTGCAATAACCGGTGGATGGATTTCGCCAGCTGTGTCGCGCTCTCCTCCCATGCCTGCATCGCTGCCCGTCAGTGGGTCCCGGTCGCCGCGTTCGGGATGATGGTGCTGGGCCATGCCTCCAACATCTCCACCAGCGTGTCCATCTCCTGCCAGAAGCTGCGCTCGCCGCCGGCGATCCCGTTCGCCGTCACGCGCTTGATGTAGAGCGGAATGGAGAGGCTGTACCCTTGCGCGGCGATCTCCTCCTGCGTAACGGCCCTGGCGAAATCCAGCGCTGCATCAAAATCTCGGTACGCCTCCAAAATGCGCGCCTGGTGCTCCGGCTTGAGGAAACTTTGCGCCCGCTCCCGCGCCACCGCATTGATCGCATCAATAAACAGCACGCGCCCCTGGCGCTTCGGCGGCTTCTGCGTCCGGCAGACCACCACACACGCCTCCATCGGCGAGTTGTAGAACAGGTTCGGCCCCAGCCCCAGCACGCACTCCACCAGGTCGGCTTGCACCAGTTTGGCGCGCATCTCGGCCTCCTCTTTGCGGAACAGCACGCCATGCGGGAAGAGAATCGCGCAGTGCCCCGTGTGCGCGTCCAGGCTTGCCAGGATGTGCTGGAAGAAGGCGTAATCGGCGCGGCCCTGCGGCGGCGTGCCCCGGAAGTTGCGACCCCACGGGTCGCTCTGCCAGGCAGCGCGGTTCCCCTGCTTGATGGAGTAGGCCGGAGCGCGTTTTGCAATGCCGCGCCCACATGGGTCGGCGTCTCGCGGACGCCGTTCCAGTGGCAGTGTTCGGGGACCTGAAAGCAATGCTCATCAGCGAAGTCCGCGCCGTAGGTGGCGATCATCTCAGTATATTCTTCGTCCCACACATCGCAGATGCGCTTGAAAAACAAGAGCGGCAGAATGTAACTCTTCCAGTCGGTGCGGTCCATGGGGCTGCCGCGCAAGATATTCGCCGCCTCCCAGAGGTGGGATTCGAGTTGGGAGAGAGTTACGGGTTGGGACATGGGTCTATGGATGATCCTTTATGGTTGTACTGTACAAAATCCCGCCGGCGCTCTCACTTGCACCGGCGGGCAGAGGGTGTAGTCTATTCCGTCGCGGCGGTGCAGTTGCCGTGGTTACGCTCCAGATGCGGTCAGAACGCTCTGGAGCATTTTTGTTGCTTACATAATCTA
Source organism: uncultured Anaerolineales bacterium (assembly GCA_964504195.1). Classification (GTDB taxonomy): domain Bacteria; phylum Chloroflexota; class Anaerolineae; order B4-G1; family SLSP01; genus CAZDDI01. The sequence goes on from CAZDDI010000067.1 coordinate 7,440, forward strand.
GTGTAGCGCAGATTGACCAACTTGCAACAATATGCTCCGTTCACAGTGTAACCGACAACACCGTGCCGGGCGGATGTCCGGTACAGCCCTGCACTACCACTGCCCCGGCCAGTTGTGGCTGATAGACGGCCACCCAGGGAGCGGACACCGCGCGTACCAGTGCGGCCCACAGCCATTGGGGCAACTTGCCGCTGAAGATGACGCCAGCGGTTGATTCACCTACTGGCGCGTGCAACTGCGTGCGCTCTGTCCAGTCCAGGTACGTGGTGGGTAATTGTACGCGCCATACATCGCCTTGGGGCAGCTGCTCCACCTGGCCTTGCAGCGGGCTGGTTGCCAACGCCGGGCCAACGGGCAGGGCCGGTACTTCCAGCCACCCCATGCGCGCATCGAACAAGTAGCAGGGCGCGGGACGGGTGTACCGGGCGAGGGCGGCAATCAACCAATTGGGGCCGCGCCCGTAAAGCGCCAAGGGCTGCCCCTGGGGGAGATAATCCAACACTTCGGGCAAGGCCGCCGGCTGCCACTGTTGGGGATCTTGCCCTAGTTGGCGGGCCAGCGCGGGTAAATCGAGCGCCAGTTCTGCCGGAGCGGCGGCGAGATGCTGGCGGGGGAGTCCCTGCGTGACTTGTATGAACCAAGCGGCTAAGCGTTCCACCAGCGCCGCAAAGAGCGGCCCTTGCGCCACCTGCCCCCGCTCCAGGCCGGCCAGCGTCCCGCGTAACACGGGTGCGCGTGCAGCGAGGTGCTGGCTCCCGTGCAGTTCCGAGGTGATGTCCGCCAGCACCGGGAGCTGATAGCGCGTAAAACGCTCCGCCCAGAGGGCGCGGCTTGCCGGGTCGGGCGTGAGCAAGATGCCATGCGTGCAGGCGGCTAACAGGGTCTCCTGCTCCGGAGTGGGGAGGCCGCCCACATCTACTAGCAGGGGCAAGTGCCGCGCCGCAATATCGCGTTGCAACAGAGGCAACCAGGCCGCGCTCGGCAACCCTTTGAAGCGCAGATGCCGTACCGTTTCCGGCTCGCTGGCCAAAAACCAATCGCCTTCATAATCCGGCGGATAGGCGCGCAGCAGATAATGGGGTATTTCACGCTCGCGCAACGCGCGGGTGAGGCTGTAGGCCAGCACGGATTTACCGCTGTGCGGTGGCCCGCCGATGACGACGGCGGGTAAATCAAGAAAGTTTGTTTGACTTATCGAACCTATTTCTGTATACTCTGTAGACATGACGCTACACAGCCCCCCTTCATTGGATAGTACAACGGTATTGGTCACGCTGGGCGGCCAGGCCCAGGTGGTGACGTTGGCGCTGGATGCCCTGTTAGCCAGCGGTGAAACCTTCGATACGGTCAACGTGCTGCACCTGGCCGCGGAGCAACCCCGGGTGCAGCGCGCCCTGGCACAGTTACAACAGGAATTTGCCAGCGGCTATTATGGCGCGCGCCCCGTTACCTGGCGCGCACAATCCTTGCATGCAGGCGGCGCGCCCCTGACGGCGATCAGCTCCGGGCGTACCGCGGAGGCGGTCTGGAATCAGGCCCGCGATCTGCTGCGCGCGCTCAAGCAGGCCGGGCAACGGCTGCACCTCTGTCTAGCCGGCGGGCCGCGGCTGTTGGCAATGACGTTGCTGAGCGCGGCCTGGCTGCATTGCGATCACCGCGATTGCCTTTGGCATCTCTATACCCCGCCGGAGTTTCTGGCGCAGGCCCGCGAAGGGGCCATCCTCCACGCGCCGCCAGAAGTAGCGGTGCAGCTCATTCCAGTGCCCTTTGTGCCATGGGGCAGTTACTTCCCGGCCTTGCACGAAATGACACAACCCCGCCCTGCCGCGGTGGCACCAACTGAAACGCAACCTTGCACGGCGGTCTGGGCGCAACTCACGTTGCGCGAGCGCGAAGTGCTCACGGTACTGGCCGCTGGTCGGTTGCCCCAAGAAGCCGCCACCGATCTGGGCATCACGCTCAAGACGTTGGATACCCACAAGACGCGCATTCTGGCCGAGTGCCGGGTAGCCTGGGCGCTCCCCGAAGGCACGCGGATTACCTATCACTTTCTCCGCGACAAGTTCGCGGCCTGGTTGGACTGGCGCGCGCAGCAGCCCCCCTCTCTAGCGTCATTATAACGGTAAGGCGCGCGCGGCGCATCAGAGAAACCTCTGAGAAAAAATCAGAACTTTATCTGTAGCCAACCGCCGGGAATTGCAGTACACTAAAAGTGGATGCGTTCCGGCGGGGCGGGAGGCGCGGATTGCGCCACCTGCCCCGCCACTCCTGGATGGCTACAGCAGGCATACCGCAAGGAGGTAGCATGGAGAACAAGCGAGAATCGGTGTATCTGGCCGCGCTGGCGGGGTTGTTGCATGATGTGGGGAAGTTTACCGGGCGTGCCGGTATTGGATCAAAAATTGACGATAAGCGCGAGCAAAAGGAGGTGGGATATTGGCATGCCGAACATAGCCAGACATTTGTAGATGCTTATGTGCTATCTCCATTGCGAGCGCGCTTGGGCGTGGTGCGTTATCATCACCGCCCGGATAGAACGCCAACCGAGCAAAGCGAGGTAACAGCATTAGCGCGCCTGGTGCATTTAGCCGATGGCTGGTCGGCAGGGGAACGCATAACAGGGATGCAGGAGCGGTCGGCGGCTGGCGCGACGCCGTTGTTACCCATTCTCTCTCAATTGAAGTTGGTTAATGGACCATCAGAGGAGCAATGGAAATACCGTGTCCAGTCGCTTGTCTTGACGCAGGAGTCACTGTTTCCGGTTAACCTGAACGAGGAGCCGGTTGGCGACCTGCCTGCCCAGTACAAGAGCCTGTGGGATAAGGAAATGCGCCCGGAACTGGATGCCTGGAAACGCGCCGATGGTTGGGAAAAACAAGACATCGAAGCATACTTTACTACCCTAATGGCGCTATTGCAAAAATATCTTACTTTTGTTCCATCAGCGACGCCCTGGCAAGCAGACGAAGATGATCGCGTAGTGCCCGATGTGTCGCTCTATGACCATCTGAAAACAACCGCGGCAATTGCAGCCTGCCTGCGTGCTGGTTTCAACGATACGGAAATTATGGCGCTGACGCAACAAACGCAGGAACCGGTCGCGGTGCTCGTGCGCGGTGACCTTTCTGGCATCCAAGACTTTATCTACCGGATTACACGCCCGGATGGCGAGCGTTCGTTCCGCGAGACGGCGCGGCGATTACGTGGGCGTTCGTTCCACCTGACCTTGTTGGGCGAGGTTGTTGCGCAGTGGCTCATTCGCTCCCTGGGGTTGACGCCGGCCAATCTGCTGTTCTGCGGCGGCGGGCGGTTCGACATTCTTGCGCCGCGGAATGCCGCAGAGCAAATAGAGAAACTCCAAAGGCAGTTGGAAGATTGGTTATTGGATGCGTTTCACGGCGAGTTAGCCATTGCGGTGGCCTGCGAGCCGGTCAGTCCGCAGGATTTCAGCAATATGCGGCAGGTATATCTGGCAGTGGAAAACTCTCTGGCCGACCAAAAAGAGCGTAAATGGCGACGCCAATTGACGCAACGCGAGTTTTTTGTTTCGGAGCGAGATGAATGGGATGCCTGCCCGGTCTGCCAACTGGAAGCGTCCCAAGGTGTGTGTCGCCAATGCACCTTACATGCCAGGATTGGGCGCATCTTACCGCGCGTTGCCTACCTCGCCCTCTTGCCTGGACAGGTCAACAACGATCAGGATGACATTCTATCTGTCACATTTGAAAAGTTGGATACCACTGCTGTACTGCTGACTGAACGAGGTGCAGAAAAGTTCTTGCCGGCTCAGAAAGTTGGGGCAGTCTATCGGCTCACGGATAGCGATTTTCGCCGTGATGCCTGGGGGCAGTTGGGACAGGGATTCCGCTTCCTGGCAAATAGCGTTCCCACGTTTACCCAACCGGTTGTGTTGCCAGGGCGTGAAACGGACGACATCCCTCACGCTGGGGATGGACTGGACTTTGAAGAAATCGCCTATCTGAGCACCGGCAGCCAAAAGTTGGGCGTGTTAAAAGCCGACGTGGATCACCTGGGGCTACTGTTTTCCGAAGCGTTGGAGCCACTGACGATTTCGCGTTTGGCGGCGTTGAGCGGGGCTATTGACCGGTTCTTCTCCGGCTATGTCAACGTGCTGACACAAGCGCTTTTTGAAGAATGGCAACAAGGCGAAGGTAAAGGGCATCCCTGGCGCGATAAAGTGGACGGTCTGTTTTATGTGGCCTATGCCGGCGGCGACGACTTGTTTATCATCGGCCCGTGGGATGCTACGATTTCACTGGCACAGCGACTAGAAAACGAGTGGCGCACTTATGCCTGTGAGAACCCCGATGTGACACTTTCGGCAGGTATCGTACTGGCTAAACCGCACCATCCAATTCAGCGGATGGCAACGGCTGTCAGTATTGCAGAGAAAAAAGCCAAAGACGAGGGGAGAAACCGCTGCACGTTGTTCGGGCGAGCAGTCGAGTGGCTAAGCGACACAGAAGGCAAAGGATTGACCTGGGCGTTGAACCAAGCGCAGGAGTTGCAAAGGGAGGTGGAAGGCAAACAGTTCCCGCGCACATTGATTCATGATTTGGGACGCTTGTATCGCTACCAATATAAACCCAAGACAGGAGAACCCAAACCGCTATGGCGCCCACACCTCTACTATGTTTTGACTCGCCGGTTAGGTGGAGAGCGTGAGAAATGGAGGCAAATTGTGTTACAGGCTATCACACAGCACACATTACCAATCATAGTTTCGTATGTCAGTCTAATCACGAGGAGGGATTAAGATGGCAGAGCGTAGAGATAGATCTGAACGCCAGTCCGCCGCACGGGAAGTTATGCAACGCATTCAGCAGTTAGGGACTTTGAAGGAATTATCCCAGGCTGAGTTTGCAGAGGAGAGTGGGTTGGCTTACCGTCTGGCTCAAGAATTCAGCGGCGAAAAGTTGAAACCCACTCAATTGCGTAAAGTCTTTCACGAGTTTAAGCGTATTCAGCGTGACGTGCAACGCACGCGGACTTTTGACCGCGGCCGTTTGGTGATGTTGATGCCCATTCTGGCTTATGGTGTAGGTCGAAAGCACCTACCCAAAGAGTTTTACGATATCTTGAAACTGTGCCTTAGCTCCCAAAAACTTCAAGACGCTGATGATTTCAATCGCGCGGTAGAGTTTATGGAGGCTATTATGGCTTATCACAAGTATCTCAACCCCAAGGGAGGCTAACAATGGACCTGCAATTCAAAGGCAAATACATTCTGCGCGGCGAAATTGTCTGTGTGACCGGGCTGCACATCGGCGGCTCGACGGAAGGCATCGAAATCGGCGGGGTGGATAATCCCGTGCTCAAAGACCCTTTGACCGAAATGCCCTACATCCCCGGCTCATCGTTGAAGGGGAAAATCCGTAGTTTGTTAGAATGGCAATGGGGACAAATCAAAGCGCATAGCAGTCACAGCAAAGAAGGCAAAGCCAGTTACGCCGCCTATGCCTGTGAGGAATTGAAAAAGAAGCGCGATGAGTGTGCAACACCTAAAGAACAGCAGGAGTGGGACCGAGCATTCGCGCTGGCGCGACTTTGTGGCCCAGCCAGTGATGATGCAAAAGTGCGTGAAACAGCCGGTCCCACGCGCCTGACTGTGCGCGATGCGTTCCCGACGCCCGCGACTATTGAACAATGGCAAGAATGGCTCGGCGAGGGCATCTATACCGAAATCAAGATCGAAAATGCCATTGACCGTGTGACCTCCGAAGCCAATCCGCGCCCGATGGAGCGCGTGCCGGCCGGCTCGGCTTTTGCGTTTGAGATGGTCTTTGACATGTACCGCGACGAGGACAGCGACCTGTTCAAAGACCTGTTCGCGGCGATGCACCTGCTGGAAAGCAGCGCCTTGGGCGGCTCCGGTTCGCGCGGGCACGGGCAAGTGCGCTTCCAGAGCTTGGAATTGGAATGGCGCTCATTGGAATACTATCGCAATGGCGGGGAACCCCCGAAGGTGAGTTTACCCGCGACCGAGGTTGCGGAGGCCAAGCAAAAATTCGACAAAATCCAATGGCCGCATAAGAGCCAGTAGGATGCTCGCTTGAGGCATCCTATCCATACTCCGGGAAGGAGGTGATATGAGCATTTACGCTGTAGAGTTCCGCCCTTACGGGCCGTTGCAAGGCGCATTGGAATCCGATACGCTCTTTGGCGCGGTCTGTTGGGCGATACGGATATTGGGTTTGGCCGACGTGGGGGCCATGTTGGCCGATTTTGAAGCGTCGCCGCGTTTTGCGTTTTCGTCGGTGTTTCCGGTGCTGTGGGCGAAAAAGGGCGAGCCGGTGCAGTTCTACCCAATGCCGGCGCTGCCCAAACCCCGGCACGCTCAGGTACAGCGCTGGGCCGATGAACTGGCGCGGCAAGATAGCAAACAGCGCGTCGGCAAAAAAGCCCTTGTGACCACGCAGGAAAAGGTCAAGCGCCTGGAAAAGGTAACGCTGGTATCCGAGGCTGTTTTCACCCAAATTGTAAACGGTTGGGGTTGGGATGAGATATATCTGAAGATTGGCAGCGGACCAGGATGGATAGAACAAGTTGGCAACACTTTGCTGACGTATGAGGAGCGCAAGCGGTACAGCGATGAAGCGCCAGAGCGATTGACTTTCTTCCGCGACGAAGGCGTTCAACACAACCAAATTGACCGCGTGCGCGGAGCAACGGCAGAAGGTTTGCTCTTTCACGAAACAGAGACCGTTTTCCAGCCAAATGTGGGATTGTGGGCCGCGTTGTGGGTCGCTGATGACGCCGATGTGGCGCGTCTTGTCCGCCCGGCGCTGCGCTATCTGGCCGATAGCGGCCTGGGCGCCAACCGCAGTGTGGGACGCGGGCATTTCAGGGAAATCAATGTGTCCGATGCGCCATTGAGCCTCCCGCGCGCCGAGAACGCCAATGCTTTTGTGACGCTTTCGCGCTATATACCCAATGATCAGGAATGGTTGCCGGATGCCGAGCCGCTGCGTTATCGCCTGCTCAACCTGTGGCCCAAACGCGAAAAGAAATACGCGCACCTCGCGCCGACGCAAAGCGCGCCGGTGTACAAACGCCGCGCGCGCATGTTCGTGCCTGGCTCGGTGTTCCCCAACCCTAAACCGGCGGCGGTCGTGGGACGGTTGGTTTCGCTGGTGGATGCCGCTCCAGATGGCTGGACGGTCTACCAGAGCGGCCTGGCGCTGACGGTGCGGGCAAGGATAGGAGGAGAGAGCAATGCCTGAGCAATCTATCCTGGATCCTATTTCATTTACACTTGAAGTGCTGACACCGCTACATATCGGCATGGGCGATAAGTTGGGTCGGATGTCTATGGTAACTGACGGCAAGCAATTACACATCGTAGACGAAGACCGCTTGTTGCAACAAGTTGGACAAGATACCAGACGGCAAAGCGAATTCATCCGTTGTGCTGAGAACAGTGGGCGGTTGGATATTTTTTTGAAAGATTATGGAATCCGTGTCGAGGATGTAAGCCTGTACTCCGAGCCAATAGTCGGCGAATTGCCTGGGAATGAAGTCTTGCCTTTCATCAAGGCTGCCGGTAGCCGGCCCCATCCCTACATTCCAGGCTCATCCCTCAAAGGCGCGGTGCGCGGCGCATTTCTACGCGCTGCATTACAGTCTGAACCAGCCTTATTGGCGCAGGCTCAAGACAAGGTACGCGAGCATATTCGCAGGCACGGCGACGCCAAACGAGCAGATGATGATATAGAGCGCCTATTTTTCGGGCAAGACCAACATCATGAATGGCTACGTGCTTTGCACTTCCGCGACACTCGCAACGCACCTCTTGATGCATTAGCCGTGATGCAAGTACAAACGTTTTCCGTTGGGCGCACTAAAGAACTACAACCCAAAAATTACTCCTTGCATCCTGAAGTCTTGATGCCGCGCAAAGGTATCAAGGGCGAGGCAGTCATTCAGACCTACCTTTTGGGAAACACGACGCGAGATGTGCTAAATGTTCAGCGAGCGCGCAAGTGGATTCCTAACTTTATCCAAAAATGCAATGAGGCAGCTAAGGGTTGGATAGACCACGAGATTGCATTTTACACACAATACCCGCTACCCGAATTGCTCCAATGGTATCAGGAGCGACAGATTGAATTGAATGCTCTGTTACAAGACCCGGCAGCTACAGCGTGTTTCTTGTGGATAGGTTGGGGAAGCGGGTATGAAAGTCAGGCGATTGGCAATTTGTTCGATGATCCATTGCGCTCTGAATTGCGGAAGGAATATGTCATGGGAAAAGTTGTACATAAAGGGTGCAATCAGCGCGTTAGTTTGGCCAAGAAACCGGAAGGCAATAAACGGTGGCGTTGTAAACAATGTCAAATGAATATATCCGATGGCGAGCTAATTCTTGTCTTGCCTTTTACTAAAAGCCGAAAACTGGCGCGCACAGCAAACGGCTTATATCCTTTGGGTTGGCTAAAACTCCATCTGACGTAGGAAGTCGTAAATGGGCGTTAATCACTTGATGTCAATAGGCACCTCGCTGGGTGCGGTCACATCGTCGCTGGCGTACTTATTGCATCACGAGCGGGAATATCTGGCAGAAAGCGAGGGCAGCATTGTTGAAAGCGTGGTGCTCTTTTGTTCCCCCGATGTACGGCAGGGAGACACGAAAGCCGATGAATCCATCCGTAACGAATACGGCAAAACAAAAGCAGGTCGCACATGGTCAAACACGTCATTGCGAGAAGTATTGGCCGACTTTCTTCCGACCAGCGAAATCGGGCAACGGATGCGCGACGAACGCGCCAAACTCTATATCTGGCCGGTGGATGTGACCGACTATGACCGTTGCTTCGAAGCGGTTGTCAAAACCACGCTGTCTCTGGCGCGCGCCGACGATACCGGCAAGCGCTTGTGGGCCAATATCACCGGCGGCACCAACGTGCTCAACGCTGCGTTGATGCAGACAGCTTCATTGAGCGGGCTGGTAGACCGGATTTACTATGTCTTTCTGGCGAACAATGACGACCGCAAGTATCTCAACCCGTCGAGCGAACGCGCGGATCGGTTCCGGGTCTCATTTATCCCGCGCGTCAAAACGGCGTATGATGAGCGTTATTACTTGATTCTGGACAAACTGGCTTCTTTGCCAGAGGGTGAGTGGATAACGGGAGAACAGTTATTTAAACAATTGCGGAGCGACCCATCTACCAGCGATTGGATGGGGAAAATGGAATGGTCTCATTTTCGAAACCAGTATCTCAACCGTATGGCGGGAACAAATGACGATTGTGTTATTGAGGAACAGGATAAGAGCGAATTTGAGCGGCTCATTCGCATCAATGCGCGCGGGCAAAAAGTATGGGAATATGTGTACTGTAATGAATTGATTGAGGCACTGACCCACCGCGAAACGCGAAACCCAGAGTTGGTTCAGCAGTGCAAGCGCGAACTGGAAAGCTGGACTGTGCAGCTTACATAAAGCCGATTCAGGAGACCTGATATGACCCGAATGGTTGCCCTTATCGGCGAACAGCCGACGCCCAATCTGTTGCCGCTGCTGCACGTCGCGGCGACCGACAGCTTGCTCGTCTTTACCCAGCGCACCGCGCCACACAAAGACCGCTTGAAGCGCGTATTGCAGGGACGAGTGCGGACCCAAGAATTGGAAACGCCGCCCTATGACATCATCGAAATCGGCCGCCGTCTTGAGAAGTCGCTCGTCGAATTGGGTTGGAACATGCCCGATCTGGTGTTCAACCTGACCGGCGGCACTAAGGCAATGGCTTTTGCCGCCTACGATTTGGCCGTGCGCTGGCGCAGCGAGTTTTTGTATTTCCAGACCGAAGGGGCGCGTAGCCTGGTCTATCGTTACGCCACAGCATCGGGTTCGCCTGCGCTAATGGGTACGCCGGAAGAGCTCGGGACGCTGTTGACAATAGACGACTATCTCCGCTTATATGCTGAAACGTACAATGAAGAAGGAACCAAGGAACCTTTCGAGCAAATGGTGTACGATGCGCTCAAGGCTTCGCCGCTGGTTTCCGAAGTGCGGGCAGGCATCCGCACGTTGGGCGCGTTGGAGATTGACCTGGTGATTCGCTGCGGCAATCAAATCGGGATTGCTGAGATCAAGCGACACGCCAAAAAGCAAGGCATTGACCAGTTGAACTCGGCAAGCGAGCAACGAAACCTGGGGACATACGCTTCCAAATTCTTGATTTCGGCTGCGCCAGTAGACCAAAACAACAAGGACCTGGCGAATGCTTATAGAATCACGGTTATCGAGTTGCCGAGCGCCGCTACTGGGGCTATCTCCCCGGATGATACCGACCGATTGGTGCAGACAGTCACCAAAGTTCTAGGAGCGTGACCATGCTCATCCTCAACTACTCCCACCCATTGACCCCCGACCAGCTCGCGCAGTTGGAAGCGCTCACCGGGCAGCCCATTGCGGAGGTGCGCGACATTCCTACGCAGGTGGATGTATCCGCGCCACTCGCGCCGCAAGCGACCGCCCTGGCTGAAGCGGCGCAGCTCTCTGCGGCGGCGTGGCAGACCGCGCCGCTGCTGCTCGTGCCACCCGCGCTCAACTTCGTGGCGGTGGCGTTGATTGCCGAACTCCACGGACGGATGGGCTATTTCCCGCCCGTCGTGCGCCTGCGGCCGATGACCGGCGCGCTCCCGCCGCGTTACGAGATCGCCGAGATTATCAACCTGCAAGCCCTGCGTGACGCGGCGCGGAAAACAAGGTAACGCAAAAACGCAGGGATGCAAAGTTTACCGCATTCGCCATTCGCTATTCGCTATTCGCTATTCGCTATTCGCTATTCGCTATTCGCCATTCGCCATTCGCTATTTGAAAGGAGTGCTGTATGGATTTACTCAGTCTGGTGCTGACGCTCCGCCCCACTGCCGCCGGCACGCCACCGCCGCGCCTGGGCCGCGCGGCTCACGCGATTTTGCTCCAACGCATCGCCGCGCAAGACCCGGCCCTGGCCGAGGCGCTGCACGCTAACGATGGCCCGAAGCCCTTTACCTGCTCGGATGTGCTGGGCGGACGCCAACAGCAGGCGGTGAGCCGCGAGCACGCCTACATCCTGCGTTACACGGCGCTTACCGCGCCCGTCGCCGCCGCGCTCGCCAACGCCTTTGCGGTGGGCGATATGCTCACTTTCGAGGGCGTAGATTTTGAGGTTGTGGCGTTGAATTCGCCATTCGCCATTCGCCATTCGCCATCCGAAGATCCCTGGATGGGCGCTGATGATTATCAATCGCTCGCCGCGCGCTATCTACTACCCAGCGGCCCTCCCCCGTGCGGCGTGTGGACGTTTGTGCTGGCTGCGCCGTTGGCTTTCCAATCGCAGGGGAAAACCCAGCCCTTGCCCCTGCCGGAATTGTTCTTTGGCAGTCTGGTGCTCCGCTGGAATGCGTTTGCGCCGGTGGCGCTGCCGGAAGACGGGGTGCGCCGCTATGCCGAGGAGCTGGTGGCCGTAAGCCGCTTCGAGTTGCGCAGCGCGCCGGGCTGGAATCGCGGGCCAGGGCTGCGGATTGGCGCTATCGGCAGAATCACCTACCGCGCACTCAACCGCGACCGCTACTGGTTGGCCGTGCTCTCCCTGCTCGCCGAGTTCGCCCGTTACTCTGGCGTGGGTGCCATGACGACGGCGGGCATGGGGCAGGTGAGGCGAATGGCGAATGGCGAGAGGCGGATGGCGAATGGCGAGAGGCGGATGGCGAATGGCGAGAGGCGGATGGCGGATGGCGAATGGCGGATGGCGGATGGCGGATAAGAGGGAGGAATAGGAATGGAGTATGAGGAATGGGCGGCGGGGGTGACTGAGAATGTGCGGCGTAGCCCGGTGTGGCAGTTTTATGGATATCGGAAAGCGTTATTTGTGTATGATTGGGTGTGGGAGGATTGTGAACATTGGCAAAAAGAGCGGCGGGGATGGGCGATTGTAGAGCAGATTACCCGCAGTGCCGGTTCGATCAGTGCCAATATCGAGGAGGGGTTTGGTCGGGGCTTTGGCCGCGACTATGCCCGGTTCTTGAAAATTGCAACGGGTTCGGCACGTGAAACACAGGGCTGGTATTGGCGGGGACGTTGCTTATTGCCTGCTGGCGTATATGAACCGCGCACCACGTTGTTGGACGAAATCATCGCCCTCCTCGTCACCGAAATCAACCGCCAACTGCGCTACGCGGCCTGTCAAGTCCTGAAATACGTTTACAGAACGTAAGTTCTATCGCCTTATTAAC
>CAZDDI010000068.1:0-19586 GCA_964504195.1 uncultured Anaerolineales bacterium
GATATGGGCATTTCTAATTGTCGCCGATGTCCCTTTCTAATTGTCGCTTGACAGACCTTGGCGCATTTTGCGTTTCTGTCGTTTAATAGTGCCAGGATTTACTCGTAAAGTGCATTAGCCTGAGCTTGCCGAAAAGAGAATGCGCTGGGCTTCTGAAAGCCGTTTTCGACAGCCTTTGGTGGCGTTGTTGTGTAAACTTGGAGAACTATCTACTTAGAGGTTTAATGACAAAAAAACTGCTCAAAATTTTCGGCTGGCTTGTCACTATACTGGCATTACTCTACATTTTCTTGCGGCTGAGAGGGGCTTGGCCCCAGATTCAGGGGGTTCAACTGCGCTGGAATTATGTTTTTTTGGCAGTGGCATTGAATGCCAGTGGTTATATTGGTTGGGCGCTGCTTTGGAACTGTATGCTCTATCAGATGCGCGAACCACTACCCTGGTGGACAGCTTTGCGAATCTGGTTTTTAGCATTAATTATGCGCTATATTCCGGGGCATGTTTGGCATTTACTGCGGCTGACATATGAAGCTCACCAGGAAGGTTGCTCAATCCATGCCGTAAGCTTGAGTCTGGGGTTAGAACATCTCCAATTTTTGGCCACAGGTGCATTGGTGTTGGTTTTTTCCCTGTCCTTCTGGCCTAAATCGGATTCTCTGGTGCTTTGGAGTCTACTGCTAATCCCTTTGTTGATTTTCTACCTGTTTCCCCAATTGTTCCAACGTCCGTTGGCTTGGGGACTGCGGCGTATTGGTTTGGGCGTGCGCCCCTTCGCGTTGCAATCGCGGGCGCTGTTTGCGTTGGTCCCTGGCTATGTACTAACGTGGCTGCTGCATGGTGCAGGTGTGTATTGTCTGGTGTGCGCGCTCGAGCCTCAGCCCCTGGCGATGCTGCTTCCTATCACAGGTATGTATGCTGTCTCTTGGATTGTCGGATTCTTGAGTTTTATCACGCCCGGCGGGTTGGGTGTCCGCGAAGGGGTGTTGGGCTACTTATTGGCTTTATTAGTCCCTGCGCCGGTTGCATTTCTCGCTGCTTTACTGAGTCGGATGGCTTTGATCTCGGCGGAGCTGCTCTGCGCCGCTTACTTCGCCGGTTTATCACCTCGAATATCGCATAAAGCGAATTAAAGGTTATTCCTTCAGTACCAGGATGATGCAGACCGCGTCGCGGTAAACTTCCTCCCACCGGTTCGATGCTTGCACCGCAGTCACCAGCCCTGGCTGTTCCTGTGGGCTGAGCATCAATGTCTGTACCCCATAGTGCGCCAGCCGCTCCTCCCAACCCGGTGTCGCTGCCGAGATGCGGAGATACTCCAGCCATACCTCCGCCGGGTAGAGATCAATGCGTGGATCTACAAATACCGGATACTCCGGTTGGGCTGCCCAAATCAAGTAGCTGCCGAAGGGCATTGCGTGGAAGATAGGCCCTGGCGGGCGGGTCTGTAACAGAAATTCGGTCGCTGCGATAGGTGTCTCCGCGGAAATCACCCCCGCTTTCTCCGGTGATAACGGCCAGAGTTGTTTGAACCAGGGCAAAGAACTTAGCGCCCCTAGTAACAGTATCGCCATGACCACCCGGTTTAACAGTGCTTGGGTTTTGGTTGTGGCTTGAGTTGGCTCGCTCGCGCCACCAATCTTGTGATTTGCAAGTTGCAATTTACCGATGTGTTGCCCCGCTAATGCGCTGATTTGCGCCACATGCTCTGCCAATACCGGTGCCATCACCAATCCGAACCAGATAATTCCGCGCGCAGTCCGCAATCCCAATGCGCCAAAGACCAGGAAGGTAAATAACTGGAGTGGACTAGGACGCTTGGGGGAAAGCGCGAGGATAGCGGCGCTCAATAGCAGCCCGCCGAGGAACAATTGCCCTGATAGTGTGCTAAAGGTGGGCGGTGACCATTCCGGCACGAGATTCTGGATGATGGGATCCGTCGTCATAGTGGCAATGTAGCCAAATACTGCCGGGCCGCGCGGATTGAGCAAGCAGGCGACTATCGCCGTCCCCAGCGCGATGCCAGGTGCAAGTAGCGGCTTCCACGCCCGCGTGCTAAGAGCGTTCCAGGCCTCATCTATTCCCCATAATCCGATCAACACAAGCCCCAGTGGGAACGAGCCGTGACTGTTGACCCACAGTAACATTCCTATGGGGAAGATCACTAACAACCACCGGCGCGCCTGGCGGCGGTAGGCAAAGATGCTGTTCAAGAACAGGGGGGCGAGTAGAAACGTGACCGTTTGCGGGCGTACATTCCAGTCATTCATGCCTAGCGCGGCGGCAAAGAGGGTGGCGAAGGTGGCGTTGCGCCAGCTACCGGTGATTTGCCGTGCTAAACGGAGCGTCAGACCGTAGGCGCTGATGACCAGCGCAGTTTGGAAGAGCACCACGAGTGGGGCACCGCCGAACTGGTAAACGTGATAGAGCACCCACTCCATCAGCCAGTAGGTCTGATAGGCGGGGTAGGGCATCCCTGGCGCGGTGAATGAATAGGTATCTACAAGCGGGATACGGCCGGTCAGGGCCAGCTCCCGCCCGGCGGCGATGTGCCACCAGAAATCGTGCGGGCGAATGGGGTGGGTGTTGACGAAGATGAAGATGCCAATCAGTGCCGTGAGCGGCCATAAATGTTCGATGGACAAGTTGCGAAATTTGGGGAGCATCTTTGCCATAGGGTTACCTCGATTCCCATTGTTGCCTGGATAAGGGTGCGCTTCTCGCACTACATCGTTGCCGTGACAAATGTCACCCTCGAAATAGTACTTTTTTCCTATTGCTAGAATCCGGTTAGATGCTATAATAAAGTCAGAATTTGGTTTAGGAGTCCGCCCTCCTGATTGTTGTGAGTTGGCGTTGGTTACCCTCCTTTCGCAGAGACGCGCCCCAACCTAATGGGGCGCGTCTCCTTTTGTGTTACCATTAGCCTACTAACATGCGTCCACAACCGTCACAGTACACTTCTTCGCGGTCGCGGACCTTGCGTTGGATTTGTAACTGCGTCGCTACCCCGCACACGCTACACGTTCCTTCGTTGACTTGTGCTATTGCGGTGGCCCCCATCCGCCGCTGCAAATACCGGTAAGAATCCAGCAAATCGGGGGGGATCAGTGTTTGCAACTTGATGTTTTCTGCCCGGAGCGCCTGTAGCTGTTGTTGCCGTGCTTCTCGCTCGGACTGTAACGCTTGTTGCGTTTGTTCGCCCCGTTGTGTGGCGATCTCGTAAGTAGCCTGAGTCTCAGCGGCCATGCGACTAGCCTCTTCATGGGCGTCCATCGCTTCCAATAACAGTTCTTCGAGCTGCTCCTGCCGTCGCTGGAGCGCCTGGCTTTCGCTTTGCAGGTCTTGTAGCTCGCGTGGATTGCGCACGTTGCCGCTGTATAGGCGCTCCTGGGTCTGTTTACGCTTGGCTTCCACGCGCCCTAGTTCGTACTCCAGGTCTTTTTGGGCCTGTTGGCGCTTTTTTGCCTGTACTGCGCGCATCTCCGCTTCTTTGCGGGTTGCTAATACCTCGCGTTGATCGGTGAGCTGGGTAGCGATATCCGCCAGCCGCCCTTCGAGAGCTTTTAGCTCCCCGTCCACTTCTTGCAACCGCAGGATAGCTTCAGTCCAGGCCATGGCCTTCCTCCCTTAGCGATACGTATCTATCCGAAAATCCCTCTGGTGGCTGAGCCTGCCGAAGCCTTTCCCGATGGCCCTCTGGCATTGACTTGGACGGCCAGTGCGCCAAAGTCGCCCGGTCCAAGCCGTCCAATAGGCGTGTTTTGAGCCAACCTACAGGGTTAGTGGCGGGTACTGCCTTTGACGAGCGCAGAGGCCTGCGACAGGCTCAGGCACTGGAGCAGCCCGGTGGCCGAGCCTGTCGCAGCCGAGCCTACCGCGCCCCGGCGGCCTTTGAGAATCTTCGGATAGATTTTATGTTAAACCAGTTCTTGCGGCGGCTGGGGACGGCGCTGATACCAGCGTCGCCCGACCAGGATGCCGACACTGACCAAAATTAGCCCAATAGAAAAGACTTGCGCTGCCGCGATGTTGCCCAATTGCCACGCATCAGGGCGGAACATTTCGGTAACGAAACGGAGGGCTGAGTAACCGATTAGATATCCGGCCAGTAAATCGCCTTCTTGCAGACGATCGCGCTTTTTCACACCGAACCAGAAGAGGATCAGGAAGATGAGTAACGCTCCTACTGATTCGTACAGGAATAGCGGTTGGAACAAGGTTTCCGGTGGATATTCACGCATGTTGGTATAGGGTAGGATGCGGTAGGCTTGGGGAATACGCAACCCCCACGGGAGCGTGGTTGGCGTACCATAGAGCTCGTAATTGATGAAATTCCCCCAACGCCCAAAGGTCTGTCCTAGCGCCAGTCCGGGTGCGCCGAAATCCATCCATTGTAAGGGGCGCAGTTTCTTCATTGAAGTATAAATCAGTACGCCGATGGCGCCACCGATAATCGCGCCGAAAATGCCCAGGCCGCCCTCCCACATGTAGAGTATCTTGATGGGATTTTGGCGATAGTAATCCCAGCCGGTCAATCCGCCTGCTGGGGTTGAGAAGACGTGGTAGAGCCGTGCCCCGATGACGCCGCATAGTACAGCGAGCAGCAGCATATCCCAGATATGCTCTGGGTTCTGCCCGGCGACCTCCGCCAGGTGCGCGCAGGCTATCGCCGCCAGCATGATGCCGGTGACGATGAGCAGGCCGTACCAGTGAATACCAAAGGCCCCATCCGCAAAACTGATTAGAATCGGATCAATGATTGGTTCCATAAGATAAGGTTCCCTCCTGAGCAAATCAAAAAATCGGTAAATCAGCGAGCCAGTGCGCCGGTGAAAAGGCGGTTTTGATTACCTTTGCGCGCAATGTTACTGCCACCCGTACCTTTTTCCGACTAGTTCACGGGTCTCTTCAAAGTACTCGTGCATACTGGGATAGCCGAGGGCCACCAGCCCCAACCCGAACAGCGCTCCGGTCAACGTGCGCCAAAACGCGGTTGTCTCGTGTGGCGTCCACCACTCAGGCGCGAAAATCCACCGCACCGCATAGCCGAGCCATTGCCAGCCCCCATCTATTAACATTGGCGTCACGCCGAAGACAAAGTAGGCCCAGAGCGGGAGGGAAGGCATCTTGAAGCGTTTTCGCAACAGCGCGAAGGCCACGCCGCCCAGTACCATGCTGCCGTAAATTGCCACATCCCGCTGGCATAGAGCTACTTTGTACCCTATCGTCGGACTGCCGATAACTTGATGGTACAGCCGAGCCATATCCTGCGCCTGTAAAATTTGTTGTGCTGGATAGGTGGCTTGCGGCCCGAAGAGGAACCACGAGCGAAACGGATATTGGTGACAAAAGGGCATGTAGATGCGGTAGAGTATTTCCCCCGCACTGTTGTAATCCAGCCACATCAGCACGGGCGCCAGGAACGTGCCGCCTACATATAGCCCCATCAATACATTGAACAGGCCCAGCCAGTGCTTTGCCAGCCAGAAGACCACGTGATTGGCTCGGCGTATCCATGGCGATTCCGGCGGCGGCGGCGGCGGTCGCTGCTCGATGCGCCGTTGTGCTTCTTCGATAATGTCCGCAGTTGAGATGTCCGCAGTTGAGCGTGGCGTCAGATCCCTAGATCCCATCCAATCCCCCATTGTTCCAGCCAGCCGCCAATGATGCCGAAGCTATCGGTAAGAATAACGATTCCCATCAGCACCAGCAGTAGCCCGGTAATTTTGTGAAGAAGCGGTAGGTAGCGCGCAATCCGGTGCAGCTGTGCATTCAGTTGATCCACCAGCAGTGCTGCTAACATGAAGGGCAAGCCTACGCCGGCGGCATACGCGCCTAGTAGTAGCGCACCTTGCCCCGCGGTTTCCTGTTGGGCGCTCAGCATGAGGATCGCCGAGAGTGCCGGCCCTACACAGGGCGTCCACCCGGCGGCGAATACCATCCCCATCAGCAGCGAGGAGGCAAAACCCCACTCTGGCCGTGCGCGCCAGGGCAAGTGTGCGTCCCGTTCGAGCACCGGCATCCGTAACGCCCCCACGAGCGCCAACCCGAAAAACACCATCAGCGTGCCGCCGAGATAGCGCAGCCACGGCCCGCGCAAGAACGCGCCCAGTGCACCGGCCAGCGTCCCTAACGCGATGAAGATGAGCGTAAAACCTAACACAAAGCAGGCCGCGTGGATGATGATGAAGAGCCGCTCCCGTGAAGAACGGCTACCTGAGGCGCTCATAGCGTGCCCGCTGAGGTAACTCAAATAGGCTGGCGTAAGGGGCAACACACACGGCGCTAAAAACGAGGCCATGCCTGCCAGAAAAGCGAGTCCTACACTAATTTCTACTTGCATCACGAGTTGATTATACCATTGCCCGAAGGGATGACAATTCAGCGCGCGCGTTGTCATTCACCGCTTTTAGGGTAGAATTTTGGCTGAGGTATTACTATGCAATCGAAACATCTGCTAACCTGGCTCATTCTGGGCGGGCTGCTATGGCTGGCAACTAGCTGCCGCATCCGCGACGCGGCGCCGGAGGCTGGCGTCATGCCGACGCCGGTGGCGCTGGCGCAGTGGGCTATCAGTGCCGAGGCCAGCTCGCAGTTTGGGTTTCCCGATTGGTCGCCGAACCGGGTGATTGGCGAGCCACAGGTCAGCGCTTGTGTGGATGATCCGCGTGCTTGGGCTTCGGCGCGGGGTACCGGTCTGGAGTGGCTGGAGCTTTACTATGCAGAGCCGGTCTATGCTACTGAGGTGCGTGTTTACCAGACCTTTGGGCGTGGCGGTATGGCGCGGGTGTTGGTAGTGGATGAAGATGGCCTGGCTCATCTGGTCTGGGAAGGCGATGATACCGGGCCTTGTCCGGGGGTGCTGGCCGTTTCTTTCCCGCGCACCGCGTTCCGCGTGCAACGTGTGCGTTTGGAAATTGACGAATCGCGCCAGGGCTTTTGGAATCAGATTGATGCCGTGGCGTTAATAGGGATTAAGTGACTTAGGAAATATTTTTTGCCCCGCCTTTCTAAAAGCCCGCATTATTCAAAGCGTAACTCTTCCAGGTAGCTTTGCAATTCCTGAGTGCGACTTTTAACAATTTGGACGCGCCGGTCAATTCGCAAGATGGTGTACATGGTGCCGTCGAGGCTGTCGTATAGGGCATTGATCCAGGCAAATTCTTGATCACGGTAGGCGAGCCATTGTACTTGTGCCGCACGCAGGCTCGTGTGTTGCTCAGGGGTAAGTTCGGACAGGAGTTCTTGATAGACTCGGTTGAGTTCGGCATCCCAGGCGGAGTATGCGTCTCCCATGCAGTTTGCCATTCCTAACGTAGTTTGGTTCTCTTCGAGGCATGCGAGCGTGGTGGCGTCAATTGGATGGGGTATAGGGGTACTCACTACTGCGGTTTCGCAAGGTGGACAGGGCGTGGGTAGGGGGCAGGGGGTGCATTCTGGACAGTCCGGCGGGGATGCAGGTGTTGCGCTTAACACACAGGCGAGCAAGCACAAGGTCAAACAGGCAATGATTCGGATACGCATGGGCCAACCTCCCTTGAAAATGGCAAATTGCGAATGGCAAATCTCAAAACTGGCCCGGTCGGGGAGCGCCAGTTCCCCGAATTTTCCCGCAATCGCTGGTGAACGCCAGTTAATGAGGAATTCCTTTGAATTAGTCCCGGTAGCAACATCAGTTATTATACTTAGGGTCTGTAAAACAACCATTTCCCGCGTTCACGCCCCCGGGACGGGGGCTGAGAGCACAAAAACGGGAAGTTATATTTTTACGAACTCTTAGCTGCTTGGTAGCGCAAACTCTATGCGCACTTGGCGCAATGGGCTGATTGTGCTATGATATTTCTTGCACAGATATAGTAAGGAGACCTGCCCCATGCAAGCAGCACCTATGATTGTTACGAAGGCGCTAACCAAACAGTACGGCGATAAATTCGCGGTCAATCAGGTCAATTTTGAGGTGTATGGTGGTGAGATTTTTGGTTTCCTTGGCCCGAACGGAGCCGGTAAAACTACCACCATCAAGATGATTGTGGGCTTGCTGCGCCCTTCCTCCGGCGTGGTGCGGGTGGGCGGGTACGACGTTGTTGCGCAACCCTTGCAAGCCAAAACCTTGAGCGGCTATGTCCCCGATCAGCCCAACCTGTACGCCAAACTGTCCGGGCGGGAGATGTTGCGCTTTGTGGGCGATTTGTACGACATTCCCCGCGCTGAGGCGGAACGGCGCAGCGATGAACTGTTGCGCCGCTTTGATTTGCTGGAGGCCGCCGATAATCTCATTGATTCCTACAGTCATGGGATGCGCCAGAAGACCGCGCTGGCGGCGGCGTTGCTCCATCAGCCGCGCTTGCTGGTGCTCGATGAACCGACGGTCGGGCTGGATCCCAAGTCCGCCCGGCTCATCAAGGACATCCTGCGCCAGCTGGCCGACCAGGGGACGGCGGTGTTCCTTTCGACGCACATCCTGGAGATCGCCGAGCGCATGTGTGACCGGGTGGGCATCATCAATCGGGGGGAGCTCATCGCTGTAGGTACATTGGCGCAGCTGCGCCAATTGGGGGCCGGTGAAGGTAGCCTGGAAGATATTTTCCTCCAGTTGACTGGCGGCCCGGATGCTTTCGATGTGGCTGAGGTGTTGGGATGAAAACTCCAGCGCCATCTGTATGGCGCTCGGTGCTCAAACTGCAACGCTTGCAATGGGTGTTGCTGGTTAGCCGTTGGCGACGCGCCGGGTGGGGGCGCAAAATCGTCTACATCGTAACCACTCTAGGCGGGCTGGCTGTGCTGGTGGGTATCATGGTTGCCAGCGGGCTGCTGCTGCGGTTCCTCAATTCCCCAGAGTTGCAGGAAATGGTAGACGTAGAGCTGTTTTTCGGTCAACTACCCGCGTTGCTGTTCACCGCCGCTTTTGTGGGGCTATTACTGACCAGTTTTGGCGCATTGTTGCAAACCCTGTATCTGAGCGGTGACCTGGAATTTCTGCTCAATGCCCCCTTGCCCGCGCGGGCTATTTTCGTTGCCAAAATGGTGCAAGCCATCCTTCCTACGTTGACTTTTATTGGTTTTTTCGGGCTTCCGCTGCTCTTCGGTTTGGGTTACGGGATGCGCTATACCTGGCTTTATTACCCGTTGGCCGTGGTATTGTTTGTAGCCGTCTCATTGGCGGCCACAGGCATTGCGGCGCTGCTGGTGATGGGGATCGTGCGGATTTTCCCGGCCCGGCGTGTAGGCGAGGTATTGTTGTTGATTACAACCCTCTTTTTTACCTTCTTTGGGCAGATGGGGGGGCGTTTCGGCGACATCAGCTCAGAGCAATCCTTGGAGGTGTTACATACTGCGACACGCCTGACCCCGGCCTGGTCGCCGCTCAGTTGGCCTGGCGTGGGCCTGATTGCGCTGGGCGAAGGGCGTTGGCTGCCGGGGTTGGCGTTGAGCGGGTTGGTGTTGGCCTGCTCCGGCGGCATCTTCTACGCTGCGCTTATCACCGCTGAGGCGCTCTACTTTTCCGGCTGGGCGAATGTTCAAGTGAGCCTGCCGCGCCGCGCGCGCCGCGAACAGCCCCAGCCGGGTGTGGCCCGCCGCGCAGAGACGCTCGCGCTTGGGTTGCGTCGCTTGTTTTCGCCGCCGGTGTGGGCGATTCTTGTGAAAGACCTGCGTTTGTTGCGCCGCGATTTACACAATCTTAGTCAAGTGCTTAGCTCCCTCGTGTTTGGGATTATCTATCTGATTGCCACGTTTACGCAGGGTGGAGACTTGTCCACCGGGAGTGGAGAGATACCGGGCGTGACCGCCGCTTCAGGGCCAGCCATTGTGGCCCATGTGGGAATCGGCATCGCGCTTTTCGTCGGCTGGTCGTTGCTCTCGCGTTTGGCGATGATGGGATTCTCGCAAGAGGGCAATGCGTATTGGATTTTGAAAACCGCGCCGGTGCGTGGCGGGCGTTTGCTATTCGCCAAATTCCTCGTGGCGTATCTGCCCACTTACGCCCTCAGCACGCTCTTTTTGATTGCCGCTGCACTTTTTCAGCGTATGTCGTTGCTGCTTTTCGTTTATGGGCTGGCGGCGCTGGCGTTTGTCCTGGCTGGCGCGGCGGGGGTCAATCTCACGTTCGGCGTGCTGGGTGCCAATCTGGAATGGGAAGATCCCCGGCAGATGGTGCGCGGCGGGGTGGGGTGTTTGGGTTCACTGGTGGGCATGCTCTATATGGGGCTTTCCATGGGGGCTTTTCTTGCGCCGCCTTTGTTATTTATCATCTTCGATCTAAACATTGCGTTGGGGTATTCTGTAGGACTGGTCGCCGGTATGCTCATCAGTCTGAGCTGCGCGATTATCCCGCTTTGGGCGGTGCGCAGCCGGGTGGCCCGCATCGGCGAGCGGTAGCTAGCTGTGATTTGAGATTTTCGGAGGGATTCCTCATTAACTGGTGTTCACCCGTGGTCGGATGAAAATTCGGGGAACTGACATTCCCCTCAGCGCCCGCATGCTCAGAGCGGATCGTTAGATCCGCGACTGAGTAAGTATTTAAGATTTGCCATTCGTAATTCGCCATTTTCAAGGGAGGCCAACCATGCCACTACAGGTTGAGATCGTACAATCCATCACTTATGCTGCGTATTTGTTATGTATATGGGGCTTTTTTGTTGTTATGTTTCCCTTATATCGAGCAAAACTGGTTGTGCAACAGCGCACCGCGATATGGGTGATAGTAGCCTGCTTTGTTTTGGCCTTTGGGGACTCGTTTCATCTCGTCCCGCGTTTGATAGATATGTTCGCGCGACTGATGGGTTCCTCCGGGGGCGTGGGCGGTTGGATCGGGTTTGGTCTGGCGGCCAGCTCTTTCACGCTCTCGCTGTTTTACTTGTTTCTTGCGCTGTATGCCTGGCGTAAGTTTGCGCTACGCTGGGATGGCTGGATGTGGGTTTTGGTGGCAGCGTGTGTGGTGCGAATTGTTCTGCTATTGTTCCCGGAGAACGCCTGGGGTTCGGCCCTGTACACGCCCTGGAAATTTTATCGCAATGTGCCTTTTGTCGTGCAAGGGTTGGGTGTGATTATCCTTTTCTGGCAGGCGGCGAAGGTTGCCCCCGCTTCTCAGGCCGCTTTGTTGCGCGGGATGGTTTGGAGTATCCTGGCCTCTTTCATCTTTTACATTGCCACACTGGTAGGTACGTTGTGGTCGTCCTGGTGGGGCATGTTTATGTTGCCCAAAAGCGCGGCGTACCTGGTGCTGGTCTGGCTGTTGTTCAAATTTGAATTTCAGCGCGACGCAAAATAGCGCCCCCATTGCAGGAGTTCCCTCATGGCCTGGACGTTAGGATCAATGCTGGACACGCTATTGGATCAGACTGTTGTATTCAGCTACACCAATCTGGGCTACGCCCTGCGTCGCCGGTGGTGGGTCGCTGCCGATGTGGATGTGGATATGACCGGCAAGGTGTGCCTGATTACGGGCGCGAATGCCGGGTTGGGCTATGCGACGGCAGAGCGGCTCGCGGCGCTCGGAGCCACCGTCGTGATGCTGGCGCGCAACCGTGAGCGCGGCCAGGCGGCGTTGGAACAGCTCCGCGCGCGCACCGGTAATCCACACGCAACCCTCGCGCTGGCCGATATGAGCCATCTGGCGAGCGTGCGCCAATTCGCGGCACACTTCATGGAAACCTACCCCCGGCTGGATGTCCTGATCCACAATGCCGGCATCTTGCCCCGTGAGCGGCAATTCTCGCCTGAAGGCATCGAACTGACCTGCGCCACCAATATCATCGGGCCGTTTTTGCTCACGCAATACCTGGCGCCTCTGTTGCAACGGAGCGCGCCGGCGCGCCTGATTTGGGTCTCGTCTGGCGGGATGTACAGCCAACGGTTGGATGTGGACACCTTGGTGGAGGGCCGCGCACGTTTTGATGGCGTCATCGCCTACGCGCAGACCAAGCGCGCGCAGGTTATCCTCAGTGAGCAGTGGGCCGCGCGGCTTGCCGGGAGCGGCGTCACGTCCAACGCGATGCACCCCGGATGGGCTGCTACACGCGGGGTGCAGACCTCGCTGCCCACGTTTCATCAGATCAGCCGGGCGCTGTTGCGCACGCCAGAGCAAGGCGCGGATACCATTGTGTGGTTGGCGGTCGCGCCGCGATTAGTGGATGAGAGCGGTAAGTTTTGGTTCGACCGGCGCGCGCGCAGTCCCTACAAACTGGGTTGGGGGCGGAGCCGCGCCGTGGAGCGCGAGCGTTTGTGGGCGCTCTGTGAATCCCTGGCGCAGCGCGGGGAGGAAGCCCGTGGCACACCCACGTAAACAGCTCTTCGATACCTGGGCGGAGCATTACGATGTTTCTTTTCACGCCCCTCGCCACTCCGCTTAAACATGCCCTCTCTGAATTTTCGGATTGGATTTGCATCGTAGACAAAAAAAGCGTGGCGGGCCTGGATTCCAGGCCCGCCACGCTGTGTTAATCCATCAGTTGCGCCGTAACACGAATAAGCCGACACCTCCGGCGCCGATCAAGCAGACTACCCCGAGCGCGCCTAAGATGAGGGGTAAGGGCGAGGCTGATTTGGCGGTTGGTGTTTCGGGGGTAACGGGCGCTTCCAATGCTGCCCTTTCCCCTGGTTCGGACGGGTTTTGTGAGAAGCCCATGGCTAGCTCCAGTTGCGTGCCCGGATTGAGTACGAGCATATAAGCATTGGCGATGGTGGCTGCGTAACCGGCACTTGCCTGTGCTACGACCTGATACTGTCCCGTTGCCAGGTCGGTGAAGCAGAAAGGTTCCTGCATCCCGTTGGTGGTGTATTGCCATTGTTCGCTCAACCCTTGGATGGTGAAGGTTACGCCCGGCAGCAGCGCTTCTTCTGCCTGATGCAGTCCATCAGCGTTGGCATCTTGATAGGCTAACAAGCATAAACGGTTGCCAGCCAATAGAGCAGCTACCTGGGTTGCATTCTCTTGTGTAGGGACCGGCAGCGTGATGGGCGGTGTTATCCCAAGCGGGGCAACCGTTGCTTCAACGGGGGCAGCGGTAGGTTGTGGCGCGGGGGCAGGCACCCCGCCGGGCCGCGAGATCACCAACTCTTGCCCGATGGCAAGGAGGCTGGCTGTGGTGATGTTGTTAAGAGTGGTGATCTGTTCCGGAGGTACTTTGTAATCCAGCGCGATGGCGAAGAGCGTGTCACCGCTGCGGACCGTGTGGACGACTGTTCCATCGGGTTGAGGGGTGGCAGTAGGGCCAGGGATATACTCGACCGGCTGTGGGACGGCTGCGGGGGGGGCGTCTTGCGCTGGGGGGGGTGTTTCGCCGATAACTACCAGGGCGGCAGTGTCCACATACACGTCATTGTGGACGCGGTAGATGTGATCGTCCCAGTCAGCGCGGGAGTAGGTGAACACCGTGACTGTGCTGTTGACCGCTTGTGCCTCAACTGCGAACAGTGTCCAATTGTCTATGGCGCTCAATTCCGGTGACCAGATGACTGTTGCCGCCCAAGGATTAGTTCCGCCGGTAGGATCAATGCCTACCTTTGTGTGCATCGGCGCGGGATTGTTCGAACGGCTGCCGGTAGGGCAGTGGTTCCACCGCTCAGCCGAGGCCATACACGACCAGGTTATCATGTGGGCGCTGAAGCGCAGCCACGTACCTGGGGTGATGTTACTTACTTGTTGGTAGAGTCCGGCCTCGTGTTGCCCGTTGAAGGAGAAGTATTTTTGCGCCCGTGTGCCCTGATGCACGCGCTCGGCATATTCCGTGATTTTGACATCGCGGAACTCCGGGCGGCGCCAGTAACCACACGCGCCAGGGTTTTCCATGCAGGGGTAGGGGATGGCGGCATACGCAGGCGGCTGATCTACAAAAAAGGCGCGCCAGCCCGGCGCGATTTGGACTTCTGAGATACCATCCTGGAGCGGCCAGGTTGCACCGCCGCCCTCAAAGTCGCCATTAGTCAACAGGTTCTCGCCGGGGGCCTGTGCCTGTACCGGTTGCGGCGCGTATACGGCTAACCCTGCGAGCAGCCAACTTAGCAGGACAATCCAATTCCAAAATCCACATTTGCGTGGCATTGCGCTATCCTTTCTTAAAACTATCCTATGAAACAGATGCGTGAGATGTGATTTGGAATTCACGTCTCACGCATCATGTTGGGTGTATTTGCTGGATGATACCAAATCATAACCTTGGGGTTGATTGTAACACTCCTTAGCAGCTTGTCAATGGAACGGCTGTTTTTTACCATGCGTTGAGAAACGCGGCGACGTAGTCCCCTAGCCGGGCTATATCATAGCCGCCCTCTTGGACGATAACGGTGGGCAACCCCAACGCTGCAATGCGCGCGCCGATGTCGCGGAATCCGGCCTCTGTAATCTGGAATTCACCAATGAGATCGCCTTCCGCTGTATCGAAGCCCGCTGAGACGACCAGATAGCGTGGGGCAAACGCCCGCGCGAAATCCAACGCGGTTTCGAGCTCCGCCAGATAGCGCGTATCATCTATGTGCGGCGGCAAGGGCAAATTGAGGTTGGTTCCGTAGCCTGCGCCCGCGCCGCGCTCTGCTGCTCGTCCCCAGTAGTAGGGGAAATAGTGTTCCGGGTCGCCATGCAGCGAGACGTAAGCGATGTCCGCATCCTCATAGAATATATCCTGCGTGCCGTTACCGTGGTGGAAGTCAATATCCAGCACCAGTACGCGCGCACTGCTGTGTACCTGCAACGCGCGGGCTGCGATAGCGGCGTTGTTGAGGTAGCAGAAGCCTCCGTATAGATCGGCGTGCGCGTGATGGCCGGGTGGCCGACAGAGCGCATACGCAGCCCGCGTGCCAGCGTAGACCCGTGTAGCAGCCGTGAGGGCGCACTGCGCGCTCCAGTAAACCGCTTCCCATGTCCCCGCGCCGATGGGGACATCGGTGCTGAAGGCGTAGTAGCCGCGCTGTGCCAGGATGCTATCGAGGGGCGGGCCGGTGCGGCGTGTGGCGAACGTCCACGCCATCAGCGGATCGGGAACTCCGGTTTGAGCTGTGTAGCGTGCGTAAGCGGTTTGCAGGTAGGTGACAAAATCCGCCGTGTGAACGGCCAGGATCGGTTCCAGGCCATGATCCTCTGGCGCGTGGAACTCGCTCAGGGCCGCCGCCTCCAACGCGGCGCGGATGGCCTCTGCGCGGGCGGGAATTTCTTCCAGCACCCACGCGCTGCCGTCTATCGTCAGTCCTTCGGTAACGTGTAACTGGTGTTTCGGCGTGTAGATGATGTCCATTGGGTATCTCCTGTACGAGTCAGCGAGAAAGCGAAAAGGCGAGTCAGGGGATTTGCTATGCGTTTTTTGAGTATCAGTAGATGAAAAATTTTCATAACCAGCCTTGCGAAGGTTCGCTAAGGTCGGGTCTATCAGATACAGCAGCAGGCGCACAGCCATGCCAGGCACGGCCTAGCGTAACCTTCGCAAGGGTTAATAATCCCAGTCCTTGAATTCCCATTCCTCCAAAAGACAATAGCCACACTGCTGTCAGCGCCGTTGTACCAGCAATAGCTGCGCCAGTCAGCCCGGCGAGTAACCCTTGTAACGGATTATAACACGCCCACCCGTGTTCTTGATGTTGCTGCGCCGCATCGTAGAGCACACCCGCGAGAAAGCCAGCGGCGGCAACCAGGGCTAACCCGGCAGGCACAACAAATTCCCCGCTCGGATCCGTATACCGCAGCGGATTGTTGAGCGCGTACTGATACGGGCCGTGCAGACACGGGCTGCGTCGCCCGCCGTCCACGAATGACACACGAATACACGAATTGTCCCGACAGACATTCGTGTATTCGTGATGGATTCGAGGATGGCCTACCGCGCGCAGATATTGTAATCCCGTTGCACTATCGTGCCATCCTTCGTAGACTCAGGACAGGCTCGCCCGCGAAGCCCAGTGGGGCGGGGATCACGCCCTGCTGCTGAATAAGCGCGCCAAACGGATCGTACTCCCGCGCGCCCACCACCTGCCCGCTGGCATCGCTCCACCGGCGGAGGCTGCCCAGTGCGTCGGTGTGCGGATAGTACCACGCGCCCGCGTGCTGGACGGCCGCCAGTCCCAGCCCGTGCAGGTAGCGCGTGCCGTCCGAGGTCGCCAGGAGTTGGGGCAGTTCCAGCGCCTGATCCCAGGTGAAGTGCATGGTTTCGCCATTGATGGCTTGCGCCACGCGTAACCCGGTGCGTAAAACCAGTTCTTACTGATTGTAAGATTATTATGAAGATAACTTGCTATGCGGTAATCACGTCAGCGTGAACATCTCTTCACTTATTTCCCAACACTCTACCACGGCTGATTGCAACACGCCCTTCATGTGTTCTGAATCATCGGCTGCGGTGGTGTTGAATAAAGCCAGTGTATCTTCTAGTATTCGCAGCAGGTAAAACAATCTGTGAGCCACTTGTTTATCAATGGTGTCTTCAGTGGATATCACCTTGTTATACGCTTGCAACGCGGTGACCAATTCAGTGTATTTATCCGTTTTGAACAACCGTGAACAACGCAGCGGAATTAAAAAACCTTCTTCCGTATCACACAAGCGTACAATAACATTTACCAGATCTTGTCTATTCATAGTGATGACTCCTGATTGTTATCGCCCGAAGATTAAGCCTACTATAGCTTCGGGTGGAATATAGGATTCAACTAGAACCTCAAAGGATTTTCTTGCAAAGGCTTCGGTCATTGGAAATCGTAGCAGTTGCCGCCTTACAACTTCATTTGTGAGGTCTATGATATTACTGCTTACTCGGCGTAAATCAATGACATAAATAGGCGTATTGGGACCTTGATGGTCAAGAGCAACATTTAAACTCTTAGTTAGCGAGAGATATTGCGTTCTGACATTAGGATTGCTACCTCGAGATACATGATAAGCCGGTGAGTAATTAGCAGTAGGATCACGGGCTTGAAAACCCTCTCTAAGCGCATTTGGATGTTGTCCTTCACCTGGATTACGATAAGCTATATGAGGAGATTTTTGCCATAACCACTGCCGGACATGCCACCCGGCCCACCCAAGCAGCGCGCCGCCAAGTGCGCCCCAGAACATAGCGCTGGAAACGCCCGTGTACCACTTCATACAGGGCGTGAGCAGATTCGCAGTGATGCGTCCCGCACCCGCCGCCAACGCTCCGGTGATGCCACCAATAAAGGCCGCGCCGCCCGCCGTCGCGGCTTTCATGCCGAGCGCGGCAAACCCCGCCGGCACCGCCCACCCCACCAGCCCGGCGACGGCCCCACTCGCCGCGCCGACGCCCACCGCCCGCTGGAACTCCGCATTGCGCGCATATTCGCCCAGCGACTGGCCGGGATGCTGGAGCGCGTACCCGATCCCGCCTACCGCCCCGCCAATCACCGCGCCGATGCCCACCGCCATCAGCACCGACAACAACACCGACTCCCCGCTCGGATCCGTGTACCGCAGCGGATTGTTGAGCGCGTACTGATACGGGTGCTGCGTCGCGGGGAGAGAGAGCACACCGGGGAACGGGTCTACCTGGGTGAAGCGCCCTGTCGCCGGTTGGTACCAGCGTGCGCGCAGATATTGTAACCCCGTTGCGCTATCGTGCCACTCGCCCGCGAAGCCCAGCGGGGAGGGGATCACGCCCTGCTGTTGGAGGATCGCGCCATACGGGTCGTAATCCCGCGCGCCCACCACCTGCCCGCTCGCGTCGCTCCACCGGCGGAGGCTGCCCAGCGCGTCCGTGTGCGGATAGTATCAGGAGTTACGCTTCTTACCCCGCTGGACGTTTATAAAATCTATAAACCAGATTAACACACCGATTGTTATGCCTAGCATTAATCCAAGTGATACCAGCCCCAACAGATTCTTAGCAATTGTAGTACAAGCCTTGATCAATACACCGCTAT
This sequence comes from uncultured Anaerolineales bacterium, assembly GCA_964504195.1. GTDB lineage: Bacteria > Chloroflexota > Anaerolineae > B4-G1 > SLSP01 > CAZDDI01. The sequence goes on from CAZDDI010000068.1 coordinate 17,860, forward strand.
ACTGTAATCCAAGACATACGCCATTAGTTACAATCGTACTAACAACAACCACAGAAATTATCAAAATAATTATCCACAGTATTTCCCGCCAGTAATGTTTATACTCAGAGATGCGATACATCAAGTTAACACCAAAGAATAAACCAGTGATTAACACAACTGCCGTGAGCAAAGGGTCATATACAACTATAGAAAGTGTAATGCTAAATACTGCCACAATAGCCACAAGTAATATACGCTTTACTGATGATAGATAATCACGCATGGCATTAACTCCTTAGGGTTTTGCAAATTCAAATATCAGTGAAGAATTAACCTGTAAAAGTTCTTCGATAATACTGCGGGTAATTTTCCAAACAAAGATAGTAGAAGCAGTCCCAACAGTTCTGACAATATTAGCATCCGATCTCAAATATGGTTGGCCCTGCGTGTTGAAATACATAGCGTAGCTTGGACGTGCCAAGCCTGTTGGTGTAGGGAATAAAGCTCTTGTAATACCATGTCCGATAACAGAAGATATTGCGCCTGCTCCGGCATCAATCACAATAGTAACAGGATCGCCTAACCCTCGAGCACGCGCCAATTGATGTATGCGTTGGCTATTCCAAGTGCGTCGTGCAAAGATTTCCGTAAAAGCGACTTCTGTATAAATGCCGACTTGCCCGCTAACGGCCCCGCCAATAGCTCCCAAGATAGCTGTTGCTATGAGTCCGGTGCCAAAGATTAATATGGCCCCCATGGTTCCACCTGCAACAGCCGCACCAATTACTTCTGCCCAGTTTATGCATTGAAGCGCCCCTTGAAATGTATTACCTGCTGTTATTTCTCTTTGCAATTGTGACATAACATTGATTGCAAAGCCCGCTGCTATGCCTAGCAATATTGCTTCTAGCACAAATTCCCCACTCGGATCCGTATACCGCAGCGGATTGTTGAGTGCGTACTGATACGGGCCGTGCAGACACGGGCTGCGTCGCCGGGAGGGGCAACACGCCGGGGAACGGGTCTACCTGGGTGAAGCGGCCCGTCTCCGGTTGGTACCAACGCGCGCGCAGATATTGTAATCCCGTTGCGCTATCGTGCCACTCGCCCGCGAAGCCCAGCGGGGTAGGGTTGACGCCCTGTTGCTGGATGATTGCGCCATACGGATCGTACTCCCGCGCGCCCACCACCTGCCCGCTGGCGTCGCTCCACCGGCGGATACTGCCCAGCGCATCGGTGTGTGGATAGTACCACGCCCCCGCGTGCTCCACCGCCGCCAGTCCCAGCCCGTGCAGGTAGCGCGTCCCGTCCGAGGTCGCCGTGGTGACTGTCTCGGACTTACTCCGGATCTTATGAATGGTCCAATGCAATGCGAGGATGCCGACGCAAGTAAGCGTCTGGCATCAATTCCACAGGCAACAGGCACTCAGGCTTTAGTTCTCCATTCCAACCCATATTGTATAGCTGACTGATGTGCTGATGATACAGAAGTACAAGGATTTTGGGATCGTCTTGTATTTCTCTGCGCTGAGCTTTACGGTAAGCCGCCGCATACCCGCAAACTCTTTCTTCCAATTGTTGAAGTAGTGGGTCTTCAGGTATATCAGATTCATCTATTGTCTCACCAGGCGGATGGAGAAGCAAATGCCACCAGGGTGATGCGTATGGATTGACCCAGGGTTTAATCAGGGTTTTTCTACCGTACATCTAGATTAAAAACACGGCACATGGTAAAATCCCCCTTA
>CAZDDI010000069.1:0-19554 GCA_964504195.1 uncultured Anaerolineales bacterium
CCTGAGTGTACCAGATAATTCGTGATTTGGTTTACGTTTTACGCGAATGGTCAGAAATATAATGACATTGAGCTATCCAAAAATTCCACCGGTGGTAGGGTTCGGCAGGCTCACCCACCGCCTGCCAAGACTTAGCACTGGTTTCAATAGACTCAACTACCGCCTGCGTGAATTTTAAGATGGATTCTTAAACCGCCACTACAGATTCTTTAGTGCAAATTTTAGATTTGCCGATTTGCAGATTTGAGGAGGTAGAACTTGAAAGACTTGACCACTATCGCTCTGAACCGCGCCCAACTCTTGGGCGCAACGTATGCCGATGTGCGCATCTTGACCGCCCGCGAGCAGGGCGTGAGCGTGCGCAACGGCGTCGCGCAGGAAGTCAATACCGTGTCCCACGCGGGCTTCGGCGTGCGCGTCATCATAGATGGGGCCTGGGGGTTCGCCTCCAGCGCTACGCTGACCCCCACCGAGATGGAAACGGTCACAGCGCAAGCCGTGGCGATTGCCCGCGCCAGTGCGCTCTTCCTGCGCGCGCGCGTAGACCTCGGCCCGGTAGAGGCACATCGTGACGTATACCGCACACCCTATCGCATCAACCCTTTCGATGTGCCAGTGGAGGATAAGCTGACGTTGCTGCTGGAAACCGACCGGAGGATGCGCGTTGGGCCAGACATCAAAGTCACCAGTGGCAACCTGGTGGCCGTTCACAAACACCAATTCTTCGCCAGCACCGAAGGCGCCGACATCGAGCAGGAAATCATTGAGACGGGCGGCAGTATCATGGCACTGGCGGTGAAGGATGGTGAGGTGCAACGCCGCAGCTACCCCAACGTCTTCCGCGATCAACACACGGAAGGGTGGGAATTTATCGAGCGGCTGGATTTTCTGGGGCACGCGGAGCGCGTGGGTAACGAGGCCATCGCCCTGCTGAGCGCCGAGCAATGCCCCAGCGGTGTCACCACGCTGATTCTGGATCGCACGCAGCTAGGGCTGCAAATCCACGAATCCTGCGGGCATCCCACGGAGCTGGATCGCGTCTTCGGCACCGAAGCAGCATTTGCCGGCACGAGCTTCCTCACGCCAGACAAGCTCAACACGCTGCGCTATGGCTCGGGGCTGGTGAACCTCACCGCCGATGCGACCACGCCCGGCGCGCTGGGCACCTTCGGCTACGATGATGAAGGCGTGCCGGCGCAGCGCGTCCCCCTGGTGCGCGATGGGCTGTTCGTGGGCTATCTCACCTCGCGGGAGACGGCCACCCAGCTGGCCCGGCTGCGCGGCGAAGACCCGGCCCTGGCCCGCTCCGGCGGCACGATGCGCGCTTCCGGCTGGAATCGCATCCCCCTGATCCGCATGACCAACATCAACCTGGAACCGGGGACGTGGGACTTCGATGACCTCATCGCCGATACGGACGAGGGTATCTACATGGAAACCAACTACTCGTGGTCTATTGATAACCTGCGGCTCAATTTCCAGTTCGGCACGGAGCTGGCCTACGAAATCAAGGGCGGCAAGTTCGGCAAATTGTACAAGAACGCCACTTACACCGGCATCACGCCGGAGTTCTGGAACGGGTGCGACGCGATTTGCAACGCGGAGCATTGGGGCGTGTGGGGGGTGCCGAACTGTGGCAAGGGCCAACCTTCGCAGACGGCCCACACCGGTCACGGCGCGGCCCCGGCGCGCTTCCGCAATGTGCGCGTGGGCGTGATGAAGTAAGGGGGAAATCGCCATGTTAAACCATAACGACATCAAAGACCTTTTGGCGCGGGCGCTGCAACGCTCCCGGGCCGATGAAACCGAAGTGCTGTATCTGGGGCTGGACGAGGCGCTGACCCGCTTCGCTAACGACGAAATCCACCAGAACGTGGCCGAAAGCAATCATGCGCTGGTGGTGCGCGTGGCGCAGGGGAAACGAGTAGCCACCCTTTCCACGACCGACATCAGTGATACGGGTCTGGATCGTGCATTGGAAGAGACGCTGGATCTGGCACGCTTGCAGCCGGAAAATCCCGAATTTCCCGGCTTTGGCCCCCCCACCCTATTTGATGAGACGCCGCTGGCGTATGATGAGGCGACGGCAGCCGCGACCCCCGAAAGTCGCGCTCGCGCCGTCGGGGAGGTCCTTCGCTACGCACTTGACCGGGACGTGAATACGTCCGGCGCCTTCCGCACCGCCCGCTACGATTGGGCCATCGCTAACAGTCACGGGCTGTATGCGACCACGCCCACCACGCTGGCCGATCTCACCCTTGTGGCGATGACGCCCACCTCATCCGGCTATGCCGCCGATGCCGCGTGGCAGGTGGGAGCAATAGATGTGGCCGCGCGAGGGCGCGAGGCGGTGGATAAGGCGGTGCGTGCCCAAAATCCACGTCCGCTGGAACCGGGCGAGTATCCGGTGGTGCTGGAATCCTACGCCGCACGCGATCTGTTGACCTTCATGGGCGGGGGCGCTTCGGCGATGGGTATTCACGAGGGGCGTTCATGGATGAGCGGGCGGCAAGGCGAGACATTGCTCGCGCCACAAATCACTATATGCGACGATCCAACCAACCCGGCGCTATGGCCGATGCGCTTCGACTTCGAAGGAACACCGCGCCAGCGAGTGGACATCGTGAAAGCGGGCGTGGTAGGCGATGCAGTCTACAATCGCCTATGGGCGGGCAAACTGGGCGTCGCAAACACCGGGCACGGGTTGCCGCCGTTCAGTCCGTTCGCGCCGCAGCAGGCGATGGGCGGGTTTGGGCCAATGCCGATGCACCTGGAACTGCTGCCCGGCGATACCCCGCTGGAGGAGATGGTGAAGGGCATCGAACGCGGGCTATACATCACGCGCTTCAACTACACCCGCGTCGTCCATCCGCGCGAGATGGTGGTGACGGGACTGACGCGCGACGGCACGTTCTGGATCGAGAACGGCCAGATAGCCTACCCGGTGCAGAACTTGCGCTTCACGCAGAGCTATGTAGAAGCGCTACAAACGGTGCGCGCCGTAGGGAATGCGCCCCAGCGTGAGCGGGGCTATTTCACAATCAGCTCCGCGCCTGCGCTCTGTCTGGAGAAATTCCGCTTCACTGGCACGACGGGGTTCTGAGGCCAAGACGCCCGTACCTTTCGACAGGCTCGGCTTCGGCAGGCTCGGCTTCGGCAGGCTCAGCCACCGCTGGGGCGCAGCAGACTCGAACGACGACAAATCATGTTCTGGAAATGCAACGCGCCCCCAAATGGGGGCGCGTTTTGTTAGCACAAACCGTTACTACGCGGTGATTTTTCCCGATATCGCCTGCGCCATTGGGACAAACGCGGCGTTGGTATAGGCTTCGATCTGCCCGGCGTCGCACAGTCGCGCCATTTCGGGATCCAGCCCCAGCTGCCCCAAGAAATCCGCGCCGAAGGCTGCCGCCATCGCGGCACTCTGACCCTTGCCGAAGATCTCGAAAGACTCGCCGCAGTGCGGGCAGATGGCGTAGCTCATATTCTCCACCACGCCCAAGATGGGGATCTGCAGGTGCTCGGCCATGTTCGCCGCTTTGCGCACCACCATCTCCGCCAAATCCTGCGGTGATGTGACCAGCACGATGCCCGCTACGGGCAGGTTCTGCATCACGGTCAGTGCCGCGTCGGACGTGCCGGGCGGCATATCCACCACCAGCACATCCAAATCGCCCCAGAACACATCGTTCCAGAACTGCTGAATGGCGCCCGCAATCAGGGGACCACGCCAGATCACCGCCGCCTCTTTTTCTTCCAGCATCAGGTTGATGGACATCAGCTTGATACCGCCCTCAGTCACGGGGGGCATGATACCCAACGGCGACATGGTGGGAGCTTCGCTCATGCCGAACACCTGCGGGATGCTTGGGCCAGTGATGTCGGCATCCAGCACGCCCACGCGCTTGCCTTGCCGGCGCAGTTCCACGGCGAGCATGGCCGCCACAGAGGATTTGCCCACGCCGCCCTTGCCGCTCATCACGGCGACCACTTTCTGCACGCGGTTCAGGTTCGCAGCGGGCGATTGGGACTGCTGCTGTGCCTGTCCACCGCGCAGCTTCTCGAAGAGCTCCTGGCGCTCCGCGTCGCTCATCGCCGTCAGCGCAATTTCTACATCCAGCCCCTCAGCCAGACCCGCCACCGCACGGGCAGCATCAGCGGAAATGACATCCTTCAACGGGCAAGCCGGGACGGTCAAGGCAATCGTCACCTTCACGCGCGCGCCTGCGATTTCCACCGCGCGCACCATGCCCAACTCCACGATATTCCGCCGCAATTCCGGGTCAATGACCGTTTGCAGCGCTTCCATCACCTGTGTTTCTGTTACCACGTTTTGAACCTCCAGGGGTAAAATTATGAATGGCGAATGGTGAATGACGAATCAAACGTAAACCGTGACCAGAGAACTCTTCACGCATTACGTTTCACGTTTCACGCACTATCAAGAACAGGCATTTTGAGATCAAGATCATCAAAGGCTATGCCACGCGCCGCCGCGAGTTCGGCTTGCTCCTCCTGGCCTTCCTGCACCGGCCAGATGTTTTCCGGGGCGGTGAGGCGGTCAATATACAGCACGCCCTTGCAATGATCTATCTCATGCTGGAACACGCGCGCCAGATAGCCCTTGAAGCGGTGACGTTGTTGCTTGCCGTGACGATCCAGGCCGCGCACGACAATCTCGTACGCACGCTCAACCTCGCCGATGTAGCCAGGCACAGAGAGACATCCCTCGATACCGGGTTCAGTCTCCCGCGAGGATTTAACGATGTCAGGATTGATGTACACATAGAGTTGGCCGCTGCCGGGAACTTCCTCCTCAAGCGGCGCTTCGACAACGATGATATTCTGCATTTCCCCTACCTGCACGGCAGCCAACCCCACGCCATTGTTGAGGTGCATCGTTTCCACCATATCATCAATAAACGCACGCACGGCTGGCGTCGCCTCGCGCACGTCACGCGAGCGGCGACGTAAGCGCGGGTCTCCTACAGTAATGATTTCACGAATGCCCATTGAAGCTCCTTGTCAAATCTGCAAACCACACAATCTTTATCAGTACAATTTAACATAGCAAAAGTTACGTCAAGACAACAAGAAATCCGCGTTTGAGGTAAACGCGGATGCACCGCAATGCAATGGTCATTCCGCTTATAGAAGAAAATTTAGCCACTAATTTTTTACATCACGGTTCAAAACTCTTACTGCACCAGCCCTGCTTTTACTGAACCTCTGTAAGCGGAGGCGCTTGAGGAGCAATCTTGAGGCGCACGAAAAGGGCCGGCGCGCCATAAGTTACCCAGAGACCTAAAAAGCCGTAACGTAGCCCGCGTAAGATCAAGTACAAAGCGGTATCTTCCAGAGCAAGCGGCTCAAAAACCAGTTTCAGCCCGCGCCAAAACAGAAATATACCAATGCTTCCTAGTAGATAGCGGACCACCCGTTGCCCCAATGGGCCAGCAACCTCAAAGCGAATGTAGGCACGTTCCAGGATCAAGCCCACGATGCCACACCAAAGCGCGGCGAACGCGGCAATGAAATCTGGGTACGGTTGTAGCACACACACCAAGATACCGACCAGCGCAAAACCAACCAGCCAGAGTGTGGAACTATGCATCACCCCCCACGCGGCCACGCGCGGGGCAGCGACCAAGCATACGCCCAAAAACGTCAGTCCTACAATAACGCCCATCAACACATCACTAGGATAATGAACACCTAGATAAGGACGAGAGATAATAATACCCAAAATCAACACTACCGCCACAATCCAGAACCACACCCGGCGCACCTGCGACGCCAGATACATCCAAATCACAGTATTGTTTTGCGCGTGGCCCGAAGGCAGGCTCCAGCCTCCATGATAATCCAGTTGCAAAATCTCTGGATGTGTGAGAAATGGACGAGGCACTCTGAGCAATTCTTTAATGGCGACATTGACGCTTTGACTGCCCAATAACAAAGTAAAGAGTCCCACGCCCCAGGCTTTGTTGATACACCACAGCACCAAAGGCCCTGCCATCAGCGAAAATTCCTCGTTCCCCAAAAAGGTCACGAAACTGAAGAACGGCGTCCAGAGCGGATGCCCTTGTTGCAACCACAATATAAGCGGCACTTCCCAATCCCAAAACGGCGTCACGTTAACCTCCAGCAGTGGAATTACACATCTATCCATTGTCAGTTTTGATTTTGCTCAAGCCCCATCTCAACCACTTGTACTCTATGTGTTGCATCAATGTCATTAAGTTAAGGCCTGGCAGGTTTCGTCCCAATTGGGTGGGGTAGTATTTTGCCGATGAATAACGATGTTTTGCAAACTCAAGGCCTGGAAACCTGCCAGGTCTATGCCCTAAACTTAATGACATTGAGTATTGCATAGCCAAGTATCATTAAATGCTTACCCCCAGGTTGCCCCAAATTGAAACGGTAGGGCGTTTTCATACACCATGTTATCGGCAGACAGCGGGGTTTTGCCCCCTATTTATCCGTCCCCGCACCATCGCTTTGCGTGCGAGCTGCGACTGCAGCCGCGCTACCCCGGAGGTTGTCATACGTCGCGAACCAGCTGAGCAGTTCCTCGCGGCGCTGTTGCGCTTCAAGGCTACGCCGCCGCTCCATCAACTCACGCTGCCGCTTGGAGATCTCGGCCTGCGCCTTATCGGGATGGCGTAACCATTGCAAATCAAAATGCCCCATAGCACCGGCAGTCTCAATCATCACATGACCATAATCGAACAAGCGCGCGAAAATAGTGGGCTTATCAAAACTAATGTTCTGAATTTTGTCGAGCGTGGTCTCTCGACGGCTCTCAGAAAGCAAAAACGGCTTGCGATAAACCAAAACCAGGCGAGTAGGTGTGATCTCAAAGTAGTCGTTACGCCAATCCTCCACCAGCCAGAGAATCACCCCAAAGTTGATTACCTCAGCAAGCAGCCACAACGCCAACGCCAGATTCTGAAGTTCGGGGTCGAGGGTAGGAATAATCAGTATTCCCGCAACGGTAATTGCCAACCACAGCAAATACAAAAAGAAGTACCGCACCAAACCGGGGAGCCAATAACGGCGCCAGAAAATCGTCTGCCCATCGGCACTCATCGTCCATGAAGGCGGAAAGAACAAATCGTGGAGCCAGGAAACAGTCAGTGCCAGGACACTTGCCCCCTGTATCGTCTCACCCTCAATGGGCAGCCAGGGCAGCGGCGGCTCCAGGCGCAAGCGCCGCTCCAACGCCTCGCGGATCTGGCCGCGCGATTGGAGCAGTTGCCGGGCACGGTTGCGCTCAATCTCACGAAAAATCAGCTCACGCACCCGCGACGGGCCGGGAATGCCACCCATGTCAATCTGCACCGTCTCGCCAGCCGTCTGCAAAACGAGATCGCCAAAATTGAGCAGGTTCGAGGTAATCGAGGGGCGTACTTCGTGGATATCCTGGATGTTGTCAAGCGGACTTTCCTCGAAGGTCTCACGGAAAGGCCCGTTACGTTCCACATGGACGACCCGCTGCGTTGTGACCACGAAACGGTCATCGCGCCAGTCTATCGTCTCCCAACCGATGAAGCCCAATGCTGGCAAACTCGCCAACGTGATGAGCAGTGCATCCACTTCCGGGCTTGGCCCTAACATTACAATCGCAACCGTCAGCAGAACCCACAGCAACAATGGTGTGGCGATGCGCCGGAAAAGATAGAACCAGTGCCGCCGCCCCAAGAAAATAATCCACTCGTCATCGCGCATCCAGTTTAAGCGGCTAGTATGGCGCAATTTGAGCTGGCTATCATCAATATTCAAGCGGCGACGCAATCGGGGGCGCTCCTGGTAGATGGACAGGAATTCCTCGCGCTCCAGGTACAACATTTGCACAGGTGTCAGCGCCTCAGCAGTAACATCATGAAAATCGCCGATGAGCAGCCCTGTGGCACCAAAACTCTCACCAGGCTCCACGTCACGGAGAAAGTGCGTGATGCCCTCCCGATCTATCCGGGTCAACCGCACCTGCCCTTCAAGAACATACCACAGGCGATTGGAGGGCTGACCCTGCATAAAAACATGGTCGCCCACGCCATATTCTGTCGTATGGACAATAGGCGCCAACCGGTAGAGCTCCAGCTCCCCTTCGTAATAATCCAGGTGCTTAAAGAGCGAAATGGTTTTTAGTTTTGCGACGATTGCTTGTGGTTCCATGTTGAATTTATTATACCATAATCTTCAGTATGAAACACGCGAAGATGTACTGCAAAATGCGTACTGCGTGCGTTATCAGTCTTGAAACAACCGCAAAAAAAAACCATACTCTTGGAAAATTACGCAGTACGCATTAAAGCTCCACGCTGGCCTCCGCGTAAACCGCAAAGGTTGCGGCAGCAGTCTCCGTCCACGAGAAACGCGCCGCCTGGCGCGTCGCGCGCTGCGTTAGATCAGCATGATAGGCCGCATCTGTGAGCAACCGCAGCAGCGCTGCCGCCAATCCCGCCCTATCATCAGGCGCAACCTGCACCCCCGCATCCCCCACCACTTCCGGCAGGCTTGTCGCCTGGCTGACCACCACCGGCACACCGCACGCCAACGCCTCTAGTACGGGTAGGCCGAACCCCTCGTAGCGCGAGGGGAACACAAACGCGCGCGCCCCGCGATAGAGAGCGGGCTTGGCGCTCTCGGCGACGAAGCCGGTAAAGTGAACGACTTCAGCCGTCAACCCGGCCTCCCGCGCCTGTCGCCGAGGATCGGGGGCAAAAGGCGTATCGCGCTCCGGCAACTTACCCGCTACGACCAAACGTGCGGTGGGCAAGCCCCGACGCACTTGTGCGAACGCTGCCAACGCTCCAGCAACGTTTTTCCGCACATCAAAGCCGCCCAGATAGAGCACATAGCCCGGCGTAATGCCTAACTGCGCCCACACCTCCGCATCCTCCAGGGCCGAATCGGGCCGATAGTCCGGTTCGACCGCCAACGGAACGACAGTTACACGCGCCGCCGGGATGCGCAAATGCCGGACAATGTCATGCCGAGCGGATTCGGAATCGGTCAACACGTGGGACGCACGCCGCGCCGTGGCACTCACGAGCGCGGTATACAGCCGCACCCCCGGCCCGCCGCGATAAGCGGGCAACAACAACGGAATCAAATCGTGAATGGTAACGATTACCGGTAACGCCGCGCGCCACGGCCCGGCCCAGTAAGGGACATGCAAGACCGTCGCGCCACAGCGTCGCGCCGCGCGCGGCAACGCGACTTGTTCCCACCACACCTTACCTAGCGCACCGCCGGGTGTCGGCAAGGTCACTACATGCAAGTTCGCGGCGACCGGAACATCCTCCGGCAAGGCTGGTGCGAACAGGGTGAAATTAACCTCCGGGTGTGCGGCGACCAGGGTCGGCAGCAAGCGGCGCACATACTGCCCACTGCCTGTATCCGGTCGCCCCCCAAACCACCCGCCCAGCGCAATGTGCATCGCCGCCGCTTACACCCGCTCCATGACGTTGATGGCTTGCAGCCCCTTGTCGGTCAGCTCCAACTCGTACCAGATCGGCGCGTTCTCCTGCGTCACCAGCGTAAAATCGCCGGTGATGCCGCTCCGGTGGAAAAAAACCTCGCTGCCATCGGCCTGCACGATGAAACCGAAGCCTTTGGTCTCATTGAAAAACTTAACCAGGCCGCCATGCAATCCCGGCGTGGGGCCGGCCTGCTCCCGACATTTGGGACACTGCGCGGGCACCTCCGGCGCAAACCCCAACTCAGCCTGGCGACGCTGCTCCTCAACAGTATACACAAACTGCTTACCACATTGCCCACAATCCACAAACTCGTCACGATATCCCATGAGTATTCTCCTTGAAAAAATCAGTGCGTCGGCAAATCAGCAAATCTAAAAATCGTCGGGTAGCTGTGGCCTGCCGTCTAACCACACCCTCCCCAAAATCCAATCAAGCAAACCAAATAACGCGGCAGACCTGATCACCACTGCGCAAAGCGATGACGGATTCGCCCCGCGTGGCGCGGCCCTGCTCCGGCACCGAGCGTCCCGTGAGCGTCTTAGCCGCACCCTTGACGGTGGTCAGCACCAGACTATCGCTCACGCGCGCGCAGCCCAACGCCGCCAGCCGCTCGTCCTTGCCCAGTTTGGCGATCTGCACGCCCTTGCCGCCGCGCCGCTGCGCGGGGAACTCGGTCACGGCGGTGCGTTTGGCGTAACCGCCGTCGCTGAAGGTGAACACCGGCAGGCGCGGCTGTACCACAGCCATTCCCACCGCTACATCGCCGGCCTCCAGGCGGATGCCCGCCATCCCGCCCGCCGCCGCCCCCGTGGGGCGCACCTCAGCAGCAGCAAAACGCACACCCAGGCCCAACGCCGAGCCGACCAGCAGTTCATCGGATTCCTGCGCCCACAGCACAGCAGCCAGCGCATCCCCGCGCTCCAGACGCAGCACAACGCTCGGCTCGCGCCCCACCCCCGGCAGCTCGTCCGCCGCCATGCGCTTGACCAGACCTTGCGCAGAGAGGAAGCACAACGCTCCCGACGGCAGCTCCGTTGGCAGCGCCAACGCCGCGATGACGTTGCCATTGCTGAGCCGGGTCAGGCTTGCCCAGGACGCACCGCCGCCTTCCCACGCTTCGCCATCAGGCAGCTGGTGGACATGCGTGGCTACAACCTGCCCTTCACGGGTGAAGAGGTACAGGGTATCGCGCGTGGAAGCGGGCAAAATCGCCAGCGGGGCGGCTTGCGGACGCGAGAGCACGCGCGGCGTCTTGCCGTCGTTGAGGATACGGCCCACCGTACCTACGCTGCTCGCGCTGACCCAAACCGCCTGCTCCGGCACGAGCGCAGCCACTGCCACCTTGTCGCCCTTCACATCCGCGATGTGCGTGCGGCGCGGATCGGCGTACTGCTCCTTGAGCTGCACCAGCTCAGCCCGGATCGCCTCCCGCTGCTTCTGGGGCGACTTGAGCAAGGCTTCCAGGGTTTTGATAAGCGCCAGCAGCTCCTTGTGCTCGTCCCGCAATTTACGCTGTTCGAGTGCGGCCAGCCGCTTGAGGGGCATATCGAGAATCGCCTGCGCCTGCACCTGCGAAAACTTGAATTCCTTCATCAAATTCTGCCGAGCAGACTCAGTAGTGCGCGAGCGACGGATAAGCGCAATCACAGCATCAAGATTATCCAGAGCCATGAGCAACCCCTCGACAATATGCGCACGCTTGCGGGCCTGCTCGAGTTCAAAACGGGCACGGCGTTGTAGCACGTCCAGGCGATGATCCAGAAACACCAGCAGCACCCGCTTGAGCGGCAACATGCGCGGCTCGCCATTCACCAGCGCCAGGATGATGATGCTATAGCGATTTTCCAGCTGCGTGTACCGGTAAAGACTTTGCAGCACCTTCTCCGTGTCCGCATTGCGCGCCAACTCAATGACCAGCCGCATCCCCTGCCGGTCGGACTCATCGCGCAAGTCGGAGATACCCTCGAGTTTGCCAGAACGTACCAGCGCAGCAATCGTCTCCACCAACGCGGCCTTGTTCACTTGATAGGGAATCTCCGTGACAACGATGCGCTCGCGTCCACCCTTGATTTCCTCCGAATGCGCGCGGGCACGAATCGTGATGCGCCCGCGGCCGGTGCTATAAGCCTTCACCAGCACATCTTCACCGTCGGCAGTATCCTTCCGATAAACCAGACCGCCCGTAGGAAAGTCCGGCCCGTGTACAAACTTCAGCAAATCCTCTACACCGACTTCGTCCTGGCGAGACCAATTATCGAGCAAATACACGAGTGCGTCGGTCACTTCGCCTAAATTATGGGGCGGGATGTTGGTGGACATGCCCACGGCGATACCAGACGCGCCGTTGACCAGCAGATTAGGAAGCGTAGCAGGCAACACGACCGGCTCACGCAGCGTGCCGTCGAAATTGTCACTCCAATCCACGGTATCTTTTTCGATATCGCTCAACACCTGCATCGAAATCGGTGCGAGGCGGGCCTCAGTATAACGCATCGCCGCCGGGGAATCGCCATCCACCGAACCAAAGTTACCCTGCCCATCCACCAATGTATAGCGTACCGAGAAGTTCTGCGCCATACGCGCCATCGCTTCGTAGACCGCCGCATCACCGTGCGGATGATACTTGCCCAACACCTCACCCACAATACGGGCCGATTTTTTGTAGGCAGTATCGGGGCGGATACCCATATCGTACATGGCGTAAAGAATACGCCGCTGTACTGGTTTAAGGCCATCACGTGCATCGGGCAGCGCCCGTGAGACGATGACGCTCATCGCGTAATCGAGGTAGGCACGCTTGACCTCCGTATTAATGTCCACTTGCTGGACGATACCAATTTCCATGCAGCCCCCTGAATAGTGATTTCTTCCTAACTATACGCGATAGTGACAGTTTATGCAAGCGCGCCACCAACAAACAAGCCCGCAGGTATACCTGCGGGCTTGCCATTATCTGTGCGTGAGCATTACGCCTCTGGCGGCACGGGCTTGCGCGAGCGGCGGCGGAAGATGAGGATCAACAGGCGCACCCCGCCATAAACAACCAGACCAACCAATCCCAACACGGGCACGAAGTAAATCAGCAGCCAGATCAGCGCGCCCAAAAGGAACTGAACCGTCTGGATCAAAGTTTCCAGCGCGTCCTTGGCGATACCTTGCGGACGCCATCCGGCAATCTCCAGCGGTTGGGCGAGCTTGTCAGGGGTAAGTGTCACAGTGATAGTGGACATGGCTGCAGAGCGCTCCAAGTATTGCATCCGCCCCTTGGTCTGCTCGATTTCCATCTGCGTGGCACTCAGCTCGATGTAGACCTGCAACACAGCCTCAGTATCCTCAGCCTGCTCCATCAGCTGTTCCAGCCGCTCGGCCTTCGCTTCGAGCGCGCTCAGTCGCGCGCTGAGGTCTACATATTCCTGCGTCACATCCTGAGATGAGACGCTATCGCGGGTGACTTCGGTTGCCAAGCCGCGTAGTTGCGCCATCGCAGCATTGAACTGGTCGGCAGGCACACGCAAGACCAATTCTATCCGCAACAAGCCCTCGCTGTAGCGGTAAGAGTTTGAAGAGACGATGTACCCTTCCAGCCGATCCGCCAATGCACCGACGGCATCCTGCGCTACCTGGGAGTCCTTCACTACCAGATCGAGCTGCCCGGTGTAGACAATCATTCGCTCGATGTCGAACTGCGGCTGCGCCTCCTGTCGCGCTAATCCATCCTCCGGCTCAGCTGGTGGAGCAGCGGCGTCCATCATCATACCTGGACCTGGTGCCATCGTGGGGCTGGACACTTGACCCATCCGTGAGCCAGCGCACCCCGATAACAGCAGCACCACTCCCAACAGCAACATTAGAACATTT
Organism: uncultured Anaerolineales bacterium; assembly: GCA_964504195.1. Taxonomy (GTDB): domain Bacteria; phylum Chloroflexota; class Anaerolineae; order B4-G1; family SLSP01; genus CAZDDI01. Next base: position 13,347 of record CAZDDI010000069.1, read on the forward strand.
CGTGTTTTCATTGCAGTCCTCCTTCTCCTTAAGCATCTCAAATCAAACAGTTGTGTCATATTTCGATTATAGAACAAAAGCTAATACGGTCAAAGATCAAACTATGCCTGGGCAATTTGAAGACGTTAGGCAAGCCAAGAAAGTTCCCCTTCCATGCCATTCGAAGTCATAACACACAACTTTAGCGCCGCACCAGCTGACATTACACACATTGTAAAAAATGAATTTCAGGCTACAATGGGGGTAGACAAACGGCCACCACATAAATCTGTGGTAACAACACAACTATCCCCTAGTCGCAAACACCCTGGTTCTGGGAGGAGCAATGACAACACCGACCCGGCTGACGCAAGAACAAATTGAGCAGTTACGCAACCTCGATGCCTTTACCGGGCATTCTGAAGCAGCGGCAGCGCACTCACCGCTTTTCAAGCAGCTAGCCAGTATTGACCGAACTCTGCTCAAACAGATCATCGAAATTTGCAACTATCAGCCAGGCGAAGTCATCTTCACAGAGGGAGCGCCCGGCGACGCGATGTACTTAATTCGCGCCGGGCGACTGGCAGTCATCAAAGGCGATCTGGATGCCCCCACCCCGATTGGGTTTCGTGGCCCCGGCGAAGTCGTCGGAGAAATGGCCCTGCTCGAAGACGCCCCCCGCTCCGCGACACTGGTAACGCTCGAACCGCTCAGCCTGCTCCGCATCCGCCGGGATGACTTCCGTGCCCTCCTCAACCACCACCCTCCTGTCGCCATGAACATCATGGCAACGCTAAGCGAACGTCTGCGCGCCTCCGATAATACCCTGAGCGCTAACGCCCAACAAAGCAAACAACTCTCGCAACAAGTCGTACAATTACGCGGCGAGCGCGAACAACTACTCGAAATTCAACGCGTACGCCAGGAAACCAGCGACCTGATCATCCATGATCTGCGCAACCCCTTGGGCGGCATCCACAGCGCCTTGCAACTGCTCAATATGCTCCTCCCGGAAACGGTATTGCAAGAAAATGAAGAGCTCTTGACCCTGGCCGATTTATCCTGCCGCCGAATGCAACGCCTGATTGATTCGCTACTGGATGTCGCCAAGATGGAAGAGCATACCATCAAGTTGAACCTGCGCCAGATAGAGCTACTGCCCCTGCTCGAACAAATTGCCAAACAACAGAGCTTCGCTCTGCGCACACGCAACATCGAATTGCTGATTACCCACACGGCCCCAGCGCCCCCTGTCCTAGCTGATGAGGAACGTCTGGAGCGGGTCATCATCAATCTGCTTGACAATGCCATCAAATACACCCCCCAAGGTGGACGGGTCACGGTTGAAATCGCCCCACAAACTGACGCCATCATACTGAGCGTGATAGACACTGGCCCTGGTATCCCCGCTGACCAACGGGAGCGCATCTTCGAGCGCTTCACACAGGTCACAGACAACCACCCCCGGCTACGCGGCTTCGGACTGGGACTGACCTTCTGCAAACTCACTATCGAAGCGCACGGCGGGCGCATCTGGATTGAACCTGGCCCTAATAACATTGGGAGTCGCTTCATGTTTACCCTGCCGCGCCGCCAGCAAGTTGCAATGGGCGAGGAATAGTATGAGCACATTGGCATGGGAACCGGGCAGTTTTTTCATCAGATCATCCCACTATCCATGCGCTTTCGAACGCGCCAACGAGTATGCCCTGCGCAAACTAGAACGTGAGCTCCCATCCCACCTGCGCTATCACTGTCTCGCCCACACCAAGGATGATGTAGTGCCTGCCGTCGAACGATTCGCCGCGCTTGAAGGCGTCCGCAACGAGTCCCTCGAACTCGTTCGCACGGCAGCCTATTATCATGATATTGGTTTCATCCGGCAAATCCATAACCACGAAGAAACCAGCGCACGTATCGCACAAACAACCCTGCCCGGCTTTGGCTTCAACCCACACCAGGTCGCACAAGTAGTCAACATGATTCAGGCGACCCAAATTCCGCAGTCGCCCCACAACCTGCTAGAAGCCATCCTCGCCGATGCCGATTTAGACTTGTTAGGGCGTGCAGATTTCTGGACACGCAACCAGGCACTCCGCGAAGAATTATTCGCGGCGGGGTGCTTTATCACCGATGTATACTGGTATACTAACCAACTGCACTTTTTGACCCAACACTCCTATTTTACCAATGCAGCCCGCCTGTTACGCGGGCCACGCAAGCAACAACACCTAGCTGAAATGGCCGAACGCCTCACCTGTGCGCAACACACCGCTATATAACCGCGCGAGCAAACTCAAGCCATTATGCAAGAAACGCACGAACAACTAAAACTTGCCATTGCCGCTATCCAAGCTCAACGCAACGTATTGGGCGAGATTGCTACTGAAACTGCGCTCCGCGCATTGCAGCGACGCCTCACCGCACTAGAAACCACACAGCTAACCGCGCTCGTCACCAGAAAATCTGACGAGCCACAGATTGACGAGCAATCTTTGTACGCCAGTTTTGCAGAATTACACGAAATATCACTATCGCCCGGTGACATCCTCTGCCGTCAAGGCGATGCCAGCGACGGTTGCTACTTCCTCAAAACAGGGCGACTGGGCATCTATTGGGACGATGAGGCACAAAGCTTGTACTACTTAACTGATGTGCTACCCGGTAATCTCGTGGGCGAGCTAGGTGCGGTCACACGACTGCCTCGCACGGCGACTGTCAAAGCCGAAAGTGCAGCAACGGTTATTCATGTCACCGCCCATGACTTCTGCCAACTGCTCGGGCAGCTCCCGCCGCTAGTCGCCAACATCCTCTATTTGATGCGTGACCGACTGGAAGAAGCGGATATGGCACGGGTATCGCTGGGCCGCTCTTATGAACAAGCCCTCGACCGTGCGCAATCTTTACGCACTCGTACCGAGCAGTTGGCCGAGTTATTACGCCTCCGCGAAGAGCTGGCCGATATGGTGGTGCATGATTTGCGCAACCCTTTGGGTGCGGTCATCACCAGCCTGGATATATTCCAAGAGATCAATCTTTATCAGGACGATTTCAGCTACGACATTCTACGCTCCATGCGCCGCTCCGCCGAACGGATGCAAGGTTTGGTAGATACACTGCTCGATATTGCGCGACTAGAGCAAGGCGAGCAAATCCTGCAACGCGCCCCACTAGAGCTCCCCCCCCTGGCAATATATCTGCTAAGCGAACTTCAACCACTGGCGGAAATGCAAGGTGTAACCCTCCAACACACGCTGAACGAGCCGCTGCCACTCGTTCTGGCCGATGCACGCATCCTCGAACGGGTCATTGTCAACCTGTTGGATAATGCGCTTAAGTTCACCCCCGCCCAGGGACACGTCTACCTGGAAGCCCACCCCGATGATACTGGGGCGCGGCTACGAATCTCAATCGTGGATAGCGGGCCGGGAATCCCCGTAGCTGAACGCACACGCATCTTCGAGAAATTCACGCAGTTACCCGGCACTTTGCGCCAACGCCGGGGCGTAGGACTGGGGTTGACGTTTTGTCGCATGGCCATTGAAGCCCACGGAGAACACATCTGGATCGAAGACGGCCCTGAAGGACTGGGGAACCGTGTTAACTTCACCTTACCGCTGGCCTTTGAATCTCCACCGGCCTGACACGAACGCCGTAGACGATCTACACATGAAAGGGGGCGCGCCGTGCAAGATACTCAAGCACAAGTCGCTCTAGCGCGGCAGTTAATGCCCTATGTACCACGTTGGCTGGTTGAAGTCCTGTCAAACAATACTGTCGAACCAGGGTACGCACACACGCTGGAAGCAACGGTCTTCTATGCAGACCTTTCAGGCTTCACGCCCCTCACCGAAGCCTTGAGCGAGCGCGGGCCACAAGGCGTCGAGGCCCTCAACCAAATCCTCAACACTGTCTTCGGCACCATTGTTGAAACGCTGCATGCCTTCGACGGGGACGTGGTAGAATTCTCCGGTGACGCCATCACAGCCTTTTGGCCCCAAGTGGATCGTAACACTGTACTGCAAGCCGTCGGCGCAGCCCAAGTGATCCAGGTCGCCATGCAACGCTTCAACCCTATCAATACACCGGCGGGCGACCTCCCCCTGATGCTCCGCATGGGCATCGGTGTAGGCCAAACCACGTTGCTAATTGTAGGTAACGACCAGCAATGTTATTGCGTACTGAGCGGAACCGCGTTACTGGAAGCCACTACAGCTGAAGGACTGGCACACGAAAACCAGATTGTACTCTCGGAAAATGCACGTGCCACACTTGAGAAAACCGTAGCCTACAGCGCCGAGGGGATGATGGAAAAAATGCTCGAGACCATCCCCCCCCGCCCCCCCAAACCACTCCCCTTCACGTTGCCAGAACGGCTCAAACCCTTCATACCCCACCTGCTAGTAGAACGTCTCCAACAAGGGCAAGGGGCGTTCCTGGCGGACTTTCGCCACGCTGTCGCGCTACTCTTCGTCTCCTTCACCGCCGACACATCCGCCGAAGTACAGACTTATGTGTCAGCGGCACTTACCTGCATCGCCCAACACGGCGGATACCTTTCTGAGGTGGAAATCGGCAACAAAGGCAACGTCCTGGTGGTACTCTTTGGAGCGCCGCTCTCCTTGGGCGATAATGGCCCGCGCGCCGCTGCCTGCGCGCTGGAATTGGCAAAACTACCGGGCACCCAAGCTGTCGGCGGCTCAACTGGGCCAGTGCTTTCCGGTGTTATCGGCGGGCGCAATCGCCGCCAGTACACCGTCGCAGGGACAGAAGTCATCCTCTCCGCCCGGCTGATGATGGCCGCACATAACGCTTCGCACCGCCCCGCTGTCTTACTGAGCAACCGCATCGTCAAACAAACACAGCGCCGCTTCGCCTATGGGGATATACAATGGCTTCAGGTGAAAGGACGCACAGAGCCCGTCGCAGCCTGCTACTTACTTGGTCCTGCGACGCACAGCCTAAACGGCACGGCTTACCTCGGCGACATGCCGTTAATTGGTCGCGCCTATGAACTGAACCAAATCAAAACCGCCGTCGAACGAGCGCGCAACGGACAAGGGCAGGTATTGCTCATCAGCGGTGAAATGGGGATCGGTAAAAGCCGCCTATCCGCCATGCTGCTGCACGAATGGCAAACTTTACGTGGACACGCATACGGAGCCGTTGCACAACCAGCCACACAAACCCTGCCCTATGTACCTTGGGCATCCATCCTACGTGCGCTGCTGGGCATTAAAACTAAAGACGCTACAATGGCAGACCAACTCGTAGTAGTTTTCAAGGCTAATGCGCCACGCTGGCTACCACGGCTACCGTTGCTAAAAGAAGTGATCGGCGTCAACCTACCCGACACCCCTCAAACTATGCACCTCACCCCCGCACAATGGCTTCAGGGTGAACACTATTTCACGTGCGAACTCTTGCGGGCACACGCCCAGGCGCAACCACTCCTGCTAATTTTGGAAGATTTGCAGTGGATGGATGCCGCTTCTTGGGGACTCACGTTGACTCTGGCGCAAATGCTGCACACCTGGCCGGTATTGCTTTGCCTGACGCATCGTCCCCAAGCAGCCATTACATTACCCGACTACGCGAAATTATCTGCTATGGCGCATAGTGTCACCCTGCCGCTAGCCCCCCTCTCCCCGGAAGAACTCCGGCTCTTCATCCGTACCCGGCTGGGAATCGAGCAGGTTTCATCAGAACTATTCTCCCTGGTGCAAACCAATACCCAGGGCCACCCGTACTTCACCGAAGAGCTGCTCAACGCGCTAAACGATCAGGAATTGCTGACCCTGCACGACGGCATAGCTAGTCTCGACCCCAAAGGCCGCCCCCTCCGCTTGCCAGATACGATACGGGGGGCAATTCAAACACAACTAGATGATCTGGATGAGGCCACCCGCTTCACACTGAAAATCGCCTCAGTCATTGGGCAACGCATACCTTACACGCTCCTACAGCATGTCCATCCAATGCACCCGGCAGATGATGATCTGAAGGCACAACTCAACACGCTGATCGAAAGGAAAATTCTCAGGCTGGAATCACCCACGAATCCACCGGTATACACTTTTTGCAACGCTATCATGCAGGAAGTGATCTACAGCACGCTGGCATTCGCTCAACGGCGCGTGTTACACGGATCGATCGAAGAACTCACCGCGCGGGACTAGTAGTTTAACAGAGACGATTTGACGGATAAGGAAAGTGTGGCATTCTTACA
>CAZDDI010000070.1:0-19366 GCA_964504195.1 uncultured Anaerolineales bacterium
TTGCAAATGGTTTTATTTCCGGTTTATTTTCTTAATTTTCATAATCCTGCGCTACAGGTTGAGCGTATTATAGGGTTACTTTCGCGGTATTGCCTTTTAACGGATTCCGTGGATTTGACGAAACCCAACTCTGGAAGCTGAAATGAGCGGGTTTTGCAGCCAATGCTTGTGGTAGACGCGCCCATTCAACTTGTGCGCACGCGACGTGAACTGTTGGGCCACCGTGTATGGCTATTTCCACGCTTGGCAGCAATCTGGGCAGGGGGAAACTTGTAATGCGCTGAGACGGCCGGCTCTGTGATGTACCGTACCACTGGGTGATCGAACGCACTTTTGGTTGGCTGATGCACTTTCGCCGCTTGTGTCGGGACTACGAAACTTAACCACCACCAGCGAATTTGGATCTATGCGGCCATGGTCAAGATTATGTTGTAACTATTTGCGGCAGACCCGGCTACCTGCACGTAAAAGCCGGTGATTGGATTGCGAGACTCCAATAATTAGCATCTCTTCCAATCGCAAAACCACAGAATGCTCTTGACCTGCTCCAAATGTATGCTAAAATATGACTGACTGGTCAGTAATTAACACAGTTTCTTCAACAGAATCCCCAATATAAGAGGTGCTTATGACACATTCAACAGCCTTATGCGAAAAACGTCGGAGTCAAATTTTAGAGGCGGCGCTTGCGGTTTTCACCCGCACAGGCATGGGACACGCCCGCATGGAGGATATTGCTCTCGAGGCTGCCTTGAGCAAAGGCACGCTCTATCTCTACTTCGAGAGCAAAGACGCGCTCATTGTGCAGCTAGTAGAACAAATCTTCAACGATTATATGCAGGCCATTGAACAGATTACTGCCGGAGACGGCCCGGTCGCGGCGCGACTCTGCACCCTGGCGGATGCGCTACTTGCGCACGCAGCCACCTTCACTGAATCCTATCCAGTAATGTACGAAATTTTCGCCTGGGCGCTCCGCGAGCCGACCGTACACAGCATCGTGGAAGGTTATTACCAGACGAGTCGGGAAATACTCACAAGCCTTATCCATGAAGGCATCAGGTGCGGGGAATTCCGGCCTGTAGACCCCGAAGAAATTGTGTTGCAAATCTTGGCGCTGCACGAAGGCGTGCTACAGCTCCAGGCTTTTTTTGGCGAGACCACAGATTGGCGCGCACTCATGTTGCACGCCGTCAAATTCATCCTCGAAGCCCTAAAACCGCTTCCACAAACGAAGGAGTAAGCGCTATGAAAACCAAAGCCCCCCGCCAAATCCACCTGACACTATTGCTACTCACCATGCTGGGTCTACTAGCGGCCTGCGCAAAACAACCCCAGATCCCACCGCCGCCAGATATAGGGCCAGATTTCGTTCCGATGATTTCAGTGACAGGCCGCGTAGTCCCCGCCGTATGGGCCACGGTCAGCACACAAAGCGGCGGCCTGGTGCTTGAGGTGGCAGTACAGCCCGGCGATCAAGTCGCGACTGGTGATGTACTGGCGCGCATGGATGATACCGATGCCCGGCTGGCAGCACAACAGGCCAAGGCCGCATTGGCCGCTGCAGAAGCGCAAGTAGCGCTACTGGAAGCCGACCCGCAGATCGAAGCTATCGGCGTGCTCGAAGCGCAACTGCAGGCGATGCAAGCGGGCATTGCGCAAGCGACAGCCCAACGCGCGCAACTAACCGGCAACACGCCAGCTGCACAGATTGCCGCGGCACAGGCACAAGTCGCTGCTGTGCAAGCCGAGCAACTGATCGCCCAACAACAGCACCACGAAACGCTCCGGTGTTACGAGATTGCCCTGCCAGACGGCAGCACAGAAGAGGTATGCCCGCTGCTCGGTACGATCGAAGAGCAGGCGCGCGCAGCATTACACGCCACCAATCAAGGCTTGACAGCCGCACAAGCGCAGTTGAACGCGCTCCAGTCCGGCGTAGGCGCAGGCGAGCGCGCCGCCAATGCCACGGTATGGGCGGCCACCGCGCAACAAGAGATTGTGCAAGCCCAACTGGCGCAGTTGCGCGCCGGGGCAACACCCGAACAAATCGCAGTAGCGCGCGCAGCTGTGCTACAAGCCCAGGCCGCAGTGGATGCGGCAGAAGTCGCGTTGGAGCGCACAACAGTGCGCGCGCCTTTCGCTGGCATCGTCGGCTTGACCCATATCCGGATGGGAGAACTGACCGCCCCGGGACAACCGGTACTCACATTGGGCGATCTCACCACATTGCAGGTGGAAATTACCGATCTTGACGAGATAGATGTTGCGCGCGTGACGCTGGAACAACCCGCCACGCTAACCTTCGATGCCTTCCCCGAACGGACATTCTCCGGGCGGGTAACACAGATTGCGCCCATGGCGACGCCCGGCAGCGGCAGCGTTCACTACGCGGTGACTATCACCCTTGAGGCTCTCGATTCCACACTGCGGTGGGGCATGACCGCGTTTGTGGACATCAGTACCGAATAAGGCAAGCATATGATTTTCAAGAACCTCTTCCGGCGCAAAACGCGCACCCTATTGACCACCTTCGGCATTGCCATCGGCGTCGCGGCAGTGGTGGCGCTGGGTGCCATGGCCGAAGGCTTCCTCATCTCCTATGGGGCGCTGGGCAGCGGCGCAGATTTGACCGTGAGCCAGCGCGACGCGGTGGATATCGCTTTTAGCTCCGTAGATATGGAAGTTGGCGCAACGCTGGCCGGACTGTCCGGCGTAACCGCCGTCAACGGGATGGTCTACACCTTCGGGGCAACCGAGGGAATGCCGTATTTCATCGTGTACGGCTACGAGCCGAACGGATTTGCCATCGAGAAATTCCGCATTGTTGAAGGGGAAGCGTTGCATACAGCGCGTCCGGCGCGCGGCGGGCGGCCCTTAGTGATGGGGCGCGCCGCCGCAGCGGATCTGGAAAAACGGGTTGGCGATAGCTTCCGCATCTACGAGACCACCTACCGTATCGTGGGTATCTACGAGACCGGACAGCCATTCGAGGATGGGGCAGCGGTCGTGTCCCTTGAGGACGCACAGCTGCTCAGCGGGAAGCCCCGTCAGGTGAACGCTTTCCTGATCCAAGTGCGTGACGAGAACAGCCTGGCTGCCTTGCGCGCGCGAATCGAGGCCCGCTACGACAATCTGGTAACGGCCACGGCAGCGGACTTCGTAGAGCAACAGGAAATGCTGGCGTATGTAGACGCTTTCACCTGGGCCGTGTCGCTCATCGCCATCATCATCGGTGGTGTAGGTGTGATGAATACGATGTTGATGAGCGTCTTCGAGCGGACACGCGAATTGGGCGTACTGCGCGCCATAGGCTGGCGTCCCGGTCAAGTGCTAGGGATGATCATGAGCGAATCGCTGGTGTTGAGCTGCTGTGGGGGCCTCGTGGGTGCCGGGCTAGGCATCGGATGCGTGTGGTTGGTCAAAAGCCTCCCCTTTGGAGGCCTGGTGTTCCCTCAAATCATCTACCCCGGCCGCCTGTTACAAGGATTCCTGGTGGCACTGGGACTAGGCGGCATTGGCGGACTCTATCCGGCCTGGCGCGCAGCACAATTGTTACCCGCAGAAGCGATGCGGTATGAAGGCGGCACAGTGCAATTGCGCCGCCAGATCAGACTCCCTGGCGTGCGCGATTTGCTCCGCCAACCCACGCGCATGGCGCTAACGATGGTGAGTATCGGCGTGGCGATTATGGCGATTGTGATGTTAGGAGGGCTAGGCGCAGGACTGGCAACCCAATTCACCGGTATGGTGGGCGGCGGGGGCGCGCAACTGGTAGGGATGGAGGCCAACGCCTCGATTGATTTAAGCAAGATAGATGAAGGCATCCTCCGGCGTATGGCGCTGTTACCCGGCGTCACCGCCGCCGAAGGCTTTCTCACCGGATACACGATAGTGGGCGATTTACCCTTCTTCATCGTGTACGGCTACCAACCGCGTGGATTGGGGATCCGCAACTTCCGCGTCGTTGAGGGAGAACCGCTCACCGGCAACCGACAAATCCTACTCGGGCGCGTAGCCGCAGAGAACCTGGAGCGCTCAGTCGGACAAACACTCCGCATCTTCAATAGCTCCTACAAGATTGTAGGGATTTACGAGACGGGAGTCCCGTTCGAGGATGGCGGTGGCGTCATCAGCCTCCGCGACGCCCAAAACCTGTTCGGGCAGCCGCGCAAAGTGAGCTTCCTGGCCGTGTGGGTGGATGATCCCCGCGAAGCAGAGGCTGTTGCCGCTTTGATCGAATCGCGCCACCCAGAAGTAGCGGTCTCGCTGGTGAGCGATTTTGCCAAGAACGTCGGCGACTTGCAGATGATGGATGCTGCTATTTGGGGTATCTCGTTGATGGCGCTGCTGGTCGGCGGGCTAGGCATGACTAACACGATGGTGATGAGTGTCCTCGAACGCACCCGTGAGATCGGCGTGCTCCGGGCGCTGGGCTGGCGCAAGCGGCGCGTGCTAGGGATAATCCTGCGTGAATCAGTGCTGCTCAGTATGCTAGGAGGGCTAGCGGGCTGTGTAGTGGGCGTGCTGTTCGCGCTACTGTTCAATCTGCATCCACTCGCGGCTGGCTACATCAAAGCCGAATTCTCAGCGGGATTGTTAGCGCAGGCCCTCGGCACCGCGCTCTTACTAGGAGCAATCGGGGGCATCTATCCGGCCTGGCGCGCAGCAAGTCTGCTGCCTGTAGAAGCGTTACGGTATGAGTAACAACAGACCTCACCTGGAGAAAGCAACCATGGCGAAAACACCTTTAATCAAAACAGTAGATCTGACCAAAATATACGGCAATGGCAACGAAATTCGCGCCCTAGACGGGGTCAACACCCAGATTGCACGCGGCGAGTTCATTGCCGTGATGGGGCCTTCCGGGTCGGGCAAATCCACGCTCTTGAATATGCTCGGGGCGTTAGATCGGCCCACGCGCGGACAAGTCCACATCAACGGGCAGGAACTTTCGCAGATACAAGACTTAGATCAATTTCGCGCGCGCCAGGTGGGATTTGTTTTCCAATTACACAACTTGATTCCCACATTGGATGCAGTGGAAAACGTAGAAGTGCCAATGCAAGGTCAAGGGCGCAGCCGCAGTGCGCGACGTCAACGCGCTCTCAACTTGCTAGAAATGGTAGGGTTAGGCGGACGCCTACATCACCTTCCAGCGCAGCTTTCTGGAGGCCAACGCCAGCGCGTAGCAATTGCACGCGCGCTGGCAAATGAACCGGCGCTGGTACTGGCGGATGAACCCACCGGCAATTTGGATTCGCAAAGCGGCGGGGAGATCATCGCCCTGCTGCGCCAGCTCAATCAAGACCTATGCACCACTTTTGTGATCGTCACCCACGACCTGAAAGTGGCACGGCAGACCAATCGCGTGCTACTGATGCAAGATGGGCAAATTGTAGATGACCACCAGGTAGGGCATCCTTTTGTGGAAGATTTTAAGACATTCCGGGATTCAGGGTTAGGGCAGGCCTTGCTATCTGGCGACACGAATGCCTTGCAACCCATCGGCACGGAAGGCCACGCACTGCTAAAGATGTTGCAGCAGGCAGCACAATAACTCAAGTTGCTACCTATGGTTTGTAGTGACACCTTTAGGCGTTCTGGTGGTGTAAAAAGCGGCTGCAGCCGCCACTACCAGCCCGGTTTGACCCTTGAATAGCCTACAGATACTACTCCAGATGTAAAATCAACGTCTGGCGCGGCTCCAGCACCGCCGCAACCCACGGGATTATCAGCCCGCCACGCGCATCTACTTCTAGCGTCCCCCAGGTCTCGCCGGTGAGTAGATCGCGCAGGGTATGCGTCCCGGCAGGCAGCCCACTCACATCTAGCCCCAACTGCACATTCTCGCGCGGTTGAGCCGCAAAGTTCAACACCACCAACACGCGATCTGCATCCGTCTGCCGCAAGTAAGCGTAGACAGGGCGGTCGTTGCTGTTGAGCGTGGTGAAATCACCGGTACGTAATGCCGGATGTGCGTGCCGGATCCCTATCAAGCGGCGATAGAGGTGCCATAATGAATCAAGATCGGCCTGCTGCGCAGCTACATTGACCTCAAGGTAATCTTCATTGACCGGCTGCCACGGGCGCGTGCGACTGAAACCCGCGTACTCCTCCGCTGTCCACTGCATGGGCGTGCGGATGAGCTCGTCAGGCTTGGCCCCCACCATACCAATCTCCTCGCCGTAATAGATGAATGGTACGCCAGGCAAGGTCAAGTAAGTAACGGCTGCCAAACGTGCCCGCTCCTCATTTTGGAGTAACTGATTCATCACCCGGTTCTGATCGTGATTGGTCAAGAAGGTAGCATAACCGCCGTTGGGATACGCTACCAACACCCGCTCCAACATCGAATTGAGCGAGGCAGGCGAACCGCGCATCACCGATTCAAGAATCGCCGTAGCCAGATTGAACTCAAACGCCAAATCCAACGCCCCGCTATTGATGTAACGCGCCACCTCGCCAGTATCAGCCCACACCTCCCCTACCGTCATGGCGTCCGGTGACAAACCGGCATAGTATTCGCGGAAATCCCGCAGCCAGGCCATGCTTGGGGCGCTGGAGGCCATCACCGGGCGGCGCGTGTCCAAATCAGTCTCGATGAGATAGCGTACCGCATCCAATCGGAATCCATCAGCGCGCATCTCTTCCAACCAGAAGCGCGCGATATGGAACATTTCCTCAGTCACCGCCGGATTTTCGTAGTTCAAATCGGGCATTTCCGACCAGAATACGGCATAATACCAGCTCCCGCTACGCTCATACCAGACTTGCTGGCCCCAGCTGCCGGTATAACCTGGCGGTTGCGCTTCGCTCCACACATACCAATCTCGCTTCTCCGCATTCGGCCCGGTGCTGCTATTGATAAACCACGGATGCGCGGAAGACGTGTGATTGATTACCAAATCAATGATAACCCGGATGCCGCGCTGGTGAGCTTCCTCGATAAGCACCTGAAAATCTTCATTGCTGCCATAATCCCGGGCAATGGCGTAATAGTCCACCGCATCATAACCGTGGTAGCTGGGGGATTCCATCACCGGCATCAACCACAACGCCGTCACCCCCAAGTCGGTATCGGTGGTCGGATCGCCATCATTCAGATAATCGAGTTTGGCGATCAATCCCTGCAAGTCGCCGATACCGTCACCAGTGGAGTCGTAGAAGCTGCGGATAAAAACCTCGTAGAAGATCGCTTCGTCCCACCAGCCGGAGCGCCACAACGGCTCTGGCGGGGCTGGCGTAACCTCCAGCGTCGGCGTCACAACAACTGTAGAGGACGGCGACGGCAACGGCAACGGCACGATGGGTGCAGGAGTAGGCGTCCCACAACCACCCAAAATCACACCGCACAACAGCACACATAACAGCAGACGAACTTTACGCATAAATAGCTCCTGTCACGGCTCATATTTCACATCTAGTATAGCACAGCCCACCCACAGGCCAAACAAAGCACGGGCCGGAGGTATCTCCGGCCCGTGCAACTTACCAACATTCCGACGTGCTTACTCGGTTTCCTGCTCAACCTTCATCTGAGCGATGATCTGTTGTGCCATGTGCGCCGGTACGGGATCGTAGTGTGAATACTCCATCCGGTAGATGCCGCGCCCTTGCGTGATCGCCCGCAGGTTAGTAGCATACTGCTGCATCTCCGCCAACGGCGCGAGCGCCGTCACGATAGACTTATTGCCCTGCTGATCCATACCCTGCACGCGCGCACGACGCGTGTTGAGGTCCGACATCACATCACCGGTAAACTCTTCCGGCACGCTAATAGTGAAGATGTGCATCGGTTCCAACAGTACCGGCTTAGCATCACGGAACGCCGTCTTGAAGCCCTCACGCCCAGCAATCTGGAACGCAATGTCTTTGGAGTCTACCGGATGCTCTTTACCGTCGTACACGGCCACCTTCACATCCACAATCGGATAACCCGCCAACACCCCCTGCTCCAGCACGCTCTTGACACCCTTTTCAATAGAGGGCATGAAGGACGAAGAAATCCGCCCACCGAAGACTTCCCAGACATACTCGAAGCCTGTATCACGGGGCAGCGGCTCCAAGCGCAGGTGAACTTCGGCGAATTGCCCCGCACCACCGGACTGCTTCTTGTGACGATACTGTGCCGAGGTTGTTGCAGTAACGGTTTCCTTGTAAGGAACCTTGGGTGTGCGTACCTCGAGATGGACCCCAAAACGCTTCTCCATACGGCGAATGGCCGTATCAATGTGCGCGTCGCCCATCCCCCACAACAAGGTCTCGCGTGTCACATGCTCAGGATTCCAATGCAGCGTGGGATCTTCCTCACACATCCGGGTCAACGTCGAACCCATCTTCGCCGTATCGCCCTTGGTCTTAGGATACACAGCTACGCTGTAAAGCGGATCGGGGAAGATCGGCCCACGGATGGTGTACTTGCGATCTTTGGTAGAAAGCGTGTCACCGGTCAAAGCTACACTCATCTTGGCAACCACACCCAAATCACCCGCGTGGAAGCGATCACTGTTCGTTTGTTCCTTGCCGCGCACCACATAGAGCTGTCCCAACCGCTCTTCCTGCTGCGCGCGACTATTGTATACGGTTGAACCGGATTCCGCAATACCGCTACACACGCGGAAATATGTCAGTTTGCCCACAAAGGGGTCTGCCGTCGTCTTAAAAACCAACAAAGCCAACGGCCCTATATCGCTCACAGCCAGGTCTTCTTCACCTTGCGGCCCTTCCGCCTGGAAGGGATGAATATCAGGTGAAGGCGCAACCTGCACCAGTATATCCAACAGCGTGCGCGCGCCCACCAGATTGCCGCCCGAAGCCACCATTACCGGCACAAAGGTACCCTTCTGCACCACCTGGCGTAACCCACGCGCAATCTCTTCCGGCGTTAACGCGCCTTCATCAAAATACTTCATCATTAGCTCATCATCGCCTTCAGCTGCCGCCTCAACGATGCGTGTGTAAATTTCTTCAGCCTGCCCGGCTAAATCGCCTGGTATCGCAGCTGCCGTGGCTTTCTCCCCCATGTAAGCCTTCTGCCCCAGCACATCCACCACACCGCTGAACGAGGCCTGTGCGCCAATCGGCAACATCAGTGGCAGGAAATCTACACCGGGGAAGGTGGTTTCCAAACCCTTGAGGGTCTGTTCAAAATTGGCGTTTTCCCGATCCATCTTGTTGATTAGAACCAGACGAGGGAGCGACTCTTCTTCAGCATAGCCCCAAGTAAGTTCAGAGCCTACCTCCACGCCGGCGGCTGCATCGAGCACTAGCAACGCAGCATCCGCCGCGCGCAAGGCACTCTTTACTTCACCGGCGAAATCCGTGTAACCGGGCGTGTCCAACAAATTGATCTTGTAGCCCTGCCACTCGACAGGAGCCAGGGCCAAGCTCAACGAAATATGCCGCCGGATTTCCTCATCATCGAAATCCGTCACGGTGTTGCCCTCTTCAACTTTACCACGCCGATTGAGTGCCCCGCCCAAGAAGAGCAGGGCCTCTACCAGAGTTGTCTTGCCGGAGCTACCATGACCGATCAGGGCGATATTTCGCAATTGCTGTGTGGTGTACTCTTTCATTAAAACTCCTTCCTCCAAAAGGTCCTTCTCGTGAAATGTGATGCGTGAAAAATGATGTATGATGCGGAAAACACTAGCAAAGAATCGCGTCTCACGCACCAAACAAGCTCAAATTGTGGAATGGCTACTTATGCTTACGCACGGAAGAGTATTGTAAATGAAAATAGCCGAAAGTCAAAGTCAAAAAACGCACGGGCAACAATTGAAAATGCGCACCCTGCGTTAGGCTCAGGGAAAGTATGCCTCCGGCATATTCTTTACCGCTATCCATCCGGCAAAAATTCACCAAACACCTGATTACCAACAAGCCGCGCGCGGGGCGTTAAGCGAACACGCCCCCCATCACAAATCAACAGTCCCAAGGCTACCAAGCGCCGTAAAGTTTCACCATACACATCTTCCAGCGTAACGCCGAAGCGTGCCTGAAACCGCGCCGCGCTCACCCCTTCAGCCAATCGCAACCCCATCATCATGGTCTCGCCCCGTTCCAGCGCACCAGAAATGACCTCCGTCTCCATGCGCGGGGTGTGACGTGCTCGCAATGCCGCGATGTAGGCGGAAGGATTGGGTAAATTCACCCAGCGCCGCTGCCGGTACCAGGAATGCGCCCCCGCTCCCACCCCCAACCACGGCTCGTTACGCCAATAAACCAGGTTGTGCCGTCCCACCCACGGGCTAATAGCCTCAGTGCGCCCATCGGGGGGGAGTTGCCAGAGCGCATCCGGCGCAACCACGCCCCGCGCCCAGTTGGAAATCTCATACTGCCAGAAGCCCGCCGCCAACAAGTGCTCCGCAGCAAGGTCGTACATCTCAGCAGCCGCATCAGGATCAGGTGTGGGCAATTCACCCATCGCGACAGCCTGCGCCAGCGGCGTTGCCGCTTCGAGCGTGAGAGCGTAAAGTGAAAGGTGCTCTGGCGCCAGTTCAAGCACCCGTTCCAGAGTAGCCGCCCAACGCGCTAACGACTGTCCCGGTAACCCATAGATCAAATCAAGGCTAAGGTTATCGAAACCTGCCTGACGCGCCGCTAACACCGCAGCACAGGCCTCATCCCAAGTGTGAATCCGTCCCAACAAGGCAAGTTCTTCGGCAAAGGTTGTCTGCACTCCCAGGCTCAACCGGTTGACGCCTATACGGCGCAACTGCTGCAAATTCGCCACATCCACCGTACCGGGATTCGCTTCTAAAGTAATTTCGGCATCTTCGGCGAGCGTGAAGTAACGAGCAAGGGACGTAAAAAAACGGGAAAACAATGCCGGAGGCAGCAGTGAGGGCGTACCACCGCCGAAGTAGACCGTGCGAATGCTCGCCTCACGATAGCGCGTCGCCAACCGGGCTAGATTTTGCGTCAGAGCACGCTCATAATCCACATACAACGACTCCAACCCGACATGAGTATTGAAATCGCAATACGCGCACCGTTGCCGACAAAAGGGAATATGCACATACAAGGCTACATCCACCGGCAACCTACCTGTTACTAACTTGCGCTTTTCGTTAAGCCACGTGGCTATTCAAGGGTCAAAATGGGTCGGTAGTGAGGGCTTTAGCCGCTTTCTACTCCACACTGGAACGCCTAAAGGCACCGCTACAACCGTAGGGCCAATCTATGAAACAATCCCCTGCGTGAGATTGAGGAACATACTTTCCAGCGTCTCACGCTCCTCAGTGAAAGCAAGCACCGGAAAGCCCGCGCTTACCAGCTCCGCCAATAGAGCAACGAGCGTCTGCCGGTCCCCCGTCAGCGTTACCAGCAGCCCACCCCCATTACCATTGCCGTTACCTTCAGTGACAGATTCAACCGTTTGCACTTCTGGCCGTGCCTCGAGCCAGGCGTGCGCGGCCCCATGCGCACCCAGGAAAGCAATCCGCACGCGCTGGTGCGGGCGCAATTGGGCACGAATCTGTTCCAGCGGGCCGGAGGCAACCAGTCGCCCCTCCTCAACAATACCGATATGGGTGGCGACCTCATCCAACTCGCGCAGAACATGCGACGAGAGGAAGATCGTCTTGCCCATCTCCTGCAACGCGCGCAGAATGTCCCGCAAATCAACACGCGCGCGCGGATCCAACCCGGCAGCCGGCTCATCAGCGATAATCAACTGCGGATCGTGTACCAGCGCACGCGCCACGCCCAACCGCTGGCGCATCCCCCGCGAGAGGGTGCGCACATCATCGTCTCGCCGGTGCGCCAACCCCACCAGATCCAACAAATCCGCTACCATGCTTCGCTGTTTTTCCGGCGCGATTTTATAACAATCAGCGAAAAACTCCAGGTATTCGGCCACCCCCATTTCATCGTACAGACCGAACTCGTCAGGGATATAACCTAGAATACGACGCACATCGCGGGGTTGCGTATCCACGCGATACCCACCCACCCGCACATCGCCCCGATCGAAGCGCAACAAGGTGGTAAGGATACGAATAGTTGTAGTCTTCCCGGCCCCGTTCGGCCCAACGAAAGCGTAAATCGCGCCCGCCTCTACTGCAAAAGTAAGGGCGTCCACCGCAGGCCGGCGGGCCTTACGATACGTTTTATGCAAATCCTTGACTTCGAGAATGGCTGTCATGATGTACCTTTCAATGCGATTTCTTCTCGTGGCCCATCCGCGTACGGCTCTCGGCTCGCCAAGCAGATAAGCTTGGCCGCACGCGAGAGGCGCTTGAAGCGCGCTTCAGCACGGGCCGCTGCCGAGCGATCAGGATATACCCAGAGCGCTGTGAGTGTCACCGGTAAATGCGTACGCGTATAGCGTGCGCCCCGCCCAGCCTGATGTTCGAGCAACCGCCGCGCCGGATCAGTGGTGATACCGGTGTAGAGCGAATCGTCCGCACAGCGCAAAACATACATGTACCACATAGCGATCTACCGCAAACAGTATAGTCAAAAGAGTAAAAAAGACAACCGGAAGATTTTCGCCATCTCGTGGCCTGCAATCTTGCACTTTGAGCAATCAGGGCTACACTCCAAGCATGCATCACTCAGAGAAAACTTGCTTCACCCGCGTTGCGGATATAGGCTTGTGGATGTTGGCCCTCCTCTTCCTGTTGGCCGGCGCTACCAGCCCACGCCTTGACGATAAACGGATCACGCTCATGCTAAGCGGGGATGCGCAGTTCAATTTTTACGCCTGGGAAGTGGAAGCGATAGCCCGCAAGGTAGCTTACGGACTGCTGGCCCCGCAGCGGTTCATGGATGATACCAGCCGCGCACGCTTCGTATTGACCTATCTGGATGATGTAGCTACCGCGCAGCAACTCACCGCCGAGATCAACCGCATTTACACCGACCCCACTATCCACGATCCAGAACACGTCATCGCAGCCCAGGCCGAGTCGCTGGCCCAGACACGGGCAATCTTAAAACAAAGCGCTCCACTGGCTGAAGCCATTCTTGGTGAGCAAATCGCCATAACACTGAGCGATGCGGGTTTCGGCTGGTTGGGGCAGTTATTCCCTCCCCTCAGTGGCACATTCACACCACTCCCCCAAATGATGATCCTCTCCCCTCGTGAACGCATTGAGAACGTGTATACACTGGCATTACTCCCGACCCTCACCACCGGCGACCAGGTCGCGCTAGAGCAACAAATCGAGACCGCGCTACCTGAACGCTCGGTCTACATCACCCGCATTGGCGGGCTGGCTGCATATCCGGCGATGTTACAAGAGAGCAGCTGGTTAGAATGGATATTGGATGTGAAGGCGCACGAGTGGGCACACCACTACATGCTCCTGTATCCGTTGGGCCGTAAGTACGATGCCTCACAAGAGACGCGTACCCTTAACGAAACCATCGCCTCGCTTATCGGCAATTGGGCCGGACAGGAAACCTATCTGCGTGTTTACGCCCCCCTGTTCAGCTATGAAAAATCGCTTCCCCAGCCGTTCACTGCCACCGCCCGTCAGGACACTGTCACACCGCACTTCAACTTCCGCGAGGAGATGTACCGCACCCGACAAAAGGTAGATCAGCTGCTGGCTGAAGGGCAAGTGGCAGCAGCAGAAGCCTACATGGAAGCGCAACGTCGCAGTTTTGTAGCGCAAGGGTATCAAATGCGCCGTCTGAACCAGGCGTACTTTGCTTTCCATGGCTCATACGCGGAAGCGCGCGGCGCATCCGGCGCGGATCCGATCGGCCCTCTGGTACGGCAAGTGTGGGCGCTCACCCCGAACCCGCCAGCATTTATCCATACGTTAGGCCATGTATACACGTTGGAAACGCTACAAACTATTCACCGTGGTTTGCTGGCACAACTATCGCCCCCTTAGTGCTGGGGCGTTTTAGTTTTGGGGAAAGGATAGACATGAGGCCGATGAGGGGGGAGCCAGAAGAGATGACGAATACGAGCAAAGACAATTAGTGAAGAAGGACTTGTTGAGAGCAGCGGTAGCGGCATGGTTAAGGGTGGGGGGAGCGGTTCAAAGACCGTTTCAACGGTGCTGGATACGTTGGAGCCGTCAAGGGGCGACTTGCTCCCCGTGCGTGCCGTGGCTCTAAGTGGGCATGAGCGTTTTGACCAGGGTGGGCCTGCCGAGGATGGCCTTGCCCGAATACATATTTGCATTTTGGAAGGAGCTCGCTTTGAGCCGGTGGCGCAAAAGGCAGCCGATTTGCTTCCACTGCGATGATTTTAATGCTTGGAACGGCCTAAGCGTACTGCCTGAGCACAACGCAAAAGCGGCCCCATCAGGGAGCCGCTTTCATTTCACGTTCTTGCCTGCATGCTGTGTGCCTCAAAGAGGGTTTAAGTCCAATACCACGCTGGTTTCAGATAGGGCGCGCCCATTCACGGGGTTCGATTTTGGTGAGGTGACCATCTGCCGTTTCAAGACGCTTGATGAGGGTGCCCAGGATGCGCTTTTGTGTTTTGAGTTCGGAATCGGCCACTTCGCGTAACATCCCCAGCGCGTTTTCGATAATACGCTCAAAGTCAAAGCTGTTTTGTCGGAGTTGCTTGCGCAGAGAAGCGATTTTATCATCGAGAGCGACGTACCGGAAGCGGTACTCGGCATCGGGGATGAGTTCGGCCAGGTAGCCATCGGTGAGTTTGTCGCGTCGGGCGGTGATGCTGGCAATCTGCTGCATGATCTGGGCGGCGAGGGGGTCGAGTTGGGCGCGCATATCGTCCAGCTCTTCCTGGAGGACGACGTGTGCTGACGCTCGGCTTTGTCGTGGAGACCTTCGTGCGGGAAGGCAGCGCCGTGTGGCTGGCGATCTTGTGGTTGGCGCTCACCTCGCCCTGGCCCACGCGCGGTCAACGCTGGGCCTCGGTGGAGCTGATGCTGATCGCGGTGGGCGCCAGCGGCGCGCTGGCGTGGCGCTCAATTACAAGCACTGGGACTTTGCGCAGTTCTTGCGCGAGCACGGCGCGGATATGTTGCACGTGGACAAATTCGGCTACACACCTTTGCACGCGGCGGCGGGCAGCGGCGCGCTGGAGCTGCTGCAAGCATGGTGCGCCGCCGGCGGTGAAATCAACGTGGTGACTCGCAGCGGCGAGACCCTGTTGAGCCGCGGCCTGCCCCAACATCCAGAAGTGGCGCTCTTGTTGCTGGAGCACGGCGCAGAAGTGGAGGCGCGGGTAGGGCGCGAGGGCGTCAAAGGCTACACGCCGCTACATCTGGCTGCGCAGGGTGGATACCTGGGGTGGTGCGCGCCTTGGCAGCGCGCGGCGCAGCCATAAACGCGTGCAACGGACAAAAAGGGGATACGCCGCTGCATCAAGCTGCGCGACAGGCCAATCCCGCTATCGTCAGCGCGCTTTTGAAGGTCGGCGCCGACCCGGCGGCGCGGCTCACGCAGGGGCGGTTGCGGGTTGGACGCCGCTGCACTTCGCACTCTCTTATGAGCACAGTGAAATCGTGGCGCTCTTGCGTCCACTCTCGCCGCCGGTGGGGGAGATCGCGCCGGACGGTCACGGCCTGCGCGGCGTCTACGCCAATGACAAGGATGGCTTCACGCCCACCAGCAACACCCGGCGTATCTATCTGCGCGAGCATTGCCGCTGCCTCAAGTGCGACGAAAGCGCGCTCTACCTCAGCGGCGCGATTGGAGGTGGGACGGGCTATGACGCTGAGTGGGACCTTTACCTGACCTGTGCCAACTGCGGCGCGCAGCATCGTCAGGCGCGGAGGCTGGAACTCTACACCGGGCGCTTGCCCTGGCATATTCTGGAATAAACCTCGCACAGCCCCAGTATCCGCGAGCACAACACACAAAATTAGCTCCCTGCTACTCCACACAGACGTGGAGCAGCAGGGAGCTAAGGCAAAAAGATGGGCTTGTGACGTTGCTCGTCCGCGAAACTTTCTCTGCTCTATGGTTGGCTATTGCGCCGGTTGCCTTGCCCGGCCCACGCGGGACGGCCGGTCGCGTCGCGCAGGGTGATGGCGGTGCCGCTGGTCACGTTCTCGACGGTTACGCCCTTGAACTCGCCGTCCTCGTGGAAACCAATCACGTTTACCTCATCGCCCACCGCGATGCTGAAACCAGCCTGCTCGCGGTACCAGGCTTGCCCCAAGCCCACCAGCACCTCGCTGCCATCACTGGAGCGCACCAGAATCTCGCTATCGCTGACGATGACCACGCCCCGCACGGTCTCCAGCACGCCCACCTCATGCTCGATGGGGGTGTTGGCGTTGCGCCCCAGCGCTTCGCCCGTCACATTCTCCTGTCCACGTCCGCCGCCGCGCACCGCTTCGAGGACAGCCGCGTTTCGCCCCTGCCCGCCACCGCTACGCGCGGCTTCCGCCACGGCCTGCCCGAAGCCATTGCCACCGCCGCGTTCGAGGGCGCGTTCCGCCGTCCGCGAAGTCCGATCCCCGCCGCCGCCGTGCGCTATCGCGCTCTCCGGCCGCAAGAGGATGTCCCCCATCCCTGCCACCAGGGCCACTGCCAGAATACCTACCAACGCCACTGTAATCTTCGACATCATTTCAAACCTCCTGTGAAAATAGTAATTGGTGAGTAGTGAGCAGTTTGGGCGTAGCGCACCGTGACTGTTCACTGCTCTCTACGAACGGCTCTCTACAAACTGCTCCTCACGCCGGGCAGCTCTCTTCGCGCGCGATGCGGGGCTGCGGTTTGGTGAAGACCTGCTTGGTCACACAAACAAGCCACTTCCAGTGCAGCACGACATGGAGCAGCACGCCAGCAATCATAATCAGGCTGGCCCAGGTGTGCAGATCGCTCCACACCCAGCGACTCAGTCCCAGGAAGGTGCCCCCAAACGCGGTATTAGCGCCGCCCTGATACCCGCCCGATCCCAGGATCAGGAACAAAACCCCTGTGCCCGCCGAGATCAAAAAGGCCAGGGCAATCAACGCATCCACCAGGTAATTCAATTTCGCTTTCATGATAACACCTCCGTTTTGTAAACTTGGCTCTATCATAACAGCGTTGTGTGAAGGCTGGATGAAGAAACGGTGAAAGCTGTGTGGAATTGGGATGGGGAGAACAGGGCAGGAAGCTGAAGATCCAAAATCTAAAATCGTAAATCCAAAATCAGCGCGCCGGCAACCAAAACGCCACCGTCAGTCCCCCGCCAGGTGTAGGCGCGGCCCAGATGCGCCCATCGTGCGCCTCGATGATACGGCGCGCAATCGCCAGACCCAGGCCAGAGCCGCCGGTATCGCGGCTGCGCGCGGGATCACTGCGCCAGAAGCGCTCGAAGAGGCGGGGCAGCTCGGCTTCCGATACGCCCGGCCCGTTATCAGCGACTTGCACCAGTACGCCGCGTTGGTCGGCGCGGGCGCTCAGCCGCACTGCGCCCCCCGCCGGGACGTGCTGGGCCGCATTCGCCAGGAGATTACCCACCACTTGCGCCAACCGGTCGGTATCACCCACCACTTCTGGCAGCGACGCGGGCAACACACAGGTAAGCGTCAGCCCTTGCGCTTCCAACGCTACACGATGGGCTTCCACCACACGCGAAAGCAGCAGGGCTAGAGCCAGCGGTTGACGTTCCAAACGCAGCTCGCCTGCATCCGCCAATGCCAGCACCCGCAGGTCTTCGACCAGGCGCGTGAGGGTTTGCACCTGTGCCAGCGCGGGATCGAGGTTCTCCGGCGTGGGCGCATAGACGCCATCGCTGATGGCTTCCAGCGTGCCGCGCAGCACCGCCAGGGGATTGCGGAGCTCGTGGGCGATGTCGGCGGTCTGCGCACGGCGGGCCGTCTGCGCGTGGGACAGGCTCGCGGCCATCGTGTTGAAGGCGCGGCCCAGCTGGCCGATCTCGTCGCGGGCGGCGACGGCGGCGCGCACGTCCAGATCGCCCTGCGCGATGCGCTCGGCAGCGCGGGTGAGCCGCTGCACCGGCGCGACGATGCCCCGCATCAGAAGGCCACCCACCAACAGCGCGGCCACGAAGGCCACACCCGCGCCCGTCCATAGCGCGGCGCGCACCTGATTCAGGTATTGCTGCTCCGGGCCGCCCAGCGGCACATTACGCGCTACGACCGCGTCGGGGAGCAGGTAGCCTACGGTTTCCCCGTCCACACTAATGGGAAGCGCCCGCGCCAATTCTGCGCGGCTCAGCGCGCCCTCGGGTGGCCCCTCCAGGTGCGCTACAATGCGCCCGGCGGCGTCAGCCACACGGAAATCCCAGAAATCCGCTGCGCCCGGCTCGCCCGACTGCCCGCTGCCGCGCCCCGCGCCGCGCCCGCCCTGGCCCTGCGGCCCTCCGGCGACCGGCGCGAGCGTGGGCAACGCCGCCTGCACGCCCTCCCATGAGCCGTGAGTCTGGTAATACGCTGCTAGGCCCGCGCCGATGTTTTGCGCGCGTCCGCTGTAGAGCAGCGCGTACTGCCGGAACTCGTTTTCGGTCTGGCGGCTCACCAGCAGCAGCACCGTCGCTACGGCGATGAGAATCACCAGCGCAAAGGCCAGCACGCCCTTTCGATAGAGGCTCATGGCGTTTCGGGATCCTCCAGGCGGTAGCCCGCGCCACGTACCGTCACGATATACTGCGGCTCCGCCGGAGCGGCTTCGAGTTTGCGGCGCAGGTTCTTGATGTGGGCATCCACGGTGCGCTCGTAGGCTTCGAAGGCGACGCCCTGCGCGGCTTCGAGCAGGGCCGCCCGCGAGAACACGCGCCCCGGCGCGGCCATGAGCGTCGCCAGCAGCTCGAACTCGGTGGGGGTGAGCTCCACGGGCGCATCGCGCAGCGTCACCTCGCGGCGGTCGCGGTCAAGCGTCAACGCGCCCACGCGCAGCACGGCGGAAGCGGGCGGCGCCTGTCCCCGGCGCAGCACCGCCTTCACGCGCGCCACCACCTCGCGCGGGCTGAAGGGCTTGGTGACGTAATCATCCGCGCCCAGCTCCAGCCCTACGATGCGATCCAGTTCCTCAACGCGCGCCGTGAGCATGAGAATCGCCAGCTCCGGGCGTTCGGCGCGGATGCGGCGGGTGAACTCCAGGCCGTCCATCTTGGGCATCTGCAGGTCGAGGATGACCAGGTCGGGGTGCTCCTGCCGGGCGGTGTAGAGGGCTTCCTCACCGTTGTAGGCCGTGACCACGCGATAGCCCGCCTGCTCCAGATAGCCGCGCAGCACGCGCACAATTTGCATTTCATCATCTACAACAAGGATGGTTTGGCTCATGGTAGTTTGCAGTCCTTAGTCAAGTAGTCGCCTGACGATTTATTTCGGAGTCGGCTTATGAATTTTAAGAAATTAATCCGTAAATAAGGTTTTGTGTCAAGTGGGTCGTTCTAAAAATAAAATGATACCCCCTATCCCCCTGCCCCCTTTCCCCCGCTTGCGGGGGAAAGGGGGGATTTTTT
>CAZDDI010000071.1:0-18762 GCA_964504195.1 uncultured Anaerolineales bacterium
CTGTACTACATACTACGTCGAGTATTGATAATTGACAGGGTGGTTTTTGCGCTATCGCATATTCACCATTGCCGCCACGCCCGCTGGTCAACCGCTTCGATATGTTCAGGGCAGTCTGCCGGGCTATACGACGTTTCGTAAACGGCGCTGTAAAGCCAGTTTATCGTAATTGCTCAGCCTTTGTCATTGCAAGCCGTCTGCGGCGAAGCAATTTCGTTCATAGTTGAGATTGCGCCATTCGCAGACGAATGGACGCCACGGAGACGCGGCTCGCAATGACAGCTAAAGTTTGAGCCTGAGTAGTTACTATGAAAGTAACCCGGTTGTGACTTCGCCAGCGAGCGGCCCTGTAGCGAGCCAGTGCGCGATCAGACCGATAACTTCGCCTTCTTCATGGGCACGATGGATAACGATAACGTGCAACGTGCTCTCTCAAGTGCGTTGTACCTGGATTTTTTCTCAGGGAAGGCATAATGTATAGTATCTCATTCTCTGATCAATCTTACCCCCGCTCCCCTTCCCTCCTCCCCCCCACGCCCCTCCGCCTGTGCTACGTCCTTCTCTCACCCACCTTCGGGATGCACCAGTACACCGCCGATTACGCCAATCGCATGGCGGCAGCCGGCCACGATGTCCATCTCGTCACCACCACCACCTATCCCGCCGACCGCTACGCGCCCAACATCACCGTTCATACCCCCATCACCACTCACAACACCGGTTTCAACCTTGCTGCATTACGCAGTACGCATTACGCAGTACGCATGCTCCACCGCACTTTAGCCCATATCGCCCCCGATCTCCTCCACTTCACCGGCCCGCACCTCTGGAATCCACTGCTCTTGCGCCGTACCCGGATCCCCACGCTCCATACCTTGCATGATCTTGATCCGCACCCCGGCTCGCCCTACGGCCCTCTGCTCCACCTGTGGAATGGCGCAGTCTTGCGCACCGCCAATCACATCCTCGTCCACGGGCAAGGCTATCAAGCGCGACTGTCTGTCAACAAAGTTACTTATCTGCCACTTCTGCATCTGTTTTTGAGCTATGAATTGCGAATGGCGAATGGCGAGTTAAAAGAACCGCCACCCCATCATGCACAACCACCTACAGTATTATTCTTTGGGCGGCTGGAAGCCTACAAGGGCGTGGCTGTCCTGCTTGAAGCGTGGGCGCAGTTCAAAGCGCGGGGCCTGGCGGGGCGGTTGATCCTGGCCGGTGGCGGCGATCTGGCCCGACTATGGCCGGGCGCGCTGCCGCCCGGCGTCGAGCTCCGTAACCGTTGTATCGCAGACGCCGAGGCCCTCGCGCTTTTCCAGCAGTGCAGCCTCGTCGTTCTGCCTTACACCGGCGCAACACAATCCGCGCTTATCCCGGCGGCCTACTACTTCGCGAAGCCCGTCATCGCCACCCGCTCCGGTGCGCTGCCGGAATATGTGATCGAAGATGAAACCGGTTGGCTTGTCCCGCCCGGCGATTCCGGTGCGCTCGCGAGAGCATTCCATAAATCTTTGCGCGATACTGTCCGTTTACAACAGTTTGGAGGCAACGGTAAAACATGGTATAATCAACAACGTCCCCGAGAAGAAAATTTATTGTTGCAGCTGTATGCTAGACTTGCGGGATTGAAACAGGGGTAATGCCATGCATATTGGTGTGAAGCGCACCGAACCAGCGCAGGAAATAACATACAATACAAAATCAGATCGGCGGCGGCGAACGCGGTTGGCATTACCTGGCCTGCGTATGAAAATCTCCGAGCGGCGGGTATTGTTATTTGTTATAGACACGCTTTTGCTTAACCTTGCTCTGTTGGTTGCGGTTCGCTTAGCCTTTGATTTCCCACTCACGTTGGCAGCTGTGAGTGCCAATATCAAGTGGTTCGTGACGCTCACCGTGGTATGCTTCTTCACAGCCGTGTTCTTCGATTGTTACAACCTGGCCCGCGCTGCCAGCGCCTATCATAGCGCACGTAGCAGCCTCCTGGCTGTGTTTAGCGCTGTCTTTATCTACTCCTTGATTCCTGTACTTACGCCGCCGTTGCATACCCGCACCTACCTTTTTATTTTTGGTGGCTTGGCTGCTATCGCCGTACTCTCTTGGCGCGTGCTGTATGCGCGTCTTTTCGTGCAACCCTGGTTTGTACAACGCGCGCTAGTTGTAGGGGCGGGAAATGCCGGGCGGACGCTCGCCGAGGCCCTCGCGCAGCATCCCGATGATGCTAACCCCTTTCGAGGTACTGGTTATACACTGGTGGGTTTTGTGGATGACAACCCTGGCTATCACGGCGTTGCCTTTAATGGCATTCCTGTTTTGGGAGGCCGTGACCGGCTCGTAGCTCTGGCGCAACAGCAGCAGGTGGATGAGATAGTCCTGGCAATTACGCACCGGCATAGCATCGCATCGGAGCTCTTCGATGCCGTGTTACGTTGCCGCGAGCTGGGTTTCCGCATTACTACCATGCCCGTGCTCTACGAGCGGCTACTAGGGCGTGTTCCAGTCGAGCACATCGGGCGCGACTTGCAAATGGTCGTGCCGATGGACGATGACGCGGGTGAGCGCCTGTACCTGTTTGCCAAACGTGGGGTAGATCTCGGATTGTCGTTGGTTAGCTTGTTAGGGCTAGGCTTACTCATCCCTATCGTAGCCCTGGCGAACGTGCTTACCAGCCCCGGCCCGCTCTTCTACCGGCAGGTGCGTGTGGGCCTGGGGGGACGGCCCTTTACTATGATCAAGTTCCGCTCGATGATTCCCGATGCCGAGTGTAATGGTGAAGCCGTCTGGGCCTGTGCCGATGACACGCGCATCAGCTGGATTGGGCATTTCTTGCGCAAGACCCGGCTCGATGAGCTGCCGCAGGTGTTCAACGTCCTCAAGGGGGAGATGAGCATTATCGGCCCGCGCCCGGAGCGCCCTGAGTTTGTGGAGCAGTTGGCGCGCGTGTTGCCCTTCTACCGCGCGCGGCACGCCCTCCGTCCCGGCATCACCGGCTGGGCGCAAGTCCAATTCGATTATGGTAACTCCGTGGATGATGCGCGTACCAAACTGGAATACGACCTCTACTACATCAAGCACGCCAGCCTGTTGCTTGATGCGCGCATCTTGTTGCGCACCGGTAGCGTGATGGCGCTGATGAAGGGGATGTGAGCCAGTGTCGCGAATTCTGTTCCTCACCCAAGTCTTGCCCTACCCGTTGGATGCTGGCCCGAAGATCCGCGCGTATTACGTCTTGCGCCACCTTGCCCAGCAGCACGAAGTCACCCTGGTCTCGTTCGTGCGTGCGGATGATCGTCCCGAAGCTGTGGCCCACCTCGCTACGGTTTGCCATGCTGTTCACACAATTCCAATGCAACGCTCCTTGCTGCGCAACGTGCGCGCCGCGTTCTTGTCCGGCGTGACCGGGCAACCTCTCGTGGTAGTGCGTGATGAAATCGTTGCCATGCGCGTACTGCTCCGGAAGTTGGTGCGGGAGCAAGCTTACGACTTCATTCACGCCGATCAAGTCTCGATGGCGCAATACGCGCTCTATGCCCGGCGTTTTAGTCCTGCAGCCAGGCCCAAGACCGTGCTGGATGCCCACAATGCCCTCTATCTTATCCCTACGCGCATGGCTGAGTATGAAACTAACCCTATCAAACAGTCGCTCTATCGGCGTGAAGCGCGGGCGTTAGCGCGCTACGAGGCTCACACATACCCCTTGTTTGATCACGTTGCCTTCGTGAGTGGCGAAGATCGGCAAGCCGTTCTCTCTGTTATGGATGCGGCGCGCGCCGATTGGCTCGCTGCCCACTCCACGCTGATTCCCATTTGCATTGATCCGGCGGATCGCGCTTTGGTAGAGCGGGTCGCTGCGCCCCAGAGCATATTGCATCTCGGTACCATGTTCTGGCCCCCCAACATTGACGGCGTGCTCTGGTTTGCCGAGCGCGCCTTCCCCAGAATTTTAGAGCAGGTTCCCGAAGCGCGCTTTATCATTGTAGGCAAGACCCCCCCGGCAACGGTAGAGAGCCTGCCGCAGCGGGTACGGAACATCAACGTGACCGGCTATGTTCCCCAACCCGATCCGTATCTCAAGCAAGCGGCGGCCTTCATCGTGCCGCTGCACGCGGGCGGCGGGATGCGCGTTAAAATTGTGGATGCGTGGGGGTGGGGGTTGCCTATCGTCTCCACTACCATTGGTGCTGAGGGCATCGAAGTGCGCAACGGGGAGAACATCCTGCTGGCGGATAGCTCCGCAGATTTCGCTGCCGCCGTAGTGCGCTTGTTGCAAGACCCGGCGCTGGGTGAACGGCTGCGGGAGAACGGGCGCGCATGGGTGGAAGAACGCTACAACTGGCAACGCATCTATCCGGCCTGGGATTATCTATATGGGACACTGATAAACGCAGATAAACACTGATTGGGAGGAAAACCGAATCATGCCAGAGTACAAGCATAGCGAGATCACCGACCTAATCATCAAAGGGTTCTATGCTGTATATGCCCATCTGGGCTATGGATTCCAGGAGAGAGTTTACAACAATTCCCTTGCTATCGTACTGCGAAATTTGGGCCTGGAAGTGGTGCAGGAACAACGCATCGCTGTTTACTATTGTGGACAAATGGTTGGAGAATACTTTGCTGATTTAGTAGTCAACGACGCGGTCATTGTGGAATTGAAAGCGGTGAGGATCCTGCTGGAGGAACACGAAGCGCAACTACTCAATTATCTCAAAGCCACGCCTTATGAAATCGGATTACTGTTGAATTTCGGCCCTAAGCCTGAAATCAAACGCAAAGCTTTTGATAACTCGCGCAAGGGGGCTATGCAGTGGCTCAAACCCGTCTAAATAGAATGCAGAAGAACGCTTCTCAATCCAGTCCCAGATCAGCGTTTTCTGCGTTTATCAGCGTTCCAATTATTCTGGCGCTAGCCGTCCTCCTGCGTGTGGCGATTGCTCTCTACTACGGCAACATCGTGGATGCGCCGCCGCTGCTCACCGATCAACGCTCGTATCATTGGCTGGGGATGCAGCTGCTTGAAGGGCAAGGCTTCAGCTTCTCTCGCGCCTGGTATCCCTTCACGCCAGCGAACACACCCACGGCACACTGGTCTTTCCTTTACTCCCTCATCGTCGCGGCGGTCTACGGCATCTTTGGCCCACACCCGCTGGCAATGCGCCTCTTCCAGGCTGTCGCGGGCGGTATCTTACTTCCCGCCATGGTCTACCGTTTGACCAAAACTTTGTTCTTTTACGCTCCCTCTCACCCACTCGCCCCTGCACCCACTCGCCCCCTCCCCCCCTCTTCCACCCTTCCCCTCATCGCCGCTGCCTGCGCTGCCGGTTACGGCTACTTCATCCTGTATGCCGCCACCATCATGACCGAAACCTTCTACATCACCACCTTGCTCTGGTCTCTGGAGGTCGCCATGCGGATGGGCGCGCGGCTGCGCGCTGGAGAATCTGTCTCCTGGCAGTTGGCTTTGGAACTCGGTTTAAGCCTGGGGATTGCTACCTTGTTGCGCCAGTCCATTCTACCGTGGGTGCCGGTGCTCTTCCTCTGGCTGCTCATCAACAGCTATGCTGCTCCACATCATCCCCGCACCCACTCTCCCGCTCACCCCATCACCCAGTTGTTCCTTGCTGGCTTGGTGCTCATTGCCTGCATCGCCCCCTTCACCTACCGCAACTACCGCGTCTACGGCCAATTCCTGTTGCTCAACTCCAACACGGGCTACGCGATGTACTCAGCGCAGCATCCCATGCACGGCACAAGTTTCCACGAGTTTGAGGCTGCCCCACTCCCGCCCGGACTTGATGGGCTGAACGAAGCGCAGGTAGACAAAGCGCTACTGCGCCAGGGCTTCCAGTTTATCCTGGACGATCCTGGTCGTTACCTGTTGCTCTCGTTGAGTCGGGTGCGCGCCTACTTCGAGTTCTGGCCCACGGCGGATAGCACGCTTGTCCACAACCTGGGGCGCGTTGGCTCTTTCGGCCTCTTCCTGCCGTTCATGCTCTACGGATTGATCTTAAATCTCAAAATCAGCAAATCAGCAAATCAGCAAATCAGAGCGAGTCAGCGAACCGGAAAATCTGTAAATCACGTTTCACGCATCACGCATTACGCATTACGCATTACAGAACCCACAGCGTTGCTGTACTTCTTCATCCTCTTCTACAGCACACTGCACATCTTCACCTGGGCGATGGTGCGCTACCGCCTGCCGGTAGATGCCGTTGCCTTGCCCTTCGCAGCGCTGGCAATCGAAACCCTTTTCACGCGCCTCCGCCGGCATTTTCTCTCTCGCTGATTTGCTTTCTCGCCTTTTCGCTAATTCGCTACACTTGGAGGAACCCATGCGCATTCTCGTAACCGGTGGGGCCGGATTTATCGCTTCACACGTTGTGGATCTGTTGATCGAGGCCGGGCATCACGTCGCGGTGGTGGATAATCTCACCACCGGGCGACGCGCGAATCTGAACCCGGCGGCAATCTTTTACGAAGTAGACATCCGTGCCCCGGAGCTACACGCGGTTTTCGACCAGGAACGCCCGGAAGTCGTCAGCCATCACGCCGCCCAAATGGACGTGCGACGCTCGATGACTGAGCCGCTCTTCGATGCGGATAACAATATCCTCGGCTCGCTCAATTTGCTAGAATGCGCCCGTCAAAGTGGGACGCGCAAAATCATCTACATCTCCAGCGGCGGCGCAGTCTATGGCGAACCGGAGTATCTGCCCTGCGATGAGGCCCACCCGGTCAACCCGCTCTGTCCCTATGGGGCCAGTAAGTACATCGTGGAGAAGTATTGCTATCTCTACCGCGAGAATTACGGGCTGGATTACACGGTGCTGCGCTACCCCAACGTCTACGGCCCACGTCAGAATCCCGAAGGCGAAGCCGGCGTGGTGGCGATCTTCGCCAATCGCATGTTGCGCGACGAGATTCCCACCATCAACGGAACGGGCGAGCAGGAACGGGACTTTGTGTATGTTGGAGATTGCGCGCGTGCCAACTTGTTGACACTGGAGCGGGGGTCGGGCATGATTTACAATCTGGCCTCCGGCGTAGGTACTTCGATCAACCGCATCTGGGAGCTGCTGCGCGAAGCCACCGGCTGCCACGGTGAACCGGTGCATGGCCCGGCCAAAGTAGGGGAAACTTCCCGCATTTACTTGACCGCCGCGCGTGCCGAGCTGGAGTTGGGCTGGCGGCCTACGGTTGATTTGGCTGAAGGTCTTCAGCGCACCGTCATCAGCTTGCGGAATATAGATACAGAAAACAGACAGTGAGTGGGCGGGATTTTACCACAGGGGCACAGAGTTTGCAGAGATTTTCATGATTTCTCTGTGGTCAAAAATAGCTCATTAACGGTCACCAGAATCGTGATCTTCTGATACGCATTACAGGATGTACGGGCAAGGCTTTTATTATGCGGGCTGGTCACGTGCGGGTGAGCCTACCCAATTCCTTACTTGTGCTATAATGGACGTGAGGTGCATTTATGGAACTAACACAATACTGGAACATTGTCCGGCGTTGGTGGTGGCTGATGGTCGCCTGCACCCTGGTGGCTGCCGGTTCGAGCTTTATTGGCACACTGGGAGTGCCGCGCACCTATCAAGCGACTACCACATTGATGATCGGTCAGGTCTTGCAGCAGGCCAATCCCAACACGCAGGATATCTGGCTTAGCCAGCAACTGGCGCAGACCTACGCCGATATGGTGCGTCGTCGCCCTATTCTCGAGGGGGTGCAAGCGGCGTTGGGCTTGCAATATACGCCCTCCGGTAGCAATGTTTCTGCACGTAGTGTGCCCGGCACACAGTTATTGGAGATCAGTTACCGCGACACTGACGCCTTACGCGCCTCCGTTATAGCCAATGAAATCGCTAACCAGCTGATTCAGCGCTCGCCCACGGAGTCCCCCGCGGTAGTGGAACGCCGCACCTTTGTGCAGGAGCAGCTTGCGGATCTGGAACACAAAATCCAGGATACGCGCGATGCTATAGAAGCAGAGCAGGTCAAGCTCGACGCGGCCAACAGTGCGCGCGCCATCCAGCAGTATCAGGCCAATATCAGCGCGCTGGAGCAGAAGCTGAGCTCCTACCAATCCAACTATGCAGCATACTTGCTGACCGCGCAAGGGGGGACAAACTACATTACTCAAATCGAGCCAGCAAGTCAACCCACCACACCTATCAGCCCCAATGTCCCTCAGACAGTGTTACTGGCGGCAGGAATTGGGTTGGCCTTGGCAGTGGCCGGCGCTACATTGATCGAGTTTCTCGATGATACCATCAAGTCGGCGGATGAAGCCGCTAAACTGGCGGGTTCTCCTGTGTTGGGGGCCATTGCACGGATTGAGGGCAATGCTGTCTCTGATAAGCTTATCGCTATTCAACACCCCCTTTCACCCATCGTTGAGGCTTACCGTGCCTTGCGTACTAGCATTCAGTTTTCCTCAGTTGACAATCCCGCGCATACGTTGATGATCACCAGCCCCGCGCCTTCGGAGGGTAAGAGCGTGACGCTTTCCAATCTGGCGGTGGTGTTGGCTCAATCGGGACTCAAGGTAATTCTTGTGGATACGGATTTACGCCGCCCGGTGCTGCATAAGCTGTTCGAGATTACTAACGAGCACGGGCTAAGCGATGCGCTGCTTCACCCGGAGCAGGGGGTGTTGGATTATCTACAGCCTACGGGTGTTGATAACCTCTGGCTGCTGCCTAGCGGTACAATTCCTCCTAATCCGGCGGAATTGCTGGGGTCGCAGCGGATGGCCGATTGTATCGAAACGCTCAAGGTTCATGCCGATATGGTGCTTTTCGATAGTCCCCCCACGCTGGTCGTGACCGATGCGGCGGTGCTTGGGTCGCGGGTGGATGGGGTATTGCTTGTTGTGGATGCGGGACACACGCGCCGGGGCATGGTGAAGCACGCCGCTGAGGATTTGCGCCGCGTGCATACGCCGCTATTGGGTATTGTGCTGAATCGGGCTTCTTCTGGCGGTAAGGGTTACTATTATTACCATTACTATCGTTCCGATGGCACGCAGGCTGAACGCCGTTCTGACAAGCGTAAGCACAGGTTAGACCGGCGCAAGAAAAGCGCGGAGAGCGGCGTCTAGTTCCGTAGGAGGTAGCGATGCGGCGGGCTAGTTGGGTATTGCTGGGCGGTGCGTTTTTGCTGTTGGCGACGCTGGGCGGAGCCTGGCTGTGGCTCACCCATTTGGCGCGCGCGCAAGCTGCTGCACCCCGTGCAACTCCAGTCACTACTCCTGTAACTCTGGCTCCCTATGCGTGCTCCGCCACAAGCGATGCCTGGTGCTACGGAGCACAAC
Organism: uncultured Anaerolineales bacterium; assembly: GCA_964504195.1. GTDB lineage: Bacteria > Chloroflexota > Anaerolineae > B4-G1 > SLSP01 > CAZDDI01. The sequence goes on from CAZDDI010000071.1 coordinate 9,326, forward strand.
TGTGGCGCGGCGGCGATACTACCGACGCTTTTACCCCCTCTCGCAGCGGCTACGGCGAAGTCCCCAGCCGTCCCCGACAAGCACTTCCGCTCGTGCCGACCGCGCAACGGGTGACGGTGCTGGTGCTGGGGCTAGATACTGAAGATGATACAGGTTCGTCCGCGCGCACGGATGTTGTCCTGTTGCTCACGCTCGATCGGGCCGCAAATCGCGCCGGGATGCTCTCCCTCCCGCGTGATCTCTGGCTTCCCATCCCCGGTCATGCCAACGACCGCATTAACACCGCCTATGCACTCGGCGGCCCTGCGCTGGCGGTGGAAACCGTCGAGTACAATCTGGGGGTGACGATTGACCACTACGCGGTGGTGAACTTTGCGGGCTTCGTGGAACTGGTGGACTTGGTCGGTGGAATCGAGGTGTATCTTGACACACCTCTGGATGATCCATACTATCTGGGCGCGGATGGAGAGCTTGCCCCGTTGCATATTCCGGCAGGCTTACAACACTTCGATGGGGATATGGCGTTGCGCTATGTGCGCACGCGCCACGCTGCTGGTGGCGATCTTGCGCGCGCGCAACGGCAACAACAGGTGCTGCTGGCGCTACTGGAGCGAGTCAGGCAGATGGAGCAGCTCCCCGATTTGTTGCGCCGTGCGCCGGAGCTCTACGCGACTTTTTCCGAAATGGTACAGACGGATCTTTCGCTGCCGCAGCTGCTCGGCCTGGCGAACGAGGCCACCCGGCTCGACCAGAGCGTGCTCCAGGCACGGGTTTTGGGTGCTGCGTGCGTGGAACCCTGGACGACGCCGACCGGCGGGCAGGTGTTGTTGCCGGTATGGGAGGAAATCCGCGCGGCGCGGGATGCCGTATTTGGGACGCCTGAACCGTAGTGTAGTCGGACTGCCCTGTAGGATAACGCCCGTACCACGGGGCTGGTCGCCCGGTAGATCGGGCGTTGTTTTGTAGGGTGGGGGATACGCTTGGTTGACGTTATTCATGCCTGACCTCCGGTGGTTGAACCTGCCGAAACCATCAGCGAGCCGCTTGAAACCCCTGCCTTCAATTGTCAGCTGTGACTTGAGATCTGTGATTTGAGATTTGAGATTTATGATTTGTGATTCGATAGGAGGCCCTATGGATATTTACCGCGTTGCACCAGGAACAAGCATTGATTTAGCCGAGTGGAACCCACGTAACCAAGAAACTTTCGAAGGGAAAAAAGCAGCGGGGCGCAAGGCGCTGCAAGCGCTCAACGAACGCCTCCGCAACTTACAGGAACTTCTCTATGCGCAGGGCAAGCATAAATTGTTGATCGTGCTCCAGGCAACGGATACTGGCGGCAAAGATGGCGTGATCCGCCACGTTTTCCGTGGCGTGAACCCGCAGGGCGTCAAGGTCGCGAGCTTCAAAGTCCCCACGCCGGAAGAGCTGGCTCACGATTATCTGTGGCGCATCCACCAACAGACGCCCGGTAACGGTGAAATCGTCATCTTCAACCGTAGCCATTATGAAGACGTGCTGGTGGTGCGCGTGAAGAACCTCGTCCCGCCTGAACGCTGGAGCCGCCGCTATGAACACATCAAAGCCTTCGAACGGCTGTTGGCTGATGAAGGCACCACCATCCTTAAGTTCTTCCTGCATATCAGCAAAGACGAGCAGCGCGCGCGTCTGCAATCCCGGCTCGAGGACCCCACCAAGCACTGGAAGTTCAACCCGAACGATCTCAAGGATCGTGCTTTGTGGGACGAGTATATACATGCTTACGAATCTGTGTTGAGCCAGACCAGCACTCCTTGGGCACCGTGGTACATCGTGCCCGCCGACCGCAAGTGGTACCGCAATCTGGTCATCAGCAACATAATTCTGCAAACGCTCGAAGGCTTGCAGATGGATTATCCCGCGCCGAATTTTGACCCGGCGGACATTGTGATTGCATGAGAGTGCTTGCTGTTAATTTTTTTCGCCGTTTGACGCGCGGACGCTGGCCCGTGTTGTTCGTGGTGTTGCTTGCGCTGATAGTGCGCGGCTGGGCCGCGCTGATGCTGCCCGTGGACGCCGATGAGCCGGTCTATTTGGATGCCGGTTACGCTTATGCGCAGGCGTTGCGCGCGGGCGATTGGAATGCCGTGGCGGATTACCAGGGCGTCTCAGAACATCCCGCGTTGGTGAAGGTGCTCTACGGCAGTGGGTGGCTGGTAGCGGGCGACAATGCCTTGTGGACCGACGCGCTCTACATCGCGCGGGGCATTTCGACAGTGTTCGGAACCCTGGCCGTGCTCCTTGTTGCCCTGCTTGATCCGTTGGCCGGGGGGCTGTTGGCCGTGCATACGCTCACAGTCAAATATACCAGCCAGGCCTACCTGGAGGCCCTGCCGTTGTGTATGTCGCTTGTGGCAGTCCTGGCGTTTCTGCGGGCCAAATCCCCCCGCGATGTGCGCTTCTGGCTTTCGGCGGCGGCGCTGGGCCTGACCGCTGCCGGGAAATTTACCTACTTCCCGGTTATCTTTCCGCTGGCCTTTCTTGCCATCGGCGAGAAAAAAACGCGCTGGCCCTGGCTGCTGACTTATTTGCTTGCCGCAACGGCGGCCTTCGTCGTCTTCAATCCCCTGCTCTGGCGCGATCCGGTGGGGCGGCTCTCTGATGCGCTCTTCTTCCATGTGCAATACTCGCAGGGCGCGCATGTGCAATCCTCCCATCTGCCCTGGTATCAACCGCTGGTGTGGATTTCACAATCCGTTCCCTGGCATCCCGAAGTCTTCTTCCTGCCCGGTCTGGATGGGCTGGTCTTCATTCTGGGGTTGATCGGGCTGGGCTGGGAGTGGCGCGCGCGCCGGTGGAGCGTGATCTGGTTGGCGGGGGCGTTGGCCTTTTTGTTTATCTGGCCCACCAAATGGCCGCAATACGCCGTCTTGCTCGCGCCACTCTTCTGCCTCGCTGCCGCCACCATGCTGCGGCGCGCATATCAATGGGCCAGCGTGCAACATGATGCGCTAGTCTGGCTGGATATGATGCTGATCCGCCCCCCCCAAGCCTTTTGGATTCTGTCCATTGGCTTTGTGACACTGGTTGGCGGCGGGTATATGCTCAACAACATCGCCGTGAGCCTGGAACGGCTCAAGTGGCAGCATGTGGCGACATACAATTCCTACTTGCCCAGTAACACCATCCACACGCTGCTTGCGTTGTCCGATGGGCGCGTGGCCCTGGCAACCGAACATGGCCTGGCCTTCTGGACACCTTACGCCGGTGATAATCCGCTGGGCGATTGGGAAGTCTTCACTGCCACCAATTCCCCGCTGCCGCATAACCGCGTGCTGGCGCTGGCCGATGATGGGGTGGGGGGGCTGTGGATAGGTACTGATGCTGGCTTGGCATACTATCGCGCCGGGCAGTGGCAGGTTTTCCGCGCAGCGGATTATGGCCTGGATAGCGCGCAAGTGCGCGCGCTGGCGCTGGGCCGCGCGGGTCGTGTGTGGATCGGCGCAAATGCCGGTGTTGCCGCTTTCGATGGGCAGGGCTGGGAGACCTTCACTCCGGACAACTCCGGGCTGTGTGCAGGTTTCGTCGCAGCAATCTTGAGCGAACCGCACGCTACCGGTGAGCGGCTATGGTTCGGAACAGCGGAAGGCGTCAGCGTGTTCGATACGGCCACCGGCACGTGGACGCAGCCGGGCGCGGGCTTGAACTGGGGGCGCGGGGTTGTGGCGCTCGCTCGCACGTCCGACGGGCGGATCTGGGCTGCCACGCTCGGCGCGGGTCTGGGCGCGTGGGATGGGCAGAGCTGGGCTTTTTATCGCACCGGCAACTCCGATCTGCCCTTCAACACCGTCACTGCTATCACTGCGACGGCAGGGGGGGCTGTGTGGGTGGGGGGCGCGCATCCTACCCAACCCGCTGGGGCCGTCGCGCGCTTTGACGGGGTACACTGGCGCCTTTTCCGTCCTAACAACTCCGGCTACCAGGGCGCTGAACCGCTGGCGATTGCCCTCGTTCACATCCCGGCCTTCGGCGATACCGTGTGGATCAGCACCCGCACCTTGGGGTTAGATATTTACCTCCCGAACCGGTAGTCTCCGTAGAGCACGATTTATCGTGCTTCTGGAATGTCAAAAAGCACTAAATTCGCAATCTACTGAGACTTATTCTCCGCTACCTTAAGAACAAATGTTCTGGTATAATAAGCATATCAGCCCGCTCATTGTGATTTGCCGATTTGCTGATTTGCTGGAGGTGACGCCATGCCCAAAACTGAGATCCGCTGGATTTGCCAACAATGTGGTTGGAGCTACGCCCGGCAGATGGGGAAATGCCCTAACTGTGGCGAGTGGGATACGCTAGTGGAAACCACCCTGGCTGCCGATACGGAGCCAGGGCACGCGAGCGGCGCGCGCTCAACCCGTGCCATCCCGCAACCACTCAGCGAGGTGGATAACGCCGCGCTGGAGCGCATCCCGGTAGCGCTGGGCGAGTTCGCCCGTGTGCTGGGCGGTGGCCTCGTCCCTGGCTCGGTCGTGCTCATCGGCGGCGAGCCGGGCATCGGCAAATCCACCCTGCTGCTGCAAGTTGCCGCGCTGCTGAGCGATGCTGCCCAACCCGTCCTCTACGTCTCCGGCGAGGAATCGCCCCGGCAGATTAAAATCCGCGCGCAACGGTTAGGCATCACCGGCGAGACCATTCAAATGCTGCCAGAGACCGAAACCGGGCGCATTTTGGCTCAGGCGGAGCAGCTTTCGCCCACGCCGCGCGCCGTGATTATAGATTCAATCCAAACTGCGTATACCGAAGAGCTCACCTCCGCTGCCGGCAGTGTAAGCCAGGTGCGCGAGGCCACGTCGCGCTTCCAACGCTGGGCCAAGAGCCGGGGCATCCCCGTCTTCCTGGTGGGGCACGTGACCAAAGAGGGCGCGATTGCCGGGCCGAAGGTGCTGGAGCATATCGTGGATACGGTGCTCTATCTGGAAGGCGACCCCTTTCACACCTACCGGCTGTTGCGCAGTGTGAAGAACCGCTTCGGCGCCACCGCCGAGGTGGGCGTGTTCGAGATGCGCGAGGAGGGCCTGGTGGAAGTTGCCAATCCGTCCGAAGCATTCCTCGCCGAGCGCATGGTCAACGTGCCCGGCTCGGCCATCGCCATCACGCTCGAAGGGACACGCCCGCTGCTGGTGGAGGTGCAGGCGTTGGCGAGCCATACCAGCTTCGGCAATCCGCGCCGCACTGTCAACGGGCCGGACTTCAACCGCCTGCTGCTGGTGGTGGCCGTGCTCACCCGGCGCATGGGCTTGCGGCTGGGCGATCAAGACATCTTCGCCAACATCGTGGGGGGCCTGCAAATCGAAGAACCGGCTGCTGACCTGGCGCTGGCTGCCGCGCTGGCCTCGTGCGTGCGTGACCGCCCCGTGAAGGCCGATCTGGCGCTGGTGGGGGAGATCGGGCTATCGGGCGAAGTGCGCTCCGTGGGTCAGCTCGAGACGCGGCTCAACGAAGCCGCGCGCCTGGGCTTCCGCAAGGTCATCACCCCGCGCCAGGTGCGCCGCCAGAACTTGCGCCTCCCCGCCGGGTTGGAACTCCTCCCTGCGCGCTCCATCGAAGAAGCGATGGATATGGCCTTGGGTTGATGGGGGAGAGGGAGCGCTGGGGAAGGGGAGATTGGGTGAGTGGGTGAGTAATAAAGAACCTGTCTTTTCCACGATGTTCTGCAAGTATAAAACTGTGGTATAACGGGAGCGGGGGATATGGCGATAGTATTTCAATCGCAAAGAGAAACAGAAAGCCTCTGCGCCCTTTGTGAACTCTGCGGTGAAATCTCCCTGATTTGAATCATGTCGGAAACATACACGGATTAACTGGATTTATGACTAAACGTACCACTCGTAGTAAAAGCACATCGCGCAGCACTTCCTCGCGGCGCACGACGCGCTCACGGGCCAAGCCCCGCGAGCCGCTCTTTGAGTTGCACCTCACCCGTGACCAGAAGCTCGACCTAGTGGGATTGTCGCTGGTCTTTACGGCCCTGCTCACCATTCTCAGCCTGCTCTCCAGCGAGCAGGGCCGCTTGCCGGCGATGTGGCTTTCGGCGCTCAGCCGTTTCTTTGGTTGGGGGATGATTGCCGTACCGGTTTTCATCGGCGGGCTGGGGCTGTGGTTGATTTTGCGGCGCTTCGGCGACCGTATCCCGCAACCCGCGCCGGAGCAGGTGCTCGGCATCCTCATGGGCTTCGTGGTGACGCTCGCTACTATGCACTTTGTTGCGACTCTGGTCTGGCCGCAGAGCGGCGCGTATGCTATGGCTGAAGAGGGGCTGGGTGGTGGCTTGCTGGGCGCGTTGCTCTGGGATTTGGGCCAGCGCGGGCTGGGTCGCACCGGATTGGGTATCGCGCTGGCAATGTTGTGGATTGTGGTATTGAGCTTCACTGCCGGGTTGTCTCCAGTGGAAGCGGTGCAATTGCTGTTCAGTCCCCGCTCCGAGCCGCGCCCTACCATTACGAGTCGTAGTCCGGCGCGTGGCACGGCGGAACCGGTAGCGTTGGGGCAGGTGCCTTTACCCTCTCCACCGCCCGCGCCTACCGATACGCCAGCAGCTAGTCCCCGCTCAGCTAAACGCGGGCGCGCAACCGAGCCGGAAATCAAGATCGCTGGACGCGCCAATCAAAACGGCGATAGCGAGCTGCACATCGCGCTGCCGGCGACGGCCTCCCAAACCTGGCGGCTGCCCACGCTCACCGACATTTTGGAGCAAGGCTCGGAACAGGACTATAGCGAGAATCTTATCCGCAAGCAGGCGCGCATCATCGAAGAGACGCTGGCGAGTCTGGGCGCGCCCTCCAAAGTTATGGAAATCAACCAGGGGCCGGTGGTCACGCAGTTTGGCGTCGAGCCGCTCTTCTTGCCGGCGCGTAATGGGAAAACCACCAAGGTCAAGGTCAGCAAAATCTCCGCGCTGGCTGACGATCTGGCCCTGGCGCTCTCGGCCCAACGCCTGCGCATCGAGGCGCCGATCCCCGGCAAGGGGCTGGTCGGCATCGAAGTCCCCAACATCGAGCCGTCTGTGGTGGCGCTGCGCGATGTGATGGAGTCCGAGGGCTTCCACAAGCTCAAAGGGACATTGCGCCTGGGGCTGGGGCAGGATGTCTCCGGGCAGGCGGCCTGCGCCGATATGCGCGCCATGCCGCATTTGCTCATCGCCGGGACGACCGGTTCGGGTAAATCGGTCTGTGTGAATGGAATTATTGCCGCATTGCTGCTGCAAAACTCACCAGACACACTTCGCTTGCTGATGGTAGACCCTAAGCGCGTGGAGCTGACGCAATACGCCGGCATCCCGCACCTGCTGGCCCCCGTCATCGTGGAGGTGGATCGTGTGGTGCCGGCGTTGCGCTGGGTGATGCGCGAGATGGATAGCCGCTACCGCCGTTTCGCGCAAATCGGCTCGCGCAACATCGAGGACTTCAATCAGCGGGCGCTCAAGGCCCAAGAGGAGACGCTGCCCTACATCGTTTTGATCGTAGATGAGCTGGCCGACCTGATGCTGCAATCCCCGGAGGAAACCGAGCGGGGGCTGTGTCGCTTGGCGCAGATGGCGCGCGCTACCGGCATTCACTTGATTATCGCTACGCAGCGCCCCAGCGTGGACGTGGTGACGGGCTTGATCAAGGCCAACTTCCCCGCACGCATCGCCTTTGCTGTGGCTTCGTCGGTGGATTCGCGCGTAATTTTGGACACGCCCGGCGCGGAGCGGTTGCTAGGGCGGGGGGATATGCTCTTCATGCCGCCGGATGCGGGGATGCCGATGCGTTTGCAGGGCGCGTTCGTGTCCGATGATGAACTGAATCGGCTCATCATGCACTGGCGTTTGGCCATTGAACCGAGTGGGCTGACCCCGAACGGGATGCTCGCGCCTCAGCCGGAGCCAGGGCTGGTGCAGACGTTGGTGCAACCACCGCTTTTCCCCGAACTTGAGGAACCCGCTGCGGGGCACGGTTTCGAGGATGAGCTGTTGCCTACTGCCGTCGAGATCATTCTGGCGGAGAATCGTGGTTCTATTTCTTTGCTTCAGCGGCGGTTGCGGATCGGCTATACCCGCGCCGCGCGCCTGGTGGATTTGATGACGGATATGGGCGTGGTCACGGCCAGTACCGAGGCCGGGCAGGCCAAGAGCGTCAACCGCGCGGTGGCCGAGGCGTTCCTACGCTCGCTCAGTGCGGGCGATGGGGTAGCAGCATGATCTACCATCTCTACCGCGATGCCTTCTCGGAAGTCTATCCTTACCGTTACCGGCTTACGGATCCGTCTGGCGCGCTCAAGTTGTTGGCGACTTGGGATGCCGCTGAGACGTCCCAACCGGAGTGCATCCACTTTTGCCGCTCAAACAATGAGCGCGTGGGACAACTGCATTGGGAGGATCGTGGGTGGTGGTTGGGTGACCGATACAATCTGTTCGCCGAGACGCGCGAGCATCCGCAGCTGGCCCGTATCGAAGAGCGGTGGCATCTGGTGGATCGCTTGCGGTTGCAGTTGCCGCGCTATCGCATTCACTTGATGGAGGGCAACCGCTTTGAGGCGCGGGGGCGGCGCTATGGCCCAGCCTTCTATGAGCTGTTCACGTTGCCCGCTGCGCGGGACGTGGCCGAGGAGTCGGGCGTATGGTTGGGCGAAATCGTCCACCCAGTTTCTGGTCCGACGTACCAACTGCAAACCGATTCGCCGCTGCTTACGACAGCTCCGCTGCTGCTGATGGCCCTGGTGGTCATTGTGGATTTGTGGGGGCGGCACAAAGAATGAGTGATACAGAATACAAAACGCGGGCGTGCTGTTTGGCAGCGCGCCCGCGTTTTGTGTTGGCAAGTATTAGCGTTTCTTGCGTTTGAGTTCCGGCCAGGTGAGCTTGCGGTCAGGATCGGCTGGTGTCGAAACGACTTTTTCAACAGCTTGAGTAATGGCTGTCGGATCGAAGTCTCCCATTTGCGCGGTCAAAGCTTCAACTGCCGCTGCTTCTTCGGGGTTGAGCTCGTGCCCCATTTGCGTCTCTAGTTGTGCCATCGCCAGAATCAAAGCTTGTTGGCCTTCATCCAATGCGCGTCCGCCTTTTTTCTTAAGCCACTCGGCTTTACCGGGGTTAAACAGTGGTTTGGGGTCTTGATCAACATTATCGGCCATGGCCAACTCCTTATATGTCTAGGTTTGGCGTCCCATTGTAAACAGCATTAATCAAACTTAATCTGCTGTTATTGTAACATAAAACCACACAAAGGTAAAATAACCGTAGGGCTATCTCGCTTGACCACTTGTTGCAGAAATGTAGCTTAAATTGGCAATCGCGCCAAAGTCGCCCTGTCAAAGCCATCAATAGGCGTGTTGTGAGCATCCTACAGGGTTAGTTTTGCGGGACTGCCTTTGACGAACGCAGAGGCCTTCGACAGGCTCAGGCACCGGAGAAGCCC